>JAYVPJ010000225.1:0-38212 GCA_043757445.1 Pirellula sp. | reverse complement strand
CGGAACCTACTGACCGGAGAGCCGTATGCGGGAAAACCGCCTGTACGGTTCGGAGGGAGGGGAGCCGCAAACCAATGCGGTTTTCCTACCCCTATCTTTGGAGGCCCGCCCATGAGTTTTCCGAGATACCCGAAATACAAAGACAGCGGCGTCGAGTGGCTCGGCGACGTACCGGAGCATTGGAACGTCGCCCGGTTACGCTACGTCGCGGAATTAAATCCTTCCAAGTCCGAGATCAGCCAACTCGACCGTAAAACAGTCGTTTCTTTCTTATCGATGGAATCCATCGGAGACGACGGCACGTTGAAATTGGAAAACGAAAAGTCGATTGGCGAGGTTGAGAATGGATACACGTACTTTCGTGACGGTGATGTGACTGTCGCGAAGATTACTCCTTGCTTTGAGAATTGCAACGGGCATTGATGTACGGACTCACCAACGGAATTGGCTTGGAACGACTGAACTGATTGTCGCTCGTCCCAGGCCAAATGAATTGCTCGGCAGTTATCTGCACTTCCTGTTTATATCTACAGAGTTTCGCACTCTTGGCGAATCCCACATGTACGGTGCCGGCGGTCAAAAGCGAGTGCCAGATGCGTTTGTGCGAAATTTTGCTACAGCATTTCCGCCACTGACCGAGCAAACGGCGATCGCGGCGTTTCTGGACCGGGAGACTCTTAAGATTGACTCCCTGGTGGCGGAGCAGCGGCGGTTGATTGAACTGCTGAAAGAAAAACGCCAGGCCGTCATCTCTCACGCCGTCACCAAAGGTCTGAACCCCCACGCCCCCACCAAACCCTCCGGCATCGAATGGCTCGGCTGTGTGCCTGAACATTGGACAATGAAACGCCTGAAGCATATCTCGCCCGCAGTCACCGTCGGCATTGTTGTAAACCCAAGTACATTTGCTACCGATCACGGGGTTCCGTTCATCCACGGTGGGGATATTCGCGAAGGCATAATCAACGCGAAGGACGCGAGAAAGATCACACCTGACGCGAGTGAACTGAACGCAAAGACCAAACTGGAAGCGGGAGACGTGCTAACGGTTCGTGTAGGTGCTGGACGCGGTACGACCGCTGTTGTTCCACCAGAATGTAACGGTGGCAATTGTGCGTCCGTTATGCATGTTCGCAAGGGAAAGTTCAATTCGCACTGGCTCTGTTTTGCAATGAATGACCGCCTGATCCAATTCCAACTTGAAATCGTCGAGTACGACGCAGCTCAACCGCAATTCAATATCAGCCACGCGATCGAATTCTGGTTTTCTGTCCCACCAAAAGACGAACAAGATGCGATTGCGGAACATCTTTCGTATGCAACGGTTGCATTCGACATCCTCACCGCCGAAGCCCAACGTGCCATCGAGCTGCTGCAAGAACGCCGCACTGCTCTGATCTCCGCCGCCGTCACCGGCAAGATTGACGTCCGCAACTTGAAGCAATGGAAGTCTACATGAGTACTGTGGAGAACTTGGACTACCTCAAAGGACTCGTCACCGAACTTCGAAAGCTGCCCGCTGAGACTGGGTGGGTCGAATTCAAAGAAGACTACTCCAACCCCGAAGATATCGGTGAATACCTCTCAGCGCTCAGCAATACCGCTGCGCTCAATGGTAAGGCGAATGCTTACTTGGTTTGGGGAATAAAGGACGGGACGCATGCAGTTACCGGCACCTCGTTTCAACCCGTAAAGGCGAAGCAAGGAAACGAAGACCTCGAAAACTGGCTATTGCGATTGCTCAGTCCTCGACTTCATTTTCGTTGGCATGCTTTCGAGTACGACAACAAGCCCATCGTGCTGCTTGAAATTCCAAGAGCTTCGCGCAAGCCAACTCAGTTCTCTGGAAGGGAGTTTGTTCGAGTCGGATCATACAGGCAGAAGTTGAAAGACTATCCGGACCTTGAACGCGAACTTTGGCGCATCTTCGAGACAACTCCGTTTGAGGAACTTATGGCGTTGGAGCGAGTCGACACGGCAACAGTTTTGTCGCTAATGGACTACCCTAGATACTTTGAGATTCTTTCGCGTCCATTACCAACCGGTCACTCGAAGATATTGGAGGCCTTGAGCGATGATCGGTTGATTATCGTGGATGATGCCGGAAGTTGGGGAATCACCAACCTCGGTGCAATACTTTTTGCCAAGACCCTGGAGCCGTTTCGGGCTCTGAGCCGAAAAGCCGTCAGGGTGATCGTTTATAATGGACGAGGTAGGTTTGTCACTGTTCGCGAACAAGTCGGTGCTCGAGGTTATGCGTCAGGTTTTGAAGGTCTAATCGACTTTATCAATGCATTGTTGCCACGAAACGAAGTGGTCGGCAAAGCAATTCGTAAAGACGTCCCAATGTACCCCGAGTTAGCAATTCGAGAGCTGGTCGCGAATGCTTTGATTCATCAGGATTTTTCTGTTACTGGTTCAGGGCCGATGATTGAGATCTTCGATGACAGAATGGAGATCACCAACCCAGGGCTTCCATTGGTAAACACAGAACGCTTCCTGGACACGCCGCCACGTTCCCGAAACGAAGCACTGGCATCATTGATGCGTCGAGCCGGTGTTTGCGAAGAGAGAGGTAGTGGCGTTGACAAGGTCGTTTCCCAGACTGAGTTTTATCAATTGCCAGCTCCGATTTTTGAGACTCCAGAGGGTTCGACTCGGGCTGTATTGTTTGCTCACAAAGTTCTCAATGATATGGACCGAGCCGATCGAGTTCGCGCATGCTACTTGCACGCATGCCTTCGCTATGTAGAACGCGACCCAATGACGAACTCCAGCTTGCGAGATCGATTTGGCATCGAAAAACAAAACAGTGCAACCGCGTCCCGGATCATCAAAGAGGCCATCGAGGATGGGCGAGTCAAACAATTCGACCCAAACCAAGGGAAGAAACATGCCAAATACTTACCTTTTTGGGCGTGAATGAGTGCATAGGCTTATTTGATGGAAAACGAAAAAGAACAATTCCCCTCAGGCGCCTTCGTTCGCAAGTCATTATGCGACAGGGCTTTGCGGCTTTTTTTCTTATTTGATGGTTATTTGATGAATGAACGTCCGGCCGCCAGTAGTCACGCCTTCCCGAAAACAGTTTGTGACTCATATAGATCAATTGACGATCCACAAACGGATTGGAGAGGCGTGGATGAGTCACAAATCTTGAGCTTCAAAAAACAACCAAAAACGGGAATTCGATGAATCTCCACAAAGAAATCTGCTTCGAAGATGAAATCTGCGATCACTTAGCTTCGAATGGCTGGTTGTTTTCCTCTGTGGATGCGGGGCTCTACGATCGAAAGCTAGCCCTATTTCCCGCAGACGTTTTGGCGTGGGTACAGTCGACCCAACCAGATGCGTGGGATGCTCTAACCAAGAACCACGGGGCGGCTGCCGGCGACACCTTGCTCGCCCGACTGCGAGACTCGCTCAATCAGCTTGGTACCCTGCATGTCTTGAGAAATGGCTTCGATGTGATGGGGCTGCGTAAAGAGCTCAAGATGGCTCAGTTCAAACCAGCCTTAGCGGTCAACCCCGACATTCTAGCTCGCTATGCCGTCAATCGATTGCGGGTCGTTCGCCAAGTTCGGTACTCTCTGCTAAACGAGAACAGTATTGACCTTGTCTTGTTCTTGAATGGGATACCGGTCGGCACTCTCGAACTTAAAACCGACTTCACTCAGAGCATCGATGATGCGGTCAACCAATATCGCTTTGATCGCGACCCGAATCCCAAAGGGCAGAATCCAGAACCACTATTGTCGTTTCCGTCGGGAGCATCAGTTCATCTCGCAGTCAGCAATCGCGAAGTGCAAATGACGACTCGATTGGCTGGGGCTGGCACCGTCTTTCTACCCTTCAACCAGGGGGACAACGGTGGGGCCGGCAATCCGCTCAATCCTGCGGGACATCCAACCTCATACCTTTGGGAAGAGATTCTGCAGCGAGATAGCTGGCTGGAGATCTTGGGGCGCTATCTGGGCGCTGAGCGAGACGACAAGAAACAATTGAAACGAATCTTGTTTCCTCGTTACCATCAACTCGACGCCACACGCAAATTGCAATCGGCGATTCTAAACGAGGGACCAGGTGAAAAGTACCTCATTCAACACAGTGCTGGCTCAGGAAAAACAAACTCGATCGCGTGGACTGCGCACTTCTTGGCTGACCTACACGATGCAAACCACAAGAAGCTGTTCGATTCGGTATTAGTCGTCTCCGATCGCAACGTGATCGATGGTCAATTGCAAGACGCTATCTACGGATTCGAGCGAACGATCGGAGTCGTGGCAACGATCAAGGGAGATGCAGGCAGCAAGAGTGCTGAACTTGCCGAAGCGTTGTCCGGTGACAAGAAGATCGTGGTCTGCACGATCCAGACGTTTCCGTTTGCACTCACGGCAGTGCAGGAACTTGCTGCAACAGGGGGCAAACGCTTTGCAGTTATCGCCGACGAAGCTCACAGCTCCCAAAGTGGCGAGGCCGCATCAAAGCTGAAGCAGTTGTTATCCGTCGAGGAGCAGAGGGAGCTAGCCGACGGAGGTGAGATCAGCAGTGAGGATATTCTAGCACTGCAAATGTCCGCTCGTGCAAGCGACGCGAGCATTACGTTTATTGCGTTCACTGCAACGCCCAAGTCTAAAACACTTGAACTATTTGGTCGCCGGCCTGATCCATCGAAACCCGTCGGTCCAGACAATCTGCCCGCACCGTTCCATGTTTATTCCATGCGACAAGCCATCGAGGAAGGTTTCATTCTCGATGTGCTTCAAAACTACACGTCGTACAAGTTAGCGTTCAAACTTGCCAACAATGGCAAAGAGTTCGACGACAAACAGGTCGAGCGCAGTGCGGCGATGAAGGGACTGATGGGTTGGGTCCGATTGCATCCCTATAACATCTCACAAAAAGTTCAACTTGTCGTCGTGCACTTTCGTGAAATGGTAGCTCCGTTACTCGGGGGCAAGGCCAAGGCAATGGTGGTAGTGGGCAGTCGCCTGGAGGCAGTCCGTTGGCAATTGGCGATCGACAAATACATCAAGAGCAAGGGCTACGCACTTCGGACCCTAGTCGCGTTTTCCGGCGAAGTGGATGACAAAGAATCGGGACCGGAGCCATTCAAAGAGACCAGCCAATCTCTCAATCCGAACCTCAAGGGGCGAGACATTCGCGAGGCGTTCAAGGGAGACGAGTATCAAATCCTACTGGTGGCAAACAAATTTCAAACGGGGTTCGATCAACCGTTATTGTGCGGCATGTACGTCGACAAGCGTTTGGCGGGAATCCAAGCTGTCCAGACACTATCGAGGCTCAATCGATGCCATCCAGGCAAAGACGAAACGTTTGTACTTGATTTCGTGAACGACCCTGAAGAGGTCTTGAACGCATTCAAAACCTACTACACGACGGCGCAATTGTCCGATGCTACCGATCCTGAAATCGTTCTCACCCTTCGTTCCAAGCTTGATGCGACCGGTTACTACGACACGTTTGAGGTAGAACGGGTTGTGACAGTGGAGCTCAACCCAAACGCCAAGCAAAGCCAACTGAAATCCACAGTGGAGCCCGTGGCGAAGCGACTGTTAACCCAATTCAATGAAGCCAAAACAGCATTTAAAGACGCGGTCGAAGCCAAGAACGACAAGGGGGCGGCAACGGCGAAGGACAAGATGGATGCGTTGATTCTGTTCCGAACCGATATGGCGACCTACCAACGGGTTTACACGTTCCTGTCGCAGATCTTCGACTATGGAAACACGGAATTCGAGAAGCGGGCAATTTTCTTCAAGTACTTGTTGCGGTTGCTCAAATTCGGTCTCGAACGGGACGGAGTCGATTTGTCGTTGGTCACTCTGACGCATCACAATCTCAAGGACCGCGGCAAGCAGACGATGAAGTTGGGGGATACTGAGTATCCCAAACTGAACCCGATGACCGAGGTGGGCAGCGGCATGGTTCATGAAAAGGAGAAAGCCTACCTCAGCGAGATCATTGCCAAGGTAAACGACTTGTTCAATGGGGAACTGACCGACAACGACAAACTTGTTTACGTGAACAACGTGATTCTAGGAAAGCTGTTGGAGTCCGAAAAGCTAATAAAGCAGGCATCGAACAACGCGAAGGAGCAGTTTGCCAACTCGCCGGATCTAAAATTAGAGATCATGAACGCGATCATCGACGCACTGGACGCCCACAACACGATGAGTGCTCAAGCCCTCGCATCGACGGCCATTCAAGAAGGATTGCGAGAAATCCTTCTCGGCCCGGCCCGTTTATACGAAACTCTCAGGCAGCGTGGCCAAGGGGATGCAGCTTAGTCAATCCATCGACGAATCTCCGTTTGTGTGTCAAAATTTTACCGCCGTGTCTTGGGCTACATTGATCCAGTAGTTACTGTATTAGTACCAGCCGGCGAGTGGTATGATGTGTCGACCACCTACCTACCAACCTCCCCCACCCAAGGTTTCGAACATGTATATCCAACGTTCTATAACGTTCGTGTTCTTCGCGTTGACCTCGATGCCTTTCTCGCACTATGTCGTTGCCGCCTACGACAAAGTCGACTTCAATCGCGATGTGCGGCCGATCCTTTCGGACAAGTGTCTCGCATGTCACGGTGCTGATGCCAAACATGTCGAAGGGGGGCTGCGACTCGACCAATTCGAAAGTGCTACCGCAAAGCTTGACAGCGGTAATCAGGCAATTGTTGCTGGACAACCAAAGGCTAGCGAGTTGATGCGACGCATTCGATTGGCTTCCGAAGAGGAACTCCGAATGCCACCAGTTCGATCTCACAAAAATTTGTCTGCGTCCGAGGTCAATACACTTGAACGCTGGATCGAGCAGGGGGCAGTATACCAAACGCACTGGGCTTTTAATGCGCCCACGAGGCCCAGTTTACCCATTGCGAATTCGCAATGGGGCGTTAATGAGATGGATGCGTTTGTCTTAGCCAAGCTTAAGGCTGAAGGTCTTTCCCCATCGCAAGAAGCGTCTCGAGCGACACTGATTCGTCGCGCTTCGCTCGACCTGACTGGCCTGCCTCCGACCATTGGCGAGGTCACAGCCTTTACCAGCGATCCAAGCCCTACAAACCAGGCCTATGCAACCGTTATCGACCGGCTCCTCGAGTCTCCACGGTATGCGGAGCGCATGACGATGTGGTGGCTTGATGGTGCACGCTATGCAGACAGCAACGGCTTTCAATCGGACGACCAGCGCTTCATGCATCGCTGGCGCGATTGGGTGCTAAACGCATTCCAAAAGAACATGCCGTTCGACCAATTCACTATCGAACAATTAGCAGGCGACTTGCTTCCTAACGCAACTCTTGAACAGAAAATCGCTACTGGCTTCAATCGAAACAATCGACAAAACAGCGAAGGTGGATTGATTGCCGAGGAATGGCGAATCGAAGGGGTAATTGACCGAGTCGAAGCTACGTCCGCAGTCTGGATGGCGCTGACCATGGGCTGCGCTCGTTGCCATGATCATAAGTACGACCCGATCTCGCAAAAGGAGATGTACCAGTTCTTTTCCTATTTCAACAACGTGCCGGAAACCGGTGTCGCGTCAGCTGGCAATACTCCACCTCTGCTTCGAACTCCGACAGCATCCGATGAATCCAGGCTAATCGAACTCGAGGCGGCGATCGCTGCGGCAGAAATTACAAACAAGGAGGCACAGGGTGAAGTGGTGCCGTCGGCTGAAGCTTGGGCTGCCAGCATCGGACCGAAATTGCAAGCTGGGACCAACGTATGGCGAGTTCTCGAAGGCGAGTGGACCAGCAAGGGCGGTGCGGAAATGACAAACCAAGCCGACGGGAGTGTCCAACTTAGCGGCAAGGCTCCGGCAATGGACGTGTACTCGCTTTCCATCAAGGCCGCGCAATCGAGATCGATCACGGCAATCCAACTGGAAGCCATCCCGCATTCGAACAATGCGGCCAATGGTTTTGGGCGAAAAGGCAACGGCAACATTGTTCTGGGCGAATTTGAAGCGGAGCGCTCGGCTTTGACAACTTCGGAGGTCGCCGTTCCACTTCCCATTACGAAGGCCTTTGCGGACTACTCGCAAGCGAATTGGAACATCGCATCCGCCATAGACGGCAACCCATCAACCGGTTGGGCACTCGACGGTCTAGATCCGTCCAAACAAATTGTGCGTCATGCTGTGTTCGTATTCAAGGAACCTGTCATGCTTGAGATTGGTAGTATATTGACCGTTCGATTGAAGCAGGAGTCACTTGGTAACCACAACCTGGGAATGTTTCGACTTTCCTGTACAGACGACGCCAACATCAGCGAAGCTATTGTTAGCCCTTTGTCAGAATCGCTTGTTGCTGCGATCTTAATCAGCCCGAAAGAGAGATCCGAGGCGCAAAAGAAAGTAATACTGGACTACTATAGGACCCTCGCTGAAAGCCCTGTCTCCAAGTCGGCAAGTGGACTTGAAACGGCTAAGAAAGCCAAGGTTGACTACGAAAAAAACATCTTAACAGTTATGGTCATGCAGGAGTCGCCGCAGCCTCGCGATTGCTTTGTGTTGGTACGCGGTCAATACGACAAGCCAAGTGAAAAGGTGTCCGCTGCTCTGCCCGCTGCCTTGCCGCCATTGCCGGCAGGTGCACCTAACAATCGTCTAGGCGTAGCCAAATGGCTAGTAGATCCTTCGCATCCGCTCACTGCGCGGGTCCAAGTGAATCGATACTGGGAACTGTTTTTTGGTATTGGCATCGTTAAGTCGAGCGAGAACTTTGGGATGCAATCTCAATTCCCAAGCCACCCAGAGCTTCTTGATTGGCTGGCTACGGAATACATTCGACTTGGTTGGGATACGAAGGCGATCCTTAAGACCATATTGACGAGTGCGACCTACAGGCAATCTTCTGTTGTCGCAGCCGAGTCCTTTGTGCGAGATCCTGAGAATCGATTGCTTGCACGCGGTCCTCGTTTTCGTTTGCAAGCGGAATCAGTTCGCGATAACGCGTTGGCAATTAGTGGGTTATTGGTGGAAAGACTGGGCGGCCCACCGGTGCGGCCTTATCAACCGGAAGGGATTTGGGACGAGATCAACGTCTACGGCAATCTACGCAACTACAAGCACGATAAAGACGGCGGTCTCTATCGCCGCAGCATGTACACGATTTGGAAGCGGACGAGCGCACCTCCGAATATGCTAATCTTCGATATGCCCGGACGAGAGATGTGCTTGGTTCGCCGTTCTCGAACCAATACACCGCTTCAAGCATTATCGCTGCTCAACGAGATAACCTATGTCGAGGCCTCTCGTGGACTTGCTGAGCGTATGCTCATCGAAGGCGGCCAAACACCAACGGAGCGTATTCGGTTTGCTTTCCAACTGGCAACAGCCCGCGAACCTTCGGAGCGTGAACTGAAAACCTTGCTAGCGGGCATGGAGCAAAGACTTCTGAGTTATCGGGCTGATCCTGAATCTGCAATCAAACTGTTAAGTGTAGGAGAAAAAAAACCAGCGGTTGGGCTCGATCCGTTGGAGTTAGCCGCCTACTCGATAACGGCCAGTGTGATTTTGAATTTGGACGAAACGGTAACCAAGGAATAGCATGAACCCCTCACATAAAATGCTGCATGTTCAAGATGCATTGAATCGCCGATCGTTTTTTTCTAACACTGCTGGCGGGCTTGGGCTAGCTGCTCTGGCAGGGCTTGCCCAAGGCGATGCAGCAGGCGACCTGGCCACGCGAGCGACTGGTGGCTTGGCTGATTTGCCTCATGCGGTAGCCAAGGCCAAACGCGTCATCTATTTGTTCCAGTCGGGTGCTCCATCTCAAATGGAGTTGTTTGACTATAAGCCTACTCTCGAGAAGTATCGCGGCCAGAATTTGCCTGACAGTATCCGACAGGGACAACGCCTGACGGGCATGTCTTCAGGTCAAGCAACTTTTCCGGTTGCTCCGTCCATTTTCAAGTTTACGAAGAGAGGAAAATGCGGCGCTGACTGGAGTGAATTGATGCCTCACACCGGTGAGCTAGTCGACGAGTTGGCGATCGTTCGCAGCATGAACACCGAGGCCATTAACCACGATCCTGCTATTACGTTTTTTCAAACAGGCAACCAATTGCCTGGTCGACCGAGTATCGGATCTTGGTTGGCGTATGGACTCGGTAGCGAGAACCAAGACTTGCCGGCCTATGTGGTGCTGACCAGTAAGGGCACCGGACGCACGGACGACCAACCACTCTACGATCGGCTTTGGGGTAGTGGTTTTTTGCCCACACAATACCAAGGTGTCAAGTTCCGCAACGCGGGAGACCCAGTGCTCTATCTTTCGAACCCACCGGGAGTGAATCGCGAACTACGCCGTTCGATGCTCGATGAAGTGCGCGACCTAAATGAGCAAAAACTCGCCCAAGCCGGCGATCCTGAAATTGCGACTCGCATCGCACAATACGAGATGGCTTTTCGGATGCAGACCAGCGTTCCGGAGTTGGCAAATGTAGGGAGCGAGCCGCAGCACATTCTCGACCTCTATGGACCCGAGGTAAGCATGCCTGGCAAGTATGCTGCGAATTGTTTGTTGGCGAGGCGGTTAGCGGAACGCGGAGTTCGGTTCATTCAATTGTTTCACATGGGATGGGACCATCACGGAAATCTGCCTAACGCACTCAAAGGTCAATGCAAGGATACGGATCAACCCACGGCGGCCCTGATTCGGGATCTAAAACAACACGGGCTATTGGACGACACGCTCATCGTATGGGGTGGTGAGTTTGGGCGCACCGTTTATACACAAGGGGCGCTGACAGAGACTTACGGCCGCGATCACCACCCTCGATGCTTCAGCCTGTTTTTAGCGGGAGGCGGCATTAAGCCTGGAGTTACACACGGTGAAACGGATGACTACTGCTACAACATAGTCAAGGACGGAGTTCACGTTCGCGACTTGCATGCAACCATTTTGCACCAGCTGGGAATCGACCACGAACGCTTCACGTACCCGTTCAACGGATTGAATGCAAAGTTGACCGGAGTCGAGCCGGCTAGAGTCGTCACGGAAATTTTAAGCTAATGCTGTTCCAATTGCATTCAGTTGCGTTTCATCTTCATTCAATTCTGTATCTTCATTCAATTCCGTTGTGTGTTCAGTTATCAGCGTTTCATTTTCGATCCCTCGTTTTGCTAATTGCTATCTGCCATTTGCGATTGTCGATCGCGGTTGCTGCTCCAATGTCATCGGATGACAGCCATGCAAGCCCTGCAAGCATCGCTTTCTTCGAAGAGAGTATTCGACCGCTTCTCGAAAACCGATGTTATAAATGCCATAGCGCCCAAGCAACAGAACTGCACGCCAATTTGTATTTGGATAGCCGCCCAGGTTGGCAAAAGGGGGGCGATAGTGGGCCCGCTATCGTGTCCGGCAATCCTCGCGAAAGTTTGGTGATGCAGGTTATTGGCTACTCGAAGGACGCCGCGACGCGGATGCCGCCTGACGGAAAGTTGCCTGACAAAGAAATAGATCTCTTGAGTAAATGGATTGAGATGGGTGCACCAGACCCGCGGCGCGAAGCATTGAAGCACATCAAACAACGAACGATCGATCTCGAATCGGAACGGAATCATTGGGCCTATCTACCGCTGGCCAAAGTCGAGTCACCCAGTGATGCTCAATTGGCAGGTAGCGATCCAAGGTGGCTTTCCTCACCGATCGATCGTTTTCTAATGGTTCGACTTAAAGAGCGTTCCATCGCTCCGAACGGGCCAACCGACAAAGCAAAACTGATGCGGCGCGTTTACTTTGATTTGATTGGACTGCCGCCGACTCCTGCAGAGGTGGATACCTTTCTAAGCGATTCTGATCCGCGCGCGTTTGAGGGACTGATTGATCGGCTACTTGCTAGCCAACACTATGGCGAGAACGATTGGCACGACCATGCTTGGGCTAACGGTCGGTTGTGCTCGCTGTCATGGCCAAAGTGGTACTTGGGTTAGCGAGATCTTTCCGTCCTTGTCGAAGCACGTCGACGATATGGCCTTTATCCATAGTTGTTTTACAGAGACAAACAATCATGCACCCGCACTTTTTCAAATGAACACTGGCATGAGCCGGATGGGGTTTCCTGGAGTCGGTTCGTGGGTAACATACGGATTGGGGAGCGAAAGCCAAAACTTGCCAGGTTACGTTGTGATGTGTGACACCAAAGGGCGAGGGCTCCCAAAAGGGCACGCGGCCAATTGGGGTGCGGGTTTTCTGCCCGGCGTATACCAAGGGACGTTTCTATCCGCGCAAGGCGATCCCATCGCGAATCTGTCTCGTCTACCGCACATGTCGACTGCAGAGCAACGTCGGCAGTTGACGCTGATCGCAAGACTAAACAAACAACATCAAGAGCAAAGTCCAGACGAAGCCGAATTGGCAGCCCGAATCGACAGCTTTGAGCTCGCCTATCGAATGCAAACTGCTGCACCCGAGGCGTTCGATATCGAAAGCGAATCGGAGCAAGTGAAAAAGCTATACGGACTTGACAATGACAAGTGTTCGCATTTCGGCAAGCAGGCGTTAATGGCTCGTCGATTAGTGGAAAGGGGAACGCGGTTCGTTCAAATATTTTCAGGTGGCATGGACAATCAGCTTTCTTGGGACGGGCACGTGGATATCGATGGCAATCACCGCCAATTCGCCGAAGAGACCGACATGCCGATTGCGGGACTGCTTGCAGACCTCAAGCAGCGAGGCTTGCTTGAAAGTACACTCGTGATCTGCGCTGGGGAGTTTGGCCGGTTGCCGCTTGCACAGAAGGGTAGGAAGCCAGGACGCGATCACAATCCGAATGCGTTTACGGCTTGGTTTGCGGGAGGCGGTGTAAAAGGTGGAACACACTATGGCGAGACGGATGAAATCGGGCACAAAGCCAGTGTGAATCGCGTGAGCATCAACGATTTGCACGCAACCATCTTGGCGCTCCTGGGCATGGACCACACTAAACTCACCTACTACTTCAATGGCCGCAATTTCCGATTAACAGACGTTGCAGGCGAAGTGGTTGAGGGAATCATTGGGTAGGTGGTTTGGAATGTTAGGGGCGCCATTTTGGCTTCTTATCGAATCGTATTCCGCGGAACACATCAACGGGCTCGGCACTTCGAGGGTCAGCAAAAACAGCATCAGGAATTGCAGCTCCCAATGCCCACTTCATAGTGAATGTTCCCTCCGCTTCTTTCCCGTTCAATTTTGAGACAAGAACTGTTTTCAATGGAACCCATACATTCTCACCTGCTTGATGCCATTCGGTGGTAGACCTAGATGCAAAATATCCTTTTTTCACTTTGTCAGGTTCCTTGTCTTTAGTCCACCCTCCCTTGATTGCAGGGAGAAGAAGTACTTGCTCGGGAGGCCCCTTCGTCCCAAGTCTGTTTTTGAGTACTGTAATCCGATTTAATCCCGAACACTCTCGAAAGGCCCATTTGGACAAAAGAAATCCCTGCTCTGCTTGCGATTCTACACACTCTCGGTTCGAAAGAACTTTTGTGATTGAATCTTCGTGAAGTGAGCTACCAACAAAATCGACGGACGAAAATGAAACATTTTTTGGATCAAATATCGGCAAAACCGTATGCCCGTCGTTTACCCAAGAATCGAAGGGAGAGTAAGTCCACGCTTCAGTACCTTTTATCCACATTACAACACGATTGCGTTCTAGTAAGGCAAAATCCAATAGCATTTCCTGCTCAGCAACCACACTGATCAATCCCAGTTTGGTATCTCTCGCAAGCCACTGTTTGCAATAGCAAGTACCCAATCCTTCTGTCTCAGGTATTTGAGCTTCAAAAACGCATTCCACCGCATATCGAGACGGAAAATTTGCTTCTGATTCTAACAGGTCGACTAACAGCGATTCTGCATCGTCAGTCTGCGATGAAGCACCAACGGTGCAAAGCGAAACCAAAAAGATTATCCACAGGACCAAAACATTCATGATAACAGACCTTATAAGATTCGTTGTTTCAATCAGGAAATACTACTTCATCCAACGGTTCGGAACTCGCATCTACGGTAGCACGCTCATACGCAAGTTCGTCGAATGCACTTTGGACCGTAGGATGCGGTGCGTCGCCTTTTGAAAATCCTCTGGCTTTGCCAGATAGATGTTTTCCACGAATCTTTGCGGATTGCGATCCACCAAAGGAAACCATGTGCTTTGCACTTGAATCATGACTCGGTGCCCTTTTTTGAATCGATGGAGCACATCCAACAATTCCAAATGGACTTGGGCTGGGACATTGGCTTGGAAAGGGGTCGGATGCTCAAACGATTCTCGAAAACGACCTCTCATCACTTCGCTACGAACCATCATCTGATAATTCGGCAAGGCAGATGCGACGGTACCATCGGGTTGGACATCGATCAATTTCACTATGAAATCCGCATCTGTTCCCGTCGTCGTGATCCAAAGATCGACGTCGAGTGGACCTGCTAAAATCAAGTCCGCGTCAAGCGGTTCGGTTTGATAGACCAAAACATCAGGCCTTCTCGCCGCAAATCGTTGATCGTCTACCATGTACTCGACAGTCATGCGAGGAGTGATCGATTCGGTGTAGGGTACAGGCTTGGCTGGATCGCTTACAAATTCGTCGTATGCGTCGTTGGCCGCTAGGCTTGGGATCTCGTAGGATAAGGCACCGCCGGATCCGGCATAGAGTGTCTTGATTGAAGCCTCGCTGGGGGGCCAATGATCGAACGTTCGCCAGGTGTTCGAGCCGGTTTCAAAAACTGTCGCCTCGGCTGGCGCGGAGTGCTCGGAATCCTTCAAGTACCTTTCAAAGAATGGGAACTCTATCTCCGCCCTGTAGAAGGCTGCGGTCTTGGACCCGAACGGAACCAAACCAAGTTTGTCACCATCCCCTGAAGCCCAACCGCCGTGTATCCATGGCCCCACAACCAGCACGTTGTTCGCATTTGGATTTTGACGCTCGATTGTTTGGTAGGTTTTGAACGAACCATAGAGGTCTTCCGCATCGTACCAACCAGCCACCACCATGACAGCAGGTGCCACGTTTTTTAGGTAGGGAAGAATATCTCGTTTCTTCCAGAATTCATCGCGATTTGGGTGAGCCATCATCTCGGACCAGAACGGGACTTTGCCCTTGAGATGGCGACGATTGATTTCTTCGATCGTATTTGCATCTAGAAACAACTGGTAGCCGTCTATCGAGGGCAGAACTTCAGGCGCTGGTCGTTCTGTTGTTGGCCCGGCTCGTTCTTGTGCGTTGTTATTGAGCCATCGATAAGCATGCGCTAAAAAGAACGCGCCGTTGTGAAGGAAATCGTCGAAGTACCAGTCCCCAACGGGCGCTTGTGGCGAAACGGCTCGCAGTGCAGGATGGGCATCAATCATACCGGCCGAAGCATAAAAGCCAGGATAGGATATTCCGAACATCCCGACGCGGCCATTGTGGTTTGCAATGTTTTTGAGCAACCATTCGATCGTGTCGAAGGTGTCTGAGCTTTCGTCAAAATCGGTAGGAGACCGTTTATTATCGATGTGCGGAGTGACTTGCTGAAATGTCCCTTCCGACATGAACCGGCCACGGACATCTTGATGGACGAAGATATAACCGGCCTTAGGAAAGTGTTCGCTTGGACCGAGCGAAGATGGATACGTATCAGCTCCGTAGGGGGCGCAGGAATACGGAGTTCGTTTCATCAATATGGGATATTTTCGCGTGGTATCTTTTGGACTGAAGACGGTTGTGTGTAGCTTGCTCCCATCTCGCATTGGAATCACATGCTCGCTCTTTTGATATCGCAATCGAATCGTGCTCTCCGGACTAATTGCTTCCTGCGCCGCGGCATTCTGCGGAATCAAGGTTGGCAAGCCAGAGGCAAAGAGGTATGCCAGAAGCTGTAAGGTAAGAGTTGCCCGAGTGATTTGTGTAAACGGATAAATCATCGCATTCCTTCGGTTTCGCAAGACAAAGAACATCTACACTACCATATCTGGTTTGACGGATTGCTCAAGTGATTTGTTTCGGTAACGTGGTCCTTGTTTCATCCATGCAAAGAGGTTTGAAACTTACGAATTTAAGTTACACGTCTCGCTGTGGCAACCAAATCGGTCTTCCTTCGGATTTCATCCGGATTTCATCCAGCGGAGGCACAACTGGTTGCTAAACTGGCTTAGAGCCAAATGGCATTCACTTTGTAGTTTTTGAGCCTCAATGCGCTAGCATGAGGGCCGGATTCGCAAGCGGTTTTTAGCCCGCACGCTAGCGCGTTGCGGCTCAAAGTGAGCGCCATTGGGCGTAAAGCTAACGGAAACAATTGCATTCGCAATAGTTGCATAGTGGCATTTAGCGAGAAGTGTTAGTTTAAGTTACACTACTCCTCGACAGATCCACGTGGTCTCTCGCGGACTATCCGCCGTACATTTCTCAGCCATTGCAACCAAATTTTAATTTTCATGTCAAAGATTCTACAGTCGCTTCCCGTTGGCAAAAACGTTGGCATTGCTTTCTCAGGAGGACTCGATACTAGCGCAGCAATCTATTGGATGCGGCAAAAAGGTGCGATTCCATTTTGCTATACGGCCAATCTCGGGCAGCCAGATGAATCCAACTACGATGACATTCCCAAACGAGCGATTGCCTGCGGTGCGGAAAAGGCGCGTTTGATCGATTGCCGCGAGCAGCTCGTACACGAAGGTCTCGCGGCAATGCAATGTGGTGCATTTCATATCACAACCGCCGGAGTCCCATACTTCAACACGACACCCATCGGTCGCGCCGTAACCGGAACCATGTTGGTCCAAGCGATGAAGGAAGATGGTGTCAACATTTGGGGTGACGGTAGTACCTACAAAGGAAACGACATCGAACGATTCTACCGATATGGACTTTTAGCCAATCCCAGCCTGCAGATTTACAAGCCTTGGCTGGACGAGCAATTCAATCGCGAACTGGGAGGCCGCAAAGAGATGTCCGAATTGCTTGAGAAAGCCGGACTCGGTTACCACATGAGCAAAGAGAAAGCCTATTCAACGGATTCCAATATTTGGGGAGCCACACATGAAGCCAAAGATCTTGAAATGTTGGACAGCGGAATCAAGATCGTTGCGCCCATCATGGGAGTACCTTTCTGGAAATCGGATGTCCCGGTCCCAGCCGAGACTGTGACGGTAGCCTTTGACGCAGGCTACCCGGTAGCTCTTAACGGCAAATCGTTTTCTTCTCAAGTCGATTTGGTACTGGAGGCCAACGCCATTGGTGGCCGGCATGGACTTGGAATGTCCGACCAAATAGAAAACCGTATCATCGAAGCGAAGAGTCGTGGCATCTATGAGGCGCCCGGTATGGCCTTGCTTTTTATTGCCTACGAGCGACTGATCACCGGTATCCACAACGAGGGGACGATGGAACAGTATCGTGAAATGGGCCGTCGCTTGGGCAGGCTGCTTTACGAAGGCCGGTGGTTTGATTCCCAATCGCTCATGCTGCGAGAGGCGTTGCAACATTGGGTTGCCAAGGCAATTACCGGTGAGGTCGTCCTCGAATTGAGGCGAGGCAATGACTATTCTATTTTAGATACTCGAAGCCCCAACCTGACCTACAAGCCCGAACGACTAACGATGGAAAGCGGCCAAGGAGAATTTTCGCCGACTGATCGCATCGGACAATTGACGATGCGGAATCTCGATATTACGGATTCGCGAGACAAGATTAACGTTTATCGAAATGCGGGTTTGCTGACCGCCGGTGGAACGGACTCAATCAAACTGCTGGAGTAGAACTTAGCAACGAAACAGTTCCAGGCGATCGTACTGCAATATTGCTCCAGTACCTGGCCGATCCGTCAAGTGAACGACGCCCTTTGCAACGCCGACACCCTCGGTCGGAGAATCGGAAAGTAGCACGGCGCCGTCGAGATCCGCGTAGTCCATAAGCGGCATCAATTGTGCTGCACCGCTGATTCCGATTGAACTCTCGACCATGCACCCAACCATCGTCTTCATGTTTAGCTGTTTCGCTTGTCGGAGCATACCCAGCGCGGGAGTTAGTCCACCACACTTACAAATTTTGACGTTGATACCGTGATACAGGCCATTGCATCGCAATACGTCCTCTGAGACCTGACAGTCCTCGTCGGCGAGAACTGGGAGTTTCGATTCGTTGTAAACTCGCAACTTGTCCTCCACCGAAGAATCGATCGCTAGCGGTTGCTCGATGAATTCAACTCCTAGTTTCGCCAAGACGTAAGAGTTCTCGATGGTTTCGTCCGCGGACCAACCACAATTCGCATCGACTCGAAACACCGCGTCAGTATGTTTGCGCAGCTCATTTACCACATCCAAGTCTCTCGCTGTACCCAATTTGATCTTGTAGATACTCCAGCCTGGCTGCTCCTTCAATTTGGCTATCATTTTTTCGATCGAGTCGATTCCGATCGTGTAACTCGACTTCGGAATCCCGGTCCACGCTAAACCCCAGTCCTGCCACGTTGGAACACCTAAGCGTCTTCCTCTCAAATCGTGGGCTGCAATGTCGAGTGCGGAAAGTGCGAACATGTCGCCCTCGATAGCCTCACACATCTTCGGCCAAACTTCAACAGGTGAGCGGTCGATGTAATCGTCCAAAACTCCCGCGACTCGATTGAGAGAGGCAGTTATCGAATCAAGTGTATGACCGTAAAAACTGTTCTCCGTTACTTCGCCCAGACCATGAACTCCCTCGTGTTCAAGTTCGACAATCAACGACGCTTGGGTCGCAATCGACTCTCTCGCGATCGTAAATTGGTGAGCAAGCGGAAGATTCACGCGATACAATTGCATCTTCATTGCGACAGTAGCTCCTTACGCAAGGCGATGCTCGCCTGCACCAATTTATTTGCACCGGTTCGGTAGACATCGCAGGCAGGCAAGCCGAAGCGGTCTTCGGCGTTTGCAATCTCCGCCGTCGCTTCGACATCGCTCATGACTCGCGTGTTGATCGCGATCCCAATTATCTTACAGGGATGACGCAAGTTTGCGTTGATTTCACAGGCTTGCATTTGATCTTTCATGGGCGGAATATCAATATTGTGGAAACCTTTGACCTGCTTACGTCCAGCCTCGTAACAGAATATCAAGCCGTCAGGAGCACAGCCATGCAATAATCCGAGGGTGACCGCCGAATAGGCTGGATGGGATATGCTCCCCTGACCTTCGATCAAAAGGAAGTCGTGATGCTCGTTGGCTACCACCAATTCTTCAGCGGCACCGTTTACGAAGTCAGCGACCACGCAATCGATCGGCACACCCTCGCCTGAGATCATGATGCCAGTCTGCCCGGTTGCCAAAAATTTTGCATCGTGACCCAACGCTTCCAGCCCCATCTGGACCTCCAACGAAGCTACCATTTTGCCGATACTGCAGTCGTTGCCGACTGCATGGATGCGAACATTTTCTTTACGGAACAAGTGCCGTTTGGCTGTCTCTCTGTAATTGTTGCGACGGACATCGATCAAATTGCCTCCGCTCTCCTGGGACTGGATCCTATAGGACTCATCCTCCGCCAGAAAATCATGTAGTCCGGAGACAATATCGATTTTGCGTTTAATTGCTTCTTGAATAATCGGCCGCCATTCTTCGGGCAATTTGCCGCCAGGCGGAGCGATGCCAATGTAGAGCGCATCAATCGCCTTGGCGTCGAACTCAGCGGTATCAAATAGGTTCGCAACCACAGGCACATCGCCGCCAGTTCCAAAGAGTGCTTGCGAGGTTTTGCCGGCTTCGCCTCGGTCGATGACGACAGCAATGTCGGACATGCGATATCGCAATAAACTGATGGCGGTTTTCGCCAAGAATGGCGTCGAATATCCATCTGTCAGCAATGCGATACGACGGTGTGACAACAGTGCTGAATGAGATAGCAAGCCAATTCCCTTAATTTGGAAGACCGGATGAGGAGCAAAGCGGCATAGAAATATAGCTTATTTGCGTCTCTTGCGTAACTTGCATTTAGGCGAGCGGCAGAATCAAAAATACCAAGTGGCATGGGCGTCCCGCCCCTGTTTTGACGGGCGAGACGCCCGTGCAACGAGATGGCTACGGTAGGACTTCAACTGCCCCTCGCCTTAGGCCGTGCGGCAGGCTGAAATCTACCAGTAACAAAGTGGGTGGCACGCTCTGAGGCACGAAGGGCGTGTGAATAGCCAGTCAACCTCTGCCGTGGACACCACGCTCATCGCTCGCTGCCTGCCTTTTAATCAAAGGCTCTTGGCAAGTGGTTTAACTAGACGAATCGGTTCGTCCTCGGGTTGCTCTTGATAGCTTTCCACCGGCGGGCAAGCGCAAACTAAATTGCGATCACCATAAACGTTGTCTACGCGTCCGACTGGCGGCCAGTACCTGACTCGATAGTCCACCTTAGGATCTGGGCAAACTGCTTCTTGTCTCGTGTATGCACGAGGTACTGATTCATCCAAGATTGAATCCAGTGTATGCGGAGCATTGTGAAGTGGATTGTTGTCTGCAGGCCAGACTCCAGCACGCACCTTCTCGTACTCGGAATAGATCAGATTCATGGCCCGGCAGAACCGTTCGATCTCATATAAAGACTCGCTCTCGGTCGGTTCAATCATAAGCGTACCGCCGACCGGAAAGGACATCGTGGGCGCGTGGAATCCGAAGTCAATGAGTCGTTTCGCGATGTCATCTACAGACACGTGCCCGTCGGTGTTCATCGAGCGAGTGTCAATGATGCACTCATGTGCGATCAACCCACGATTGCCCGTATAAAGAATCGGGTAGTTGGACTTGAGTCGATTGGCAATGTAGTTTGCACTGAGAATTGCGACCTGAGTCGCGCGGCGCAAACCTGCCGCGCCCATCATGCGAATGTACATCCAAGAAATGGGCAGAATGCTACCGCTACCAAACGGTGCCGAACTAACGATGGGCCCCTGACGTGAATTGTGGATGCCGTCCTTCGGTAGAAACGGCGCTAGGTGAGCGCCGACGCCAACAGGTCCGACACCAGGGCCGCCACCGCCGTGCGGAATGCAAAATGTTTTGTGTAAGTTTAAGTGAGAAACATCGCCGCCAAACTTACCCGGCTTGGCAACTCCCACAAGCGCATTCAAATTGGCACCGTCAATGTATACTTGTCCGCCAGCCGCATGAATCTTTTCGCAAACGGGAGTGACACCTGCTTCAAACACGCCGTGGGTCGAGGGATAGGTGATCATGACAGCGGCCACTCGCCCCGGATTGGCAGCGATCTTTGAGTCCAGGTCCGTTAAATCCACGTTTCCAGAGTCGTCGCATTTGACAACAACCACTTGCATGTTCGCCATTTGAGCACTTGCCGGATTGGTACCGTGTGCGCTGCTCGGAATCAAACATATATTCCGGTTCATGTCGCCGCGTGACTCATGGTATTGCTTGATCGCCAACAATCCCGCGTATTCTCCTTGAGAGCCTGCATTGGGTTGTAGCGAAATGGCGTCGTAGCCGGTGATCGAACAGAGCATGGATTCCAATTGATCGATCATTTCGCGATAGCCTTCCGATTGGTCGGCTGGTGCAAATGGATGGATGCAGTTGAATTCCGGCCAAGTCACCGGCGTCATTTCCGTAGCAGCGTTCAGTTTCATCGTACAGGATCCAAGCGGAATCATCGCGCGGTCCAAAGCGATATCCATTTCGGAAAGGCGCCGCAAATACCGCATCATTTCGGTTTCGCTCCGATACTGATGAAACACAGGTTGGGTCAAAAAACTATCCATCCGAAAACGATCCGAGGGCAGGTAAGTGGCGTCGGACGTTTCTAATGATGATTCACCAAGAAGTCCTAGTATCGTGAGAAGGTCGGCTTCCGTCGTGGTTTCATCTAACGAGATTCCTATTTGAGTTGCACTGACTTTCCGCAAGTTATAGCCCGCCTCGACAGCTGACTTCATTAGGCTATCGGTTTTTGAACCAGTGTTAACGGCCAAGGTATCGAAAACCTGATGGCTTTCTATCTTGAGTCCCAGTTTCTCAATCGATCGCAGTAGACGCATCGTTAAGCTGTGCACTCGTTTGGCGATAGCTCGAAGCCCGTCTGGACCGTGGTAGGCAGCATAAAGAGTTGCCATGATCGCCAGTAGTGCTTGGGCAGTACAAATGTTCGAGGTGGCCTTCTCGCGACGAATGTGTTGTTCCCGAGTCTGCAATGCCAATCGGAAAGCTGGCTTGCCATGTGAATCGATCGATCGTCCGACGAGACGCCCGGGAAGTGTTCGCTTGAACGCATCCTTGGTTGCAAGGAATGCCGCATGTGGTCCCCCAAAACCAAAAGGTACACCGAAGCGCTGTGTGTTACCGACCACGACATCCGCACCCAACTCTCCCGGCGACTTCAGTAGCGTCAGTGCCAGCAAGTCGCTAGCCATCACTACCATCGCGCTGTTTTTGTGAGCAGCATCCAATAGCAAATTGAAATCGCCGATGGAACCGTCCGTTGCGGGATACTGAACCATCGCTGCAAATACGTTACTCCAATCGTCCACGGATTCGCGTTGGTCGAAGAGTTTGACTTCGATTCCCAGCGGTTGTGCTCGGGTCATAATCAGCTCGATGGTTTGTGGATGACACAGCGACGAAACCAAAAAACGATTGGCGGACGATTTGCAAGAGCGATGGCAAAGGGTCATGGCTTCCGCGGCTGCAGTACCCTCGTCCAGCAACGACGCACCTGCAATGTCCATGCCGGTCAGTTCGCACACCATCGTTTGGAAGTAGAACAGTACCTCTAATCGACCTTGCGAAATTTCGGGTTGGTAAGGTGTATAAGCGGTATACCAAGCTGGGTTTTCAAGTACGTTGCGTTGGATTACTTTCGGTGTGAAAGTTCCGTAGTAACCTTGCCCAATAAAGCTTCGCAGGACTTTGTTCTTGTTCGCGATATGCTTCAATTCCGCCAGAGCCTCTTCTTCCGAAATGCCTGCCAAAAGCTCCATTGGAGAATTGTCGGCAATGTTTTCCGGCACCACTGCCTTGGTTAATGCATCGAGCGAAGCGTATCCCAATTCAGATAACATGAATTGGATTTCGTTGTCGCGTGGACCAATATGCCTAGCAACGAACGGGGACAAAACTGCGGATGAATTTTTATGCATGAAGAATTCAAGACTTTCGAGAAGCAAACGCGTACGGCAGCTGGGCTTGGGGCAGCCTCGAGGCCACGTTCCCAATACTCAACTTTGTTTGCCCCTCTGTCCTGTTACCTGAGAGATCTCGGCATGAAGCCTTTCCCCTTCGGTGGATTCCATCGCAGCCGTTTAAGGCTACGGAATCGCTCTCCAGAGACGATTTTTGTGCTAGCGGTTCTTTTTGCCTGAGCGGTTCAGGGCCACTTTGCGCCTTCGGCGTTTCGCATTGCTGTAAAGCGACCAGCATTGAAACCGAAGAAAGCCGCAAACGGCCCGGGGGGCCGTGCTACGCGAACTTACGTGTTCATGCCGATCCCTTTGCTGGGACAACTTGAAAACTCTCCCACCAGATCACCATCGTTTCAACATTCTATTCTGTTTGTCTACCCCGGTTCAATACGAGCTCGACACGAATCGACATTCTTCGGTCAATTTCTTTATGGCGTTGGATTCGGAAATCCAGTACATGAGTCAAAGTCAGAAAAATGTCGAAACGTTTTTAGTTCAGCTGATACACAATGGCGACACACACACGACCCAATCGAGCTCAGTTTCGCGGCATGTACCGCTGTTTGGCTGTCATTTTGGTAATGTTTTTGCCTGTCGAAATGTTTAATGGCAGCTCCATTGCCTTTGCACAAGAAAGAAGCGAAAGCTTACTGAGTCGCGCGTTAAAAAATCGCGAAAACTCCAGCGTTAAGGCTGCCGTTGAGGAAAGTCTAAAACTGACCACGGGCGAGAGTACCGCCACCGAAGAACTTGCAAGCAAAGTACTTGGCGGGCCAGATGCTTGGTTGAGCCCGAAAGGGTTGTCCAGCTCTTTACAAATCCTGCTCCTATTGACGGTACTGAGCCTCGCGCCAGCCATCTTGCTCATGACGACCTGCTACGTCCGCGTGATCGTCGTTTTTGGCTTACTAAAGCAAGCGCTGGGGGCACAGCAATTGCCTCCGAGCCAAGTGATTACGTCGATATCTCTGTTCATTACGATCTTTGTTATGAGCCCTGTCTGGACACAAGTTTATAACGAAGCGATCGAGCCCTACACCAAAGAAGGCAGCCAGATGACCGCTGTCCAGGCGTGGGAAAAGGGTGTCGAGCCCATTCACTACTTTATGTCTAGGCAAATAGACATGGCGGGAAATCACGACGACGTTTTGTTATTCTATAGCCGTTATGCGCCAGGAAGTCCGGAACCAAAGCAATTCGACGATGTTCCGCTTCAAGTACTGCTCCCAGCCTATATGCTGAGCGAGCTAAAAACAGCTTTCTTAATGGGATTCAAGATCTACTTGCCATTCCTTATTTTGGACATCGTTATCGCGTCCGTAACCGTTTCCATGGGCATGATGATGTTGCCCCCAGCCATGATCTCGATGCCATTTAAGCTTTTGCTCTTTGTTTTAGTCGATGGATGGCGACTCGTGGTTCTCATGCTGTTAAACAGCTTTGGAACTATTTCAGGATGATTGCGCACCCCTTACCGGATTGGAAAACAATGTCACCCAACGAAGCTATTGATTTAGTTCGAGATGCGATTCTGATGTCGTTGATAGTTGGAGCTCCGCTGCTGTTGGTCGGTATGCTCGTCGGCTTGGCGATAGGCTTGATACAAGCTCTTACCCAAATACAAGATCAGACCGTGAGCACCGTCCCAAAGCTGGTTGCGATGACGCTCGCTATCATCGTTTGTCTGCCATGGTTGACCGATCGCATGTTGGATTACTCGCGAAATGTGCTTCGCGAATTGCCTCCGCATTTATCTGGAAGATAAGTAGGTCGGCAATGCCCAGCGGCGATTTTGTATCCAGCTTGCTGTATGGTCCTATGTGGACCTTTCTCTGCGTTTTGGGACGCACGGGTCCGCTGCTTGCCATGATGCCACCTATTCAGGGTTCCTCGATTCCAAACCGGGTCAAGGTGCTACTGGCGTTGATGATTGCCATGTCGGTGACACCGCTGGTCATGGCCAATGCAACGCCGTTGCCACCGCATCTTGCGGGGATTGTGATCGGACTGGCCAAAGAACTGCTCCTAGGACTTCTTTTCGGAACCGCAGTTCTGATGATCATCACCAGTCTGCAGATTGGTGGTCAAGTGATCAGTTCGCTTGCGAGCATGGAAGTGGCGCAAGCTGCCGACCCGACCACCCAAGAAACCGTGAGCGTGGTTAGTCAAATGTTTTCATGGGTGGCGATGGCACTGTTCCTAACCTTGGGAGGCCACCGAATCGTCATGGGCGCGTGCCTGGATAGCTTCCAAGTTTATCCGGCAGGCGGGATCATTGCGGAAGAGCATTGGCTCATGCATCTGCACGATTTGCTTCGTCACAGTGTATCCGTCGGCATGCGGGCGGCTGCTCCACCAGCGATTGCTTTGCTGCTAGCCAATTTTGTTACCGCGCTCATCGGCCGTACCTTGCCGCAACTCAATATCATGGCCATCGGGTTCAATATCAATGTCACGATCATGATCTTGGTGCTAACCATGTCGATGGCCAGTATCGGTTGGGTATTTCAAAACGAACTTATTGGATGGATTGAATTGACAACAGGGATGTTTTCCCGCCCCTCTGCTGAGATCTCATTTGCTATGCAGATCGAGGTGATGGGTGGCTGACAGTGGGGGCGAAAAGAAACATGATGCGACCGATTATCGGCGACAAAAAGCTCGCGAGGAAGGGAACGTTGTTCGAAGTCCTGACTTGACGTCGGCGGTTTTGCTCCTCGCTGGGGTCATGCTTCTTGACTTCACCGGACCGCAAGTATTTCGGATGATGATCGAATTGATCCATGAAGAATTGAGCACACCGCTCGAATGGAATACCGATCCGCGCATGGCCGTATTGCAGGTTGTTCGTTTGATCGGAAAAGGGGGCATCGCAATGCTCCCGTTGTTGGGTGGAGTGCTTTGCACATCGCTCGTCGTGCACTTCGCTCAAGTTGGACCGCTTTGGCTGCCTGATAAACTCGGTTTCGATTTCACTCGAATCAATCCAATTCAAGGCTTTCAGCGACTATTTACGATCGTCAATGCATCGAAGCTTGGTTTCGGTCTTTTCAAAATCGGTTTGGTTGCTGGCATCCTCTTGATGGGCGTATGGTCGCGTTGGGGTTCCATCCTAGCATTGGGTGCAGGAAGCATCGAGACGGTTGGTCAGTTCGTATGGACCACGATGATCGACCTGTGCCGTAACGTAGCTGCAGCGTTGCTGATTCTATCTGTGATTGACTATGCCTTTCAAAGATGGAAGTACGAGCAAGATCTTCGAATGACAGACGAAGAGTTGCGAGAAGAAATGAAAATGATGCAAGGCGACCCGCAAATCAAGTCTCGCCGCCGACGCATACAACGCGATATCGCAGCCCAGCGACTAACTGCAGATGTACCTAAAGCCGACGTGGTCGTAACGAATCCGACGGAGTTGGCAATTGCTCTTCGCTACGACCCGTTGACCATGAAGGCACCTATCGTCGTGGCCAAGGGGGCAAGCCTAGTTGCGGCTAAGATTCGAAAGATTGCATTAGAACACGGCATCCCCATCGTTGAACGAAAGCCTTTAGCCCAAGCCTTATTCAAACAAGTAGAGGTCGGCCAAGCCATCCCGCTAAGCGAATATGCCGCTGTCGCAGAAGTCCTCAAATATGTCTATCAAGTCCAAGGCCGATCGATTTCCGATTTGACCAAGTCGCTGAAATGATTACCCCAATCAGGTTGGTCGGAGGCTTGTCCCCCACCAACCTTGTTTTGGCGTACTAACGGTCGGCACTCGCGAATCGATCCGTTCCCCTCGTCTGTGCCCGCCTCCGGCGGGCACAGACGAGGGGAACGGGAGTTGGGGCGGAAATTGTGTAGTACGCCAAAACGCATCCGTCGGGGGCAAGCCCCGAACGGATGGGCTACCCAGGCTTCAGCCTGCCGCTCGTCTAAATTAACGACCACGCTTTAGCGAGCGCAGCTGCGCTCGCTAGACCCCAGCCTGCCCGAGTAGGTCCGTATTCGTCTTACGTTACTGTAACTTTGAACAGTTCGCTATCGGTTCCACCCACTCCATCGGTGACCACCACGGTGACGTAAAACACTCCCGCGAAGCCGGCGTTCGGATCGATGGTGAGCAGCGATCCATCGAGACTGAGCGCCGCTGGCGCATTGTTCGCTTCGGCATTATAGAGCAAGGACGTGTTGTCCCAATAGCTGGCATCTAACGTTGCCACCAACGGATCACCCGAAAGACTTGACCCTCTCAACCATCTGTACAGTTGCCCATTGGGCGTTATGTAGTACCAAGTATCCACGTTGCCGATGAACCATTTTTCTTTGATGCCGCCCCAATTCAAGTAGTTATTGCTGTGGTCTAAACGCAGCCCCAAGGTCTCATATAAGAAGTAGGCGTGGCTTTGGCCAGAGACGCTGAACGTTTGAATGTCTCCGACATCGGGATCACTCGCCGAAAGCGATAGCACCCGCGTGTTCAGCGAGGCAGGCATGGTTTTATCGCCGATGGGCGTCAATACCGGTGGTTGATTTACCGCAGAAATACTGACACTAAAACTCCATGAAACCGGAGCTAAATCGTTGCCCGAGGTGTCTTCGATATCGTTCGTATCCGGTGCCAACAAGACGCTCACTGTGCCATTGATTAGACCACTTACCCTGAACCGCCATGTATTGCCACCAAGATGCGAGGGTGTTGCGATGATTGCGGTCGCTCCGCTGCCAGTGAGTACCAAGTCAGTCGCATCCAATCCCGAAACCGTCTCCGAGAACGTGACATCGATGTTCGTGGTCGATACGTTGATGGTGGAATTCGGCGAGGGAATGCGATTGGTTACCGTCGGTGCAATCGCGTCGAATCCAGTCGCTAACACCGAAACAAAAAACGTCTTGCTATCCGATCCGCCACGTCCATCGCTGACCGTGGCGGTAACTACTAACCTACCCACAAACATATCGTTAGGATTGATGGACAGTACATTGCCCACAACGGACAAGACCGCAGGTGCGTTGTTCGCCAAGGGATTGGTTAATAGGGCGGTATTGCAATAGTCCGATGGACTTAGCTGCTCCACAAGTACGTCTTTGGTCGGGTTTCCACCTTGCCACCGAAATAGTTTTCCATTGGGAATAATGTAGTGCCATGTGCCGCCCGCACTTGATAGCCACTTCTCATTGAGGCCTAGATAATTCAGGTATTCGTTGCCGCCGCTAAAGCCCAGTTCCAAGGTCTGATCCAAGTAGTATTCGATGCTCTGAGCGGTTGCATCGAACGTTAACATGTCACCGACATTGGGGTCTTGGGCTGAAAGTGTAACGATTCCGTTGATTGCACCGCTGCTGATCGTCTGATTGCCGATGAATGCTAAAACCGGAGGCTGGTTTGTCCCGGACACACTCACGGTCGAGACTGGAACGGGGTCACGGTTGATAACCGTTGGAGCGGTGTTGTCAACTTTACCCGACAACACATTTACAAAGAACGACTGGCTGACACTGTACAAACCGTCATTGACTGTAGCCGCAACGACAAGCCTGCCAATGTAGGTGTCGGATGGATTGATCGTCAAAACGTTGTTGACAACGATCAGAGTCGTCGGTGCATTGTTGATTGCTGGATAAAAGAGCAATGCGGTGTTGTTGTAGTCTGCCGGGCTTAGCTGTTCGATCAACGGATCATTTGCTAATGCACCTCCGGACCAACGGTAGAGATTTCCATTTGGAACAATGTAAACCCAATTTCCGCTTGCGGTGGTCAACCACTTCTCGTTGAAACCAAAGTAGTTGAGATACTCGTTTCCACCGCTGAAACCAAATCCAAACGATTGATCCAGATAGTATTCGATACTTTGAGCTGTTGCCCCAAATGTGAGTGTGTCACCGACATCCGGATCATTGGCGATGAGAGTTACAACTCCGTCGGCTGTCCCAGAGCTGATTGTCAAGTCAACAATCGAATTCAACACGGGTGCGAATTCGTTTACGCCATTCAAGCTCACGTTATGTTCGACGGAAGAGTTTATGCCGCTGCCGAGCGACACACCGTCGATGTTGACTGTCCAGGCGGCGAATACCTGGCGATCCTCTAAGAACTCGACACGTAGACCACGTTGGTTAATGCGCGCATTGCGGGAATTCGAACCATGGTTCCGCCACGATCGCAATCCAGGCAATCGGAAAATTGCCTGAAACAATTTGGAGGAACCAGAATTCATCCACATAGATAAATCAAACACCTATATCTGATTGCATCTCGACAGCGACTGTTAGACGAGGTTCCCGTGCAGCACTCCGGTTGGTCAGCCTGAATTGGTGTCAAATCGGCAATGACGAAAATGCAATTCGGAATTCAACAGGGATGTTGAAAAGACCAGATCGGCCTCAACAATTGAGGGTAGTTTGGACTCAAGCTGATTCAACGCCACTGCCGGTAATCACGGCGAAAAACGCCGCAAAAGCCAACAGAGCGGACCGAATTGCTCGGTTGCAAGGGTTGTGCTAGTATTTTTTTCGGAAGCGGTAACTATTGGCGGGTCAAACTCAAAATACTGGATTGCGATGCTCGGAACCATCACGCTCCGCGTGACGAGTACGTACTCATCACGCTCCGCGTGATGTTGAGAACCCTAATTCTTGAACTTGACGCGCAGCCAGTGGTTCATCCAACTTTAATTTTGGGATTCCCCATTAGTTGTGCGACGCTCCGCGTCGTAGGAATCAGAACGCGCTGCGTCGTGCAACTATGTTAACCAACCCCCATTTTTAATTTGGATGAAACTCGAGTGAAGTGCTATTCGGACTGTCCCTGGTCTATACCGCCTCGAGTTCAAGCCATCTTTGGATAAACCGCCACAGCGATGGATACGATTGAAAGATCGCCGGTGGACCTGCCTGACTATCATGATTTTCCCGAAGCTCTTTTACTGCAATCTGTGTTCTTCTGTCAAACAATTGCTCAATCGTAAACCGTTTTCCGTCCTGAAGCGCCTTGGACAAATCTTCCAGAATGGAGTCTGGTGTTTTGCCTCTGATGAGTGCGCATTCACCGAGCCGATATCCATGCTCCACTAGCCTTACTGTCCAACGCCAATCCTCCATCATCGGCGCTGTCACATCACGTCCGGAACTCGCATCGGATGCAGCTGCAATCGGAAGATGAACAAGGGATCGGACGGGTTCATCGTTCGGAAATGAGGTTGGTACATGGATTGGAGTTTGAATCATGGGGATCGGTTCGTCCTCACGTTTCGCGGCCGGTTTTGTTTTAGGCAACCGTTGTTCAATCGACGTCAATGGCAATACTGCGGCTTGATTGGCTGCCTTGTCTGAAGCAAGAATGCACTGGTGCACATAGCGCATCAACGGTGCGGGTATTGGTTGTGTCCCTGCGATGCACTCGCGCCCAGTTTCGGAAATGGAGACGGTTAACTTACCAATCCGCAACTCCGAAAGACAAAGCAATCCTACATCGAGTGTCTGGTCAAGAAAACCGGAAGCATGGGACTTTTTCCATGTCTTAAGAATTCCGAATTCGGGAAGTCGTTGCAATCGAAGGCCTTGTACGGCTTTGCTCTCTACGCCAGAAAGGTGTTGTGACAAAAGTGTTTTGCTCAGGTAACCATGCGTTCGATCCACCGCTTTCAAAATAGTAGTGATCAAATCGTATGCAGGCTTGGTCTCGCTTGGCAAGAGCACGGGCTGCTGCGGATCGGTTAGGGCTGGAGCGTGCTCCGGCGCGGGCTTCACGTCATTCCTATCTTCGACGGCCAGAGATGTTTTAGATGGTTTTGATTTGGGGTTTTTTTGCTTGGTTGGGTTAGTCGCGGCGTCCTCAACGACTTTTGGCATGTTCGGCCAACCGATCTTGCCTTGACACCGATCGCAGATTCCGCAGTTCGAGGCCGATGCGTCACCAAAATACTCCAAAATCGTTCGTTGCCGGCAAGACCGACTCTGAGCGTATGCGACCATGCGATCGAGCTTTTCGTAGTCGGCCTTTTTTCGAGCGGCTAGCGTTTCGTGGTCAATTTTGAGTTCGCTAAAAGGGACATCTCGCCGTCGAAAGTGAATCGCGCGTCCGCGAAACGGAGGCACATACTCAAAGCTATCCAGCTTGCAGAGTTCTCGCAGTGTACGATTCAATGCGTCACGATCCATTTGCAGTTGCTGCATCAACCACCTTGGATGAATATAAACCGCTTCTTCGCGTCTGTCTCCGATCGCCTTTTCGACGGTTCGCAAAACGTTGCGTTGAACATTGGCAGATTTGGGTAGCAAGTCGAGCAATGTCGGTAACTTGGTATCGATTCGAAACATGGCCAACCCACCTGACATCTCTAGTCGCTCCATTACAGTGGTGCGTCCAAGGATTTGAAGGCACGAGTTGATAGCCTCCGTGGTAGCGGGGGCATTCGTGAGTTCTCGAATTTCCTCAGCCGTCAATTCGATTGGGTCTTCGGTTCTTTTGACGAGAAGATCATAAACCGATTCCAAGAGTTCCCGTGGAGGATTGGCGTTCTCGATAAAGAACTCTTGGATGTAGCGATCTTGTGGGCTGTAGAGCAATACACATTGCGATGGCAAACTATCGCGTCCAGCCCGACCTGCTTCTTGATAGTATGCTTCGAGCGTGCCTGGCGTATTGTAGTGGACTACATAGCGGAGATCCGACTTATCGATACCCATGCCAAATGCGTTCGTGGCGATAATGACTTTAAGATGCCCTCCCATGAATTGCTCTTGGATGAGTTTGCGTTGATCGGGCATCAAGCCGGCGTGATATGCGCCTACGCTGATCTTCAATTCCTTTCCAATTTGTTCTACGAGGGCTTCGCAACGTTTTCGCGTCGCGGCATAGATGATTCCGGCTCCAGGCTGATCCTTAATAAATTCCAATAGCTGTTTGTCTTTGTCGCGATCACCCATGCAGAGCATTGAGCCAAGATAAAGGTTGTCGCGTGCAAAGCCAGTGATGAAGTGTTTGGCAACTCGCAGCTTCAGTGAGTCAACGATATCTTGACGCACTTTCGGCGTAGCTGTCGCGGTCAACGCAACAGTCTGAACCCCGCCCAACGCTTCCCGAAAGCGACCGAGACGTTGATAGTCGGGGCGGAAGTCATGGCCCCATTCGCTAATGCAATGGGCTTCATCGACAGCCAGCAATTGGATAGGTGTCGTGCGAATCGCATCCAAAAATCGAGAGTTCCGAAGACGCTCGGGAGCCACGTAGACCATGGAATAGTGACCGCCAGCGACATGCTCCAGCCTTTGGTTCTGTTCGGCGGTTGACAACGTGCTATTGATCAAGGTAGCCGAAATGCCACGGTTGGAGAGTGAGTCCACCTGGTCCTTCATCAAGGCGATGAGAGGCGACACAACGATGGTCAAACCGGGGCGAACCAAACTGGGCAATTGGTAACAAAGGCTTTTGCCACCCCCCGTGGGCATAACACACAGACAATCGTGGCCAGCGATGATGTGGCTGATGACCTCTTGCTGGCCCTTACGAAAGTCTTCAAGGCCAAAACGGTTCAAAGCGGCATGCAAATCAATCTGCACAAGAGCGGCCATAAATGATGCAGTCCTTTCGCCGCATTGGATTTTAGGCGTCGATCACAACATGGGCCGCAAACCGTGGGCTAACGCCCAATGGCACTCACCTTGAGCCGCAACGCGCTAGCGTGCGGGCCGTAAGTCAATTAATCACCTGCAAATCCGGCCCTCATGCTAGCGCATTGAGGCTCAAAATTTTCAAAGTGAGTGCTATTTGGCTAACGCCCTTCGGCTAATTAGCCGCAGCGCGCTGGCGTGCGATTCAGCCCGACTTATGATCGATGCCGGATTTTATCAACCTCAAATCTATCTTCAGATCATTTTCTATCGGATCGGAGTCGGTGGCAAGTAGGCGCAGGTTTCGTTATGATCTGCATTCTTTGCGAATCCAAACTTATCCCGATTGCCTCTTTTTTTAAAATTCGAGAATGTTAATTCAACAGCAAGCGAAGCTGGCAACTCAAGCGGGAGATCTTTCCGTGGCTGTTTCCAACACCAAGCCAATGCCTGCGGTTGGGCTGGGCTATTGGAAGGTAGAAAAGGCCGCCGCGGCCGCATTGACAGTGGAAGCAGTCAAAGCCGGGTATCGCCATTTGGATTGTGCCTCAGATTACGGCAACGAAGCGAATGTCGGGGACGGAATCGCTGAGGTGGCACGTCAGGGCCTTTGCAAGCGAGATGAATTATGGGTGACAAGTAAACTCTGGAATACCTATCACCGGCCTGAGCATGTCAAACCCGCGTTGCAGCGTACGCTCCTAGACTTAAAACTGGATTATCTCGATCTTTATTTGATTCATTTCCCGATCGTGCTTCAATATGTTCCGTTCGAGACTCGTTATCCAGCCGGCTGGTTCGCCGATCCCAAAGCGTCTAAACCACGAATGATAGCAGACTCAGTTCCCATTCGAGATACATGGCAGGCGATGGAGGAACTGGTGGATGCAGGCTTGGTGCGATCCATTGGGATCAGCAATTTTGGTACTTCGCTCATTCGCGACCTCCTCTCGCAATGCAGGATCCGACCTAGCGTTCTGCAAGTCGAGTTACACCCGTACCTCGCACAGCCTAAGCTACTTCGATATTGCCGTGAGGCTTCGATTGCGGTGACAGGTTTTTCACCCCTTGGAGCCCCATCCTATATTCCAATTGGTATGGCAACCGAAAGCGACTCCGTGCTCACTCATCCTGTAGTGGAACAGATTGCGAAGGCTCACCATCGCACTGCGGCCCAGATCGTACTTCGATGGGGTGTTCAAAGAGGCACAGCAATCGTCCCGAAAACCAGTCAGCTCGAGCGGTTGAGAGAAAACATCGACATTGCCGGTTTCGAACTCACACAACCTGAAATGGACAGCATTAGTTCACTCGACAAGAACCAGCGATTCAATGACCCGGGCGCGTTCTGCGAGGGTGCTTTCGGTTGTTTTTTTCCGATTTATGAGTAGTCGGGCCAAATACTGTGCTCTGCTAGCGAGCAATAAATTGTTTAACCCCGAGCCGTAGGCGACGGCGGTGCGCGCTGGCAGCCGTCGCCTACGGCTCGGGGGTTAAACGAAGTCCAATACTCCTTCAACTTTTGATACTCCAAATGAAAATGCGATTACCCTTTTTTGCCCTGTGCTCACTTTTTTGCATGAACGTACTTCGATCCGAAGACGGAGCCAAATTGAACGACGGGTTTACGATTGCAGAGACTGATTGGCCCTGGTGGCGAGGACCAAGTCGAAATGGAACTGCATCGTCCCATCAAACTCCTCCGGGAACATGGGACGACCATCACAACATCGCTTGGAAATCGCCTCTGCCCGGGCGAGGACACGGTTCTCCGACGCTGATGGGAAATCGTATTTTCCTGCAGACTGCAGACGAATCCAACGGTGCTCAAATGGTGATCTGCCTCGATCGTTCGACCGGCCAACAGCTTTGGATGTCCGTCGTGCACGCAAGTGGTGGAATGCGAAAAAACAACAAGTCGACAGCCGCATCCAGTTCGCCAGCTTGCGATGGCGAACGCATCATCGTCAACTTTCCGAACAATGGAGCGTTGATGACAACAGCGCTCAATCTGGAAGGCAAACAGATTTGGCAGACCAAGATTTGTGATTACGTTGAACATCAAGGCTACGGCTCATCTCCGGCTCTCTATCAATCGCTTGCGATCATTTCAGCCGATAATAAAGCAGGTGGCGCCATCGCGGGCCTGGACCGAAACAACGGGCAAATCGTTTGGAGTCGAGAGCGCCCCAAGCTACCCAATTATCCTTCCCCGATCCTACTCCATATTTCTGGCAAGGATCAACTAGTCATGACGGGCTGCGATTTGATTTCGAGCTTCGAGCCATTGACTGGCAAAACTATTTGGGAAGTGCCCGGAGCAACTACGGAATGCGTAACATCGACAGTAACCGACGGTAAGCGTGTTTTTTCGAGTGGCGGATACCCCAAAAACCACATGTCGGCGGTAATGGCAGACGGCTCCGGAAAGCTTGAATGGGAAAACAATAGCCGAGTATATGTTCCGTCGTTTCTAGTTCGAGATGGATATTTGTACGGTGTTTTAGATGAGGGGATCGCCCTATGTTGGTCAGCTGAAACCGGTAACGAGCTTTGGAAAGCACGATTAGGGGGCACGTTTTCGTCATCGCCCGTTTTGGTCGGCGATAAGATCTATGCAACCAATGAAGCGGGCGATACGTTTATTTATCGGGCTGACCCGAAGGAATATTCATTGCTTGGCAAAAGCCATCTTGGCGATCAAGTGCTTTCGACGATGGTGATTTGTGATAGCCGCATTTACTACCGCGCCGCATCGCTTAGCGGTGACAAACGACAAGAGTTTCTCTATTGCATCGGCGACATGGGCGACACCGTCAAGTAACTTGCTGCCACCAATCGTTTAACCCCGAGCCGCAGGCGACGGCCGCACACGTCACCAACGGCTCTGTATAAACGCCATACGTTACAGCCTCAAAATCAGAATCGAGTAAACCATGGCTCAAGCGATTGTTGACCCAGAACAGCTTCGCAATTTTGCGATGCAACTGAAACGCTTTTCGGGACTGCTTGCAGATGCTTCTGGCAAGCTGTCGCAGCAGATGCAACAGCTGGCAGTATCATGGCGGGACCAAGAGCACGTCAAATTCGCCGCAGACTTTGAGCAGGAGATGAAGCAATTGGGGCGATTGATTGAGACCAGCGAAAGGCATGTACCGTATCTTATGCGGAAAGCAGAATTGATCGAGGAGTATCAACGCGGCAATGGCTGAAGCAAACGTAAAAAGCTTGTCGGCGATCGAGTCTTTTGTAGAGTCGATTGGCAATTTGCGACACGACACTCGAAAACAGGTGGACGAGATCCGACAACAACTCCAGCGCGTAACATCGTGGCTCGAAAAGGAACTTCCCGACTATTGGTCCAACGAAAAACGCATTGCAGAGAGGCGATGGACAGAGGCTCGAGAGGAATTATTGCGTTGCACCGCCAAAGCGCGGGCCGAAGATGAGACCTCCTGTTCGGTCCAAAGAAAGATGCTTCGAAAGGCCACTGAAAGGTTAACTCTTTGTGAAGACCGGATGCGATTGATACCGACTTGCTTAATGCAATGGAATCAGTTTTTACAAGAGATTTCTACCGACGTAAGGCAGGTCGACGACCTTGCCGAGTCAACCCTGATGACCGCTTGGACGCGATTGCAATCAACTCTCGATACGCTCAAGAAGTACGCTAACCAAAAATGATCCACTGGGCAAAACTGTGGTATTCGGGAATCCCGCAAGCCTTGAGCAGCGGATTATTTGCGTTTTTGAGATACACATAAGCAGCTCAGTAAAAGCGATGGCATTGGTCCCGACTGTTCAGTCTGCACACCAACCACTAACCCACCACAGCTTCTGATGCTGCATATGGTACATGTCAGTCGATGACGCTAATACTTTAATGCTGGCGTCGATGGCGGGAATTGGCAAATAACACGGATGTTGCTATTGGACTGCAGCAAAGTCTGCCAGAGGAGCTTACCGCATTTTTGGAATTTTCAGTTTTCTTTAAAAATTCACTTGCTATTGGGGCTTGACTCCGCTCTATTTCGAAAGTTGCGTGTGGCTGAAAGTCACATTCGGCGCAAAGCCCGATACACCGATTTCCGTTGCAGAGTCCTCCCATGCTCAAGCACTCAAGCAACAATTCTCGTTGTTGGCCTTTGTAGTGGCCATAATGTCAGTCGGTCTTGGATGTGGAAGTCCGGTTAAATGGTTCTTGGATTCCCCACACGCGTCTGCCAACCCAAAGGCGGAATCTCGTAAGTCTTCGTCTGTTCTCGATGTGGGAGTTTTGTTTGCCAATGAAGGCAGTTACGTATGCTTTCCGTTAGAGAAACTGGGCATCGAAGCAGGAAGAGAAATTGTTTCAATCACGTCTTCTTGTGAATGTGTACGTCCGAGTGTGGTTCACTATCTTCAGCAATCAGGCGTCGATGGAGTTGCGATGCGATTGGATTTTATTGAAGACTCGAAATCTCGAGACAAAGTTGATCCAATTCCGCTTGCCGTTGTGATTACAGTCCAGTGCGCAAGTCGGGCTGTGCAATCGGTTACGATACAATTTCTGCACACGACTTATGGTGGTAAGCCATCATGATCGTCAGCAAGAAGATGGCCATCAAATCGATCTCGGTTCTTTTTGTAGCGTTTGGAGTTTTTTTCCTGTTCTTTGCATATGCATTCTTCCAGACCGGTGCCGTACGTCAGTCGTGGTTGTATTTAGATGGCGTTCGCGTTTTTCCAAATAAATCAAGCTTTGATTTAGGCGAGACCAAAGCGGAAGAGTCACAGAATTTCAATGTGATTATCAGGAATCTTGGCGACGATGACATCAGTGTTGTCGGATCACAGGTTAGTTGTAACTGCACCCAAATTACGAACTTGCCCATTCGGATTCCGGCAAGCGGTTCAAGTGAAGTTTGCGTTTGTTTCAGTACGCCGAAGAAGACGGGGCAATTCAACGTTCGAGTGACACTTTATCTGCAAGAAAAACATAGCATTTCGACGATTCTATTCTCGATAAACGGTTTTTCGAGAGAGTTTTGATGGTTTTGATACTTAGAGAGGTAACATATGAAACAAGAATACTTGCTTGAGAAGGGTTTAAGATTTGTTGGCTTGGCGTGCGTAGTGGGATCGCTGCTGCTCGCTATTCCTGCTGGTCTACAAGCCTGTGGCGTTTGTGAGGGCACTTTCGGTGGAACAACGTACGGCGTTCCAAATAATGGTTGCCCTACATCTCCGGGAACTAACAATTGTGGAGGTGAGGAATGCATAAATTGCTCTTTTGGAAGCACTTGTCGCTGCAAAGGTTCATTCACCACTCCTGGTGCATGTGGTTGTGGCTTGTGAGTCTTCGTGAATCAACATCTCCACTGGCCGTCACAATCAGGGCCATCGCATGAAAAATCAAATGTTTTTCAACACCTGTTCAAGAAATTCAGTGTTCCATCCGGCTCTTTTTCTCTTGAGACGCAAACTGCC
>JAYVPJ010000224.1:0-3054 GCA_043757445.1 Pirellula sp. | reverse complement strand
TTGCCAGGGTTCGGTCTGCGTGTTCCTGCGGTCGTCTTGGATCGCAGACGTGCCGATTTTTTCCGTTGGAGGGTGTTTCTTTCGATGATAGCCAGAGGTTGATTTACCCGCCATTGGCAAGTGTCGTGTATCGCAGGACGACGAATCAATCTGTGTTCCAAGCCAATTCGCGCTTAGCTGCTGTTGAATTGAGTCATCTGCTGGCCACGTGTCTTGCCGTAAATGATCGCTTGATAGAGGCTGATCCAACTTGTCAGAGACAGAACTTCGAAGCAGCAGCGAATATGGTGCCAGTAAGCTCGACGTGTATTGAACTTCCCCATCGCCTTTGCGAACAAAGGGCAACATGTTTGCTGCACTTGATCGACAAGAAATGCCAGTATCGTGAGTGTTGCGAAGACCGTGGATAGATTCTTTTGCCCGTGACCAAAGTTGTGTTCGAGGTGGTAACCTTGGTTCTTTAGCGTATTGAATGTCTCGTTCTCAATCTTCCATCGCGAGCGTCCGCCCCGAACCAAATGGAGCACGTTCTCAGGAGTTACTTCCAACTGCGTGACCCAGCTATACCGCTGCGTTACGGCAAGCTGATCGTCGAATTCCATATGCTGAATGAACTTGACCGCAATGTCTGGGTGTGAGGCGTTGAGTTGCAAATGGTCATGCCACTGCGTCTGCATTGCAGGCGAACTTCCATTAACTTCCACTGACAGATTTTTTACTTGCCCCAACTCATTCATCTTCATGAAGTTATCGAACAGGAACGTATGGTCCCCAGGCTTAGCGCCCAAAAGAAACTCGAAGTTCAGCGAGATAAGATCTTGGATATGCGGGCCATTGCTGGCTAATCCGTCTTCGATGACGATGCACTTCAACTTTGGATGCATTTTTCGAATCGTGTGCAATAGGCGCCTCACCGCGTTTCGTTCGCAATCGTTCTTGTTGTCGCCATCTTGCTGGACGATGGGCTCAAGCGCGATTGGAAAAACGGTCTTGCGGTCAGGATGCACCAACACCGCGACCACCAATTGATGCGAATACTGGGTTTTGCCCTTCTTTCGTTCCTTCACTAAACACTGTGGGCATCGAATCGTGGTAGAGGAAAAATAGCCGGTTCCATCGATAGCCAGCAAGTATTTGCCATCCTGAAACGCGAAATCTTTGAGGACCCCGCCACGTTGTAATTCGTAGAAGATGTCGGCAAAGCATTCGTTGAGATGCTTGGGATCCACCTGGTCAAGGATCTCGCGATGCTGTGTGTCGCTTGGAATAGACTTGATTCGGTAGAGATTCATTAGGCTCTGGTCTTGGCGACGCTGATCGAACGCGAGCAGCGAGGGATCTTTGAGAGAAAACATGGCGAATGCGGCCATTAAGCAATCAGCCAGAGTGTGGTCAGTACTTGCGGCGCGACGCGGATCGGGAATTGCTTCGAAACGTTCACGCAGCCCTTGGATCAAAGAGTCGATGGAAAGATACTCACGCGCTTCAAGCAAACTGGACTTGGTCATGATTGGCCTCCTGTGGCAGGAACCAACATAAGGTAGACTCAACAAACCGATGGGATCAAAAAGCAGGAATTTCGAAAATTCATCGCGCCGCGATAGCATTCACTCGCGTTAGGATTCGTTGGACTTTGACGCTTGCCGGGAATCGCTGAGATTACTTCGAGAAACACTCGGAGTTGGTGGTTTGAAATATCAGGGCCATTGACTTACGGCGACTCAACGGCGCTGAAAGTAGTTTTGCAGGATCGCGTTGGAAGGCGTGAGATCGCTCAAACGACGCTGATATTGGAATAAAAGTCTACGATTAATGTAGCAAAGGAAGATTATGCAAAAAAAAGCTAAAGCTTTTACGTTAATCGAAGTTTTGGTTGTATTGCTAATCCTGGGAGCACTTGTATCACTCCTTATGGTTGCAGTACAAAGTGCTCGGGAATCAGCGAGGAGAGTGCAGTGTTTAAACATGATTCGCCAAGTGGGTTTAGCGGTACAGCTGGCTGAATCGCATCATCGCTCGCTTCCGTCAGGTAGTCGCGGATATTCTTTGGGGATTTTCCGTCCAGGCCCGTTGGTTGCGGTGCTTCCATATCTCGAACGTTTGGAAAACTTCGAACGTAGGGAAGTCTTCGAAGAATGCAATCCGCCGTTCGATCGGCGAAATAGATGGCTACCCGTCCTATGTCCATCGGACGGCGTAGAAGCTGGCTCAAATGTCAGGTTCAACGGCGGAAGTAGCATTAGTTTTCATCGAGATTTTATTGGTTTACCAGAAAAATGTGGCGACGGAGCTTTCCCTGGAGGGACGTCGCTTAGAATTTCTGAGTTTACCGACGGCCTTTCGAATACTGCTGGAATTAGCGAGCGACCGATAGGCAGAGACGGAGATAGTTCCATTAAGACGATTCTTGGAAATCACTCTCCTTGGGCTGGAATTTCAACTGCTCAAGTAATTCAAATGGAAGGCTTGGTTTCCAGTGAATTCTTGTCCCAATCAGGTCGATCTGCGCTCCACGGAGTGCCAAAACACTTGGGATACAATCACGTTTCAATTCCAAACGCATCAGCTATCGACACACTTTTTTGCAATGAAACCTGCGGAAACTGCGCTCTAGGACGTATAGCAGCTCGAAGCTATCATTCTGGCGGGATCAATGTTGCGTTTATGGACGGCCGTATGCAGTTTATTGCAAATTCAATTGACGCTTCAGTTTGGAGGTCCTTCGGAACCCGCGCGGGAAGTGATGAAGTTTCGCAGTAAATTGAGAGGTGTAGGTACTGGCGATGCTTCCGACCCGAACATGTAACCGTCTATCTTGGAACGGAACGATGGATCCATCGTCAAAGCTTCATGGAATGGCGGCTGTTGGACCGTCGGATTCCGCCAAAGCGATACCACTCCATTTATCCTTACTCGGCCTCTTCGTCAAATTGGGTAACCCGCATAAATGGCTGCGTCCCAATAGTGTTCGGCACGTAAGTTGCGTTCCGAAGGTTGCTTAGTTTTTAGAACAGCGGCCAGCGAATAAAATCGGCTGACGTTTTCAGCATTGGC
>JAYVPJ010000223.1:0-92641 GCA_043757445.1 Pirellula sp. | reverse complement strand
GGAATGCGTCGGTCTTGTGAACCGGGGATGCGGTACCCTTTGAGTCGGCCGGAGTCGAACCATTTGCTGACGGTTCTCGGGGCCACCTTGCAGATCTTTGCGACCTGGCCTGTGGTGAACACCTTCATATTTTTGGTCTCCGTTACCTTCCAATAGTGAGTGAGTCCGGGATAGGTACGATGCGTACCAACCCCATGACGGTATTTGCCCTTGTTGCGCTTGACTATGATCTATGTGCGATGACTCCGAAGAGCCATTGCAATCGATCCACTGCCAGGTGACAACTGGGTCTGGGCATTAACATCATTAGAACGACTCGTTCGCATTGCAAAACGCAAAGCTCCATCTCTGCTCTTTCGCGGCGAACCCTTCTGCATTGAACCGACTCGAACCCTTAGCCTGAGCATTTGACGAGCAACCGCACCCCTACGACGGAACGCATTTGCCCAACCCAAGCATTCGAATTCGGCTAACCAGCCAAGATGACTGGGTACAGAGAATCTGCTTGCACTACCGATAGCACTTGCATGTCGAAACATGTGCGCAACGATAGCTGCATCCAAGCAAAAAGATCTTGGATTGCAAGCACTTTCCCCCCTAATCAACCTCGGCCGGCTTTTCAAAAAACTGGACTTGACTCGTTCGAGTTGTCCAGCGCAGAAAAAGCCGTCCTGCTCCTAGTTTCGTTTCAAATGGGGGGATTACTTTAGAAAGAATCTTCGGTTCGATGCGTATGAGCGATTTCAACCTAAATGGAGGGCGAACTCCCAACTTTTTAACGTAAAATTCAAATTGGGTGTGAAATGAATCAAGTCCACCTGGAACGCGAAGAGAAGCACTAATGCATGGCCCGAATTGCTTCTTTGGTTGCTGCTTGGATGGCTTTTCTGCAATTGGGATTGTCCGCTTGACCGGTAACCTCGTACAAAAATCGGCTAGGATAGGTTGGTCTCGCCTTGCCCCACTTGAAACGCGACATCGGCAAGCACAGCGAAAGCTCATCTTGTGCTCGCGTGACTCCCACATAACACAACCTTCGCTCTTCGTCGACGCCTTCAGCGCTATCTGTCAAAGATCGGCGGTGAGGAAGCACTCCCTCCTCCATCCCCACCATATAGACAAACGGAAATTCCAATCCTTTGGCACTGTGGTAGGTCATCAGCGAAACGGCATTCCTCTGGAGTTCTTTTTCTTTGGGAGAGCCGAACTCGCGACCTTCAAGTGTCACCTTCGACAGAAAGTCTCCTAAATCTGGTTTGTTCGACTCGCTCTCATACTCAGCGATGGCGTTGATCACCTCTTCGAGCGAGCCAATCCTGGCCGTCGCTTCTTCTGCATTGGGGTACAAGCGAGTGATTTCACGCCTATAGTGAATCGAATGGATGAATTCTCTGGCGGCACGGGTCATAGTACCGGAGTCGTCGATCGACTCTGTTTCCTCGTCATCATTAGCCTTCGGATTAGCAGGTTGATCGGAAGCATCGGCCTCGAACGCGACGGCAGTGGACGCGATTGGGATACGCTTAAATTTTTTTGAGAATTCGTCATGAAGAAATTTCAGGCTATTGATCCCGTGCTGTGCGGCAGTCGGGAGCGTCTTAATGAAGCCATCGTCGTGCATGATCTTCCAAACGCTCGTGCCAGTGGCAACAGCTTGCTTCAGCAGCTTATCGACGCTGGAGGCCCCCATTCCGCGTGGAGGCACGTTGATGACGCGGAGCAATGAGAGTTCGTCGTTCGGGGTGTCGATCCATTTGAAGTAGGCGAGAATATCTCGGACTTCTTTGCGATCGAAAAAAGACTGGCTGCCGGTGATAACATAGGGGACCTTACAGCGTCGCAACTCCATTTCAAATGGTCGAGGCTGTTCATTGGTACGAAAGAGAATGGCAAAGTCTTTCGGTTGCGTGGTTAGGTCCTTCTTGAGTCTTGCATCGATTTCTTCGACGACCCCTTTGGCTTCTTCGGCTTCATCAGGGAACTGGAGTATGCGAGGCTGGGCACCGTTGGGACGTGCAGCCCGCAAGATTTTGTCGTGCCGCTGCGTATTGAAAGCAATGAGCCTATTTGCCATTTGCAAAATTGCATCCGTCGAACGGTAGTTGTCTTCCAGGCGAACAACTTTCGCTTCGCTCCAGTCATTCTTGAAATTTAGGATGTGGCGTACCTCCGCGCCACGCCAGCCGTAGATGGATTGATCATCGTCGCCCACGACGCAAAGATTGCGATGGTCGATCGCTAGAGCGCGAATGATGCGGTACTGCGTTCCGTTGGTGTCCTGGTATTCGTCGACGAGGACATGATCGTATTTGGAGGCTTCCTCACGACGGACTTTGTCGTTTTCTGTTAATAGCTGTTCTGTGCAGACGAGCAGATCGTCGAAGTCGAATGCAGCATGCAATTTGAGCGATCGCTGATAGCGTTTGAAGGCGCTGGCTGCAAGATGCTCTTTATCCGATGTGGCAGTCGAATCGGCTTGTTCGGGCCGAACACCTTGGTTCTTCCAGCGGCTGACGATACTGAGGAAGTCCGATGGTTTGAGCATGTCATCGTGAACCCGGATTTCGCGGAGAACGGTCCTGGCTATGCTTTCGGCATCCCCACGATCATAAATGGTAAACTTGTCCGGGTAGCCAAGTTCTTTTGCATGCCGCTTCAGGATTTGAACGCAATGGGAATGGAATGTTCCGACAGCCGGACGAAGTGGGGTAGGCTGGCCGCGTCGAACTTTCTTAGGCAGTTTCAGCCGATGGCTGATCCGTTCCTGCATCTCGATAGACGCTTTGTTGGTAAAAGTAACGGCCAGGATTCGATCTGGACGAATTCCGTTTCGGATGAGATTAGCCACGCGAAAAGTCACCACGCGGGTTTTTCCTGTGCCAGCTCCCGCCAAAACCAGTAGCGGGCCTGAAAGGGTGTCGACGGCGTCTTGTTGAGGTGGATTTAGTTCTGCCATGCGGGTCAATGTAGTGCAGCCGCCCCGGTTTTCAAAATTCGTACAAAAAAATCCCCGCCATAAAATTGGGCCATTGGACTCGACGAAGGGTGGGCCAGCTGCTATCCTCGCCCCTCCGTAAAACCGGTCCGTTCCGGGATTTTCGTTTTTGCAACTGTTTGATTCTGAATCCATTATGTACGCGATTATTTGTGACGGTGGTCGTCAATTCAAAGTCCAAGAGGGGCAATTGCTCGACATTGACTATCGAGACACGGCCGTAACCGGGGATAAAGTTGATTTCGATCGCATACTTGCAATTGGCGGTGATTCAGGGCTCAAGCTCGGTCAGCCAACGCTAGCCGGTGCCAAAGTCAGTGCTTCGGTGGTCGGCTTAGAACAGGGCGAAAAGATCTACATCCAGAAGTTCCGTCGTCGTAAGAATTACGAAGTGCGAACGGGCCACCGCCAAAAGTACACTCGAATCAAAATCGATTCGATCCAGGGCTAACGGTCAATGGCACTCACTTTGTGAATTTGGGCCTCAATGCGTTAGCATGAGGGCCGGATTTGCGAGTGATTTTTTGCCTATCCGCACGCTAGCGCGTTGCGGCTCAAAGTGAGTGGCATTTGGCTAACGGTAGTCTGAAGGCGAGTGAGGTGGTTGGTGTGCTATGCCCTTAAAACACCTTCTACTTACCGGTTACCGCGGGTGCGGCAAATCGGCCGTCGGCAAACTTTTGTCGGAATCCCTTTCTCGCCGGCTAATAGATACAGACGTCGCCATTGAGATCACTGCTGGTCAGACCATTGCAGAGATCTTTGAACAGCGAGGTCAAGAGGCATTTCGCGATTTAGAATCAAGCCAAATCGCCAGTCTCGTTTCTTTGAAAGATCCATCAATTATCTCACTTGGCGGAGGGGCCATATTACGGCCAGAGAACCGAAATTGCATCCGGAACTTGGGGAAATCGGTTTGGTTGCAGGCCACGCCGGAAACAATCTATCAGCGGATCTCAAACGACAGCACAACCCGAGTGCGCCGCCCGAAACTCAGCACGCTTGGAGACATGGACGAAATTCGCTCCATCCTAGAGGCACGAATCCCATGGTATAACGAAGTTGCTGATTTTGCAGTCTCGACAGATGGAGTATCGGTCGAGCGAGTAGCAGAAATCATTGTGGATTGGTTTCACCGTATCACTTGAACTCCACTGGGAAATTGAATGGGCCTCATTGAGATTGGACTGTTGCTTATTGGGTTAGTGCTTGGCCCGTTCATAAACTTTGCTATTTATTCTTTTGCCTACTTTCCTAGTCCAGTAAGTCCTTGGCAATCGCGACCCTCCGAAATTCCTGTTGCACGAGGGGGAGCCAAGCTTCCGATCCTAGGCTGGCTGTTTCGACATCGGGAAAGCATCTACTTTGGCCGTGTGTTTTGGCTGAGGCCCTTTGTCATTGAACTGGCAACGCCAATTGTCCTTTTGGTTTTGTATCGCTACTGCATAGAAGGCGCATTCATGCCACAGGGACTTGCGATTGCTCCCGTCAGTACACTTCAGCATCAATTTATCGCATACTCTTTGCTAATGGTGTTGATGACAGTCGCGACATTTATCGACTTCGACGAGAGAACGATTCCTGACCTCGTGACAATTCCAGGTACCATTCTGGGGCTAGTTGGCGCATTGGTGTTTCCTGATTGGAGAATGCATGAGTTAACACTACCAACATTTCCTGCACTGCTCGGAGTTACCGTTCCGATACAAGCGAATTCGCCGGATCCCTGGTACTGGAACTGGAACGGAAGCACCGGGCTATTGCTAGGTCTTTTCTTTTGGAGTTTCTGGTGTTTTGGGATGGCGGATCGACGGTGGATAACTCGTCGAGGCTTGCAGAAGGCGGCTATGTATTTTGTTGAAGTGCTTCGGCGGAGCCCTGGTACGAGAATGCTCTTGGTTTTGTGGATCGTCGGCGTCGTTTGTTTGATCGGCGCTTTTAACTTAGTTGGCCCCACGAGATGGGAGGCATTGCTCTCGTCTCTGTTTGGAATAGGCTTGGGGGGTGCACTCGTATGGGGATTTCGAATTGTGGCTTGTTGGGCGATGGGGCAGGAGGCCCTTGGCTTTGGCGACGTGACATTGATGGCGATGATAGGTTCCTTTTTCGGTTGGCAGATAGTTTGGCTTGCGTTCTTCCTCGCTCCCTTCTTTGGAATGGTTTTTGTTGTTTTTGTATGGATCTTGACCCGCGACAACTCCTTTCCGTTTGGGCCATATTTATGTGCGTCAACTCTCTATTGCATGCTGGACTGGATTCGATTGTGGAATTGGACCTCCGATTATTTTTTGCCACCACATATTCTTGTCGTGATTTTGGTTGGTATGCTGATCTCGCTGGGTGCAATGTTATGGATGATTCAAAAGCTGAAGCGAATAGTTGGCATTGAGACATCTCGGTGAGTTCTGAAAAAGATTGTAAAAGGAACGAGTGGAGCCATGAATCAGCGGCATAGCTTTATCCGTGTCACGATTTACTTTGGATTGTTTGCAACGATTGCTGCCGGCATGATCGGTCTTGGCAAACAGTCATGGAACTTGCCTTTGCTCGTCGGCTTTTGCTCCGTTCTTTCGATTTTCTACACCGACATCCTCGGCTGGTTTTCATTAAACAGGTGGGTAGTCTATGTAGCCATGATTGCTGGAGCCGGAATTGCGATTTTCGATTTCCTTGGTGATGCATCGTCGAACCAAATCGTTGAGGTAGGCAATCTTTTGGTTTACGTTCAATTGCCGCTCATGTTTCAAAAAAAGTCAAAGCGCGTTTTTGAGCAATGGGGGGTTTTTCTATTGCTTGAGTTGGTCGTCGGAGCTCTGGTGAACAACAATGTGCTCTACGGAGTATTGATGCTGCCTGTTCTTGCCATCGGCTGCGCTGCCATGATGTCTCTCGCACATTTTGCGTCACAACTTCGACACAGTGAATCGATTTCGGAGTCGACAACGATATGGGCGAGGCTATTGCATTGGCTAGGAAAAGAACAACTAGTAACGAAATTAAACTCCGGGGTCATGCTATCGGCTGTTGAAATCCCTGAGTTGAGCGGGGTGCGTAGAACGCATTTCTTTGCTCCGTCGCGTTGGAGCAGAGGTGTTTTGCCGTTGGCGATCTCTGTTTTGGTTTTTTCAATCGCATACTTTTTTTCCCTTCCCCGACTTAGCATGAATTCCTATGAAGGAAATGTGAATGGGAACGCAAAGGTTGGATTTAACGAGAACGTATCGTTGCGTTTAATTGGAAAGTTGGTTCCGGATGCAACCCCTCTTTTTCGGATGAGCATGCGCGATGACCGCAAGCAGACCAGTTATCGACCGGAATTACCACCTTACATTCGCGCGTCCATATCGCACGTTTATGTCGATGGACCGCGAATGGGAATGTGGCAGCCAAGCGACGTTGGTTTGCTTCGCGACCCACGTCTCATTCGCGACCCGCCGTCGACAGCGCAATTGAAAGAATCGCTAGTAAATGAGACCGATTCCGTGACAGTGAGCATCGTTGAGAAAGGCAAATTGAGTGGCGTCGTTCCAATCATCGCGCCATTTTCTCAAATTCGCTCGACCGGGTTGAGTGTGGTGCGACGAGACTGGCGGATTATGGACACTCGTGAGGCTCCTTTGTTGGGTAATCCAAAGCGGCGATACTCGTACTCCACCTACGCCTTCAAAAACGGAGTAGAGAGTCCACTCTTGCCCGACCTTAAAGATTGTTTGCGCGACGAAGAGGGAAAGAGTCCAAACCCACGTTCTCAGTTCGGATCCTACCGTTCAGGGGAGTTGCTTGAATTTCCAGATTCACTGCGCGGGATTATCCCGTTCCGTGACAAGGTACTAGCAACGGGCTCGGCGAAAGATGGCGATAAGCTCGCAAAGGCATTGTTCCTCGAAGATTATTTAGCGAATAGCTCAGATTTCCATTACACGCTCTCACAAACAGGTCCAACCGATCGAAGCCTTGATCCAATTGTCGATTTTTTATTGAACAAACGAAATGGACATTGTCAGTACTTTGCCTCCGCTCTGGCAATGCTATTGCGATCAATGAACGTTCAAACACGGCTAATCGTTGGCTTTCGGCCCAGTGAATACAATGAGCTAGGTGACTACTTTATGGTTCAGCAGAGTCATGCCCATGTGTGGGTCGAAGCGTATTTTACGATCGACGAACTCACTTCTCATTCGATTTCGGTCCCGAGTTACATTCAGCGGGGGGCTTGGATGAGATTGGATGGGACACCGCCAGGCGATGGCTCTAACGCAGGCGGGTCCTTCCGAAGATCGAATGGGCAGACCCTGGAAATGATGCAGGAGTTTTGGTCTGAAATGATTCTCAATATGGACAAATCCAAACAGAGCACGATCTTCGCACTTTTTGGTGAGTCTTCGGATGGATCGTACGCAGAAATATGGCACAACCTAAAAAGGACAGCGGATCGAATCCAAAGAAATCAAATCATTGGATTCCTGGTCTCGCCAAGTCGCTGGTTCTCATGGCAGGTCGCGCTCGGGGTAACCGTATTTGGAACTTTGGTGGTCTCCGTCTATCGGTTACTGCGATGGCTTTTTCCCAATTGGATTCCAAAGATTAGTTTGCGTCCTACGTTCCGAAAGTCGCATCTATCAACCGTCGATTTTTACAATCACGCAGTTCGCCTTCTGAATCGAATCGGACTTCATCGTTGCGGCGATCAAACTCAACGGGAATTCTTTCGAGAAGCCGCCAAGAAGCTCAATAAACATTCCATCGCACTGGATTCGGAGTTGCTCTCTCGATTGTTTTACGAACGACGTTTTGGTGGGGTAACAAAACTGAGCGACCTCGATCAGAAGCAGGTGGATTCTGCCCTCGCGGCGCTAGAAACCGATACATCCAAGTGGAAAAAGCAAAGCATGCTGTCAGACGATTAAAGGGTCTATGACAGTTGGATAGCCATATTGGATTCCGAAACTATGAATTAAGAAACTGCTATCGCAAAATTCCTGCGAATGTCTCGTTTTGTTTCCATTCCGAAGGTAAAATTTGTTTGGCTTTACGTATAGGGGGTTTATTTGCGGATTCGATTCGAGTAGAGAAATGAATAGTTCGATTGCAGCGGAATCACGAATTCGCGCAGAGGCAAGTACTTCGTCCGGCAACCATTTGCCAAATGACGCGGAGGCGATCGGCGCTCTTCAAAAGAAATCGCTCCAGATATGGCTTTGGATGGCGTTGGTTTTGCCTGTCTTAAGCATGCTGCCTCTATTTTATGAACAGGCCAAAGGGATTTTTGCTCAGCGGACTTACCTCTTTTTTCCGTTGACGACTGTGATCGGCGCTTGGTTGCTCTATCGGACATGCGCCTATAGACCAGCAAGTCTTCGTCGCGGCAGAATCGCGTTGGGAATTGCGAGTTTCGGAATGGGGCTGACTATCTTGGGAATCTATTTTTTTTCTCCCTGGATAGTTCACTTTTCTGCGGTTCTGGTCGTATTTGGTTGGAGTTTAGGTGCATTTGGTGGATCCAGTTGGACGAGGGTTGCAGCTATTTGTTCTCTGTTCGCCGTTTCCGTTCCCCTCCCAAGCGGTCGAGACGTACAACTAAGTGCGGGACTTCAATCCATAGCAAGTTGGATTTCCAACGGCTTCTTGGACGCGATTTCCGTTCCAAATATTGTTGAGGCAATTACCCTTCAAATTCAAGACAAGAAGATTCCAGTAGCGGAGGTTTGCGGTGGCGCAGATAGTGTCTTTGCACTTTTGGCGATTGGGTTAGCAATAGTTGTTTCGCGTCGAAGCTCCCTATTAGTAAGTTTTGTAACACTCTTGTCTGTGCCGTTTTTTTCCGTCCTGGGAAACGCGCTTCGATTGTTGGCTATCGCGATTGGATTTGAGTATTTGGACATGGACTTCTCGACAGGAACTGCGCACGTCCTCACTGCTGTGGTTGTCTTCGTTATTTCAGTGGCTTGCGTTTCGTTACTGCATATATCTGCTCAGGCTATTTTGGATCCTATTTCAGAAGGGAAGGATGCAAACAACCTTACGAAATTGTATGAGTGGGTAGCAAGCTGGCCGCAAGTAGACGAACGGTCATTGTCCGTTGCAACCCAATGGAGAGTCAGCGTAGTGTCCCTGCTGGCGCCATGCCTTGTGTGTACCTTCTTGGGAGCTCTTTCTGCATATGCGGTCTTTTCGTCCGAAAGAGTAAACACTTCGTTGTTCGCTATCAGTGAAGTTCAAGCTGCATCTCTTCCATTACAAAGTGCATTTCCTGACCAGTTCGGTAGTCTTCGGCTGATCAGCTACACACCGACAACCAACTCTTCCGCGAAATTATTCGGAAAGTATTCCTATCGATGGATGTTTGATGACAAAGGAAATCAAATATTTGCGACGCTTGATTTTCCATTTAGTGGATGGCGTCCTATTTGGGTCGGCTACGAATCGAATGGGTGGAGAATCATCGATACAAAGCCCGTTGACATTCCTCTGGAGAGAGGTGGCGAAGCGTGGACCGTGGAGGAATTCAGAATGCAGAACCAGTACGGATTATTCGGATTCGTTTGGTATGCATTTTTTGACGACAATGGAGTTCCGACGAAGCGAGCAAATGACATGGTTGGCACAAATAGGATTAATCTCTTAAAGAGACTACAAAAGAGTCCGGGCGACAAGTTACCAACTTCCTTTCAGGTTCAGTTGTTTTTAGAGTCCGGTCGAGACCTGAGCGAACGCGAAATAGAAAGCAATCGACAACTTTTTTTCGAGGTCTTTGATCGAATTCGGCGACAGACCGAAGCCGTTTTGAAGAAAGTCCAGTAGGTAACACCGTGATTTTGAAGACAAAGAAACTAATGAAAACCTCTTCAGATGAACATGAACCCAGTCCATTTTCGACTTGGTTTCGTTCCGTATGGATTTCACCGGTCGATCTCGCGGGCGAGACTTTGGATCTCGTTGCGTTTTGGAAAAAATCACGACGCTGGCAAGCTGTCTTGGCGATACTACCGGTTGTATTAGTTGTTTTCGTTTTAGGTGCCTTCGTCGCCACCGGGAAATTGGCCTCGAACGAATCCAAGGTCATGTGGTATGCGAATCGTGCCAACGAGGAACTGAAGTTAGTCGACTCCCAAAAATCCGATGCGGAAGATCCGGAAGATCCGGAACAACCGAAGGTCGACACCTCGTCCAAGCGATTGCCTGAACTCATAGACATGCTTTTTCGCCGCGTATTGCAGCTCAATCAGAACAATAAAATTGCCAAGTTTTATGTTGCCAATCAAATGACTCGATTCGGCAGCCGTGGCAGCGCGCGCCAAATCATGGAAAGCTTGGCCCCCATGACCAGCAACGGATATCCCAAGGCGCACGCCTGGCTAGCCATGGATCTCGTAGAACGTGGCCAAAAAGGTGAGTCCATCAATATCGAAACACTCAAATACCACCTAAAACGCGGAACGGTAACGGACGAAGTTTCACCTTCCCTGCTTGTTGTCTATTCCCAGCTGCTCCAGCAAGAGAACAAGACGGCCGAGTCCCAGGAATTCTTAAAACGGGCCGCTCAGTTTGAACCAAAACTGCTTTTGAACTCGATTGTAACCTACAATCAGAGTGGGCTCCCTGCGCAAGCGACCGCGACCGCTGATTTGCTTGTCGAAAAAGCGAAGGATAAACGCGGCGATCAGGAAGACAATATTGTCTTGGCGGCCCAAGCGTACGTGCTTACTAATCGGATCGATAAAGCATTGGAAGTCCTTCAAATTGGACTGCGGCAATTCCCCCAATCGTCGAAACTTGGTCGAGCACTTTCCGACGCCTTTCGACTCAAGTTTCGTGCAACGGCGGGCAGGGTAAACAACGAAGTTCAAGTGAATTTGGAGTATCTAAATGCCGCCATCGCGTTGGATCCCACCAATATCTCGATTCAAGAAGAACTGAACGCTTTGGCCCAATTGGGAGTAGGGCAAAACGATGGAACGGTGGAAAAACTTCGGATGCAGATCGCTGTCCAGGGAACTTCGTTCGCAGCACGATTATTGCTTGCCGAGGCCTCATTTCGGCATGATGACATTTCCAGCGCGATAAACGATTATGAAGTCGTTCTCGCCGAATTGCCCCGAATGACACTAGCGCTAAACAACCTCGCAATGATGTTCACGAAAACGGTACCAGCCAGACTTGACGAGGCACTTCAGTTGATTGATCGGGCCGTTGCTATTTCACCATCTGTGGCAGAATTCTATGATTCGCGTGGCGACATACTGGATGCACTCAACCGAAAAGCGGATGCCGTTTCGAGTTACTTGTTGGCATTGGAAAAATCACCGCAACGAATCCCGACACGTGAAAAGTTAATCGGCCTTTACGAGATGCTGTCGCAGTCAGAACAAGCCCAGCAACAGCGGGATAAACTGGATGAAATACAAAAAGCCATCGCTTTGCAAAGTGAAAGAATGAAGGCGGCGCAGGAAAAGCAGAGACTCGGCGAGTCGACGACCACACAGGACGCGCCGCAAAAAGACGCACCTACACAAGACGCACCTACACAAGACCCATCGAGCCAGGTTCCAGATAAATCCGAGAAAGACTCTAAGGAGCCTCAGAGCAAGGAGGAGTAGGTCCCAAAAAGAATTGCTGGCAACGGTAAGGAAATCAGTAGATGCGTGATGCCAGCGGTAGAATGCAATTGAATTCTCAAAAACGCCTTTACGCCTTTTCGACCTTCTGCGCTTTTAGCTGGACACTAAAAGAAGCTCGAAGGAGGCAGCCTCTCAGATTGGTGTTGTTTGATCTGGAGTTGCCGTTTGATGAGAATTAACTCTCTGAGCAATTGGTCTCGAATGGCTGGCGAAACCAAGGAGGCGAACGCGATTACGGACGGTAGATCGCCATTTTTCCAGCTTTCCGAAAACGCGTCCGACACAATAGCGATTTAGATTTCCGAGCCGCGTTTCGAAAGTTCCTAAGGATCTAGTTAAGACATAGTGGCGTCGAAGGGCTTGTCCATTAAGTGAGCGAGATTTTTCATCCTAGTAATGTAATCCATTTGCAATGCTCGCGATGGAACCAACAAAAAACCTCTTGCTTTGCCTCCAATTTGGCTATCCCGAACAATGGTTGCGAACCCTACGATTGGGGTATTGTTTACCCGCAAATGCGATAAAGCTTGTCAACGAATAAAACAATTCGCTTGCGGTCGGCTAGTTTCGCGTTGTAGGATTACTCTAAACAAAGGCCATGCAATTTAGTCTTTGTGATCACTCATTCATTTATGACTTTTCCACTTTACAAGGAGTTCTCGATCGTGATTCACTATTCATGTGACAGATGCAAACGGGAAATCGACAGTTCGACGGATCTGCGCTACACAGTTACGGTGGAAATCGAAGCGGCGCTGGATGGTCCCGATCATGAACTAGTAGATGATCCTGATCATTTGGACGACATTCAAGATATGTTGGATTCAGCAGATGACCTATGCAGTTCGGTTTTTGACGACGAAGTCTACCAACGGAAGCAGTTTGACCTCTGCAAAGATTGCTTCCGCCAGTACATCAAGAACCCTTTGTCGAGAGAGTCGACAACGCCGATGGGGTTTAGCAAAAATTAGCAATTGTCCAACAATTCGACCGCTGCAAATTTCTCACCCTCAAGCATAGAAAGACTGGCGCCGCCGCCGGTGCTAACGTGGGTTACCGAGTCGGCAAATCCGAGCTGCTCAATTGCAGCTGCACTATCACCACCGCCGATGATGCTAATTCCGTCGCACTTAGCGATGGCTTCAGCTACTGCGATAGTACCTTGATCAAACGGCGGCATTTCAAACACGCCCATAGGACCGTTCCAAACAATTGTCTTAGCCTTTTCCACGATCGCGGCAAATTTCTTGGCGGTTTCCGGGCCAATATCTAATCCCTCCCAGCCCTCAGGAATTTTCCCGGCGGGCACGACTTGCTTATTGCAACTCCCTTTGAAGTCGTCTCCGCAATGCGTGTCGACTGGGAGCACTAACTTGTTGCCACCGATGTCAATCAGTTTTCTCGCTAGCTCCACTTTGTCTTTTTCTACTAAGCTCTTGCCAGTAGCTCCTCCCTGTGCGAGCGAGAATGTATAGGCCATTGCACCACCAATCAAAACTTGGTCGCAAATACCAAGAAGATTTTGAATGACATTGATTTTATCGCTCACTTTAGCGCCACCTAGGATCGCGACAAACGGGCGTTGTGGATTAGCAATCGTGTCACTTAGGTATTGAATCTCTTTTGCAACCAAAAAGCCAACAACTTTGGGTTTGTTTCCCATCGCCATGGGGACGGCAACCATGGATGCTTCTAAACGATGGCAAGTTCCGAACGCATCGTTGCAATAGATATCTGCCCAACTGGCTAGCTTGTTCGAGTAAACCGCCTCTCCATCTTTTTCGCCTGGATTGAATCGCACGTTTTCCAATACCAGCACGTGACCGTTTCGAAGCGATTGGATCTTCGCTTCTGCATCTAAACCTACCGTGTCGGTCGCAAACGCGACGGGCTTTCCCAAAAGCTCAGACAATCTTCCCGCGGCCGGGCGAAGCGTAAACTCTGGTTCGGGCACTTTCCCTTTTGGCCGACCTAGATGGCTCATCAGCACCAACTTACCGCCACGATCGATTACTGAATGAATGGAGGGTAAAGCCATGCGTATCCGCCTATCATCGGTAATCGCACCTGAGTCGTCTTGCGGAACATTAAAGTCGACTCGCATCAGTACTACTTTTCCCTGACATTCGACATCCGCAATGCTCTTCTTTGCCATTTCGTAACCTGTTCCATTTCATTGGAGAATTTGGCGCCCTCTAAATGCTCGATTGATGCTCGGTTGGGCAGCTTCAAGGCGCTTTTTAAGCGGAAAAGTCAAAACTAGCTAGCGCAGAATGTAGGTCTGACCCAATTGATTAGTTGCCCGGGGGGAGATATAGTTTGGTGGGGTGCGAAAAAGTGACCCCTTAGCTATTGTTTTCGGGGATCCTTATTTCCGGTCATCCTAGCTAAACCCGCCGGTGCTTCACGTTGGCTTGTGTAATACTCTTCCTCTTCGAAACGCGAGTGAGCCTCGATTCTCGCGGGCCAACGTGAAGTACTACTATTCCGCCCCGGTTCGTACCGATACCCATCAAACTCAAACCTTCACAACTTTTTTAACTGAGTATTTCACGGAGCAACCATCAATGAACCCTTCAGAAAACCAACTTAGCCCTCAATCATCGGATTCGCGACGAGACTTCATCCGGAACACGTCCACGGTGCTTGCAGGCAGCGCATTAGCTAGTAGTTTACCGATCGCTCGCGCGGCGCATACTTTTGATAGCGGCGAGATCAAAATCGGCTTGGTCGGATGCGGCGGTCGTGGGACTGGAGCTGCCGGGCAAGCGCTCGACACGTACAAGCCCGAGAATCGCGTGAAACTCACAGCTGTAGCGGACCCCTTCCAACATCGGATCGACGATGCGCTTGGAAATTTGCGAAAGAAGCATGACTCACTGATCGACGTAGGCGATCGAACTTTTGTAGGCGTAGATGCCTTCAAACGACTGATCGAATCGGATATTGACATGGTCATTCTGACATCGCCGCCTGGCTTTCGACCGCTGCACTTTGAGACAGCCGTGAAAGCAGGGAAACACATCTTTATGGAAAAGCCGGTTGCGACCGACGCCCCCGGCGTTCGTCGCATTTTGGCAGCCAACAAGCTGGCAAAGGAAAAGAAATTGTGCGTCGCAGTTGGACTGCAACGTCGCCACGAATCTGGATACCAAGCCACCATTGCGAAGCTTCAGGAAGGGGCCATCGGAGATATCATTTTGACTCGTGCCTACTGGACAGGAAGTGGTGTTTGGACCCGCGAAAGAAAACCCGAGCAAACCGAATTAGAGTACCAAATGAACAATTGGTATTACTTCAATTGGCTTAGCGGAGACCACATCTGTGAACAACACATCCACAACCTCGATGTGATCAATTGGCTCATGGATGGACCACCTGAAACCGCGCAGGGACAAGGCGGACGGCAAGTCCGCATCGGACCCGATAGCGGGCAGATCTTCGATCATCACATGATCGAGTACACCTACAAGAACGGCGTCAAGTTGCTTAGCCAATGCAGGCACATCGAGGGCGCTTGGTCCTCGGTCGATGAATATGCGCACGGCAGCAAGGGCTGGTGCCATATCGGTCGCGGCAAAATCTACAATCGCAGTGGTGAAGAGATCTGGAGCGCACCTAAGAATGAAGAAGGGCATGCCAAGGAGCACTTCGATCTGTTCGCTTCGATACGAAAGGGGGAAATTCCCAATGAAGGAGACAGCGGCGCGTATAGCACCATGACCTCGATTATGGGTCGTATGGCAACTTACACAGGGAAACTAGTGAAGTGGGATCAATGTCTCAATAGCAAGGTGTCGCTTGCGAATACCGACGCCATGAGTTCGTTCGCCAATGAAGCTCCACTCTATCCCGAAAACGGCAAATACTGGGTTCCAACGCCAGGAAAAGACCCTGAACTAGTTATCTAATTCGGTAACGACGGACGGCTTGGGAAATTCTTTTCCAAGCCTCTTTCGGCCCGTTTGGCAGCCTTTCTACCGCCACGATGGCGAACTGCCAATCGGGCCGTTTTTTTGGTGCATTTGTGAGGTATAACTCGCTTACAATGAATACCTCGCCAGATTCCGCGAATCCCAAATCGAGCGTCTCACCGTCGCAGGTCGGTTCGAAACTTCTTTCCCGTTTCGTTGACGTTGATTCGTTGTTTTCGCGACCAGCTATTGCTCCCGCATCGTCTAAGAAAATTTCAATTCCGCTAGAACGATTTCAGCATCTCGAACAAGAGATTCGGAACGCATCTGCGAATAGCCAGCCCTATGTTGAACTTGGGCAAATCTACATCAACCAAGAACGTTGGGGGGATGCAAAACGCGTCTTGGAGTCGGGGGTTCAGCTGTGCCCGGAATGTGAGCCACTCGTTCTTATGCGAGAGGAGCTGCTACTTCATCAGGCGAATCAGTTGCTTCACCTAGCAAAAACCGCACAGGCGCAGGATCCGTCCGAAGAAAACCAGTACGGCTTGGACCAAGCTGAGGTAAATTATGCAAACGAACGCATCCGAGTCTGTCGCGATCGGTTCGGTCGGCATCCTGAACAAAAAGAGCTCCTCATCACATGGGCAATTGGGTTGCGACAGTTGGCACGGTTCGACGACGCGATTGAATTGCTCGTCAAGGCAGCCGAGGATCCAGAGCTTCGTTCACGGGCGAGTCTCCAAATGGGGATGTGCTATCAGACTCTAGGGCGACCCTTGGATGCGTTGTCTGCCTTTCGCAAGGCATCTATGTTTCGCTCACCTCCTGCGGAACCTAAAATTCGCCAGCGTGCACTCGAACTCGCCATGGACTTGGCCGAGGAAGTCTCATTGATTGATTCGGCTCGATTTTACGCGCAGCAATTGCTTCTCGACTGTGATCCAGCAAAGCAAACACAAGTAAAAGAGCAACTTCGTCGCTTAGAAACGCTGGAGCTATAAACTAAACCCTTCCCCTTTCGCTTCGCTTGGATAACCTGCATAATCTTATTGCGGATTCTTACCCAAGATCATTTCAAACGAGGGGATTAGCATGATTGGTTTGCCGAGTAAATGGACAATCCAAAGCGCTGTCATTTGCGTTGTTGCATTTTCGACTTTGACAGGTATTTTTCATTCCAGAATCGCCTTTGCAGAAAACAGCCTGGAATCCATCAAGTTGTTGCAATCGTTGACATCTGGCGATGCAAGCACATTGGCTGCGACCAAGGCCATGAAGCAACTTGGAAAGGCCAATGACGTTACCCTGCTTCAGTCGCTCTCTGCCATGAAAGGGGCTACGCCAATTGGTCGAAATTGGCTGTTGGGGCTTGCTAATACGCTCTATCGCAAATCAGGCAAATCTCAAACCGCAGAGCTAAGAAAATTCTTGTCCGACCAAAATCAAGATGGAGAGGCTCGCTATATCGTCTTCCAATGGTTGACTGCCAGCAACGATGTTCTTCGCACGGTATTGCTAATCAACATGGATCAAGACTCGAGCCCCGAGTTGCGATTCTTGGCCATCGAGGAAACGATGAAATCCAAAATCGAGGCTAAACAATTATCATCGCTATTGGATTCAGCCAGGCATCCGAGTCAAGTCGTTAGCATCATCGAAAAACTCAAAGAACTCGGTGTGGCTGTGGATCAATCCAAGCAACTTGGGTTCTTGACCCATTGGCGATTGATCGGACCATTCGATCACGTGGGGACGCTCAATTTTGACAAAGAGTTTCCCGTAGAAACAGATTGGGCAAAGGGAGCGTTGAAAGAAAAGTACGAAGGGAAAAAAGAGACGGTCCAGTGGAAAGATGAATTGACCGCCGCGCCGGACGGAATGGTTGATCTGGCAGTCATTTATTCAAACGAAAAGGGGTGCATCATTTATGCCGCGACGGAATTCGATTCTGTTGATGAACGGGACGCAGAAGCACGATTAGGTTGCATCAACGGCAACAAGTTATGGATCAATGGCAAGCTTGTCTTGTCCAACGAAGTCTACCACACCGGTTCCCAAATCGATCAGTATGCCGAGCCTATACGACTCAAAGCCGGGAAGAATAAGATTCTCCTCAAGCTTTGTCAAAACGAACAAAAGGATTCCTGGGCGCAGGTGTTTCAATTTCAACTCAGGATTTGCGATTCGACCGGCAAAGCCATTTTGACACAAGGACGATAACGATGAGATTCCATTCAAAGAGCGCATGCAGAACGACACGTATAGCCATCGGTCTTTCCATCGTAATGTTGGTGCACCCAACAGCCTCGAAGGCCGATTGGCCCATGTTCCGTGGACCCAATGCGGGTAGCATCTCGCTGGGTTCAAAAGTGCCAGTCAAATTCGGGGGTGAACAAAAGGAGAACGTCGCATGGCGCACCGAACTGCCAGGCAGAAGCGTGGGTGGTGTTATTGTCGTTGGCGACCAAGTGATCACGACGGGCAGTAGCGGAATGGACCAGCGCCGACTGCACTTGATCGGCCTCGATTCCCAAGACGGTACGATTCGTTGGCAGCAAGAATTCGTTGCGCGTGGACGGCCCTATTGCCATCCAACCAGTGCCAACGCAGCGCCAACACCAGCTTCGGATGGCAAGAACATTTTCGCGTTTTACAGTTCCAACGATTTGGCTTGCGTGGATTTGGCTGGGGATTTAGTTTGGTACCGTTCGCTCTCAACCTATTTCCCCAAGGCCGGCAACGACGTAGGGATGAGCAGTTCGCCAGTTGTGGTCGACGGTGTTTGCGTCGTCCAAATCGAATGCCAAGGGGACTCATTCGCAGCCGGTTTAAGCGCTCTGGATGGCAGACTGCTATGGAAGTTGGATAGACCCAAGCAAGCCAACTGGTCGTCACCGACCATCGTGACGATACCAAGTGGAGAACAGGTAGTTGTCATGCAATCGAGCGAAGACCTGCTCGCCTTGTCGCCAAAGACTGGCAAGGTGCTTTGGGAAATGAAATTGAAATGCGCTACTATTCCATCCACGATTGCTGCCGAGGGACGACTGTTTGTTCCCTCAGGAGGGCTAACGGCCTTTGATCTGTCCAGCGAGGGTGCTAGTCCAAGCAAACTATGGGATAACAACAAACTCACCGCAAACGCTTGCTCGCCACTCGTAGTTGGCAAGCGTGTGTACACCATCAGTCGGACTGTGCTAGCCAGCGGCGATCTGTTTTCCGGCGAACTAAAGTGGCAAACTCGATTGGCTGACGCTAAGAGCATTTGGTCGTCGCCGGTCGTGGCGGGAAACAATTTGTTTGTTTTTGCGGACGATGGCAAGTGTTTCGTGGTAGAGCTAGGTGAGGAGGAAGGCAAGGTTGTCGCAACCAATGAACTCGGTGAAGCGGTCCTCGGATCGCCAGCCATTTCAGGAAATGCCATGTATGTACGCGGCGTATCGAGCCTTTGGAAGATCGCTGAAAAGTGAGCTATGTCCGAAGTGGGTGCGTACGCAGTCTCGTTTCAACCGACCCTCGAACCCGTGTGCGGCCACATTGTGGTACCGGGCTCCAAGAGCGTTACCAATCGTGCCTTGATTTGCGCTGCAATGGCCCGTGGGACGTCCTGCCTTACGGGTGTTCTCGATAGCGAGGACACTCGAGTCATGATCGATGCATGGATAGAACTGGGGCTTTCCATTCATTGGGACAAAGCTGCCAAGACGATTAACATCGTAGGATGCGAAGGGCAGCCACCGCATCCCTATGGTAACCTACATATCGCTAACAGCGGAACTTCGATTCGCTTTCTGACTGCAGCCTTAGCTGCGACGCGCGGCGAGTATACCCTCGATGGCGTTCCGCGAATGAGAGAACGCCCTATCGGCGACTTGATAGATGGGTTGAAAGGACTTGGCGCAAGTGTTTTCAGTCTCAATCCTTTTCATTCAGACTGCCCGCCTGTTCGAGTAGTCGCAAAGGGACTGCGAGGTGGAATCAGCAGTGTTGCCGGGGATGTTTCCAGTCAGTTCTTGAGCGGAATGATGATGGCCTCACCTTATGCAGAAACGCCGGTTGTTATTAAGGTCATGGGAGATCTAGTTTCCAAGCCGTATGTCGAGATGACTGTGGCCGTTATGAAATCCTTCGGAGTGGAATTGATCGCATTTGAGGGAACGCGAGGACTTGCATATTCTGTAGACTCACCAAAATCCTACATTGGCTGTAACTACCATATTGAACCGGATGCATCCGCGGCTAGTTATTTTTTTGGCGCGGCAGCCATTACTGGCGGGGTAATGCGCGTCGACGGACTTAGTTTTCAAGCATTGCAGGGTGACGTTCAATTTGCCAGAGTGCTAGAAAAAATGGGCTGTTGCGTTTCTAGTGGATTTGATTTCATCGAAGTCGCTGGTCGTGCATCGAAAGGAATTGATATCGACATGAACTCGATCAGCGATACCGTTCAAACACTAGCCGCAGTTGCCTTGTTTGCAGATGGCCCAACTCGTGTTCGTGGTGTCGCGCACAATAGGCATAAAGAAACCGATCGTATTGGCGATTTGGCCAGTGAGCTTCGACGTTTGGGGGCCGTAGTCGAAGAACATGTAGATGGCTTGACTATCCATCCCAAGCCGCTAGTCGGCGCGGACCTAACAACGTATCGCGATCATCGAATGGCGATGAGCTTGTCACTCGTGGGATTGAGAGTTCCCGGAGTTCGAATCTTAGATCCAAAATGCACAGAAAAGACTTACCCCGATTTTTTTGAGGACATGGGACGAGTCCTACGTCAGACGCCTAACTATGAGTAGGAGTGTGCGGCAGAGCCCGGGCAGCATTGCGTTCCCAGGCAGAAACCGTACCGTGCCGGGGAACGATAGACATTACAGCAGGTGATTATCGAGAGGTGTCAAATTTTTTAAGTTTTCGATCGAGCGTAGATCGCTCGATGCCGAGAATGGTTGCCGCGCGATTCTTTTGACCTGCGGTGTATTCCAGGGTCGCTTCGATATGCTGTTGCTCAAGTTCTTCGATCGTCTTTTCTTGGTATTGGATCGTTACCATGGGGGCGGTCTCTGAGGGTTTTTGACCAGGGATTTGCAAGTAGGAAAGCGCAAGGTCTTCGGGTTCCGCGAGCGGACCATTGGACAACACGAAGGCACGTTCGACACTGTTACGGAGTTCCCGAACGTTGCCTGGCCAGTTGTATGTTTGCATCGCTTGCTTGGCTCGCTCGCTAAACCCGGAAGGACCATGCCCTGACCTCGCAGAAAATTGTTTTAGAAAATAGATGGCCAAGGGCATGATGTCTTCTGGCCTTTGCCGAAGCGGCGGCACCAATAGTTCGATAACTCTCAATCGAAAGTAAAGGTCCGACCGGAAATGACCTTCGCGAACGGCTTGCTCTAAATCGCGATTGGTTGCGGCTATGACCCGTACGTCGACTTGGATAGGTTTGATGCCACCAACTCGCTCAAATGCTTTGCCTTCGAGTACTCTCAAAAACTTAGCTTGTATCTCAGAACTCATTTCGCCCAGTTCGTCGAGCATGATCGTACCGCCGGTTGCCTGTTCAAACTTGCCAACTTTGCGTTCGGACGCACCGGTGAACGCCCCCTTTTCGTGACCGAACAATTCACTTTCCAGAAGCGTCGGAGTTAGCGCGGCGCAATTCAGTGCGACGAAGGGCCCACTGGCGCGCTGGCTCGAATCATGGATCGCTCGAGCGACCAGTTCTTTGCCGGTGCCGCTTTCGCCGCGGATGAGGACCGTAGCATGGGTCGGTCCAACTCGCTGCACTTGGTCGCGGATCTGCTTGAGAGCTGCGGACGGTCCGATCCATTCGACCGCTTGGCCAAGTTGTTGCTCAAGTTCGGTAATTCGACTTCTCGAACTCTTAAGTTTCAATTCCAGTGTCTGCTGACGAAAAATATTGTCTAGGGAAACGGCTAACACGTCAGCCACGGCCAAGGTAACTTCCAAGTGGTCTGGCGTTAGGTCTGGTTCGCCTTGCCGAGAATAGAGGTGAATCAGCCCGATCGTTTGTTCGCCTATTCGCATAGGAGCCACGATGATGCTGGTCGTTGTCAACACGTGGCTTGCATTCGTCGACACGGACGAAGACGCTGCTTGGCCGCCAACTAAGTGTGCATCGGCACTCACATTGCGGGCCAAAATGGCCGTACCATCCCGATAAACGTTTGCGACAAGCGTTTCCGAAACTGGATGATATGCCTTGCCGTTGCGTTGCAAAGCCGCCAAAACCGTTGATTGAAGGGTCGAGGTTTCTTTATTGGACACCTCCAGTTTCAAGACTCCACCGGACAAGCTGCCGATCGAGTGCATCAGCCGATTCAGCGCAAGTTCACATGCCGAAGCAACCGACAATTCGTGAGCGAGATCAAAAGCAAGCTGCAAAAGCTGGGTGGCGACGACTGGAATGGGTCGATGAGATACCTCGTACGCGTTTTTTGGAGCGTTCGATTCGACTTTCAGCGAATCGGGATCCAGGATTGAGGATTTGGATTGACGATGAACAATCGAAGGAATTTCAGTCTGAGTTTGTGCCGTGGATTGGGGGGACGATTCCTCGACTTCCAGGGGGGGAACTACTTCGTCGAGCGACTTTGCAAAAGTCAACCTACACGATCCGACGGTTATTTGATTGCCGGCCACCAGCGATTTTGCTTGTTCCAGCTTCTGGCCATCGACGTATGTCCCGTTTCGGGATCCCAGATCTCGGACCCGCCAGGCCTCCTCTTCGAAAAATATTTCGGCATGCCGTCGACTAGATCGTTCGTCAGCTATCGGAATTTCGTTGGAAGAAGCCCGCCCGATAATGAATTGCCGGCCAGGTTCGAGGCGAAAAACGTCTGTCCAACGGTGTCCTTGTCGAATAATGAGGTACGCCGACGATTTGTTTGGTTGCATCGTTGGACTGCCGAAATTACTCTTAGAGGTAAGATTTTGTCTGATTGACGGGTCCGAGACTAGAAATCCGTTCCATACGTCCCAACAATAGGATACGTTGGGTTGGTGGCTACTCTCGCCAATCTCGTATTGTTTCTCATCAAAAAAATTTGTCACCCTCTTTCTTTTGGAGTTTCGATTATGTGTTTTCGAAGTTTGAGCATGCACGGATCGGTGGCGTACTGTGCCAGACTGAAACTATCGATCGCCATGATCGTTGTGGTCGGCGCAGTCTCCGGGTTGCCGTGGACATCTTCTGTTCATGCGCAGGCAGGCGGTGGCGGTCAGGGCGGTCAGGGCGGTCAGGGGGGGGGCGGTGGCTTCGGTGGTGGTATAGGAAATGGATTTGGATTTACTTCGCGAGTTGTTGGGGGGGTTAGCATTCGTCCCGATGGCGTCCTCCAAATGGCGACGGACGAGGAACAGATTCAGGCTTTGGCCGATCTCCGTGCTCGAATGCTTGGTCCAAAGGGTGAACTCAATCAAGCCACCGACCGTCGCCTCATTTCATTGAAGACGCTAAAAAAGATAGTTCTCTCGAGCATCGAGCAAAACAAATCGCTTCCTGAAGAAGTGCTTTTTTTGGGTGGGTTGACGCGGATAGAAAACGTTTTCGTGTATCCCGAGCGACAAGATATTGTATTGTCAGGTCCAGCTGAACCATGGAAGATCGGTGCAAATGGCGCGGTGGTGGGTTCGAAGAGCGGTCGTCCGGTTCTCAATTTAGATGATCTGCTCTGCGCCTTTCGGACCGTCCAAGATGCAAGGCAAACTGGTATTTCAGTTTCCATCGAACCAACCAAGGAAGGTGTTGTTAAGCTAGAACGGCTATTGAAGCAAGCCGGACCGAGCGTGAGCGATAATCCGAGAGTGCTCGAACCGGCGATGGTCGCAGCCTTCGGACCACAGCAAATCAAACTGGACGGCTTGCCGGCGGATAGCCACATGGCACGCGTCATCTTAGCTGCGGATTTTCGCATGAAGCTTTATGGCATGAACCTCGCAAAACCGCCGGTAGCTGGACTACCAAGTTATCTCGAAATGGTGACTCAACAATCAAACCAGACACAACTTCAGTCGCGATGGTGGATGGCGTGCGACTATTCAGCAATCGAACACAGCAAAGATCGAATGGCATGGAAGATCTCTGGCCGAGGAATCAAGACGCTTACGGAGAAAGAGCAAGTTGCAAATGACGGTTCGTTCAAACAATCCGGTAAGCCGGACCGCCTCGCCAAGAAATGGGCCGACTTGTTTACGAGCAAACTGGACGAGCTGGCTGTCAGGGATACCGTTTTCGGCGACTTACGAAACGTAATGGACATGTGCATCGTAGCGGCATTGATCGAATCGCAAGAATTGCAGTCCCTGGCCCAATGCGATCTTTCGGGCCTTATGGGCAAAACGGCAAATGTCGAACTAGCCAAGTTCGTAATTCCAACCTCTATCGATCCGCAATGCAGTTTCATCCAAACCGTTCAGGGTTGGGTGGTTACCGCTAGTGGTGGTGTGATGGTAGACTCTTGGGAAACCGCCAGCCATCTCAAAGCCAATGACGCAGTCGCAGGTGCATTGCAATCGGGTGCAAGTTGGATGAATGCCGACCGCGTTTGGCAGTGAACAATGCCATCTATGTCCAATGAAAAACAAGCTCCATTCCAGTTATTTCATCTAAGTGATGAGGACAGCGGTCAGACACTTGGATCCGCCATCAAGAAGCGAATGAGTCAATGGAGCTGGGGACAAACGCGCGAGGCAATCCTCAAACGTCGCGTTCAGGTCAATGGCAACCTCTGTTTGGACCAGGCCCGCAAAGTCACCGAGAAAGACGTTATTAAGCTTTGGAAAGAGTCGCTCCCAAAGCCCGTTCAGCCGTCACATGTGAGGATCGTATATGTCGACGATTTTATTGTGGTTGTGGAAAAGCCTCCGGGCATCACCTCGACTCGCCATTTCGAAGAACGTTTTCTCAAAGAAAAGCGGAAGCAGCTGCAACCAACTCTCGAAGAACTGTTGCCACTAAGCTTGGAAGCACTTTTTCAGACTCGGTCTTCAGCCGCCCCAGTTGCCAAAGAGAGTCGGGTTTCTTCACGTCAAACGAAAGGACGATTGTCAGCCCATGATGAGCAGCGACAGCGAATCATGCGATTGAAGAAATTTGCGGTCATCGCAGTCCATCGGCTGGACCGAGATACTAGTGGGCTGATGGTATTTGCCAGAACTCCGTCTATTGCTCAGATACTTGGCGTCGTATTCCGACAACACGATGTAACAAGGAAATACCATGCTGTAGTCCATGGCCATCCCCAATCGCAAACTTTTGATAGTCTTTTGGTACGAGATCGAGGTGACGGCAAACGAGGATCAAAACCTACGGGAGGGGAAGAAGATCCAACCGAACAGCGGGCTGTAACTCACATTCGCCCACTGGAATCGATCGGGGAATACTCAATAGTGGAATGCGAATTGAAGACAGGCCGAACTCACCAAATAAGAATTCATTTGTCCGAATCGGGACATATGCTTTGTGGCGAAACTATTTACAACCGCTCGCTAAGCGGCGACCCAATCGATGACCGAAGCAAAGCACCCAGGCAAGCGTTGCATTCTGCGACCCTGGAATTGAAACATCCAATGACGGATGAACCGTTAGCTTTTCGCATGCCATGGCCAGCGGATCTGTTCAATTGGTTAAAAGAACTCCGTAGCCGGAGCACGTAGACGACGCATTGTAACGGTTCACAGTGGGTCCGCAGAGCAGTAGTCGAGATGGCTATTTGCAGTGCAATGATTTATTTATTGAGAAAATCAGAGGATTGTTGAACGGATTGGCTTGTCAATCGTCTCTACCCTATCAATGTAAACGATTGAATTGACGTGCAGGATTTCGAGAACGATGAGTCGAGAACGATGAGACTGACATTACGAACCCTATTAGCCTATCGCGATGGCGTTTTGGATCCCAAAGATGCTGCTGTATTAGAGGCAAAAATCAAAGACAGTTCTACTGCGCAGCATATCTCGCATCGCATTGTTACCGAGATGCGAAATCGAAAGCTTGCCCCAATCCCGGTTGACGCACGCGAATTTGGTTTCGAAGCCAATATGGTCGCAGAATTCCTTGACGACACCATCCCCATGGAGACCTTGCCAGAAATGGAACGCAAGTGTCTCGAAAACAATTCGCTTCTCAGCGAAATCGGGAGCTGCCATCAAATCTTATCACGAGCACTTTCCATTCCCGCGCCTGCCTCGTCCTCGCTTCGTCAACGAATCCACAATCTACCGCACAACGCATCCAGCTCTGAGGCAGTCGACACAAAATCGCGAATCCGAAGAATTGATCATGTTGGTTCGGCCTCGGAATCTAAGAATACGACCGTGGTTGCGGCGACTGCGAAGTCCGTCCGCAAGCCAAATGTGGAGCTGAGAGGATCGGGAATCGAGTTGAACGATGGATTGGGGCATCAAGTCCCTGAATACCTGATCGGTAGTGATCGAGGCTGGCTGAAAACTGCGGCGATCGCCTTGTCTCTTTTGGCCGCACTCGTGGTTGTCGGGGCGATGGCGATCGGACCTGTCGATCGTGTACGCGATTTGTTGCGAAAGCCGGAGATGCTCGTCGATGCAGAAACACGCAATGGCGAGCATTCCGTTGAACTGAAAGAGCCGCGTTCATCCGCGACGATTCCAGCCAAAACAGTTCCGTTACCAGACGCAGTCGACTCCATCGACACCGATCCGACTTTTGGCGAATCGGCAAGTGCACCGCTAGTCCTTTCCGAGGGAGTTGAGAAAATTTCGGATGCAAACCTTTTGAACACCTCCGTAAAGCTTGGCTTTCCAACCCCAAAGAATAGGATCCAGTGGCTACCCGAAACGAAAGCTTCTTCCGAGTCCATCGTATTGAAATTCAGCAATGCCGAAAACAAATCAGCAGCATCTTGGCGGCGCATGAATCCAGGTGAATACGTGAACGCCGGCGAACGAATCGTTGTGCCGCCGACCCAGCGGACCGAATTGCGGGTCGAGCCGGGAATTCGTATTTTGGTTTTGGGCGAAAATGATTTAGAACAAGCCAAAGACAGCGTTAATCCTAGATGTCTATTGCGATCTGGTCGCGTATTGCTATTTGCCACGCCCGATGCCCAGGATATGCAAATGGATTGCAACGGACTTGAGCTTTCCATTCACTTCGCAACCGCAGATGGAAGCTGCGCATTGGAATTGCAGAATCTTTGGTTGAATCGCACAGATGCAATAACGCAAGCCGGCACTATCGAAGCCCGATCAACTGCGCGGTTGATCGGAGTCGAGGGTTCACTCCAGTTCTCGACCAAGCAAGTTGGCTTGCCTGAAGCCGAAGGGTCATTAGCTGTCGGACAGTATGTCGATTGGAACAAGGGCGCTATGTCTGCGACGCAGGAATTGGCGGAGACTCCATCGTGGTTTAGGAATAATAGTAGGCCAATCGATCAGCTTGCCGCCAAGGACTTGCAAAAAGTGCTCACAGGAAAGGAAGCTGGCGAAATCGAAGCACAGCTATTTGAGCTCACCAACCATCGGCAATTTGAAACCGCAGCGCTGGCTACTCGAACTCGCATGTTGCTCGGTCGGTACGATGGACTATTTGAACCAGAAGGGGTCTTCAATCGAAAGGCATTGCATAGCCACTGGCAATCCCTTTTGGGTCAAATTCCGCAATCGCTGGGTCGCGAAGAACATCGAGCTGCATTGGTAAATGCGATTCGAGTTGCTTCCCCGAATCGAATGAGTTCGATTTTGTCTCTTTTAGTTCCACCTTCTCAAGAGCAATTGTCTGCCGGCGCTGATAAAATGCTGGTCGAGGCTTTGTCTAGCCCACTGATGGACGAGCGTGTGCTAGCTTTCAATCAACTCCAAAGTATTACTGGAAAGAATCTCGGTTACCATCCCGACAAGAACCAAGTTGAGTCAGTCCAACAGTGGCGAAAGCTGCTCGGAAAGAATGAAATTAGATACTCTGAGCCTACTAAACCGAAAACGGAATAAGCAAAATGAGAACGCCCTTCTCCAACTATTTCACTGCCGTTCTTTTGGCCATCTGGCTGTTATGCGATGGACCTTTTACCGTCGTGAATGGACAGGATGCAAACGAGGTTATGTCTCGCAAAGCCATGAAAGAAGCCATGAAAGGTGGACCGCCGAACGGTGTTGTCCCTGGCGTCCCTGGCGGGCCGCCGGTGCCCGGAGCGCCAGGCGCTCCACCCGGCGACGCGAAACCTGGTGACGCGAAGCCCGGCGAAGCCAAGCCTAACGAAAGCGCGGTGCCGGAAGCAATCAAACGCAAAAGCGAGCCGCCCGAAGCTCCCAACAAACGAGAGTTTGATGTCAAACCAGATGAGCAGGGCATGTTGCAATTTCAGTTTCGCAATCAAGCTTGGCCAGATCTAATGCGTTGGCTTTCGGAGGTTTCCAGCATGTCCTTGGATTGGCAAGAACTACCTGGCGACTATTTGAATGTAGCCACCCAACGAAGGCACTCCCTCGAAGAAACGCGGGATCTAATCAATCGGCACCTTTTGGCTCGCGGCTTTACGATGCTAGAATTCGACGGGATCATCCAAGTATTGAAAACCAAAGGAATCAATACAGCGCAAGTCCCTAAGGTCGATGTCTCAAAATTAGACTCGTTGCCTCCGCATCGTTTTGTTCGGGTCTCCTTTTCGCTAAACACACTAATTGCAGCTGATGTCGTTGCGGAACTCAAGCCACTGATCAGCGCCAACGGTGAGCTAAATGCTCTGGCCGCGACCAATCGTCTCGAGGCCATGGACACGGCGGCGAATTTGTCTGAACTGAATCGCATTTTGATCGAAGAGCAATCGCAGGCCGCATTGGAAGGACTCGCACGCGAATTTGTATTGGAGTTCGTGCGCGCCAATGACGCGAAGGACCAATTGCGACAGTTCCTCGGTTTGGAGACGGCAAAAAAAACTGGGCCGATGTCCCCCGAAGAACAAATGATGGCTCAGCAGCAACAGCAGATGATGATGCAGCAGCAGCAACAGCGACAACAACAAGGTGTTCCCCCACCTCCCAAGCCAAAGGATAAGGCAGACATCTATCTTGTCGCCAACGCTAGACGAAATAGCGTGATCGCATCCGCCCCACCCGACAAGATGGCAATTATCGCCGCATTCGTGCGACGCATTGATGTTCCCAATGAAAACGCCGATTCGATGAGCATGCTCGAATCGCGAATGAAGGTCTATCGCCTCAGTTCGTTGGATCCGAAACAACTGGTTGCTACTCTTTTATCAATGGATGTGCTTGAACCGACAACGCGTTTGGAGGTCGATGAAAAAAACAAAGCGGTCATAGCACATGCATCCATTGCAGATCAATATGCGATCCAGCAAACGATCAAACGACTGGACGGATCCGCACGTGACGTAGATGTAATCCAACTGCGTCGACTCCGAGCGGAAGACGTGGTGGGTACTATCAAGTTTTTGATGGGTAACGAAGAAAAGAAAGAGGACAACTCACGAAGGAATTATGGATACTACGATCCATTCGGTTATAACAACAGCAAGAAAGAAACATCGACAGACGCCTTTCGAGTCGCCGCGAACTCGCAGGACAACCAAGTTCTTATTTGGGCGAATGACCTCGAACGGTCCGAGGTTAACAAGCTATTGGTCAAGTTAGGAGAGCTACCCCCGGCAGGCGGAAATTCTAGTCGCGTTCGAGTTATCGATGCGAATCGGTCGAGCGAAACGAAAGACTATTTGAAACGATTGCAGCAGGCCTGGAGCAAAATATCTCCAACTCCCTTGGTCATACCAAGCGAAGAACAGTTCGAGCCAGCCGACACCAAAAAATCGCCGGCGGCGAATTCAGATTCAAAAAAATCTGAAAAGCCAAAACAGCCCCGTGAAGCCGAAGCGGTTTCGATGAATCAAGGCGGTAGGTACGATGAAAGAATGGTTCGAATCGGCGTGCCATCTGGTTACCTTTCGGCTTCAAATCAACTGACTGGAAACCATGGAGACGATGATCAAAACTCGAACCGAGTGCCAAATCCGTCAACCAGAAAGTCGTCCCCGTCAGCAGCCGAACTCGTTTTTGCAGATGCGGATAAAGAGAATCAAGGTAAGGAAGCTACGGGCAAAACGACGCGACCCATTTCGCCTATTCAAATTACTTTTGATGAAAGGGGTAACTTGGTCTTGATGGGCGATGATACCGAAGCCCTTAGTCGCCTCGAGCAGATGATGATCGACAACGCTCCACCCCAACGCAACTACGAGGTCTACTACATCAAAAACTCAAAGCCCAGTTGGGTGAAGTGGAATCTTGAGGACTATTACAAAGAGGACAAAAAAGAATCGAACAACGATCCATTCCGTTTCTTCTTTGGTTTCGACGGGCCGTCCGAAAAGAAAAATGAAGATCCGCAATTGAGTAAAAAACGCAAGCTCAAGTTCCTATCGGATAACGACACGAATTCGCTAATCGTTATCGGAGCTGACGATGTACAGCTTAAGACGATCGAAGAATTGATTCGACTTTGGGACGTGCCAGAAAAGACAAATAGGCAGAAGCTCCGTTATTCGAAACTGGTGCATGTCGATTTTTCGAAAGCAGAAGTTGTCGTCGAAGCGATCAAAGAAGCTTATCGCGATCTGCTTAGCACAAACGACAAGGCCTTTGAAAAAGAGAAATCGGGCGATGGAGGTGGCGGTGGAGGTGCCAAGGAGACCAAGCGAGGATCGTCCTCGGATTCGATATTCGACGGCGGCATGAGCTATAGCTTCTCAGGACGCCTTTCGATGGGTGTCGACAAGATTACCAATTCGATAATCGTTTCGGCCGAAGGTGAAGATCTGCTGAAGCTGGTCTGCGAAATGATCACGCAATTAGATGAAGCAGCCAAGCCAACTGGGTCCATTGAAGTAATCAAGCTGGACGGAGCAAATGGCGCGGCCATGGAAAAAGCCCTAATGGCCTTAGCAAAAGCAAACGCTAAAGACGCCAAAAATGTCGATCCAAATCAGCAACAACAGCAGCTGAATCAACAACAGCAACAACAACAACAAATGAATCAGCAACAAGAAGGCCCGAACGGTCAATCTCGGAACCGAAAGAAATAAGCACCTGCACACAACTTTCCGAGCCTTACTCATCGGAAGCAACTTTATCCTAAAGGCTCGACACAATTGGAGAAACGAACATGGATTGACAGGATTTACAGGATGATCGTCGATCCGGCTTTCAGTTTGGAGAAATCACCGAGAAGATCATCGGTTGTGCGTGCGCTCCGGAGCACCAAGCCCAGGTTATTAACTATCTGAAGGCGACTGGATTCGAGGTCGGCCTACCGATCCATTTTGGCAATCCGAGACTCTAATACAAACGATTCACACGATACGACTGAATCGATCAGCGACTTGACAACATCCTGCACAACCTGTCTATCAATGTTCATTTGTTTTGTTCGAAAACTTATGCGTACGTGCTTTGTGTAACCCAGCCAACGACTATTCCATCCGACCTGCTTTACGGAATGACAAACTGAATTGTCATTTCAGCGGCGACGGATGAGTGAGATTCTATTTCTTGTTCCTTGGTTTCGAATGGCCTTGAAAGACTGTTGCCCGCTAAATCCTCAATAATCGTATCCAAGACAATCGAATAGTTGCCAGAGCTCCAAGGTTTTTTGGGTTCGAATGACCATACCTGCTCATTGGCCTTGATCGCCACCGCCCCAATTATCTCTTGACCGGAGGCATCTCGTACTCGCACAACGCGGCTCAACATGGCGTGGTCTAGCGGCTCGTCAAAGGTAATGGAAACGGGTTCGTTCGAACTCGCCTTCGGAACTACGACTTTCCATTTTTTGGAGTCGGGTTGTTTGTCGTCAGCACCGACAACTCGAAACTTCTTTACGAATGCGGCAGTCAAACGTTGCTGATCCGCACCTAACCAGTCTGCGTCAATTCGCAAGGTATACTCGTTACCGTTGGTCATCGGCGTTCCGTTATCTTCGCGTGGTTTCAGGCCGCGTTTTATCCTGCCTGGATGGACAAACAACGTGAACCGTTTTTGTTCATTGTCCCAAAGCTCTTCGCCCAGTTCAAGAAATGGCGACTCCACTTCTAAGCCTTCTCGTATCAAATGAATCCGTTGGTACGCTTCGCCTCGATTCATGGGCGCAGAAAAGTGCAGGTAAAATTTTAGCAAATTCTCAGGCAGAACATCTGCCGAGGGATACACGGCAGAAACCGTCGCTGCAGGAAGTCGCTTTCTAGGGCGAGGTGAAAACACGATTGCCCGCTCTTGGTCGAGTCCATCGATCCAATGCGAGTCCAATTCGACTCGGTACTGAATCGTGGAGCTCAATGGAAATTGGCTTGCAAAACGTAATTCGGTATCTGTTACTGAATAGGTACCAAGCATCGGCGGCAAGACGTCGGAGTTACTCGATTGATGCACACGAATCGTTAGTCTTTTTTGCAACGCGACTGGGTTCAACTTTTGCAGGAGATCGAGTTTGGGAAGTCCCTGCACCGCGAACGTTGCTGAATCGAAAGCGTCACGAAGCTCGACGTAAATCGACGTATTTCCAATTCGCTGCCTTTGAGTTTGCGTTTCTCGTACCGCGATGGAATCATCCGCATTGAGCGTACATGAGAAAAAAAGAACTACTAAGGTCTTGAACAAGGGAGTCTCCTTGGCAAACTGGGAAAGGCTCCCTTACGAAGCAACGAAATGTTCTGAAACAAATTTAGTTTGAGCGGCAAGGCGCTAGCTAGCCAAATGGCACTCACTTTGAGCCGCAACGCGCTAGCGTGCGGGCTGGAAGGCAAGTAATCACTCGCGAATCTAGCCCTCATGCTAGCGCATTGAGGCTCAAAATTTACAAAGTGAGTTTCAACGGACGAACACTACGGCAGATCGATGGTCCGAATATCTAGTCGACCCGAGTTGCTCACGAGCAATACTGCTTGATTGGCATTTAGCTTATCAAGCTGCACGACATCCTTGAGATCCTTGAGGGTCTCATAAGGCAAACCGGCAGTTGTAGCGATTCTCGAATCGATTGCCTTCGTAGAATCGATATCTGCCTTGCTCAGTTTTAACTTCATCACACCACGAGCCGAATTCGACATGAGCAAGTAGTCTTGATCTCCTTTTTTATAGACGATCATATCCAGCGGGTTATTCATGTTGCCCAATTCAGCGATCGTTTTTCCCTTGGTCTTGGTCCCGTCTTTGAGATCTTCGACGCGAATAGACACAAGCGGGGTACATGTATAGGCCGCCAAGACCGTATCTTCATAGGTCGTAAACGTGCGTACGGGTGACGCTGTCTCTAGCTTGCCGTGCGCTCCATGGTATACCTCGACACTTGTCGACTGGCTGCTTCCATCAAACGGGTATTTCAGGACTCGAAGCTTGGAAGCGAATTCTTCGTTGGAAAGCCCAGCTACTACGACTTTTCCATCTTTATATTGCAGGTCGGTTATCGCGCTCATCCGAGGATTGCGTTGCCCCTCCTTGGATTCAGGCGCGTTTGCAATGGCGGCTTTGCTGAACTTGACTTTCTTTAGGCTCAATTGGGAGAGAGTGCCTTTGGAATCTGCCTTGAAGATTACCGGTGCAGCATCTGGTCCTCGGCCTCGAGCCACCGACAAGTACAGATTCCCGCTTACTTGATTGACAGCCATATCGTTGATGACAGTCTCGGCGGCGTCGGAGCCCAGCATCGCAGCAATCTTTTGATTGACCCCTTCGATGTTAACGGATTTTTCACCCGAAGCGGCTTGATCGTCACCCGTATCGATTGCATAGACGGCAGCATTGAGCGTGTCACCTACGAGAAGAATCCCATGTGGAGCGAAAGCCATCGGGCCAGCGTGCTTGATGTCTGGTGTACCTTCCGTCAATCCGCTATCGGCTTGAAGAAGTGCGGAAGGTATGGCCGCACATAGGGTCAAAGTCAAAGCCAATTTTCGTCGCAACATATTTCAGCTCCTAATATCGAGAGAATGCAATTTCCCCCAACGCGAATAGGGTCAAGTTGGGGTTCACCAACTGTAGGAACAATTCCAGAGTTTGGAGACCAACCTCGCATTATCCCAATACTCGCGCACAAAGCAACAAGATTCAAGTGCTTGCCGAAAAACGCCAAAGGCGAACCGTTTTCCTCAAGTGTTGTTCCTTTGACCGCAGCCTGGGAACAACTGGGACAACTGCGTTGTTAGGCCAGCTATAGTACCCATCACGCTCCGCGTGATGGGTACTTTCTTCAGATTCAAAAAAATCACAGCCTCTCTGAGCGGTAGCGATGGGCGTGTGAATTGTGTCCAAGATTTCTAGCTATTCACACGCCCTTCGTACCTCAGAGCGTGCCACCCACTTTGTTGCTGGTAGATTTCAGCCTGCCGCTCGCCTTACTTGATAGGCGTTATCGATGCCAAGAGTTTGGCCGTATTTCCCATCGCTTCGCTTGGGATTGTGTGCGAACCGTTGAACTCCGCGAGGTCACCGATGCAGCCGACTTCAAGCAAGAGTTTATGCAGCCAGCGACCCGTTGAAATGGGAAGGATTTGGTCAACCAATCCATGGCTTTGAACCATTGGTATCGAGAGAGGTTTGGTTAATGCTGCTTTTCGCCACTGCGATTCGCAGATAAGTGCTCCCGAGAAAACTAACAGGCCAACGATTGGCTCAATAGTTCCTCGGAGAGCTGTGTCGACTGTCAACATGGCTCCTTGGGAGAATCCGCCTAATACAATCTGTAGGTTAGGCAATTTCTTTTGCGTTCTGCATTGTTGGATGCAGGCACATAGCTTTTCGCGAGCTTCTTCGATCCCATCTGGAACGACATCCCGCATCTTGTCGAAGGAGTTAGACGCAGACATCTGCATGAGTTGGGCCATATTGAGTCGCCACCAGGCGCGTGCACCATACATACCCTCGTCTTCTAGATCGATGGGTGCCTCTGGAAAGAGGAAGGCGGGTTTCGGCGAATCGTCAGGAAGATGGTGGAGGATGTCCTCAAATAACCCAACAAGATCGGAGCCTGGGGCACCAAATCCGTGGCATAAGACAACTAGGCACGAGGGATCCGTCTTGGCTGGCCAGACCAAAATCGTGTCGAGGGCTCCGAGTGATGGTCGATCAAGCGACCAAGCTTCAGGGTCAAATCGCATAATATTCTTAGCGGCAAAGCGGGACGAACAACGACCCGTCGGCCTACTTGAGTTCTTTGAACGACATCCACGATAGATAGCCGAGTACCGCAGAGCATAGCATGAACGTGATATCCATTAAGAGGCTTGGATACCTAAATAGCGCACCCATTCCTATCAAACTCATAATGAAGTCGAGCAAAAAGAGTAGGAATACTAAACCAGCGACCACAAGACCGCCTAAACACAACAATCTGGGCATCAAGTTCCTCGGTGCTCTTCAGGGATGCTCCCAGTGTCTGGGTGGCTGCTGTAAAGGGATATCGTGCTCAAAATAGGACGCATGGAGACGCTGGAAAAGGACCCAGTGCTCGAAAAGGCCCGAATTATTATCCGGAAATAGACAATCACAGGTTGCCAATACAACTCCGCATGCCGTGCGCTAGTATAGTTGAACTTTTTCGACTGTCATGGGGCAAGTTCCCGACGTTTTGTTTTTATCCAAAAAGCTACCACCCGAGGCCAGGATGAAAGGATTTGTAGACAAAAAAACACCAGAATCCCAGGTGAGGGCTTCACTCCGCGAGCTGATGCCCGTTTCCAGGAAGTATGCCTATTTCGATCATGCAGCCGTTGGCCCAATCCCCCGACCCGCCGCAGAGGCAATTCAAAAATGGTCAAATCAGTCCCAGTTCGACGGAGATGTCTTCTGGCCTGAGTGGTCCGCCGCCGCGAGTCGCTTGAGGTTTTCGGCCGCGAAACTACTTAACTGCCAGTCCGATGAGATCGCCCTGATTCCCAACACGACCTTCGGGATAAACATGATTGCTCAGGGTTATACGTGGGTTAGCCCGCCATCAACCGAAAGCGTGGTTGTGTTGAGCAACGAGTTTTCCAGCAATCTTCTTCCTTGGCTTGCACTCGAACGCCGTGGGGTCGAGGTACGCAAGGTCCCGGTGAATGAGTCTGGCGTGGTGTCTTTGGATGCGATTCGCGAGGCAATAGACAAAACGACGCGCTTGGTGGCGGTCAGTTGGGTCGGCTACTTGAGTGGTTTTCGGATGGATCTCGCCAAACTATGTGACATGGTTCATTCGGCCGGCGCACAACTTTTTGTCGACGCAATTCAAGGCTTGGGGGTCTTTTCGCTCGACACTCAGGAGATTCCGATTGACTATTTGGCCGCCGACGGCCACAAATGGATGCTTGGACCCGAGGGAGCCGGTTTGCTGTTCATTCGGCAAAAGAATTTAGAGCGATTGGAACCATTGATGCAGGGGTGGGGGTCCTTGCAAATGGCTGGCACGTTTCAAACCGATCGCATGATTCTCAAGAACGACGCCTCGCGATACGAAGGTGGTTCGGCCAACCATGCAGGACAAATTGGATTGAATGAGAGTCTCCAAATTCTACTGGAACATGGCTGCCATCAAGCGGATAGCCCCATCGCATCCGCGGTCTTGGAAAATGCCGCGACCATTGAGGAAGGGCTGAAATCTGGGGGCGCAAATGTTTTTCGCGCGCGAAGTAATTCGAAAGCAGATGACGGATTGAGTGGAATTCTGACCTTCGAGGTGCCTGGTTTGGATCCGAATGAACTGCGCCGTGGCTTTCTACAAGAAGAAATCGTCCTAAGCGTAAGACACAATCGCTTGCGAGTCGCGACTCATGCTTACAATAATCAAGAAGACATCGATCGTTTGGTTACGACGTTGCAGATACTGAACACTCCAACCAGGATTTTCCATTCATGAGTATGGACTCAACTTACAATCCCTATGCGCCCAAGTTCGCTGATGATTTGAGTGAACCTGGAGTCAGAACCCCCCTCAAGGGCTTTGTGAAAGTCGTTTGTATTTTTTTCATTATCTTGGGAGCTCTAGGTTTACTACATACGCTGCAGGCTATTGTCGGAATCACGATGGCCATCTTCATGAAATCCTCAGATGACTCAAACGCCATGAATGCGATGAACCCGTTCCCTGGAGCGATGGTGGTTTCGATTCTGTTTGCATTCATCAACTTTGTAGTTTCTGTTTGTGAGATCATGGCAGGGGTCATGGGGCTCCAGCAAAAGCGGCTGGGAGCCAACCTGATTCGATTCACTTCGGCGTTCATGATGGTCTATAAAGTCATCGAAACGGTATATGGCATAGTTGTTGGCTACATGGCCTTCGGTCCAATGAAAGAACAGATGACCAAGCAAATGCAAGCGGACCCCAATGCGCCCAAAATCGACCTGGGGTTCATTTTCGATATCGGCATGTACATAGGCCTAGGCTTCGTCGTTCTCACGGGACTAGTGATGTTCATTTTCTACCTCTTTGCGTTTTTGAGCTTTAGCAAACAGCAAACGATGTCCCAGTTTTCCTAAGGCGAATCAAACCATGTCGACTGAGCTTAGCCCAAACAAAGCGGTTTATACCGGTTCGTTTGACCCAGTAACGCTAGGTCATTTGGATATCATCGAGAGAAGCGCAAGGCTGTATTCCTCGTTGGTAATCGGCGTGGGCATGAACTCGGCTAAACAGTCGCTGTTTTCGACTGATGAACGGGTTGATATGCTACAACGCATTACGCGTCACTTGCCGCATGTTTCGGTTGAGAGGTTTGATGGATTGGCGGTCGACTTCGTTCGAAACATTGGGGCGAGGGTGATGGTGCGGGGGGTTCGTCCGTTGACGGACATTGCGGCTGAGTTCACCATGATGATGGCGAACCGCCAATTGGATAGCGATATAGAAACGGTTTTCTTGATGGCCGATGAGGTGTATGCACACGTCTCTAGTACCTTGATCAAACAGATTGCCAGTCTCGGCCATGGCCGATCACTGGACCGATTTGTTCCCCGCGAAATTATTCCCATGTTGATGGAAAAAGTTCTGGCTACACAAGGCTCTCAATGGCTTGGATTTTAGCTAACGCTTAAGCGAGCTTCGGAAAGACGAATAGGAACTGGGTCATATGCTACTTGGAGAACCGCAATCCAGCCAATACGACTGGCGTTTTCAGTTATTCGGATTTCCCGTTCGAGTATCTTGGCTTTTTTGGGCTGTCAGCGCTGCGCTTGGATATAGCTGGGCAATGTCGCTCCAAACGACGTATGCGAATAGGAATATCTCAGTCAATCTCGGCGTGGTGCTGGCTATTTGGGTTGCAGTCACGTTCGTTTCTATTTTGGTTCATGAGATTGGCCACGCATTAGCGTTTCGCTATTTCGGTATTCGGTGCGATATCGTGCTCTATCAAATGGGAGGATTAGCGATACCCGGGGCAGGAATGATTTGGGGGAGAAATGGACGGAGAAAACAGCTTAGTCACTTCGATCAGATCCTGATCTCGGCCACAGGACCGGCAATCCAGCTCTCGCTAGCCGTGTTCGTAGGAATCGTTGCCATTTTGTGTGGTGTCTCGGTATCCGAATTCCTTTGGTTGGCGGATTATCTGCATTTGGAATGCAGTATCCCGCTAAATCCACTGGTCTACGGTTCGATCAAGTTCATGGTGACCTCGAGCATCTGGTGGGCGCTCATCAATCTTCTACCGATCTATCCACTCGATGGTGGTCAGATTGCTCAACACGTCATCGGAATTGTCCAACGCAATAGCGGTCTGATGGAAGCCCACGCGCTCAGCGCAGTAGTCGGCTTCGTTGCCGCGTACTGGTTCATCTCACATGACATGGCGCTCAATGCATTGTTTCTTGCCTCGATGGCAATGAACAACGTTCAGGCGTTGCAGAGCGGTTATGGACCTCGAAACTGGTGATGCGGCAAAAAAAATGAAATTTTTTTTTGGCGATGCGCAATCGATTTTTCATCCCGTCAACATCGTTCGAACGCGTTGGTGATTATCGATTTTACCGAGTGCAACAGGAGTCCTATTCTTGTTGTTGAGCCAACGTTCACAGACAGAAATGAATCGTTGTCTGCATCGCTCTTATCCAGCACCTTGGAAGCCCACGACGAATGCAACTAGCGCTTGCTTGAAATGTTGTTCAAATGCGAGAGGGCAATAAATTTGTTGGGTTTTTTTGATTCACGATCGATTCAGTGACCCTTTTATTTATCGTACGACGCCAAGGTGTTTTGCTTTGACGAAGGTTAAAATGCATTCTTCAATCGATACAAATGAGACTTGTTTTTTGATTCGATCGAGATGGTTCGTCGATCCAAATTTCGACGACATGAATCTCTTCGATCGATCGATAGAAGCTACCCAAAGTCGCGAACCATCGAAGCGCTGTTGTGGAAAATTGGTTTCATTTATGTGGAAAAATTGTCGAAAAGATGTTGCATTAACTTTCGACTTTTATACAAATAGTCGCAGTGGATGTTGTTCCTTTGAAAAGATCGATTGGTTTGGGTGCTCGATTCGTCGAGCGCACGACACGATGTCACTAACCAAACGATTTCGTCAAAGGGTTTTTAAGTACCGGTTGCTTGTCATAGATTGTTCATCTACTGCTTCTGATGATCGATCAGTGCGGCAACTAATTATTTCGCTTTTCGGAGGATGTATCCGTGGCCAAGAAAAAAGCTGGGGCAACGAAGAAGAAGGTAGCCAAGAAGGCTGCTAAGAAGACAGCAGCACCTAAGAAGGCTGCAACCAAGAAGAAAGTAGCCAAGAAGAAGGCTGCTAAGAAGACTTCTACAAAGTCTCCATCGTAATTCCGTTGCTCTGCTAGAGCATTCGGCTTCTTGCCGATAATCTGCTCCTAGCAACAAAACCAAGACCGCCGAGTGGTAATTCCCGCTCGGCGGTTTTTTTTTGAAGTCTCGCGATTTGCGGCGTCGATCACTACATGAGCAAGCCAAGAGAATTCACAGATTATGAATTATTTAGCACCCTATCTAGCCAGGTTTGCCCCAACTGCACAATCGAAAAAATTAACTCAACCCGTGTAGGCTAATGTGACGACGACAAATAAGGTCCAATAAGGTTGAGTCGAGAATAGAAGTCGATTGATTTGTGTTTTGTCGAGGAAGTCATGGCAGCCAAAGAGAAAATGCGGAGCACGCTGAAGAAGCGTTCATTGCTTTATTTTGCCTTAATGCTTTCCTTCCAAAATATTGGCTGTGTAACCATTCGCAACTCAACGCCCTCTGCCTTGCCTGCCGTTGCAAACTGCCGTAATGAACAAGGTTCGGAAGACTGTTGCCGACTTTACGATCGACGCGAAGTCATACAGCAGTGGGCAGGGAAATTCAAACCGAGGAGTTTCATTCCCGCTCCTGTCAACAACATGGCCGATAACTGCAAGCGGTGCTCGACCGCTTGGCTAACGAATCAATATGGGCGATGCGAAGCTGCAAAAGCGTCCGTTTTAGGATGGATCCATGCAAAAAAAGAAGAGGCGAACGCGCCACCATGGCCTCGCTTTCATCCAGTTCCGACTAAGCCTGTGTTTGAACCTTCGGAAAACAATACTTCGACTGCGCCAGAAGTATACGGTCGGTTCGGACAAGGCTAGCGTGCAATGCATCGCGATCTTAGGCGATAGGCAGCCAGAAACGCACTAGGCCATCGGGATTTTGAGGGCCTCTGTTCCTCTCGATTTTCGCTCTCGACCTACAAACCTCCCGTCTACTAAGCTATGCAACGATAGCTCACACGTTGATGTTTTGATAGCTTTCGACCTCGCAACCGAAATCTCCATGGAAGGACGACTCGGAAAATGACTCAGCAATCCAACACAGAGTTTGAATACACGAAACCAACTAGGCGAAGGCGCTTCAAAAAGCGGCATATTTTACTGGTGGCTTTTCTGCTGATTTTTGCCACTATCGGTTTTGGAATCCCGTATGCGTTGCAAAACCGGGATCTCGTTGTTTCGATCATCAATCGCAACGCTGGCATCGCTCCCATGCGGATCGATATAGCGAGCATCGAAGGGGGCTGGTTGCGATCGATCAGAGTCCGTGGATTGCGTTTGATTGATGACAAAGGAGCAGAGCTGATCAAAGTGGCGGAGATTGAGACTGAACTCAATCTGATTCGGCTTGCTACCAACTACAAAAACCTTGGAACCATCACGCTACGCGGCGCAGAAGCGGATGTCGACGTGCAACCCGGCACTACGAACATCGAGGAAGCACTCAAGCCGCTTCTCACCTCCAGCAATCCCTCATCCAGCTCGACAACGAGCGCCCAATCAGCATCGTCGAGTTTGCCGACCGGGCGCCTTCGCATTGCGGAAGCGACAGTTCATGCTCGTGACAGCGTCGATCTCACCGCCTGGGACTTCATTGTCCGAGAAGCGGATATCCCCCTCCCTACAAAGGAACAGCCTGTCCCACCGGTAACCCTTGTAGGACTCGTCGAGCAAACCAAAACCTTGCCCGGCGAAGCCAAAATGGGTGGTCAATTTACTATTCGAACTCAGCCAATTGCCGACAGTACCAATGCGGCGTCAGCAGGTCTTGCCCCGATGAGAATGAACATCTCAACCAATGGCTTACCTCTTCAGTGGTTCAGCTTGGTCAAGCGACGACTTCCGGAAATCCCGATCGAACGTTTACTTGGTTTGGCAACAGTGCAAGCCGACATTGAAATGCGCAGCAATAGCAACGTTCAAGCTCAAATCCAAACGGCCCAAATCGACTCGTTGCGAATCATTGCCCCGGCTTTGATAGGCAAGAGTGGGGCTGGCCTCCAGCAAATCAAATTGAGCGGCAATGTTCAGCTCTATCAAAATCGATTGATGACCCAAAACGCGACGCTCCAGTGTGATATCGGTGGTGTGGCTGCAAACGTCGACATGCCTTGGCCGCCACCGATTCCGTCAGTGACCCAGCCTTGGCTAAACGATACGGACCTAGAAGTTCGAGGCAATGTAGACTTGGCACGATTGATCCAGGTCGCGCCAGACCTAATTCAAATGCAAGACCAAGTGCAATTGCTTGCGGGCAACGCCAGCCTGACGGCTAGCCAGCGAAAATCCGCTTCAGCCGTTGGAGCGGCAAGCGTTGCTCCACCGACTAGTAACTACTCCATGCAATTGGGTGGTCTTCAGGCCAACGTGCAAGGAACAGCCATGCGTTGGGACCAAGCGCTACAAGTATCTGTCGACGTTTCCGCCAATAGCCTAGGGCAGCCCAGTTTCAAAGCGGATTGCACCGCCGAATTTTGCAAGATCGAAGGCAATGGTGATCTTCAAGATGGTCAACTCGCTGGAAAATTTGACCTCGCGAAGATGCAGCAACGCCTCTCTCAATGGTTTGCTTTGCCAGTCGAGAGTTTAAGTGGTTCGGCCGAGTGCAACGTTGTTTGGAAGCAGGATGGTAGCAATCGACTCACTGCCACCGGCAAGCTAGTAACAACCCCCGTGAAAATAGTCAACAAGTTCGGCCATCTCGACGAGCCTGCATGGGATGGGGACTTCGATCTTGTTGCCAGAGTGGACCAAGGTCGCATCATTCAGATCGATCGTGGTCAAGCTTCCATTCGAGCCACAGGCGAATTGCTATCTGCTCAAATATTGGAGCCCATTTCATTGGTTGGTTCAACTCCCGGCATGGCACAACTACCCCCAGCCGGTATGCAACTTAAGCTGGTGGGAGACCTCGGAGGATGGCAACGTCGCGGTCAACTCTTTGCCGGCGTGGACCCCGGCGTGACCCTGGGAGGCAAATGCGAATTGGAAGCTCGCGGGGCGCTGGATATGAACCATTTGGAAGTAACTCAAGCCAGCTTCGTGACCGAACCGTTTATTTTGAAGAGCGGCGAAACCTTATTTCGCGAGTCACGTTTGGTTGGGAATTTTACAGGTCGTATCGATTCGCAAAACATTGGACGATTGCAAGTCGACAATCTGCTTGTCCAATCGGAATCGTTTGCGCTTCAAGCTAGAGATGCAGCCGTCCCCAACCGCGATCTTGCTCGCAACGGACAGGCCGGCTATCGAATTGACCCTAGCCGTCTGATGTCGGCGATAAAATTTGAAACAGCCAATGGCGGTTCCTCAAGTGACATCTCGGTGGAAGGTGACATCACTGGCCAAATCGTTTGGCAAGTAGATCCGCAACTGCTAGCCTGGCAATTGATTACCGATGCAAAAAACATTCGCGCATTGCAGCGCAGTGCAGGCACCAATCCGACTACGACGCCCGGCCAGTTGGTAAACACAGTATCCAGTCGCTCCAACACCCCTGCCATTCTCTGGGAGGAGCCGCAAGCCAAACTGATTGTGGACGGTCGCTATGAGGTAAGCACGGGCAAACTAGACATACCCAAGGCGGAACTTATGACGGAGTGGATTGCTTACGCTGGCAAAACGAGCATGACGACGCAAGGCAAAAAGACGCTCTTAGTTTCGCAGGGCAATATGACATACGATGCCGCACGCGTTGCGCAAAGGCTTCGTCCATGGACCGGCGAATACTTGGCCGTTCAGGGACAACGAACCCAACCTGTCGAAGTCACCTGGACATCCAGCGAAAGCGGCAATTGGGCCGAATCGTTGCAAGCCAAATCGCAAATTGGCTGGGACAGCGCAAATATCGTAGGAATCGAAATTGGAACGGCCGACTTCCCGTTAAAGATCGAGAACGGTCGTTTCCTTTCGCGGGCGGAGATCCCGGTCTCCAAAGGTACACTCCGTTGGAATCTCGACGGAGACGTGGCGGGTACGCCCATAGTGATCGTGCAGAGCCCTGAAAAGGTCATCGAAAATGTCGCCATCACTCGTCAAATGTGCCAAGGATGGTTGAAATACGTTGCCCCGATACTGGCCGATGTGGCAAGTGTTCAAGGAAACTTGAGTTTGCAAATTGACGAAGCTTCCATTGTCCCAACCGATCTAAAACGACAAACCATCAAGGGGCAATTGCAAGTTCACGGTGCAAACGTAGGACCTGGACCGTTAGTGGATCAATTGCTTGGGTTAGTCCAACAGGTGCGTGCATTGCGTAAAGGTGCGGGTGCGACCGACGGTGGCGGGCAACAGACCACATGGCTACAACTGCCAGAACAGCAAATCGGATTCGATGTCCAACAGGGACGAGTCGCTCACAAAAACATGCAGATCCAGGCTGGCGATGTTGTCATCAATACGTCTGGCTCAGTGGATATCGATGGCCAACTCGAGTTGATTGCGGCTGTGCCGATTTTGAAAGACTGGGTCGACAAAGCACCTTTATTGCAATCCTTGGCCGGCCAGCAGATTCAAATTCCTGTTCGAGGCACCATACAGCGTCCGCAATTGGACATGAGCAGTTTCGCCTCGATTGGCCAACAGCTTGCCACAGCTGCTATCCACGGTGCCGCACAAAAACAAATTGACAAAGGCATCGGAAAATTATTCGGACCACTTTCACAGCAGCTAGGTCCGTTGCAACAAGGCATGCAGCAGATGCAGCAAGGCGTTCAACAAAATCTACCGCAATTCCCCAACCTTCAAAACCTACAGATTCCAGGCTTTGGAAATGGAGGTCCTTTTGGCGGCGGTCAGCCTCCACAAGCTCCACAGCCATTGCCTCCACAAGGTTAGTTCGTACTTCGGCCGGGTGTTCTCAACCGTACATCCCCCAATGATGAGAGCATACCTACTCAGCTCCGTTACTTCTTGTTCAAGAAGGGTACCGGCTTGAGCTCAATTTGCTTGACGGATTGCAAGTATTCCAGAACCGGCAACGCCGGCTCGCCCCCAACCTGAGCATGGAAATGCAGACTGAATCCGTGTGGGCCACGCGCATCGATGAGTGTTGGATGTAAAGTTAAAAATGTTTTTACTGCATCCAACTGCCCCAACATGGCGGCGCAAAATAGATCGATTCGAGCGCCGCGTGAAAGCAAATGTTCAACGATCTCTCTTTTCCCCATGTGCGAGGCCCCTCCCAATGCGGTCTCCCAATCTCCTCCGCCCCAATCGATCGAAGCATTTAGGAGGCTAGGTTCTCGATCGAGAAGTTTCTTTACCATATCGAGATCCGAATGCGCGTAAATGACAAAGTCCTGTGCAAGCTGACGATTGATCTGTGGTTTCTTCCAAGACGGCTTGAAGGAAGGGGCCTCGTAATCTCGTTCAAAGGGGGCTTCGATCGGCCCACTCTTTGGAACGGCCGGTTCGTCTTGAGCTAACGTACACTGGCTTGTTGCACCAACCAAGGTAGTTCCGGCTACGATTCCAAATGCCCTTCGTGTCACGCGCTTTCGCATCACTTGCCCCCTTGCATCGTGTCAAAGTCAAACCAAACCAAATTGACACCTGAGTATATCAGTTCTCGTCCTGGGCTTTAACGCATTTTCTCGAAACACCAAACAGAGGGTCGCGCAGGGTGCAACCTTGATTATCGTGGCTAGCAATTTGCCTCAGGCAAAGTATTGCAATCATTACTACGCTGCAGAAAACGTCGAAACCGACTTTACGATTGAACAATCGTCCGGGAACGTATGAAACGCCTGGATCAAAAGTTGACGTTCCCGTTGTTCGACGTGGACAAAACTGACAGCTCCGAACGCAATACGTCCGCTAGAATCAAAGGAATGGACTAATTCGTTATCGCACTGGCTTGACTGCAATTGATTGTGGAGCATCCAAAACATGTCGGTGGAGACATGCTCCAGCTCGAATTGCGTGTGATAGGACACCCCTTGCTTCCGATCCACTTGCTCAACGTTCTTGCCCTTAACGTTTGAACCGACTAATCGCCGCTTTTGTGGTAGCAGTTGTTTGGACGAACAAACGACCTCGGTCATAATTACCGAGCGCGAGTTGAACGTGACGAGATGGCCATCGCTCGTGATATCGATTTTTGCGGAATACGTAGAACGCTCGATGAAACGGCTGCGATAGATACTAAAAAGCTCGGGGTGGAGGGATCTTCCAAAAACGTAAAAAGCATGCTCGGCAACTGTCGGTCGGATCGAAAGCACGAGGTAAACCTAGCGTTGTTAGGAATGAACGATTTAAGAGGATGAGGGGGCGGGATTATAGACCCTAGATTATGTCCCGACCAAGATCAACTTGGAAACAATTTCTCATTTGAATTTTTTCGCTCAATCAGCGAGGAGTGGTGTTGACAAACCTCAATTTGCACGATCGCAATTCGATAAGGTGGTGTGGCGAGATCCTTGGCGACGTGTCGCTTTGGGATCTGTTATGATGCTTGCCAGAAATCTCGAAATGCTTTCGAATAACAACTCGATCGAGATGTGCTTCCAAGACCTCCAACGACGAAGACAGTGAATCCATGCATGTGGTGATGGCAGCGGCGGAAGCGATTCCGTTTGCTAAGACAGGCGGACTGGCGGATGTATGTGGTACCCTGCCGCTCAAGTTAGCCGAACAAGGGCATCGATGCAGCATCTTTATTCCCGCCTACAAGCGCGCGATTGCATGTGGAATTCCCACGGAAGATTCGCATATCACGTTTGTCGTTGATATGGCGGGTAGACCTATGGCGGCAAGAATCCTCAAAGCTTCGCTAGGCAATGGCGCATTCGATGTCTATTTGGTTGACCAACCGCTTTACTTTGATCGCGACCAGCTTTACGGAGATGATCGCGGAGACTTTCGCGACAACTGCGAACGGTTCTGTTTTTTCTCACGATGCGTGGTGGAAGCGATCGAACGGTTGCGTTTGCATGTTGACATCATCCACTGCCACGATTGGCAAGCGGGACTGATTCCCGCGTATCATAAAACCAACTTCCGTGAATTCAAGTGGTATCGCAATGCAGCGTCGGTGATGACGATACATAATTTGGCATACCAAGGTCGATATTGGCAACACAATATGGGACTAACTGGGTTGGACTGGCAATATTTTAACTGGCAACAAATGGAGTTTTTTGGCGATCTCAATTTACTGAAGACCGGGATTACCTTCGCCGACTTAGTTACCACGGTAAGTCCGTCTTATGCAATGGAAATCCAAACGCCAGCCTATGGTTGTGGATTGGACGGGACCCTCCGCGTACGAGGCAATCGGGTTGCTGGCATTGTCAACGGGGTCGACTATGATGTTTGGGACCCGCGTATCGACAACCATCTAGTTCAAAATTATGGGATGGATGATTGGCAGGAAGGAAAAAGACTTTGCAAACTCGATTTGCAAACTCAGCTTGGCCTGCCTGGACGCGACGATGTTCCGATGATTGGCTTGATAGGTCGACTCGCCGAACAAAAAGGCTGGGACCTAGTGAAGCCGCTTCTCGAACAAACGGTGGATTCACTGGATGTCCAATGGGTCATCCTAGGGAATGGAGAACAACGCTTTGCAAATGCATTGTCCGATTTAGCCCAGCGTCGCCCAGATCGAGTGGCCGTCCGGCTCGAGTTTTCGGATCCACTGGCGCACAAGATTGAGGCAGCCAGCGATATGTTCTTGATGCCAAGTCGCTATGAACCTTGTGGATTGAACCAACTTTACAGTTTGCGTTACGGAACCATTCCAATTGTCCATGCTACAGGCGGATTGATCGACACGGTCAAAAACGTAAACGAAGCAAGCTTAGCCGCTGGAACTGCCACAGGTTTTTCGTTTCAGAATTACGACTTCGATTCTCTAAAGGAATGCGTTGGCCGCGCCGTAGATATTTATTCGCGTGAACCCAAAATCTGGGATACACTAGTACGAAAGGGAATGACGCAGGATTGGTCGTGGACCAACAGTGCGACCGCCTATGAATCCGCCTACCGCCGAGCCCGCGAGCTGGCAGCAATAGAGGGTAGACTCTAGAGAGCCAACATCGCTATGAACGAAACGCGTTACGATTGGTTGTCGGATCGTTGGGTAATCTTTGCAACGAACCGCGTGGAACGTCCAGACCAGTTTCGTCAATCGCTGGGTGTTAGTCAAAAGAACTTGACTCAAAACACCATGATAGAGTGCCCGTTTTGTACTGGCCGAGAACACGAGACGCCCCTTCCTTCACTCGTCTTGCCCCTTCATGATTTCGACGAAACCTCAACCAATCGAAAGCCAGATCCTAGCAAGTTGGCGAGACAGCCATGGCAAGTGCGTGTAGTCCCAAACAAGTTCCCGGCGGTGCAGCGGCATGAGTCGACTTCGGACGAAGTGGCGTTCTCACATTGCTTGCCTAGGCAAGTACTTTCCAACTGCGCAAGTGAATTGGGTGGTTCGCCGACAACGCAGTTGCAAACAGCCCAAGCAGACCACCTTTTCCAACGCAATATCCCGAGAGGTGCCCACGAAGTCATCATCGAGTCGCCGATTCATGTCGATAGTATCACTGCGCTGCCGGAAGACCACATCGCTCTCATCTTGGAAGCATACCGTCGTCGATTGACCCACTGGCGAAGTCAGCCCGACCTAAAGTACGCTGTGGTCTTCAAGAATTATGGCGCCGATGCCGGGGCTTCTTTGTACCATTCTCATAGTCAACTGATCAGCTTGGACTTTGTGCCTCGCGATATCGAGAAGGTCAATCAGCGGTTGGTTTTGCACCACGAAAAGTATGGTTGCTGCTATATCTGCCAATTGATGAACGAAGAGGAGGAACGCCGCGAGCGGATCCTCTATAGTTCGGAATACTTTGTCGCGCTTTGCCCGTTTGCGTCTCGGTTCCCGTACAGCTTTTCTATCATTCCGAGGGTGCATAAGAGCCGTTACGAAGAAATCAATCAAAGTGAACGCGACGATCTAGCCATTGTTACGAAGAAGACTCTTAGGGCGTTGGAGTCAGCTCATCCATCGGCAGCATACAATTTTGTATTGCAAACCAGTCCGTTCGCAGGCGGCAACGAGGAAGCCTACCACTGGCGGTTGCGAGTGATTCCCCGACTAAGCAAAGTGGCCGGCTTCGAATGGGGCTCCGATTGTTTTATCAACACCGTTACACCAGAACAAGCAGCGACAATCCTTCGCGCTTATTTGTAGCTCTCTCATGGGCCTGCATGCGATGTAATTTTATTTTGGTAACTCGGACTTCTCCAGCACGCCGTCGGCGTTGGTGTCCAATCTGTCAAAAACGGGTTGAAGCTGCGCGGGTACTTGATCTCGAAGCACCTTTCCATCGTTGTCCGCGTCAAGCATGGCAAATATTTGTGCTGGCGATGGTCGAGCCGTTTTCGCTTTCTTCATTTCAGGCGCCCTACCGATACTTGGATCGATCGGAATCGAAACGTGAAAATAGCCAATCATCATCTCTTCGTAAGTTTGATCACCCCATTGAACCCACGCGTTCGGGTTTGGATTGTTGAGGTTGTTGGTGGAGTTGTCGAACGAAGCTTCACAGAAGATGCGGGTTCCACTAGGCATCTTTTTTTTGTCGCTCAATCGATATTCGGTTTGCCAATTGAAGTCATAATTGGGAACATCTAACAAAATCTCACGATTGCCATCGGGATAAACGGCTGTGTAACGAAACGACTTCCCACGAACATGCATGTGCGGGCTCATCGAAAGAAGTTCGCAGTTTGGAAGTTCTTCGGGCTGCATGGCCGACACGGCGTAGTTTCCATCGTTTGGTGGAATGCGAAAATTAGGTTGCACCGAACTTGTTGTCTGAATCTCATGCGTAATCGTTTTGGCGTAGGCAAAAAGGAAGCCAACTCTACTTAAATCGGTCTGAGCTGTCCCGTTGGGCGTGTAGTGGATTTGAAATACAAGCTCGCTGTTAGCAGGGATTCGTTTAGCCATCCCCTCGGGCATTGCTTCAGCACGCGTCCCCGGTACGTAGCCGACCAAGAATCCTCTTTCGGCCCCCAAACCGCCGCGCTGATTGGTCCCTTTTTCGCGCACAAAGACCAGAATGTGATGCACGACCGCGGGGTTGCCTGCAACGATTTCCATGCCGTTGATCCATGTGTCCTTGGTCAACTTTGGGTCCGCAACAAAGTACTGGTACTGAACCTCGCCTCGTGCAGGAACGTTAAAAGGCTTATCGCTCATCGGAACAATCAGGTCCGGTTCGCGAGGCAATTGCCAGCCCGCTACGAACGTTAACGGTGCCGGTTCTTTGCTGGCGTCGCCACGAATTGCGCCAGATCGAGCCCAGTTCTTGATCGTGGCGATCTCTTCGGCAGGCATGCGACGATCGTTTCGGAACGAACCATGTGATTGACTGGCATGCCAAGGCGGCATGCGACCTTCACCAATGACTTCAACGATCGTGTCAGCCCAAGCGGATGCATCTTCGTAGTTGCCGAGATCCATCGGACCAATTTCGCCAGGTCGATGGCAACTGACGCACCGGGATTGAAGAATCCGACTGACTTGATCAGCGTAAGTGACGGTTAATTCTCCTTTGGCAATGTCGCGAGGTCCACGCCCGATCAAGCATCCCGAAGCGGCTGAAGAGGTTGTTGCAACATCCCCTTTTTTCAAAATGGAATCGATCGCTTCGACCAACTCCTTTTTAGTCGCATTGTCTTTTGTGTAACCGATTCCAAACTGGTCGTCGATTCGACCTCGGTATCGAATCCTTCTATGGCTATCGATGACGCATACCTCCGGTGTTCGCGTCACGCCCATTCGGTCTGCAAGGTTTTGCGAGGGGTCTTTTAAAAACGCGAACTCGATCCCAAACTTCCTCGCATGGGCGGCCATCTCGGCAAGGCTATCTTGGACATTGGAATCGATTCCAACAAACGCGATTCCACGATCACGATATTGTCGTTCGAGCTCCACCAATTTTGCGGTGTAAAGTTTGGCGAGTGGACACTGCGTGCCTACGAAAGCAAACACAATCGCCTCCTTGGATTGAAAATCGCTAAGCTTCCATTCTTTGCCTTGATAGTCGGTCAAAGAAAAACCATCGATCTTGGAACCGATCGCGGGTACCGTGTTGGATTCTGGTTCCGTCACAAAAGCGGAAACGAACCCGTTTCCCGAAACTAAAATAGTCCCAAAGACTAAAGATGGAAGGCCCATGAGGATGGATGGAAGGAACGACGCCAAGTATCGGTGTAAAAATCGAAGCATGGGATCAAATAGTATTAAAGGAGACTAAAATAAGACGGGTGGCCAACCAATCTTTAATTATGCCATATCCGTCGAATTTTGATTATCGCCAAATTGAGATGTTTTTCGAAAAATCACGAAGAAATCACGAAGAAATCAACTAAACGTTGTGTTTTTTACTAGCTTGAGTTTTGTGCTAGGAATACGAAGCTAAAAGAAAGCCCGATTAGGCTGCGGCTGATCGGCTAGTAAGTTCCGCATTCGCGGTCTCGATCGTGCGGCCGTCAATCTTTGATTTGTCCTGCGCATAAGCAACCATAAGCGCCAAGTCGCACAGTCGGTTAATGCGTCGCGGCGTGCCTGCGGTCAGCTCTTGAATCAAATCGATGGCTTCGTCGTCAAACATGAGTGGCTTATTCCAGCCAGCTGTCTGCAATCGATGCCGAATGTATGCGGCTGTTTCATTGCTGTCGAAGCGTTCGAGAACACAGCGAACCGCAATACGGTCCTCCAAAGCGGTGTGGCGAGCCAAATGCGATAAAAGTGTCGGCGATCCAGACAACACGAGAGTCAGAGCCGTCTCTGCTTCGGTAAGCTCCACTGCCAAGTTCAATAGCAATCGCAATGGTTCCAGCGATCCAGAACTTTCTAACAGGTGCGCTTCGTCAATGGCGATCACTGCATGTTGATCTTCAGCAACGTTGTGTCGCAGGATCCGTTCGATCGTTTCGATGGATTGTCCGATGCCTCCGAACGTATCGGACGTTTCGTGCGGAGCAATTTGACGGGCGATGTACCGTAGCAACTGCTCCGGCGGCATTGCAGGATAAACCACTCGAACCGTTGGAGCGACGAATTCTGGCAGCCGAGAAAACACGGCGTCCAACAACATCGACTTTCCAAGACCCGGCTCTCCACATAGGACAGCAACGGACCGGCGCGACTCGATTGCATAATGCAATTTCAAAAACGCGGCTTCGTGCGAATCCGATGGATAGTAGTAACTTGGCTCTAGTCCGCTATCGAATGGTCGGCTCTGGAGGCCCCAATGCGCTTGATACATAGGTTGAAACCAATTAGTCGTTTTGTTTTGAGGGACTTTTAGGATTGGAAATTTTCGACAAGTCCAATCGACGAAATCCCCATACCCTGCAAAATACTTACTGCCGAATCCACTTTTTCTTTGATGCTTAATTCGGTATCCACGACGACGATCGCGGCATCTACTACAGATTCTTGAGCCACACCAACCAAGTCGCGTTGCTCCAAATTCAATCGGTTTCCATCGATAAAAACCATATCGAATGCGTTGGAGATGCGACGGATCAACTTGGCCATGCGTTGCAAATTGGCATGCATTTGTTGTTGCGACACGACGCTCGTTAATGGAAATAGAGTGACTTGATCCGCAATCGAATGAATCGCAATGTCCTGCAATGGAATATTCTCGAACAGACAGTCTTGCCAACCCTGTTCCATATCGAGTCGGAGTTGGTCGACTAAACTTGGGCAGAATGTGTCGCCGTCAACTAATGCAACGCGTAAACCAGTGCTTGCGGCACAGCGTGCCATATGCATGGCCACCGTACTCCGTCCAACACCCCGTTCGCCACTCGTGATGGCCATCACCTTAAGTCCGTCGCGATTGGCTAGCCCCAAGTGCTTTCCGATTTGAAGGAATGCGTCGGCATGGGACGATTCAATTTGCTTGACAACTTCGGGCCAAAAGAATTGATCCACTTCCCAACTCGGATGGAACGCGACGGGCAAAGGAAGCCCCGCATTCAAATGAGTTGTCGTTTTCGCCTTCGGTGGCAATGGATTGGCCGTCAAGCTCCCGTCACTGCTTCTTTGATGCGACGGATCTATTCGACGTGTTACGTTGGTTTCGTTCGCTGGCGATGGAACCGCTGGTTGCGGAGAGAGTTGTGCAGGTGTCGTCGTTTGTCGTGCACTCAAAGGCAACGCTTCTGGTGCAACGGATATCGAGACTCTCCGAGTAACCGATGGATTTGAGTTGTTTTGCGAAGGTTGCGGTGGCGGGTTCGTTGGAGCGTTATTGAGAGGGGACTGAGTTGATTGTGCCCCAGTACCAAAAGCGATTGGCTCCGCGATTTCAGCCAGTGTACGCTCATTCGGTCGCGAGCCCGGGGACCGTTGCGGTAAAGCGTGACCGGCCAATCCATCTACATACATGACTTGATCGTAGGATACGGTGGCAGCGTACGCCTGAGGCATTGAACGTTGGGGGTTGGGTGCCTTTTGAACGCTTGGAACCTGTTGTGGAATGGGGTCGACGGTCGGACGGCGATATCGAGCAGCTTCGCTAGTGACGGCAGCGACACCGTTGCGAACAACCGCGGGGATTGAGGTCGATTCTAAAGCTTTCATTCCGCGTTCAGCACCTAAGGGCGACCATACTCCCTGTCTCGGGCTGACGCGCGCCTGTGGCCGAATTGGCTGAGCTGGCTGAGCTGGCAGAATTGGCTGAGCTGCAACATTGGGTGCAGCATGCGAAGGGTCGAATCGACGATTCATGCCCGAGGGCGAAGTCTGTGAAGGTTGAGTCGGAGGAACAGAGGGCTTGCGAGGAGCCGCGGCCGAAGGTCGAGCGTCGTTAGGATTAGGTTGAGGTCTGGTCTCCATAGAGACTGGCGCGGACGGTCCCGGTGGTGTCTGCGCGGCCCTACTCTTTAGATAGGCTCTCAAAAATGCCTGATTCACTTCACTCATGGTAGATCCGTTTCATTCAATCAAACGTGTTGCGTTCTTCGCTAGTTTCCGGGAGGATTTGGAGGAAATCCGATCGAATTGCCGTTTTGGGGTTGGGACATCGGTTTGTAGGCAGGGTATCTATTAGATCCGGAAGCAGGTTGGCGAATCATCGACGAAGTTGGCGTGGGACCGGCTCCTTGGCGACTACCCATGGCATCTAGTTCGTAGGCAGGAATTGTCAAAGGGGTGTACTCTTTTATGGTTGGGGGATAGGACTGCCCTGAAAGCATCGCACTCGGTTTTGTCTGCGGTGGATTTGCAACAGCTGTTGGCGAGCTCTCGACTCTCGGTGCGACGTTTGAAATCGCAATCGCTGGAACACCTTGCGCGATTGGTTCTTGAGAATTGAACGAGCCATTCGAGGTCGTTGTGGCTGACTTATTGAATCGCTGATACAAGTCAATCACATCCTTTGTCGCCATTGCCGGTTCGTTTGTTTCCGCGATCGTGGCGACCTCGCTTACCCGATCGGTGCCCAATATTTGGCCGCCCAAAGTATTCAAGTTATTAGGCATATTGAAACTGTTCATAGTAACTGCAGGAGACTCAACTCCAGGTTGCGTAGTCTGAGCTGTCGGTGCATTGCTTGGTACCAAGGCTGGATTCGAAGCCACTCGAGGACCAAACGCAACGGCTCCGGCCTGAGCAGTGTTGCTGGCGAGAATCATACCTTCGGTAGTTGGTTTGGCTTCTCCCAACGTCATGGGTTGGGTACTCGGCTCGAGCAAAGCTGGCTTAGCATGAGCAAGCGATTGTTGGTCCATCGATTCGGCAGATGCCCCGGAGTTAAATGGAATGGTCGCTGTTTGCTGGGGTGTCGCCATTCGATTTGCAATCGCCAGAGATGGGATGCTTGGTTGCCAAAGGTCTAACGGTTTGAGATCGTTCGATTGGTTGGTTGCCTGCGAAACGATTTCCAATTTTCCGGGGGCGACCGATGTTGCTGCCACCGATGTTGCTGCCAAGGATTTCGCGACGGTAGGACTTATCTGACCATCATTAGCCGCGACCGTACCTTTGGAATTCGCCTTAGTGCCTTGCATGTTTCGAATAACAATCAAACAAAGTGCAACCAGCAATAAAGCAATCGCGACATTGAAGGATCTGTTATTTTTGGAAGCCATGGGTGCTTTGGTTGCACTCGTCCCCTGTGATGACACTGTCGCAACTGTGGCAGCTGTCGTCGCGGTCGCTGTTGTCGGTTTCGTAGATGTCGCACCACTAGCGGACGGAAGCGTCTCAACGGTTTCGCCCTTCGTCTTAGAATTGGCGATTCCACTTACAATGTTGGGTTGAACATTTCGTAACGTGAACAGAACCGGTACTGATCCAACTCCAAGTCCGTTCGGATATGAATTTTTCGCTTGCCTGTTGGATTCGGACATTTGGACGATTCCTTTCGAACCAAACAGCCCATTGACGGGCTCATTGAATAATGTGTTCATCTCGAGCCGAACGCTCCGAAATTCGGAGACGCCATGGCGGACAGTTACCACTTATCGGACGGATGAATTGGATTCTTGAGTTTTTAACGATCAGCGAACTTCGGCGGATTGCGGAGGTTATTCACACCGACTCGCTGGAGGCTAGAAACGCGCTCGGCCTGAGGGAAGATCACTTTCAACCCATTCGGTCCAAATTCATCCAATTTGGCCGCATCTCAATGCTTGCACAACCGGTCGTATTTCATGACGAAGATTTGGTATTTGAGCCTCAAACGCATAACAATCGTTAAAGTCAAGATCTTGTAATTCGCTTAGTGGATAAGAAATGTCGAAAAATGCCGAGCGAAGTAGGGGAATCTTTCTCGCAAAGTATCATCCAAATAGGGAGTTGAGCGTGTCACCCGAACGAGAAAACGAATGTTGAGCCGCAAGAACAAGAGATTTCGAAAGCTAGCAATTGAGTCACTCGAATCGCGGCGCGTAATGGCAACTCTCCCCTTCGGAGCGCAAGCGGACGATACCGGCGAGTTCATGCTTGGGCGGATTGCAGTTACCCCCGTTTTCCTAGAAAGTGACGGCAGCATCGATGCGAGCACGGAGAACTGGACTCCCAGTCAAGTCAACCAGGTGCTCAGCAATATTCAGACTGGTCTGAATTGGTGGAGCCAGCTTTTGGCCACGAAAAGCACGGTCCACACCTTGGAATGGGTCATCGACACGACGTATGCGACGAATTTGACTCCCACCCCGTACGAACCGATCGCGAGGAACTCCAACGCCTATTCGATTTGGGTTTCGAAATTTCTGAGCGACGTTGGATTCGCCGGCAATACGAACCTAGACGACAACATCCGCGCGTTTAATAATTCACAGCGAGAGAAACTGGATACCGATTGGTCGTTTACGATTTTTGTGGTGAACTCCCAAAACGATGGAGATGGTAGTTTTGCCCCAGGTGGTTCGTTTTCGCGAGCATTTGCATTCGCCGGGGGACTGTTCGAGGTAGTGCCATCAACTCGTCCGGCTTCGACTTTCACTCATGAAACGGGCCACATGTTTTGGGCACGCGACGAATACATTGGTGGTGGAAATTATACACAGCGTCGAGGGTATTATAACGCTCAGAACACAAACGCCATCGATCTAAACCCGACTCAGAATTTCCAGCAGGAGTTGAGCATCATGTCGGCTGGATCGTTTTTGCAAACGGCATATGACACCCTCGTGACATCGGACGCCACACTCGCTCAGATTGGATGGAAGGACAGCGATCAAGATGGGATCTTTGATGTACTGGATGTCCCGCTTTTGTTGGAAGGGACCGGTCGATTGAATACGGCCGCCGACACTTACCGTTTTGTTGGTCGGGCAGCCGTTCAGACTCTGGCCAATCGAAATTCTTCCGGAACTCAAAACGACATCACACTCAACAAAATCGGCAGAATTGAGTATCGAATCAACAATGGTCCTTGGAAGACCTATTCGACTCCGAATCTATACATCGTCAACCTCGATCTCACTATTCCGATGGGGCAGGTAAATGCGGGGCGCATCCAAATCCGCGCGATCGATCCTCGTAGCGGCCTCGCGAGCAACATCTTCAGCGGTGAACTAGGTGCAGCTCCTGACACAACAACTAAACCGGGCATCCAAGGATTTGTTTGGAGCGATGACAATCGCAACAACGCGTGGGGTGTAGATGAACTTGGTCTAGCGGGCGCATCGGTAACAATTGTAAACGGAAGCAACCAACCAGTGGTCTTTCAAACCATTGTTGAGCCAGACAATTTCCAGACCGGGATCTTCAACAATACGATCAGTGGTGTGCGGCTGGATGCCATTGGCGAAGACGCCTCGGGGACCATCGGTGTGTTTGAAGACCCGGGTGCTTCGACTGGGTTAAAGATCTTCAAACCCTTCGCCTTCTCTGCAGGTAACTACGTCGATGCTTTTCGCGGCAATGGCCAGCAACTGCGTGCTCGATTCGACAACGCCACATCCTACGTATCGATCGATGCTATAGCAGTCGCTGACAATACCGATGTACGGCTCGATGCCTTTAGCGTGGACGGTTCACTGATAAAGCGATCCGAGAAAAAAGGGCTCCTCAATGGCCAAAGAGTAACGCTGGAAATTGGTACCGATACTGCGCAGATCGCTTCGGTTGTCGTGCGTGGTTTTAACAACTCGTATATCAAGCTTGACAACTTGCATTTCGGCCCCAAGAACTCGGCCAGGACAGCCAGCGACGGTAGCTTTTCGATTGCGAATTTGCCCGCCGGTACCTACAACTTGCTCGTCCAGCCAAGCGCCCCCGGCTATGGGTTCACAAACCCTGCAACTGGGCTCCAAACGGTGGTATTAGCAAGCAGCGCGACGCTGGCTCACGTCGACTTCGGGTTGAATCGCGAATCGAGTCCGTGGCAGAACCGGATCCTGAACGAAGACGTGGACAACCGGGGAACCGTCGATCCTCTCGATGTCTTGATTCTCATCAACGAAATCAATCGCAATGGTTCTCGTCCTCTCGACGGTTCTGGACTGGCGTCGCCGCCTTATTTCGATGTCAACGGCGATCGCTCGCTCGGTCCAATTGATGTCCTTCAAGTAATCAATTACATCAACCGCAACGCTTCTCGTGGCAACGGCGAGGGCGAGACGGCTTCATTCATAGAACCGACGACTTCGCCATCGCCGGCTCCGTTTCCTTCGTTTGTCTTGGATTTGACAGACGAAACAACTAGGATTGTGTCCAATTCAACCTCCGTTGGTCGCCTCGCGTCGACCGGACCAGAACGTTGCGGCTGCCCAGCTTGCACCTCCTTTGCTCCAAGCGGTGAATCAAGCCCAGCCATCATGGATATTGCGTCGGCAAACCCTCCCAAAAAGCCGACCGTCGAACCATCGAAGAAGCGCGAAAGTGCGCTCGCCAGCACAAGCGTTGAATTGCCGCTCTAGCTGGACGCAATTAGGCGAGCGGCAGAATCAAACATACCAAGTAGCATGGGCGTCCCGCGCGTCCCGCCCATGTTTTGACGGGCGAGACGACCGTGCAACGATCGCCTTATCGCGATTCAACCTTCAATTCAGCAAATCGCGTTCGCATTTCTCCAAGAACCTGTGCGTGCTTTGGATCCGCAATGAGGTCATTCTCTTCCAATGGATCATTCCGTAGATCGAATAGCTGCTCTTGCTTGAAATCCGGCCAATAAAAGTACTTCCAGTCTTTTCGAACCAGTGCCTCCGAGCTCGGGATAAAGTCGATATTCTTTATCGTTGCATGTTCGTAGAAATACTCATTGCGCCAAACGGGTTGCTCGATGTCTTGGTAGAGAGAGGCAAAGTTTTTACCTTGCATCCTTGGCGGAACCGCTAAGTTTGCCGCAGTAAGAATCGTTGGAGCCAGATCCGCATTCAACGTTAGCGCATCGTGTGTCTGACCAAATCGATTCGCTGGCATGCGAGGGTCATGCACAATCAGCGGAACTCGAATACTCTCCTGGTGCGGATACCACTTGTCAGCCAAGCCATGCTCAGCGTGAAAGTAGCCATTGTCGGTAGTGAAGATAACTAACGTATTCTCGTACAATCCCTGAGACTTCAGTTCTGCGACGACTTTACCACAGGTCGCATCGACCTCCGAGGCTAGTCGGTAGTAGTTCTTCATGTATTCTTGATAGCGGTCTGGGGTGTCAAACCGCCAATGCCACCGATTTCGCCCTTCGTTTTTTTCGTTGGCGATAAAGGGCGGTAGTCTTTTGAAATACTCGTCGCCCGATGTTTTGGGAATTGGTACGCTAACGCCTTTGTAAAGCGACATGCTTTGCGGTTGTGGTAGATATTGCTTTGGGTTTCCATCCTCGGCATGCGTTGCGAAGAATGCCAGAGTCAAACAGAACGGTTGGCCGGTAGGCCTCGAACGCAAGAACTCCATCGCATCATTTTCGTTCCTTTGCGTCACATGAATCGGTGTTCCATCTTTTTGTTTCATCCAATGGGTACCCGCATAAGATCGACCGAAATCGAATTGCTCTGCCGGGAACTTGCCATTATGCCATTTTCCGACATGCCCCACAAAGTAACCATTGGCCCTGAGAATTCCTGGATAAGTCTCTGACCACGGAGTATCGAACGCATCGAACGCTTTGTTGCCATGCCGAGACATCCATTGGCCCGTAAACAGTGTAGCGCGGCTCACCCCGCAGATAGAGGTCGTCACACAATTGTGCGTAAATCGAAGTCCCTCTTTGGCCAGCTGATCCAGGTTGGGCGTCTTTACCACAGGATTTCCCGCGCAACCCAGGGTATCATGCCGCCAATCATCTGCAAACAAAACGACGATGTTCATCGACGTCTTCTCGGATGCAAAAACAGTTACAGCCAAATGAAATACGATCAAGACAAAGGCCGTCGAAGTTCTCATGGAGGAGCTCTACTGTGGTGCTGGCAAATCCCGTGACTTGAATCTGAGATAGCCAATTGTGTAGCTAAAACATCCTAACAAAAGGAGCGATGATACGTAAAACATCGGACCGAGACTTCCCTGCAATTCGGCCCCACCCTGGCTGGTCGATGCGGGAACAACCCACCACGCCCACGCGAGCTCCGGTTTGTGATAAACCGTTTGGACGATCCAGTCGGGTTGGTACGCAGCCAAGAAACTGAGTGGCTTCAAATGACCCAGTCGCGGCGTCGACTTGGAGAGGATAAATAATAATAACTGCAAGACATAAACGCTGATCACAATTCCGATCGTGCGCCAACGGTATTGGTCGAATGCACTCACCATGACGCTCATTCCAAGAAGCATAAATCCAAGCGCAAACAGATTCAGAGTTGGGACGATGTAGACGCTGGCAGATACCAAATCGGATAGCGGCACCATCTTGGTCGTCGCCTGACCAAAAGGATTGTTAACATTGAAATTGAAGATAGGCATTCGAAAAACTCCTGTGCTACTTACGGGAGTTGAATTGGTTTGGATTCCTAGATAGATCCCAAAAAACACCAACCCGCACAAAGCCATCAAACCAGTGATTGTGACCAGCGCATGAGCCGCATAGACTTGCCCACGGCTCAACGGCTGAGCAAGCAGCATTTCCATAGTTCCTCGACCGAGCTCACCACTAACTACGTCCGAGCCTCTGGCAATGCTCCAAACGAGAATGCAAAGTATGAGCACTGGTTCGTCAAAAGTGAACCCGATCATCCCGTGGTAAGTGAGAAACTGTTCCAATGGGACAGGCGAGAATTTTTCAAACGCTCGGAACTGCTCAATTAGCGGTGTGAAGCCGCTCAGTTCAAATTGGCTTACCGTCCAAATCCGTACCCAGGGAAAGAAAAAGAGCACCAATGCGCAGGCACACCAAAGCAAGAGTGCCTCGTTGATGTACTTCTTCACCAGGATGCGAAACATGTTAGGCAGATCGCAATACTTGTCAGTCGACTGTGATTCGTGAAGACTCGGACACCAAGAGTGAGGTAAACCCAAGTTTTAATTACAGTCTAGCGAAAAGGCAAGCATCCGTCGCTGTCGGATCCTCGTAGTCAGCGATGCAAGCGTCCAAAATGAACCACTATGAGAGCAGATCGCTGACTCGAAGCTGCACCTGGAAATTATTCTCGATCGAAAACGAAATGGTACTCGACTCATCGTAAACGTCGCGACTGTCATACGATGGATTTGGCGAGGGGCCACTTGGTTGGCTATGGACCTCAATTTGCCGATCGACAAGATTGACGATCCAATATTCCCTCACGTTTCCCCTGGCGTAGAGTCTGCACTTCTGTCTATCGCGTGCCAAAGAGGTATCTGCAATTTCGACAACAAGTACGACGTCGTTCGGCTCCGGATGATGCTCGGAATATCTCCGGACCGGGCCAAGAACCATTGCCAAATCAGGTTCCGGTTCGCTGTCGATGGTCGAAATCGGCATTTGAATTCGAAGCAACATGTTTGTTGGTAGGCAGAGACGAAATTTCTCCTCCACGAGCATCAATGCCAAATCGTGCGGTGGATTGTGATTCATCTTGGGAACTATCCATCCTTCCAATAGTTCGACTCTGTCATCAACGGACAACACGCCCAGTTTGCCAAGCAGCTGATACTCTGGCTTACTAAACTTCCGAACCGGGAAAGGGGCCACCGCACCGGACTCGGATTCAACTATTTGCATCGATAAACGCCCTCGCCTTGCGACTAAGTTAACGCATCCATTTTCCATCCCATTTCAAATCTAGTCTATACAGATTCGGTAACCTTTAATTTTCAACGCTCGAGAACGCGTGCGAGTTCCCTAGCCCAGGTTTTTTTCGAGCGAATCTTTGAGGATGGCAGACCAAATTGCATACCCGTCTCGGTTCTGATGCAACATATTTTTGACAAAGAGCTCTGGCCGTGGCTCAGGAGCATGGATCGCAGGGTCACTGTACTTGGCTCCACCGTACTATGTTGTACGGAGCCATATCGGCTGAAATCGTATTCCAAAGCCGAAAGCTGGAGCTACCCAAACTTCTTTAGCGTTTTTCGACTTCGCCAAAGCGCGGCGCAACCAAACGCGCCGCCCAACAGGATCATTGAGCCTGGTTCTGGTACGGCTGTGACTCCAACCAATGTCCCGGTAAATGTATTCGTACCGGTTACACCCGCCCCAGGAATCGAGTAGGCAGCCGTAAACGTAACGGGTATGGTCACAGTCGCAATTCCACCGGAGACAATGTAAGTAGCACTAGCGGCGTTCACGTTTAGACCCGATGTGGTCAAAAGCGCAGTGTCGCCCCCGCCCAACCCGCCCGCGAATACATCAATCGACCCTGCCGTGTGCTGAAAGGTTTGGCCAGCAACCGAAAATGCGCCGGTTCCAGCAGTTACACTAGCATTAGCGGCACTCAAATTGAAAATGAGATCGCGAAGCTTTGCGGTTGCACCACCACCAGGAATGGTGGGAACTGAGATTCCATAGTCGCCCACTGACAGCGTGTCCAAAGTACCACCATTGTTTGGACGCCAACTGCCATTGGAGTTCGCATCTAGGACGGCGCTTGCAAACGAAATCGTGGTAGGGTTTAGTACGTTGTCGACATTGACGCCAAACGTTCCTGCATAGGAGGTAACGAGACTTCCAGCCCCCTGAGCTGAATAGTTGAACGATCCCCCGGCCGCTGGAACATTCGAAATTCCGCTAAGCGTTAGATTGCTGCTGGGAATCACTAGATTGAAGGTCAGGAAATCCGCCTTCAGCGTTGCTCCATTCGCCATGACCAGAGTAAACAAGAAAAACTGAAGCCTCACCGCCAATTTCATGATCGCCCTCGCAACAAAAAAGCCCATGTGAAACCACCACTGCTTTAGGCTAGTTCGAAAATTCTACGAAACAACATTTGGCAAAGTCATTCTCCCCATTTTCTAAATTTTTTTGGGGTTCGATCGATTTTTTGCAGCAAATCGGCGTTCGAACGGTTCATTCGCCAAGGTTTTTTTCGAGCGAATCTTTGAGAATGGCTGACCAAATCGCATACCCGTCTTGGTTCTGATGCAACATATCTTTGACAAAGAGTTCTAGCCGTGGCTCACCTTGCGAATTCAGATACCTATCTCGAGTGGGAATGAAAAAAGTTTTGGTTTCGTTCGAAGACAGTTTTTCGAGCGACCTATTTGCAAGCTCAATCTTTGGCCAATGTTGAAATCGTGAAGGTGATGGCGTAATCGCTATTAAGAAAATGGGCGCATCTGGTCGCTGCTTTCGAACTGTATCCATAACAATCGTAGCAAGCCGAGCGACTTCTTCAGGCGACTTGTCTTTCTCGTTTCCTGTAATATCGTTTGCTACGAAGATCATCGCGGCCCGGAATCGAAGCCCTTGGACGAGTTTAGGAGCATGAATCGCAAGGTCACAGTACTTGGCTCCTCCGTAAGCCCGCCGCACTATTTTGTAAGGAGCCATATCGGCTGAAATCGTATTCCAAAGCCGAAAGCTGGAGCTACCCAAACATAGGATGGCGTCGTCGTCCCCATCGGACAGGTTGGTGGCAATCATCTTGGCCACGTCTTGCTCCCACTTGCTTGCATCTGCAACGTACTTGGTTAAGTCATGCAAGACAATAAACTTCGATGACTCGTTCTCGTTCGTCGCTTTCTCTTGGCCATAGACAGACGGAATGAAAGCCACAGTTGAAACGATGACGACTGAAAAAAAGAACGACCATGTTGAAGTCGCGGATTTCATGGTGTGATAACCTTGCGATCGATGAGCATCTGGATGACTTGCTCGGACAATACTTTGGGTGGATGGGATGCGCCAGCTAATTCCAATTCGGCGGACTCGGGAGGCTCGTAGGGATCGGAGATTCCTGTGAAATGCGGGATCTTGCCTTGGATGGCTTGCTGGTACAAACCTTTGGGATCGCGTTGGATGCAAGTCTCGAGCGGTGTATTGACGAACACCTCCATGAAATCACCTTTTCCGCCACGCGATTCGACCCAATGCCTTACTCGGTCCCGGTCGATTCGATAGGGACTTACAAATGCCGTCAAGCAGATAAGGCCCGCAGACGCAAAGAGTTCAGTGATGGCACCCACGCGACGAATGTTCTCCTCCCGATCTTGGGGGCCAAATCCAAGACCAAAGCGTTTGGCAAAGTCGGGACCGTGAACAGGTTCCAGGAGATGGGAGCCCGCGCATAGGCCATGCCTAACGTTGTCACCATCCAGCAAGAAAGTGTGAGCACCACGCTCGAAGAGTTCTTGTTCGACGAGATTGGCAACGGTGCTTTTCCCGGAACCGCTCAGGCCGGTGAACCACACGACGCAACCTCGATGCTGATTGCGTTCGAAGCGTTGCTGTTTGGTGACAGATTGTTCATGCCAAACAACGCGAGTGTCTTGGCTCATGCGAATAGATCTCGTGAGGAATACGCGTGGCGGATGCTGACAGCATTCGACTTGTCAGCATCCGAGCCGACGCTAGCAGCGTCGGCCACGTTTAGCTCGCCACGTTTAGCTAGTCGGTCCAGATGCCAAGAAAAGTCTCTTGCTGAACACCCGTGTGAAACCAACATTATTAGTAGTTGAGTTAGTTCCCGCTAGGTTGATCGCTGAAATTTGCCGATTTCCTGCCGTTCCGCCGGTAGTGCCAGGGTTGGCTGCTCGGAAATTGAAATCGTTCGGTGACGCCGAGCTAACTGTGTAGGTTCCTTGATTTACGCTCGCAAAGGTGTAGTCACCGTTAGTATCTGTGGTGGTCGTACGATTGACGGCTGCACCACCAGTGGTTTCCGTACCCGTCAAGGTAACCGTAATGTTGGAAACGCCGGGTTCGGTTGACTGGCCGGTTCCATCGTTGTTACTGTCCACGTAGATTCGGCCGGATAGGTTGGAAACAGGTGGAGCCGTAATCGCAGTGGCAGCCGTGGCTGTGTTGTTCGTGGCGACGTTGTCATTGGCAGCAGTCACGGTAACACTGTTGGTAATGTTGCTAGGAGCGGTTGACGGGGCTCTTGCAAGTATCGTCACGAGCGCTGTTTCGCCCGGAGCCAAGGTCGGAATAGTAACGTTGGCGGTGTTGTTCGCGCCAGAAGCTACAGTGCCAGCGGCCGTCGTCCCAATCAAGGATGTTCCCGAGACGAATACTGCGCCGGTTGGCAACGTATCAACGACGCTTACCGACGTAGCCGTCGAGGGGCCATTGTTGGTCACATTCATCGTGTAAGTGACAGTGGCTCCAGCAACGGACGTTGTTGGCCCGTTCTTAGTAATGCCAACGTCATTCTGCTGAGTCAAGGTTGTCGTGACCGAGGCAGCGTTGTTGTTGGTCGGTGTTTCTGTCGTGGCCGTATCGGTCGTACTGATCACCGCACTGTTCACGAGTGCTGCCGTCGACGCAGGTAGGATCGCAGCGACAATAATGATGGTCGTGTTGCTAACTCCCGAGGCTAGGTTCCCAACGGCGAAGGTGATATCGTCAGGATTCGCGGCAGTTGTGTCCGAAGCACTCGCAGGAATGGTCACTGTGTTTCCATTGACCGTAGCGCTAATGACGCGAATACCATCCGGTATGTTGTCAACTATATGAACGCCGATCGCATCCGACGGCCCATTGTTGGTGGCCGTCATTGTGTACGTGATTGTATTACCAGAAACCGCGGTCGTTGGTCCTGACTTGAGGACTGTCAAGTCGACGGTACGAGGCGCGTTGGCAGCGATCGAGCTCGTATTGTTGGTTGTAATCGTCTCGACGTTCGTGGCCGTGTCGGTGGCTGAGATCGTCGCTACGTTGGTGAAGTTACCTTGTGTGGCTGCTAGGACAACGCCAATGATCGTGATGGTTGTCTGGCTTCCAACGCCCACTGCCAAATTGCCCACGTCAATGGTAATGTTGTCGCTGTTGGCTGCCGTGGTATCTTGAGCAGAAGCTGGAATGGTAATCGTGTCGGTAACGTCGCTGGAAGTCGCTGAGATAATGCGAATTCCGTCTGGAATATCATCGACGACTCGTACCGTAGTCGCATCCAGCGGACCGTCATTGCGTGCCAGAATCGTATACGTAAAAGTAGAGCCTGGCTGAGCCGTCGCAGGAGTTGCAGTTGACGCCGGGTTCGTCGTGATGGACTTAGTTACGACCAGGTCGATATTGCGTTGAGCGTTGGCCTGGACCGAACTATCGTTGTTCGTTAGCAGCAATTCGTTGTTTTCGGTAGTGTTTGTCGCCGCAATGTTGGCGGAATTGGTGAACAGACCAGCGGTCGCACCCAAAACAACAGCCGTGATAGTGATGGTCGTCTGATTGCCAGGGCCGATTAATAGGTCTCCCACATTGACGGTCAGGTTGTCCGGATTTCCTGCCGTGGTGTCTTGGGCGGATGCTGGAATCGTAACCGTATCGGTTACATCACTTGATGTCGCTGTCAGAACTCGGATTCCGTCAGGCAGGTCGTCTGTCACTCGCACCGTGGTCGCTCTGGATGGACCATCGTTGCGAGCAACCAAGGTGTAAGTAATGGTCGAACCAGGCGCCGCGATTGCAGGTGTGCCAGTCGATGCAGGGTTGGTTGTAATGGTCTTCACGACAACCAAGTCGTTGCGCAATTGAACGGGCAATGAAACACTTGCCGTGTTTGGCAAAGTGGTCAATTCAGTCCCGAGGCCAGCAATCGTTACGTTGTTCACTAGGGCGGCGGGAGCGCCAGTGCCTGTGGTTACGGCGAGCACTTCGGCGACGATTGTTATGGTGCGTTGGGTCGCGGCACTTGCAGCCAAAGTGCCAATGCTAACAGTGATGTTGTCCGGGTTTGCGGCCGTAGTATCGCTGGCTGAAGCAGGGATCGTTACGATGTCGGTACCGACACTAGAGGTAGCAGAGATGATGCGAAGACCGTCCGGAACGTCATCCGAAAGTGTTACTCCAGAAGCTGGCGAAGGGCCATCGTTTCTGGCTGTAATGGTGTAAGTAATCGTTGTGCCAGTAGCGGCGACGGTTGCAGTAGTAGTCTTGGCAACAGTCAAGTCAAACTGAGGAACGATACCGATATCAAAGCTCAGGTCCGTATTGGCATTTGTATCGCCATCGGTGATCGGCGCCGCACCTGCATTGAGCGACACGAGCGAGGTCACGACGCCGGTTCCAACCACCGCCGCACCTTTGTTGGTATTGTTGGTCCCAGCGGGAGTCGTCGAGCTAACAACAAACCCGGCTGCAGCCGCACCCGTCAAAAACTGACTGCTCGGGATCACCGTAAAATAACGACCAGGGAAAAGGTTCGTAAATGTGTAATTGCCAGACGAATCCGAGGTAGCCGTGATGGGGACATTCGTGCTGTTGAGCGTCGCAACGTCGACTCCGGCGTTGAATACGCCGTTATTATTCGTATCGGTGAACAATTGCAGAGTCACGCCGCTCAAACCTGTTTCGGTGGGCGACGTTGTATCGAATAGTCCGTTGTTGTTGCGATCTGAAAATACGAGATTACCAATACTCATCGGAGTTAGGTTGGCGATGTTGCGAGTGATCGTCGTAGCGCCAAAGGTTTGAACCAAATCGATGATTGCATCAGCCGCATTAGGCCCAGAAACAGAGATTTGAATTGATCCTACACTGGTAAAGTCTACTCCGGTACCGCTACTCGTAGTAAAATCGGTGAACGGGACATCCAAGGTAGCGGTAGGTGATGCTCCCGATGTTGTTGGGATTGCAACCGTACGTGTCGAAGCGTTGGCACCGCTATTCACTTGAATTGTGATTTGCGTTCCCGCTTCGCCACCTATCAAGAATCGAAAGCCTGTGGCGGCACCTGCGGATGTCAAATCAAGTCCGCCAAGTCCGGTTGTTGCAAGGACCTGAGCGTCACCATCGATTCCGTCATAAGACAGAATACGTGTGCCATTGGCCCCCGCACCTACGTCAAAAGCCAAGTAGTTTGTAGTGGATGGCGTATCCGATTGCATCGATATCGTGCCTGAGGTTGCATTCACGAACAAATCGCGTTCTCCGCCGATCGCTTCGGTCGCAGCCGTTGCGTTGAAGTCTGGATTGGTTCCGCCAAAGGATGCAGTCACCGACTGGGCGGTTGTGTCAAAAGTATCGATCGTCGTAAGCCCGACACCAGCGATGTCTGTACTTGTCACAATGACAGTCTGTACACGTTGCGTCGAGCGTTGGATCAAGCCTGTGGCGACGCTGGATTGAACCACGAAATACGTTCCGGCTGTCGTCACGTTGAACGAATACAAACCTGTCGTAACGGCAGATGTTGTCGTGCCAACCAGAGTATCATCTCCTGCAGACACGGTACCAGTACCGCTGTCGTAGGATGTATTTCCACCGTCTCGGAACAAAGCGATTGTTACGCCAGAAAGGTTGGGATCAACACCAGTGTTGAAACCATTGTCCGTGAGATCCGAGAAGACAGTACCCGTAATGTTGGCTGCCATTAATTGACGGCCTTCGAGTATTTCCATTCGGAGTTTTCGTTTGGCTCGGTTTTGGATCGCAGCCGACACGCGACCTCTATTGGAGCCACTCAAAATTTTGTAGAGTCGATTCAAAAGTCCAGCCATGTTTGTCACTGCTCCGTCCGTGGGCTCGGCCGTTGAGGAGTGACCGCGAGTCAATAGCTCACGTTATCAGCTTCCTTGCCGACCTCGATATCTGTTTGGTGTGCGTAATTTTTCCGTCGTTGAACCGGTGCTCCAACGAATCAAGGGCTTGATCGATCTAAAAGATCCATCAAGCCCTAGATATTGGACTTTTTTAGCTGACAATTACCGGATGGTTACCATCGATATTCGCCGCCGAGGCTCAATCCCTGTATCCAGTAATCGGAATCTTGGAAGGTAAACCTGGGGTTCAAGAATGCAGTTTGTCTTGGATTCTCAGGAGGAAGCAGGTTTGGATTGACGGTTGTATCGATTTGGTCCCCTGGGCGAACTACGTTGCTCCAGTAGATGAATGAGTAGCCTGCAGTGAAACGCATTCGCTGAGTGACCTGATAGCCGAGAGTCGCTCCCAACTCAGGTATCACACCGAATTGATTGCGTACAAACGTCCCACTATTCGTTCTTTGAGCTAGCAATCCACCATTGGCATTTGTGGTTGCTCCGTTTTGAGTGGTTTGAGTCGTGCCGTTGATAATGACTTCTTGGCGAGTGTTGCCTAGTCCCAACCGCATCAACATGTCTAGCGACCAATAACCTCTTCTGCCCATCCACTGAAAACCAAGTTCGCCACCATTGAATTGATTGCGGGTGCGGAAGTTGTCATTGAGAATAAAGCTGCCAGGATTGGCCGTACTTAAGGAGGTTAGGTCTTCTTGAATTCCCAAGCTCTCTTTGAGCTGAAAGAAACGCCAACCCAAAGTCGCATCAATCCGGGACTGGGATGGAACTGGGCCACAAGCGATAGGTGAAAACCCGCAGCCACTGCTGCAACAAAGCATGCGTCGAAATCGAACAGCGGCTCCATCAAGTTTCGAGGTCGCAGTAGTTCGGACGCGTCCAGACAAAAGACCTGGGAATGAGACAAGTTCAGAGTCCTCCATCCCAGTGACAGCATTGTAAAATGGACGTGCCAATATCGCACTCCCGTTCGATTGCTGATCGAAGTTCTCCGTTCGTGTTCCAAAGCCTAAGTATTCTCCTTCGATTCCGAGGTTTGGATTGTTGGCAAACCACCAGCCAAAGCGAACGCGAGTGCCATTCATTCGGTTGCTTAAGATATCGTTGTTTCCGCCATAGAGTGTCGTAGCAAGTGGAAGCACGCCCGCTTGATTCTGGGCTGTTGGTACAGGTGAGGTGGTGACCAAAGCTGGCGTTTCCATACCGTTTTGGTACCAGTTCAAATACTCGACACTTACCCAACCATGCGATGGCAAGCCGATACACAATTGTCGACCACCCAGTCCGCCAGGATTGCACAGATCGAATCCACAAATGCTTCCACAGGTGTCGCCTCCATAATCCCCGCAGCTACTGCATCCTCCACCGCCGCATGATGTGCAACCTCCGCCAATTTCTGCCAACCCTTCGTTTGGATTGTAGGACTCACCCAGAACCACTCGTTCGGGCGCATCTTGGTACATGACTTCTCCATCTTCATCGGCAATCGTTCTCGCGTGAGAGACAGGGCGACCCATTGGCCGAGCGGGCCGCGGTACGGCAGTCGATTTGGCTGGTACCATCGGAGATTGCGAGTGGCGGACCGTTGAATTGCCGGCATGTCCCGACGCTTGGTTTTGGCCAAAGGCGTTGCCACCTGCGATGGTTGTCGCAACGAGTAAGAGGAGGGTGAAGCGGTTCACGACTGTATCTTCCATGTTTTGAGGCCGGAAACTCACGCCAGACGTGCCTGTCGGCGCGAGTAGAAATCTTTACCTAAGCGGAAAACTTTCCCGCCGTTCTTGTATCGATCCGTTGAGGCCAGATATTTAGCCCGTTCCGAAAATATCCCCAAGAAAGAAAACTCGCCGCAAATTACGCATTTCCCCCAGGCGAAACCTCGTAGCCAGATGGTTACTTTCCCCCCAATTTGCAATCGTTCCGATCGGTCAACAATTCGACAGCTTCATCCGCCATGAGGCAGGCGACCCCGTCGTCTAACGAATAGAACCATCGACCATCGGAACTAACTAGACCTTGCGATGGAACCTTGGAAATAGTACGACCCAATATTGATAAGAGTTTTCCGGCACGGGCACGTTCCGATAGGTTATCCAACACGGCTTGCGAAGCTAGCAAAAGCTTCCCGCTCGATTGCGGGCATCGCAGTAATTCAAGGATCCAATCCGGCAAGATTATGTTTCCCAAAAGCTTCGCGGTATTTCTGTCAATTTTTCTGGCTACCCATTTCTGCTGGAGCCCCATTGCATGCGGTTGGCAGATGGCTGCCCCCAATAATACCGATGCGTTTGCTCCAAGTACACCGGTCATGACCTTTATTGATCCATCCACCGGTCAACCCTATGGGCGTTATGTAACCACCGAGTCCGTGCCTGTTGTTGCCTATTCGTATCAGGAAGTCAAAGAACGCGTGTATGTTCCGAAAACGATCACAGAGAACAAGACAACCACTGAGACGCAATATTTCCCCATTTATTCGCAGCAGCTTCAGCTCCAAAACGTCAATAGTTGGAATCCATTTGCAACTCCGCAACAGGTTTGGCGATACGTGCCAATCGTTCAATACCAACCAAACTACGTTCAAGTCACACGGCCTATTACCTACCAAAAATTTGAAGAGCAAGAAGTCTCGAGGATGGTACCGGTCTTGAGCTCACAGTCGAAACAAGTACCTCGTTTCGTGGATCGCCCATTGGGCCAATCACCCAACGGCGGCAACATGGTAGCCAGCAACCAGCCCAACAACTTAGCAGTCGGTAACAATCCAAACTTAATTCAGCAAGCTGCACAGATCGCGGAAGCCAATCGAAATAACTCGCGATATGCAACTCGTCCCATCGACTACCCATACTACCCAGGCTACCAAGTTACTCCAAATCGCCAATTGCTTGCGCAAGCTCCCCCCCCGTATTACCCAAATCCCAATTACAATCCAGCCCCATATTACCCTTCACCGAACAACCAAGCGAACGCGTCAGTTGCAGCCAATAATACTTCAACCGGAACTAATTTGGTCCTTCCAGCTGTTCCCCTGCGCCCAGATCCGAACACGATGGCCGGCCACTACGGAAATGGCGCTAATGGCAACCCGAACTTCGTTGCGACACCGAATCAAGTTTATCCCGACGCGAATATGGCGACACGACCACTGTTCAATTGGCCTGGCTTTGCGTCCAGTACAGGCAGTCTGTTCGGTAATAGTTTGTTCAGTAACAACCGCAACACAAACTATGTTGCATCAAATGCCCCTGTCGCTCAACCTTACCTGTGGGGGCTTAATAACCAGAACGGAGTCAACTTCCGGCCAAACTCGAGCCCATACACAACCCCACCGCAAAACTGGGGAATGTCGCCAGGTACGAACTACCGAGACCCCATGCAAGGTGGCATGCCCGCGACGGTGCTTAGGTGATGTCAGCTTAGCGATCTCAACCAGTTGATCGCCTCTTTTTCTTCGGAGGAGGTCCAACCTTCATCGAGCACTTTGATTAAAAGATTGACCAAGGTCGGATTGGCTTTGAGGTTGGATCGCATTTGTGGATTCTTTTTAATTTCCGCAACATACAAGACTGCGACATCGTCAGCATCGCTGTTGTGATGCTTGTCAAGATGATCCATGACCTTGGTAACACGGGGCAAGTTCGATTCCATTGTTGCTAAGCACTTGGCCAGTCCCGCTTCATCCATATTGAAGGTCATTCCCCATCCGCCAACGCGGAAACGATTGATGACAAATCGCGGGTCATCTTGGAGATACCACAAAAAACCATGTGTTATCGGATTCTTGGAACCCGTTGGCATCCCAACCTTGGAGATCGTAAATGAGGAATCGAAACCAGACAGCCAATTGACAGGGTCAAAGGTATATCCATGTTCGAACTTTTGAATCCCATCTGGGTAAAAGACCGCTGGCGAACCAAAGGTATGCACGACTCGCCCCTGCAAAGATTCTGGCCCATCCACTGCCGCAATGCCTTGAAGAACATTGGAAAGGATCAAGTTACCTTGGCTATGTGCAAAGATTTCTCGGGTGCGATTCTCAGGTTTTCGCAAAACTTTGAAGAGCGATGCTTGAACTGGATTGCGAGACAAAGCGTCCAACATGGCTTGTTCGGATGTTCGATTTCCCCGAACGATCCAATTCCAAAGACTGTTTCGCGATTCCACTTTGGTCTGAGCGGACGACGATAGACCTTGAAACTGATTTTTGTCGACGAGGCACTGCCATATGTCCTTTACAAATCCATTTGAGAGATTGAATACCCCAATGACCGGGCACATTTGCACGAGCGACAATGCCATCGCCGATTCGGCATGGTCGCGACCCGTGTTCCCCATTCCATTGACAAAGATCACCTTCCTGTTGCGAGAGAAGTGCTGGACGATTGCAGCCGCTTCTGGGTTGACATATTCGTTGACGTCCCCATCCTTGCTCGGGAATGTGACGTTAGACAAGTCTATTTTGAATTCTGGCATAAATCAAATTCCTTTGAAGAACACTTTGCAAAACGTCCCGCCATGAAACCAGGTGTACGCAATCAACCGCAACTATTCTTCTCTGCAGTTCGATCGAGGCGACTGAATAAATCGGCTATGTCAATTTGCCAGCCAGGTAGGACTTTTTCCCCATCCGGTCGTTGCCCCTCAGTAAATACGCTGGCATCTTGTGGCGTACGAAACACGGTGACGGTTCGCGAGCGATGATCGACCATCCACAGTAACTCAACGCCTGCATGAAAATACTCGCGACGCTTGCGGGACATTTCACCATACGTATTGCCGACACTAAGAACTTCGATCACAAAGTTCGGGACGAGATCGGGGACAGGTTCCTTTGGGATTTGGCCATTAGGCATTCGGTCCCACGCAACGAACGCAACGTCAGGTCCTCGCACCGTATCGCCGAAGAGACGCGTCATACCGTCCGGACCGGTCGCAACGCCAATGCGATGCTGGTCCAAGTAGTTGTTAAGCCATTGCAGAAGTATGCCTGCCAACAAAGATTCTTGCCAACCCATCGCCTTCTCCACCAAGGTGCCATCGACCAATTCGCAAAGGCTTCGCTCGGTATTGCGCAGCCTAACGACATCCTCGACCGTAGCGGCCCCAGGCGCAGGTTCGCACCGAACCCTGGCTGCCGCGACGTTGCCAAGGTCTGACAATCGATCTTCCCAAGTGGTTGCTAACGCAATGCCCATCACTTCATCTCATTCTTGGTAACAAATCCAATACGATTGTATCGCGCTCGATTCACAAAAACCACTTAAGTCAATCGCGGCTTAGATAAATAAAGCAACTTTGGACTCTTTCCTCAATATCTCCGAGATATTTGCCCTGCCCTATTGCTAGTTAAGGCAGATTGCCTTACATTTAAGGCAAATAGCCTTAGGTGGCGTTTAGGATTTAGGATGAAACACACAATGTCGATAGTTGAAATGTCCGATACGGAAATGGAGATCATGTTGGTCGTTTGGGAGCAAGAGAGCCCATCGGTTCGCGATATTGTCGAAGCGGTCTACTCGCAGCATTCTCAGTCGTTGCACACGACGGTGAAGAGTCTTTTGGAGCGACTGAGCAAAAAGGGCTTCGTGAAGTGCGATCGAAGCGATCATGTGCATCGCTTTCGTGCCCTCATCGCTAGAGAAGCATTCGTGCAATCCCAAGTTGGCAAACTAGCGGACACTGTTTATTCCGGAAACATAGCACCGGTTTTGCTTTCCATGGTCGAAAAAGTTCGACTAAGCAAAAAGGACCGGGAGACCATCGAAGAGATTCTTGCCAGGCTGAAATAGTCGAGTCATGCACAGGGGTTATCCATGTCCATCCAGTTTCCGTGCGTCAGCATGTCATGGCACCTGTTGGTCGTCATGGCCCTGGCCGTTATTGTCAAGTTGTTATGTCGCAACGTTTGGATACGAAACCGTCCCTCCTTGATGCATGTGCTTTGGGTTTTGGTCATGCTGAAACTCATTACTCCCGCCATGGTTGGATTACCGATCTACGAGCGCATAGCCAGAAGCAACTGGTTTCAAACCACTCATTCAGAAGTCTCTGGCGAAAATCCCAGCGACAATGGTTCTTTTCCAGATACTGGCAGCGAGGCGCTGGTTCCAACGGCGGAAGATGCATTTTTTGCAAATACTAAGAGCCCTAGGCTACCAAATCTCGCCTCTAGCTTTACACCCGCAGCGTTTTCTACTTTGCGACCATCTGACCTTTTCAACTACCTCGTCTATTTCATTTGGATCAGTGTCGCGATCGCGTTTTTGCTTCGATTGTCGATGCAGATCCTCGGAGTGCATCGACTGAAGCAAAGTCTAGCGTCCGATGCCATGCTTCAAAGTACGGCTGAGCGAATAGGTCGCCGAATAGGATGCACGCGAGTTCCAGACCTGCGCATTATCGATGCGACGATGTCCCCTTCGCTGACAGGCTGCTTTCACCCAATCATCCTTGTTCCCAAAAAACTGACTGTCGAATTCTCGCAGGAACAGTTGGAAGCGGTCCTGGCACACGAACTATCGCACTATCGACGCGGGGATCACCTGACGGCAGTGGCTGGGTTAGCAATCCGCTCGCTATGCTGGTGGAACCCCATCGCTTGGTGGGTATACCATGAATTGCGTTGCTCGCAAGAACTATGCTGCGATGCAATGGTGATCGGAAAGGCCCAAGTCCCCAAGGAGACTTACGCGCGATCATTGTGGTCGGTGGTGAAATGGCTGGACCAGGAATCAGTAGTCCAAGTCCGTCCCTCGGCGGCGATGGTAACGGATGCACCGAATAGGCACTTTCGTGAACGGCTTCTGTCCCTTGCCCGGTCACAACGTACGAAAGACCTAAGTGCACGCGATTGGTGGTTGGTGATCGTTACTGGTCTGGGACTGGTTTGCCATCCTTCCTATGGAGCACCGCGCTTTAGTCCAAATGCGTTTCAGTACCGATCTTCCGAAGCAATTCCGCCCGTGTTTCATGTGATCGCTAGTGAATGGACGGAAGCGCCTCACGACTCGAAGGTCTTCGGCGATCAACGCAACTACCGACCCATTGCTCGGGGCCAATTTTGGTTTGGAAAAATGGATAAACCCATCTTACTGGCGATCCTCGAATCGCCATCGCGCAAGGAACGGACCTTGTGGGTCGACTCCAATCGAGACCAAGCCATGCAAGAGGGCGAGTTTGCCATACCTACAAAGGATGCTTCCACGTGGAGCATTCGCATTACCAGCTTCCCCGACGCGACGAACTCATCGAAAGAAGTCACCCGGCCACCCACGTTTCAAACGCTTCATGCGTCAACCGAGTGTCAACTATTGATTCAATATCAAAACGAAAAGTTCTCGATCGCGCAATCTGGCCAACTCCACGGCAACTTCCAACTCGATGACAAAATGATCGTGGCCGCAATAGAAGATCGAAACTGCAATGGTCTTTGGACCGACCGAGATGATCGACTCTACATCGACCTCGATGGCGATGGAAAGTGGAACGCTTTCGAGGAGCGATTCTCCTGCCAAGAGTCCCCAATCATTCATGGAACTCGGTACACTCTTGGGTTCCAAGACGACGAGCTGGACCTCGTTGCGCTCGAGGGTACAGGCCAACTCCAAGCCAAAATCCACATGCAGAATCCTGATGCAACGATCGAGAGTTGCCAAGCCGTTTTGGCCTCGACCGCTGGCGTTCACGTCACAGTGGATTCGTTAGAACACAGCATCGAGGTTCCTGTGGGTGAGTATATGGTCAAGCAAGTGCGACTGCGTATTCGAGACGAGCGCGTTTGGTCAATGGTCTTCGAGGCAAATGGACCGGGCTCCGCACAAGTCAAGGTTACCAAAAGTTCGCAAACCACGATCGAACTGCTCGGCGAAGTGACACTTAAGGCCGGGATCATCGCGGGATCTCTTCAATCGCATCATTATGCCCCAATCATTGTTCAACCGATGTGCACGAGCGTAACAGGTCTGTATCTGGCTCGGTGCTCGGTCGGTGATACTGGAGCCGATGAAGATAGTCTGCTTACCTGCACTATAATGATGGCAGACGGTTCTTCTCGCCGCATCGGCAGTATTGAGACCACCAGTTTCGCATGCGGCATGTTTTGTCCGATCCGATTCCCGAAATCAGAACAGACCAGCGGCTCAGCTTCTGTCAACATGCAGTTCGACTCGGGCCCTCTGGCCGGTTTGTTGACCGCAACGATCGATGAAAAACCTTAGTTCGACTGTCTCTCTGATTGTAAAAGGCACGTCCTATGCTCCAAGCAAATCGTATCCTCCGAATTCTCCTTCTCTCAATCGCGGCATGTGAACCACTTACGCTGCTAGCCAGACAAGTCGAGAACGATTTTCCAGAGCAGAAACGCAACCCGCGGCTAGCACCGTCGGCTGTTGAGAATGACAATCCGAGCCTAGCACCGTCGGCTGTCGAGATCTCGATCAGCGGTCGGGTTACTGATCGGAATGGTCAAGCTATTTCGGATGCGGACGTGATTCTCGTCGCGCATAGAGCATCGCCTTACAATGACTCTATTTTTCCAAACGGCTTGATCCTATCGAACGACACGACCCATGCCAATGGCGAGTACACGTTATCCATTCGTCGATCCGATCCTCGCCTGATAGGAAACAATTTTAGCTTGTATGTGCGAAGTATAGGCTTCGCGCACAAGCTCGAGACGATTCCACCTTCTCGATTGCTGGTCGACTATCCAATGGATGTTCAACTCACACCAGCTGCCCCGTTTGATCTGCAAATACTTTCAGATACAGGTGAGCCACTGAAGGGTGTTCGTGTCGCTCCAGCCTTTATCGGTGATAAACAAATCCCATTCAACGTCGTAGACCAATTCTCCGAAGTGTCGGATCAAAATGGAATTGTCACGCTTCACTCTGCGAGGCCAAGCTCACTCGTTTCGATATATGCAACTCCCACAGGCTCAATCGATTCATGCAGCCAGTGTATTGAGGTCAAGCACAACCAATCAATGTTAACATCGACTCTCTTGCCGATCCGGAGAGTCCGAGGGAAACTCGTTTTTGAAAAGAGCGAATCGCCATCGTCGCTTCCAAAAGAACCAATCCATATCGGTTTCGTCTCCAAAGGCGAACTAGTCCGTAACAGAATCTGGGATACCTTTAGTTGGTGCGATGCGGTAGTTGACAAGAATGGCAATTTCGAAATTGCCTATTGGACCGGTGGACAGCTTGATTTCAAAGGATCCCTGCCTCTCGATTTCCCTTTTGTCCTCGATCGTGAAAAAACCCAAGATACGATTCTTTCGCGGTCGAACGAGATCATTCTCAAACTGCTCCCCGCTATGCTTGTTCGTGGCAAACTGGTCGACGCGGAGTCCGACCAAGGACTTGAAGGAGTCTACGTCGATTACTTCGACCGGTTCTCGAGGCCAGCGATTTCAAAGTCAGACGGCAGCTTCCAATTGTGGAGTCAATCCAATCAGGTAAACGTGTATCCAACCGATACCTTTGGAGAAATCATGGTAGTAGGCGAAGCCTTCTATCAACGACCGGAGTCGCTCCCGCAGAACGGAGTGATTGAAATGAAACCTACGAAGATGCGGTCGATGACCACAGCACTGGGAAGAGCTGTCGACGAACAGGGGCAACCTGTGCCAGGGCTATCGATCAAGTGTCAATCCAAGATAAGCAGATTCGAAACGACGACGACATTACTTTCCGATCGTAACGGAAACTTTAGGTTCTTCGGATTGACCGATGGGACGCGAGTGTCGATCACTGCCAATTCAGGGACTCGCGGAACTGAAACACCGCTTCGTGTCAAACTTTCTAACGCTGCCGTCGTGGACTTAGTCATTGCGGATCTGCCGTCTGCTCAGTTTGCTGGACGCGTCGTTGATCTTCGCAACAACCCGATTGTCGGTGCTACCGTCAGTATCAAAACTGCGATCACTTCATCTCCAGAGACGATCGGCGGAGTCGACCGCCATGTACTCACCGATACAGGCGATTCTGACGAGTTCCTGACAGATGCGAATGGCAACTTCCTTTCTGCACCCACGACGCTCTTGACAGACGATCGAACAGTTCGTGTGACCGCTCCAGGCTTCGTGGAGTATCGCTCCGGTTGGCATCGACCCAAAGTAACCGACTCCAAGGAAGGTTTGGAGCGCATCATGGTCGGTACAATCGTCATGAATTCTGCGCCCAAACAGGAAACGGTTACTATTCACATTGTCGACCTCGATACGCAAATGCCAATCAACGGGGCCAAGATCGTGACTCTTGGAGCTCGCTGCGGTCAGTCGCGCCTGTCACTTTCCGATTCATCCAAAGCGGACATGATTTGGGTCGATACACCCTCGATCTTGGCCGTGCGCGCAGAGGGCTATATTCCCTCCATCGAAGCCATCGGATCGATGACCGAATCGAATCATACGGTCAAACTAACAAAAGATCCGAAACACATTCCGCAAAGAGTCCCATCCTCTGATTCGGACAACAAGAGAGTTCTTGCAACAGAAGAGTTGTTGGCACTCGTTCCGGAGCCGGCCGAAAAGGACAATTACTTCAAGAAGCTGAATTACTATCCACTGCTTGGATTTGCTCGTCCGGAAAAACTGATCGATAAGTTTGAGGCCGCCAAACTCGCAGGTGCCTCCGATATGATATTGCAAGCCTATATGACTTTAATGATGCAAGTGAAGTTAGCGGATTCGAAGCGATTGCTGCAATCTTTTCAAGGCAACGGTCGAGCGAGCTTGCTGATTCAACTTGCTCAACAGTCCAAAATCGAGTCGGAGCGGAACGAATATCTTGCCGAGGCCAGCATTGAGCTACGGCAAATTCAAGGGAACGAGAGTATATTCTTCTCCAATCAACTTGCATGCATAATGCTCAAACTGGGGGCCGTCGATAAGGCCGAAAAACTACTGCGTACAACATGGGATAATCACAAGGAACTACAAGACATCGTCAAGCGCGGAGAGCGAAGAGAAGGTCGACACGACAAGCAAGGTGTATCACGCTATTTTGCACCTGCTTTCGCCATCGTCGACCCGCTTGCGGCGATGAAGCTAATCGAGTTAACTGCCTATGCAAATGAAATTGAGCGATTGCAGGCCGAAGCGATCTGCTTCATGGCCAGTCAAGGAAAAGTAGGTTGGGAGAGTCAAGTAAAGCGGCTAGAGTCAATGCCGAACTCAGAATCAGGAGTCTCGCAATTCTGCGAGAACGTTGGATTTCGCGACTACGAGCGAGCATTGGCCGTTGCCCATGCGATGCAGCCTTGTACTGGGCGCACTAAGTTGCTGATGCATATTGCAGAGAAGTGCGAAGTGACGCGAGAACAGCGCATGGCTTTATACCAAGATACCCTCAATGCGTTACGCAATCCCATTCAAAGCAACTCGTATACGAGCATGGGAACACTGGCGGGTCTGTTCGCTCAGCAAGTTGGGAGGTGGGATCGAGCCCTCGCGGAGGACTTCCTTTTTGAAGCCATTTGGCAAAGCAGCTCAAACAACTCTTGGCTCCCTCACAGCCACCTATGTGACATCGCCACACAACTAGCACAATACGATGCCAATTTGGCAATGACGTTGGTAGCGCCCTGCTTCGAGGACTGGTCATGGCTATTCGGCGACATGGATTACGCGGTCGCTTACCAACAGGCTGCACCTTTCTTAGCTATGGCGAACATCGATAGCGCCAAGACGTTAGAGAAAGTGAAGGAACTGTTCTCGGGCGAGCTAGCCGATCAACCATCCCGCAAGTTATCCGTTGTCAATGGCATCGTACATCGTTGGAGTGAGCTTCGGAACAATGACCGGTAAGCAACAGAGTAGAACGATTGTCGCAATCGTTCGGCAGTAAGTACAATCTTTGCTTAATCGCATAGTCAACTTCGGTGGGCTAGGCTGCAATACGGCCGAGACGCAGGGCGGAAACAGTTGGGACAACTGTTCTACTATCGCTTCCGCCAACTGGTGTATCAATTTTGTACAGTTATTTTTTGGAGAAGGAAAAGGGAAAAGGTGGCAGCCACCGATTGCATTGGCTTAGCAACGAATTTGCAAAGGCCTGAAGCGCCCTTGGCATTAGTCGAACCAAAAGCAATTGATTCCGCGAGTGGTGAAGTCATCTACGCCTTGCTTACGTCCCACGTCTGGACAAATCTCGCTCCCGGCCACAGTTGAATTTGCAGATAGTTTTAGCCGTCGTCGCTTACTCGACGCACAAGTTCCAGGAACGTCGGCCGCAGTGATTTGTGCAGGTAGCGAGCAAAGAAGCTGTCAAGATTGCGATTTGCAATCAACTCGACGACGTCAGCAAAATCTTTGTGAGTTCGTCGTAAACTACCCATGCCAGAAGCAAGCTTCATTTCGATCAATCGTGAAAGTCGAACAACAATCAATCCATCCAACTCCTCAATATTGGATTCACCCTCAGGCTCAGGGATATTCACTTCAGAGCCTTTGCCGGCTCGCTCACCAGCCACCAGAAATTGCACTGGGATTCCACTGGAACTGCGAAACTCCTTTAGCTCATCGTCCCATTGAAACGCCTCGGCCAGTAGCAATTGCTTGACCATCGCCGAATCACGTGTGTTGATGATCATGTCCACATCAGTCGTATTGCGTTGATAGCCATGAAGGCAAACGGCAACGCCCCCGCACACCGAGTGAGGAATGCCGGATTGCTCGAAAATTTGATGGCAACGCAGCGCTATCTCCCAAAGAGACTCGTTACCAAGCATCGTGTAAACCTTCTTAGTTGTAACCATCCGAGGGCCTTTCGCAGTTTCACCATTGTAGTTCCGGAACAGCCTTTAGGAGAATACGAAAACAGCCGCGAAACGGAGGGCCACCAGCGGTTACAATGACAAGATAATGCTTCACAAAAATCGCCCACTAATTCTCTTCCTTTGGCTCTTGCTCATTATCCCCATTGGGTATTTGGCAATTCTGGGAATTCATCACACTCGATCTCAGGGTGGCGGGCAGCTATTCTTTTCGAGGAACGGCAGGGATTTTTTCGCGTGTGAGTGGGTGAGCAATAAGTACTTTAGATTCGACACACTCTGCCTTGATAGCGAGCCAACGACATCTCCACGCGATAGCTTCTCGATTAAAACCGCTAGGACGCACCAGGATACAAACACGCAAAACACGCGAAGCTGGACAAAGGATTTGCTAGGCTTGGGACTCGACGAGGGAATCGGATGGGGCATATTTCGAACGGGCGAGACGAGTGCAACGGCATATCAATTTGACCTTACTAATGCGGAGCCAGCCAAAATAAGTTGTATCGAATTCGGAACATCCATCTCCAGTACTTTTCGAATGTTGATAATCGACGACAAGCTCATTCGAGTATTTGGTGAACAATTGGAAATGTGGGACATTTCTACGGGCATCGTCTTGGACTCCATTGCAACTCCAATGGGACCAAAATCGTACTTTTATCAATTGCCTGGCACTAGGAATTTCCTCGTCTTGGATACGAGCACCAATTCAACTGAACTCTACGAAACAAATAACGAAAACTTGCACAGTATTCAAGAATGGAAAGCGCTGCAAACGCAACCATTCCAAAGAAACGACGAGTGGTATCTTGCAAGTCTTCTGCCAGATGGAAGGACTATCGAAGTACGAAATGCAATAGACGGTTCGGTGGTGAGTAGCACCACTTCTCCGTCCGATTCCAGACTAACACTGCCACTGGCGAACTTTGATCTACGGGAGACCTGTGGTTGCATTCGATGGAGCTCGCTCGGAATCTGGACGGACATTTTTACCGGCCAGTCACTACCAATTCCCGATTCATTCGAGCCGTTGGTACGCGATTTGAAAAACAGTCGACTTGTAGCGACTCGCAATGAAAGAACAAATGGAGTGATTGTGTCGAAGGAGTGCGTTGTCGTCGATGAAACCACCGAAGAGCAGCTCTTGCGATTTCCGCTCGATCTCCATTCGCAGATATATGCCGCTTGCATCCTAAAAAAATCGGGGCATCTCGCTTTGGCTACATCCGACCATTGTGTTCATCTTTACGATGTAAAGACTGGAATTCGAGTTCGAGTCATCGATCCGTTTAAGTGGGGATTCCCATTGAACGGCGCGGCCGCGACTTTATTCGGGCTTTGGTGCATCGGTTTGTTACGATTTGCGGCGGTGGTTCATTCGCACGGCTGGATCGATGCGTCTATCTGCATTGGGCTGTTCATGGCGTATGCGTCGTTTCGTATCCAAACGACCTTGTCTGTGTTTGGCGAGGACTTCTACTTTGCAGGTCTAGGCATGTTGATAGGTTCAATCCAATTGACATCCGTTTGGCTTTGCTTAGGCCGGAATCGACTCTTCCTGCGTACAGGGCCATTTGTCCTCGCGTTCGGAATTGCAGCCGGATTGGTAACCTACTGGCAGGACGAATCAAAATCCGCATCGGCGGTTGTGGCTGCTATTATGCCTCTGTCCCTTGGCATGGTATTGGCATTCACATTGCTGCGCTGGGGCGGAGTGAAGTTTGAAAACGTGAATTTGCAACCCTTCGCAAAGCCAGATTCCGTGCTTCAAAAGGAGAGTTCAATCCATTTGCGAGACCTGTTTATCTTTACGCTCGTATCGGCCATCGTGGCCTTCATCGTCAAGGGGATTCCGGTGACTTACTGGTATGAAATCCTACTGGATCGGCAACGCATTTGGGTTTTTCTGTTCCTAGTTTGCATTCATGCGGCTTGCTTGGCAGCAGGTGGAGTCCTGGCATTATGGACAAGCTTGAGTCGCAGGAATATCGTCGTCAGGTGGTTGCCTTGGTCGATCGCTCTGGTGCCATTTTTGTTGTTTAGACTGCCATTGCTCAGCTCTCTCGTATTTGGGTCATTTGCGACACTGATGCTTGGACTGCATGCGTATCGATTACGAGGTTGGCGATTTAATTTAGGTAGGAAGAAACCGACAAACCCTCTGGCGAAATCGCATCCTCTGGTCCATGAATAGCACTCCCTTTGTAATTTTTGAGCCTCAATGCGCTAGCATGAGGGCCGGATCGCGAGTGATTACTTGGATTCCGGCCCGCACGCTAGCGCGTTGCGGCTCAAAGTGAGTACCATTTGGCTTTGACGAGCGTTACTGCTGAACCAGCAACTTGGCTAACGAGGCCGCGAGTGACTGCAATGCCGCGTCGTTTGGCAACGTCAATCGCAATTGAATTCTACCTTGATCGTCTCGATCCACACATTGCGCAAGCCCTTGCGAAATTTGGGCAACCGTCTCACTTGGGGGTGGTGTTCCGTTGTCTAGCAACTGCGAAACCAATTGTATTGCCGCGCCCAACAACTCGCCGCTAGCCGATGCGACCCGCTCCCGTCGTTCTACCAATTGCTCTGTCTGCTTAGTTGCTTCGATTTGTCGCGACTGATCGATGGGAGCCGTGGGCTTCTCACCAAGCAATTTTTCTAGGCGCCGCTTCAACTCCTCCATGCCACTCTCGAGTTTCACATCGCTCACATCGCTTTCCACGTCGAGGGCAGCCATCGCCAGATCGTGTTTGCCGGCCAAGGTCGCTAACATGCGTTCCTCAATTGTTTGCTCGGTGACCAACAAGAAGACTTGAACTGGATTCTTTTGTCCCATGCGATGCGCGCGAGCGATGCGTTGCTCTAGAACGGCTGGGTTCCATGGCAGATCCACATTGATTACCGTGTTGGCCGATTGCAAATTCAATCCGGTCGCGCCGGCATTGGACATGATGATGGCGCGACACTGAGGATCGGTTTGAAAGGTATGCACGATCTTCTGTCGTTGCTTTTGGGGGACTTGGCCGTCCAGTCGAACAAACGGCATTCGATGCTTGTTGAATAGCGGCTCAATCAACGTAAGCATGGTGGTCCATTCGCTGAACAAAACAATCTTGCGAGACTCTTCGTCCGCCATCTGCTCCAGCAATTCGTCCAGCGTTTCGAGTTTGCTCGAAAAGCCTGGCGGTTGCTTGTCGACTAAGAAGGTACTGTCGCAGGCCATGCGAGCCATCAGCAAATGCTTTTGCAATCGAAGCAAGTCCATTTCCGTGATGTATGCCTTGGACGCGATTTGAGAGGCCCTGGCAACATGATCATCGCTCAAGATTTTTTGCTCATCCGTCGGTCGGACACGCACGATTTCCGTCGTCCGTTCGGGCAAATCCTGCATCACGGTTTGCCGAGTCCGTCGGAGCAAGATCGGTTTCAACATCTCGCGAAGCTGATCCAGATTCTTGTAGCCAGCGATTTTGCCAACCTCGTTGACAACGCGATGCCGATGAAAAAATCGATAGGCCGGGCCCAACCTTTGATTGTCGACAAAACCAACGACGGTGTAAAGTTCTTCGAGTCTGTTCTCAAGAGGAGTACCCGATAAAACCAACGCAAACTTAGAACGCAGTTTCTGAAAGACGCGAGTGGTCTTGGCTTCCCAATTCTTAACGCGCTGCCCTTCGTCCAATATGATGAGGTCCCATTCGATTTTGCTGACGATCGCCTCGTCCCGCATGATCTGTTCGTAGTTTGCGATCTTGAAAAAAGCGTCATCGGAATATTGCTCGGCTCGTTCGCTTGCTGTCCCTAAAATGATTCGGTGGGAGCGATCACAGAACCTCGCAATCTCAGACGCCCACTGACTCTTAAGGCTCGCGGGCGTAACGACCAGAACGCTTTTGATGTCCGCGAACTTCGAAAGCAATTCCGCGACACCAATTCCTTGGATAGTTTTTCCTAAACCCATGTCGTCCGCAAGGATCGCTCGTCCTGCTCCGACCGCAAATGCAATTCCATCGAGTTGATAGGGAAGCAACTCTACTTTCAGCAACTCTTTTCGATAGGGATGCTTCTTTGGATCCAGTCGAATCTCGCTTGATTTGGCTTGAAGCTTTTTTTGGAGCAACCTAGTTTCGATAAAAGTCTCAGCATCGGGATAGATCGACACATCGGTGCCAGCCCGCTCCAGCTCTCGAAGGACTTTCACTATCTTCGAAGCGTCGTCCGAAGTCGTTCCAATGAGCCCTTTGAGGATTTTGTTGGTCTCTGGAGTTAGTGTTACTGGCAAGTTGAATCGCAATCCTATCTCTGGATCGGTCGTATCGCCGTAGTGCATTCGCAGCGAAATATTTTTGCGCACGTACTGCTTGGCCAATGCTACTTTGCTAAACCGTTTCTCAATTTTCGACTTTGCAAAAAAGATGTGCTTGCAAGTGCCGAGCTGATTGGTTCGAAAGTCAGGGCAGGAGCAGTAGGACTGTCCAAGTTCCAAACCACGCATCGAAACACGATACGAGTTCCCACTTTCTTGACTGGTGACTGTGTAGTCGGTCCAAGGAGTCGATGCATCGGTGGACTTCATCAGCATGCGTTCCGATTGAGATCGCAATCGACGTTCGGATACGGCGCGGGCGATCAATTCGCTGGGTGACAAATTCTCAATAGGCTCATGCGGGTCCGGGACCTCAGACAGCCCTAGGACGAGCTTCGAGTCCATGATCATGTTCAGCGTAGCGGCGATGTGTTCGCAGTCCGTTTTGCAAGCATCGCAGTGGAAATGGAGTCCATTGGGCTTACTAGTCATTTCGACAATAGTGACCTGTGCGAAGCCCGATGGGACCCGACGGTCTGGCACGGCCGCGAACAAGGAGTCACCGGTGAGGCGAACAGCTTTTGGAACGTCGATTTCAATTTTGCCACCCTGTCGAAGTCTCTTCGCACCTTGGTCGCCCAGCAAGCGTTCGGCTGCTCGAATGGTCAGCTGTCCCAATCGATCCCGTATCGTTAGTCGTTTGGTAACGCGATGTGGATTCCGGTTGGATGTCGTTTTGGCTTTTGTGTTTATAGGCAATTTCCCTCGTGTGGGGACGTTGGCGGGTTCTTTCACCATGGCTTGCGTATCCTTGCATCAAGAATCAGAACTGAAATCGGATCTGCGGAATCTTAACACCGTTAGCGATCGCTGAAAACAAGACGTTCGCTTCGTGGGGTGTCCTTATCCATCCTGCCAGCCGTCACCTGCCCTTCCTCAGCCCTACATCCGTGGTATTGTTCCTGCTGTTAGAATGAATTCCATTGCGACAATACTCGCGACCAAACTTGGATATCGTTCAAATTCCTGAAATGGACCATTGATGCCTCGATCGCTGACTGCTTCCGTTTCTCCACTGGGTAATGTCTTTGTTGAATTCGCCGACGATGAATTGATCAAGCCAATCGACGTCGCACTAGCCGATCGTTTGGTCGATACATTTCGCAAGTCACCGTGGCTTGGTATAACTCTGTTGGCATCGAGTGATTGTAGACAACCGCTAAACCCATCACTTGAATTCTGGCGACACTATGCCGAACGGTACTTTCAAGCCCTTTGCAGGACGGCCTCACAGAATGCAATAGTCTGGACGAGTCCACTCGCTCCATCGCATGATGATTTGCTTGAAATTATCGATGCTGCGCCCACGATGCGAGGGCTGGAGTATCTTACGTCACAGGCCTTGTCGACAATTTGGCAAGAACTCGACAACTTCACCAAGACTGCAGTCAAATCGCAGAAGGGTGATTTGGCAGGCTACTTGCATCGGCTCAATGAGGCTTGGAATTTGGTAGGACGTGTGACCTTCCACTTGGCTGAAAACAAGAAGAATGAGCAACTCCCCTTTGCCTTTCTTGCAACCTATACAGAGGGTCGTTCTGCCAACGGAACGGTGCGGCATATTCCGCTGGCGGATGCTCTGAAGCATTCGATCGCAGAGCAAGATAAACAGCTGCTCAATGTTCTTTTAGAGCCTGTCCAACGCGTGGCGCTAGAATGCCCTTTGATACATGATTTGCTTGAATCGCGTGCACTCTTTTCACCACAAGCGTGGAGCATTCAGCAGGCCTTTGCGTTCCTGTCCGCGGTACCACGGATAGAACAAGGAGGAGTTATCGTTCGCGTACCGAATTGGTGGAATTCGTCGCGTCCCCCCAGGCCGAGCATTCAAGTGCGTGTCGGACAGAAAAAGAAAGCCAGCTTGGGCCTCGTTGAAACGCTCGACTTTGATGTGCATGTCGCTTTTCAAGGTGAGCCACTTTCCAAGGAAGAATTGTCGCAATTGCTGGCCGTTCGAGAAGGCATGACATTGCTCCGCGGTCAATGGGTTCAAGTGGATCAGCAACGCTTGAGCGAAGCCATGAATCAATGGACGTTGCTTGAACGCCAGCATGCATCAGGCATCAGTTTCCTAGAGGGGTTGAGGTTGCTCTCAGGAACATCCCTCGGTGAAACCCGAATGGATGAAGGAATTCGAGAATGGACACGCATCGAACCTGGTGAATGGCTTAACGAAATTCTGCAGACATTGCGAGACCCGAGCGGCGTTGTCCAAATCGACCCTCATCAAGGACTCAACGCTACCTTGCGTGAATATCAAGTGGATGGAGTCCGATGGCTTTGGTTCATCACGCAACTCGGTTTGGGGGCATGTTTGGCGGACGACATGGGATTAGGAAAGACCATTCAAGTAATCTCGCTTTTGCTGCAAAGCAAATCGGGCGGTATCAAACAGCCTGGAGGGGGCAAATCAACTAGGCAAGCAAGTCTCTCCGACGAGTCGAAATCAACCATGCCCAGTCTGTTGATTGTCCCAACGTCCTTGCTAGGAAATTGGCAACGCGAGGTCGAACGATTCGCTCCAGATTTGAAGATGTTTATAGCGCATCGTTCGCATCAGGATGCTGCGACCCTCAAACGTATTGCCGCAGACCCTGTTCGCGAACTGGCTGAATACGATTTGGTCGCAACAACCTACGGATTGGCTCGTCGTGATACGTGGATGGCCGATGTGCCATGGCGATTTTTAGTGTTGGACGAGGCGCAAGCGATCAAAAACTCCGGTTCCTCGCAGACCAAAGCGATCAAAAAATTGCAGGCGCAAGGACGGATTGTGTTGACAGGGACACCCGTCGAGAACCACCTTGGAGACCTGTGGTCCTTGTTCGATTTTTGCTCTCCAGGTTTGCTCGGTACGGCCACCCAGTTCAAAAAATTTCTCAACCGGGACGACAATCAAGGTATTGCTTCCCTCAGAAAACTAGTACGTCCGTATATTTTGAGACGACTGAAGACGGACCCTAATATTGCGCCCGATCTGCCTGACAAAACGGAAATGAGAGTGGATTGTGGACTGACCGCGACACAGTCGGCGCTTTATCAAAAAATCGTTGCGGAACTTGAAAAAGTTCTCGATACGGCATCGGGCATTCAGCGTCGAGGGATGATCTTGTCGGTACTCATGCAGCTCAAACAGCTATGTAACCACCCTGACCTATATCTCAAGCGTGAGGCATTTGGACACGACACCTCAGGCAAGTACCTTGAATTGCAAGCAATCTGCGAAACCATCTGCGAAAAGCAGGAAAAGCTTTTGGTTTTTACTCAGTTTCAGTCGATGTGCCAGCCATTGGATGACTTCTTGTCGACAATATTCGGCCGTCGTGGATTGGTCCTGACAGGAAAAACGGCTGCTGGCAATCGAAGCAAGTTGGTTGCTCAATTTCAAGAAGAATCGGGACCTCCTTACTTTGTCATTTCGGTAAAAGCGGGAGGAACCGGATTGAACCTGACGCAAGCCAGCCATGTAGTTCATTTTGACCGCTGGTGGAATCCTGCTGTCGAGGACCAAGCAACAGATCGAGCGTTCCGAATTGGACAAAAACGAAATGTGTTGGTCCATAAATTCGTGTGCCGCGGCACGCTGGAAGAGAAAATCGATAAAATGATTCGCGACAAGAAATCGATCAGTCAAGAACTGTTTAGTGATGAGGGTGAGTTAAACTTGACAGAAATGTCAAACCAACAACTCCTGCAGTTTGTATCATTGGATATCAACAAATCGTCGGCGTAGCAAAATACGAAGGAGTCGTATCATGAGTTGGAATAGAAGTTGGGCAGAGTATGTGCCGGTCGCCAAGAGACGCGCGATGGCAGCAAACGAAGTTGCAAAACTCGACAAGGCCAATGCAAAGAACGGTAAAAAGCGCATTCCGGTTCTCATCCAGGGTCGTAAGATGGCAACCACGTTTTGGGGCGAAGCGTGGTGCAACAACCTTGATCGCTATAGCGATTTTTCCAATCGATTGGATCGAGGCAAGACGTATGCTAGAAACGGTTCCATCTTGGATCTGCAGGTCGAACAAGGCACGGTGACTGCCTTGGTCAGCGGCTCGAGCCTCTACAAGATCAACATCGAGATCAAAACCTTACAGCCCAAGCTGTGGAAGAATATAAAAGAGGATTGTGCAAAGTCGATTCACTCGATGATTGACCTATTGCGAGGGAAGCTCAGCAACGAAGTTTTGGCGAGGCTGACCGAGGCTAAGGTTGGTTTGTTTCCTGAACCAAAGGAGATTGATTTGCATTGTAGTTGTCCAGACTACGCTTACTTGTGCAAGCATCTTGCGGCTGTCATGTACGGTATTGGAAATAGGCTGGATAATTCCCCCGAACTACTGTTCTTATTGAGGGGTGTTGAAATAGTCGAATTGATTAGCGAAGTGGTAACGAGCAAGAACCTGAGCGACTCATTGGCTTCGAGTACCAACTCGGACTTGCAACATGAAGACCTGGGCACACTTTTTGGTATCGAACTCGTCGAATCATCGACTAAGTTGACCAAAGCCAAACCGAAGAAGCCAACACTTGAGAAACAGCCCGGCGAGAAAACAGCTAAGAAGTCCGCGACAACCAAACGATCAACTCCCAAGGAAACAGTAGCGGAACGGTCCTCAGATCGAAAGCCAGCTCAACCAGGCGCTGCCAAGAAGACAGCAAATAAGCATGACGCTGAAAAAGTCCAAAAGAATACGGTTCGAAAGCGAGTGCCAATCACTGCGCCGACCAATATGCCGGCCAATACGATTGCCAATACGAGGGCCAAGGGGCTTCCGGACTCATTGCGATTGGGATTGGAACAAACGAGCCGAAAAAGCAAAGATTCAAAAAGCAAGCCTCGATAAGAGACTTGCGAAAGCTGTTCGGAGTTCGCCGGCTTGCCCCCGATGGCGACTTCGACTACGAATCGCTAAAACCAAGATGAGGGTAAATCAATGTGGAGTAGAGCAGTTGTCCTCAACTGCTCAGGTCGGGAACAGTTGAGACAACTTTTCTACACTCATCTGCGATTCCTTATGGCTGCATCAATCTCGGGCCGCTTGGTCCTATTCGTGTTGTACCAAACGATAAGCTCAACGTCCTTCGGAAACGATGACAACGTTTGGATATCCTCGTCGGTCAATTCAAATGCAATCTCAACGCTCTTTAGACTTTTTACTTGAATCAGCCTTTTGAAAGATGCGGAATCGATAGTCGCAATCCGCAAAAACAACTTGGATCGTGCTTCGTTCTCAACCAACAACTGCACCGAAGTTGGGCTTAGATCGATGGGGCCTATATTGATCGAAGCTTGTGCTTTGCAGAGAGCTTCAATCGCATCCTGTGATGGGGCCGGTTGCGGCGGTTGCGACCAATCGAACGAAATCGAAATGAGTTCAGGGCCATTCAGCTTTGACAATTCTAGAAGGGCTGCGTCATTCAAAGTGCACTGGTTGAAAGATAGTTTGCCAAAGAGCCGGTCGGGATCTATCGTCTGCAAGCTGGCTGCTGAAACCGACCCTTGCAAATAAACAGATGGATTAGAAGCAGATGCAAGAAAGTTAAGCCAACTTGCCCGATCGGGAGGGTTGTTCAATTTAATCATGAAGTATTGCACAGGACTATCCTGTGGCAAATGCCGCATCGCCTTTTCGGACAAAACGCCGGAAAGATGAAGCATGAAGGGTCGTTTCACTACTGGTAACGCTTGAATCGTTTCCTCGCTAGGCTCGAATAGATGGATGCTAAGGTCTACGAGCCGATTGGAATTGACCAGTTTCGAGAATGCCTCCACGTCGATCTTCGAGGTATTTCTTGAGCTATCGACGATCTCCAATCGGAAGCTCGGCAAACGCCCAAGATCTAATGCTCGTACTCTACTTAAGTCTGGGCTATCTTGGGCAAAGGCAGTAAGTGGAAGTGAAACGATCGCTGAATTCGCAAATACTCCAGCCCCAAACCAGTCGATCATAAACTCTGGCAGGCAAAGACCCTCCTCAAACTGCACCCAACCATCTAGTTTGGCAACAGAGAAGTTCACGTTCGCACCCGCAGCGATCATCGACTCCCAAGCGATCCGGCGTTGATTTGCCTTTTGAAAGAAACGCAGGGATACAGTGCATGACAATGCGACGAAGATTGGCACCATCAGAAAGAGTCGCATGGGAAACCGCCCTCGCCAACGCACAATATCACCGACAAACCAGACGACGATCCCGGTCGGAACAGCAATGAGTGTACCGCCGTCTCTCAGGTCGCCAGTCCATACGAATGCGATAATAGCTCCAACAACTGCTACAACCAAGGCAATCCCCAAATTGAATAGGGGAGACCACATAGGCTTTAGCGATTGAGTCCATTGAGGTTGCTTTGTCATTCCTGTCGACACTGTTTACCTACCCCAGACTTGATTGTGATTTACTTCGAAACTAGACATCATAGGCCAACCGCAACCTCAAAAAATTGTGCAACAACGATGGCATCCTTGATGGGTTCCCCATCGAGGTCGATGACATTGCCTGCGTATTTACGCTCTCCCTGATTTTGTTTTGTAGTTGGAACAGAGAACATACAAACATTTGTAAAATTGACGAGGCAGTCATTGTTGGATCAAGCTCGTTCGACCGATCTTTGGGAGGGGCATGTGAGTATTCGCAAGAGCGGTGGCTATCGCAAACTAGCATCCTTTCAGTCAGCGACACTAATCTATGATTCGACGTACTGGTTCTGCGAAAAATTCATGGACTCAAGATCCCGTACTGTGGATCAGATGGTCCAGGCCGCACGATCAGGCCGACAGAATATCGCTGAGGGAAGTCGCGCCTCGGCGACTTCTTCGCAGACCGAGTTGCGATTGGTCAACGTTGCTCGGGCCAGTATGGAAGAACTGCTATTGGACTACGAAGACTATCTCAGGCACCGACGCCTGCCGCTGTGGACCGCCGATTCGACGGAAGCAAACGAAGTGCGGAGCATTCCTCGCAGGTTCAGAGAAGCTCGGTCCAATCGGTCTGATGGGACTGATTCGTCTGATCTGACGGACCTTTCAGACCAGCAACGATGGGCGCTCTATTCGCAATGGCTCGACCATGTGGAGCCTACCGTCCGGGCGAATGCAACAATCTGCGTGATTCACCAGTGCAACTATTTGTTGGACCAGCAAATAGCAGCGCTGGAAATCCAATTTGTCACCGAAGGCGGATACAGCGAACAACTTGCCGCTGCGAGACTTGCCGAGCGGGCGAAACAGCGAAGTCAGACGGATAGGTCGGATCAGTCCAATCCGACGGATCTCATTCCGAATTGCTCGCAGTGCGGAAAAGCCATGGCGCTCCGCACTGCCAAGCAAGGAAAAAATGCTGGCCAGCATTTCTGGGGATGCACTGGCTATCCAGACTGCAAGGAAACCGCCAAGGTGTGAGAATTGTCTAATCAGACAGATCAGACAGATCTGCTATACGAAAGCATAAAAAAAACCCGACTTAGTTTGCACTAAGCCGGGCTTCTCTATTTTGAAATCTGGTGGTTGTCACCGAGTTTGTTTGACACAAACTTGGTTAGATGAGTTTTTCCTGAAACAAGATTCATGCTCACTTATGTGCTGGCGATACTTGCGTATCGTCAACTGTAATTATCCTTAGAAAGGAGGTGATCCAG
>JAYVPJ010000222.1:0-11522 GCA_043757445.1 Pirellula sp. | reverse complement strand
GGTGCTGGCTTGCCAGGTTGTTGGCCACGACGATTCTTCGGCGCGACAGGAGCATCAGGATCAGTCAACTCGTTCGACCGATCGGAGGACGATTGTTTACATTTAGGAAGTGTTGTCAGAGATTAATGTCAGAGATTGAAAAGGACTACCCCTTTTCAAAGCGAGTCATCCGGCCTGCTCCGGTTGCCACCCTTTCCCTTACCGGAGACTCGCTTTCATGCATTATCATGTTCCAAAACCGTTCTATCGAAAAAGTCGAAAGACTTGGTACGTCCAGATTTCTGGCCGCCAAGTCAATTTAGGCCAAGATCGTACCGACGCTTTCCGTCGGTACTACGAGATCATGGCAAACCCGCCCGAGAAACGCTTGGACAGCGTTGACCACGGGGAGGGGATGAAGCTTAGTCAGCTGTTCGATTTCTTTCTCGAATGGCTTCAACACAATCGGTCCACTGCGACCTACGGCTGGTATCAGTATCGGCTTCAACGGTTCGCAGATTTTTATCCCAACTTAACTGTTTCGCAGCTCAAACCATTCCACGTTCAGCAATGGGTCGATCAATACCAGGGGCACGCGAAAACCACGTCACGCAATTACATGCGTTCCGTGAAGAGTTGCTTGAAGTGGGCGACTCGCCAAGGGTACATCGAAAAGGATCCAATCGCTGGACTTGAAGTTCCGGCTGGCGAAGCACGCGATGTCTTTATTCCAAGAGTCAAATTCGATGAGCTTTTATCCTTAGCACCCGACCCTTGTCTTCGCGACCTGATGGAAGTCACGTATGCCACGGGTTGCCGCCCACAAGAATCCCTCCGACTTGAAATTCGGCACGTTGATCTAAAACATCAACGGTGGGTTATCCCAAGAACTGAGGCCAAGGGAAAGAAAGCCCCGAGAGTGGTTTACTTGTCCGAAGAAGCAGTGCGAATTACGGAGCGATTAATTGCTGGCCGAACCGACGGTTTTGTATTCCGAAATGGCCAAGGGAAAAAATGGACAGTGTCTGCCGTTGACTGCGGGTTTAAGAGAATTCGGGATCGGCTAGGCAAAAAGGAGATGGAGCTACAAAAAATCCAAATCCCAGAATCTGAAATAGAGGCCGAATCAAAGAAGTTGAAATCAACTCGAAGCCGCAAGGGGATCATCGTAAAGAAGACCAAGGCAGAAATTCGGTGTGAAGCCAAGCGCAAGGTTCGAAATCGACTCGCCCAAAGCCACGCTCCGAAGTACTCGCTTTACGCACTTCGTCATTCCTGGGCAACGAATGCACTTCAATGCGGCGTCGATTCCTTGACCGTCGCAATTTTAATGGGCCACCAAGATCCAAGCATGTTGGCCAAAGTCTATCAGCATCTTGGCCACAATCCTGAACACATGCTAAAGGAGGCCCGAAAGGCCGTCGGTGAAAAAATGGCGACCGGAACAAACTAGGTTTCTCCTTCTTTTCCCATCGAGTGGATGAAGAAACAAGAAAACGACGCGAGTCCATTCTTGCCGATTGGACGCGTCGGTTTGGGCGACCGACGCGCCGAAACGAAGCGGTGCTCGGCGAAGGGACAGTTAATCCTGTATGTGTACCGCAGCTAAAAGGCTCTGTGGAAGTACTCAATTCGACAGGGCAAAAAAGGTCAAATCGATCCGGCGGAATACCCACTAAGAAAGTTCGCGGGCGAGGACCACTCGGTTGGGCATATTTCGAGACCGTATCAGATGACAAAACTAGAGTTTGCGGCAACAAAGTCTGTCAAAAAGTGCAGCGATTTGGCCATCAGTGAATTAATTTGGTTCGCTGAAATCGCGCATCGAAAATTCTAAGGCTACTATCGAAAGCACCATCGGTCTGCTACCATCCTAAACAGTAACCACGGTTACATTTGACCTAGCAGTTAGAGAGCTTTTTGATCAATTACGCAGTGTGCACATGGAAACAGCAGGGCAGACTTACACTCTAGGGCAGTTAGCGAAGTATGCACTTCGCTTGGGAACAATCGGATTCGGCGGACCTGTGGCATTGGTGGGCTACATGCATCGCGACTTGGTCGAGCAGAAAAAGTGGATTAGTGAATCAGAGTTCAAAGAAGGAATGACGCTGGCTCAACTCATGCCAGGACCACTGGCAGCCCAGCTCGCGATCTACCTTGGTTTTGTTCACTATGGAATCCTCGGCGCTACGACAGTGGGACTTGCCTTCGTACTCCCGTCGTTCGTGATGGTAGTAGCGTTGGGCTGGGCGTATGTACATTTCGGGGGCATTGGCTGGATGCAAGCCGTGTTCTACGGAGTAGGAGCATCGGTCATTGGTATCATTACGATAAGTGCATACAAGCTCACTCTAAAGACCATCGAAACAAACCGCCTGCTATGGTTCATTTTCTTCGCCAGTGCTGCCGTTACCGTCATTACTGAGTCTGAGAGCATTTGGCTTTTTCTTGGTGCAGGCATGTTGGTATGGGTGTTTCGCGCACACGCATTGAAGAAAGTAACTTCGGCGACGGCGGCATTCGAACCATCTTTGCTCTTTGCGGCGGCTCCAGTTGCGAAAGCTTCTTTTAATGAATTGTTGGTACAAATTGCATTCTTCTTCACGAAAGCCGGGGCGTTTGTTTTCGGCAGTGGACTAGCGATTGTTCCCTTTCTTTACGGTGGCGTGGTCAAAGAATATGGCTGGCTCAACGATCATGAATTTCTAGATGCGGTTGCAGTCGCGATGATCACGCCGGGCCCAGTTGTGATCACTGTAGGATTTATCGGTTTTATCATTACCGGGCGCGAGGCCGATTTCTGGAGTGGCTTTGCAGGAGCTTCAGTAGCTGCGTTGGCCACCTTCCTTCCTTGCTATTTGCTAACAATCCTGCCAGCACCTTATTTCAAGAAGCACGGCAAGCGCCCCGGTATCGTTGCCTTTGTGGATGGCGTCACAGCGGCCGCAGTCGGTGCCATTGCCGGCGCATGTCTTGTCCTCGGTCGTCGCACCATACTCGAAAACGGCTACATACCTGACATTCCCAAAGTCATCATCTTGCTCGGGACTATAGGGCTTTTGCTGAAGTTTAAGAAGATACCAGAGCCTATCATTGTGATTGCTTCAGCCATCATCGGGCTGATTATTTTCCCCTACGTGAAACCATGATCCGAGAGATAACGTGTCGTTCACTTGGCTATTTCTTGTCTATCGCATTCCTCGAGAACCAAGCGCTGGTCGCGTCTTCGTTTGGCGCAAGTTGCAACAACTCGGTGCCATCTCCTTGCAAGACGCAATCTGGGTATTGCCAAAGACTCAACGCACTCAAGAACAGTTTCAGTGGCTGGCGGCTGAGATTAAGGAGCTTAAGGGCAAATCAACACTATGGGAAACGCAAGCACTATTTAAAGCTGATGGAGCTAGTCTGCGCCAGCAATTTATCGATGCAGTGGATCGCGAGTATGACGCAATTATCGCAGCTCTCAAGAGCAAAGACCAAGATCTCGCCATGTTGTCAAAACGTTTTCAAGACATTCAGACCAACGACCACTTCGCTTCGCCGCTTGGGAAAAAGACCCGTGAAAAGCTGCTTGCAGCCGGAGGGGAGTAACAAGCTATGAGATGGGTAACTTGGGAGAATGTTGGGATCGACCGCATTGGATGTGCGTGGCTGATTCTTAGGGAGATCGATCCGCAAGCTGAATTTGTGTTCATCAAGCGTGAAGATGAATTGCCGGTGGATGCGGAGGCATTCGACGTGCCCGATGTTCGGTTCTCTCATCACGGTGGTCACTGCTCGTTTTATGCGCTACTTCATTTCCACGAATTGGTAGATCCGATCCTCCGCCGAATCGCCCGCATCATCGACGAAGCTGATACCGTTCAACCAGTAAAGTTGGAGCCCGCTGCCGCCGGTCTCGACTTGATCTGCGAAGGATTGCGACTGAACAGTAAAGACGACATGGAAGCGATTGACCGTGGTCGACTCGTCTATGACGCTTTGTACGCACGACTTCAACAAGAGAATTTCTCCTCACCCTAAGCAAGTCACGTTTGTGAACAGCCATTTCCTCTTTCAACGATTTCCCCCTCTAAAAGGACCATACGATGACCGACAAAAATCGAAGAAGTTTTCTATTTGCTTCATCAGGAGCGGCCGCAGGATCGTTACTGATTCCAGGTTTACTAGAGGCGCAGGAGAAGCCGGAAGCCACACCCAATGCGTTCGCTACGAGTGGACTCGTTACCGGGCAACTCAAACCTCTTAAGCACACCGAGATCCCTGGTTTCCTTTCAGCTGCACAGATAGCGCCACATCACACAGCCCACTACGGCGGTGCACTAAAAGCAGTCGTGGCGGCCGATGCAAAGCTCGAAGAGGCGACTAAATCGGGAACTGCGGCAAATCCCAATGAATTCGCTCATCTCAAACGCTTGATAAATAGCCGTGGCAATAGCGTTGTTCTTCATGAGTCGTACTTCGATGGACTTTCCCTCAAATCCATCGATCCACCGCAAAAAATCAAAGCTGCCATCGAGCAACGCTTTGGTTCGCTCGACAAGTGGTCGAATGACTTCATAGCTTCTGCAAAGGAAGCTGCTGGGTGGGCGATGTTGGTGAAGCACCCAGTCAACGGCAAGCTTTATAATATTGTCAGTGACGAGCACGCAATGGGAGTGCTCTGGATGGCGAAGCCACTTGTCGTCATCGATACCTACGAGCATGCGTTTTACATCGACTACCAAAACCGCAAGGCAGAGTACATCGAGAAGTTCATGTCGCACATAGACTGGCAAGAGGCCAGCCTTCGACATCAGTCAGCATAGAGGATGACAGTCGGTACTAATCTATCTCGTCTTACCTTATCGCAAATGTTAGTTTCCCACGCGACTGGCAAACGCAAAGTATCCGCCTATTGTGGTCACGGCCAGCAGAACTCCTAAGAAGAATGACGGCCAAAAGCTCAAACCCGTTCTGCTCGCCAGTGCAAACGGCACGAAGAATGGCAAGCCAAGAGGGACCAGGATCAGTGTCTCCCGCCCTAGTCCCGTGATGACTGCCATGTCTCGTTGCGATTGCCATGTCATTACAAAGGCCAAAATGCTCACAATCGGAAGCGATAATAATAATCCGCCTAGGCGCTGTGACCGTCCTGCTATTTCCGATACGAGAACGATTACTACCGCCGAAATAAGAATCTTGACTACGTAAAGCATCGTGAACCTCGAGAGTTAATCCTGTGGGAGTGCCGCAAATCAATGGCTATGGTCGCCGTGGGCTTCTTCCTTGAAGTCGCCTGAGTAGGGCGTTCCGTCGACAACGCCAGTCATGGTGCCAGCGTACTCTTGGACAACGCCAAGTTTTTCGTGCATGCCGATGAACCTCGACGATTTACCTGCTGCATCGCCTTCCTGCGGTGATGCTTGAAGTGTTACCTGCATCTCAGGCGCTTTGATGCTCAATTCGATAGTCGCCGCATCGATCGGTGCGGGAGTCTTTTCATCACTGCCAAAAATGTAGACAGTCGCTTGCTGCTTCGCGTGTTCAACGGTGAACTCAACGTGATACTTGCCTCCACCCCAATCGGCAACTGTGCCATCGTGTGGACCAACGCCGTGCCCGTGTCCCGCTGTACTATGGTCATGGCCCCCTGCGCCATGGTCGTGACCCTGATCGTCGGCAGCCTTTGTCGAAGAGTTCGCTGTCGGCGCTGATGGTTTATTGCACCCAACGAAACCGAAGATCGCTACCAATGCCAATGAAATACAAAAACGCTTCATCATAAACTTCCTCAAATTGAAGGTGACTTATCAGCGTCCACCAATCGCTTGGCGTCTTGACCGCTGAATTTCCAAAACAAACCGGGGTGAATCAAGAATTCACAAAACGTCGAAGTTATTAGTCCGCCAAGAATGACAGTGGCAACCGGGTAGAGAATTTCTCGACCAGGTTCTTGGCCGCCTAACACGAGCGGAATCAAGCCGATGCCAGCCGTCAGCGCCGTCATCAACACAGGAGCCAGTCTCTCGAGGCTGCCACGCAATATCATGGCCTGCGTGAACTCTTCATCTTCTTCCTTCATTAGATGAAAATAATGGGTTACCAGCAGAATGCCGTTTCGAACAGCAATGCCACCAAGTGAAATAAAACCCACAAGACTTGCGACCGTCAGAGTCTGTTGCGTGATCACCAACGCAAATACGCCACCGATGAAAGCGGTTGGCAAAGCATTAAGAATCTGCATGACGATCCGAACGGATGGAAACAGGATCATCAAGACGCCAAACATGCCGACCACCGATAGTCCCGCCAAAATGATGATTAAGCGTGTTGCGTTCTGCTGGCTTTCAAACTGCCCACCGTACTCAACGTAGTAACCGACCGGCATCGAAACTTGAGCGTCGACACGTTGCTGGATCTCGGCAACCGCGCTGGCCAAGTCACGTCCTTCTGTGTTGCAGCGAATGACGATGCGCCGCCGCGCGTTCTCACGATTAACTGAGTTTGGGCCAACTCCTTCATAGATCGTCGCGACATCCCGCAATTCAAGCTGGCCGCGTTCTATCTGTCCATCCTGGTGCGGCAAGTCAATCCGCAACCGGCCTAAGTTCGCATAGTCGGTTCGGTAAGCCTCCTCTAGTCGCAACATCAGGTCGAAGCGTCGTTGGCCGTCTAGTACTTCCGAAACCACTTGGCCTTGAAGAGCCGTCTGGAGTACTGACGCCACATACTGCCTGGTGATCCCGTGCATCGCCAAGTCATCGCCTCGCAGTTGAATATGTAACTCGGGCGTCATCTGCACAGGTTCGACGATTGGTGGAGTCAACCCACGCACGTCAGAAATAGACGACTTAACTTTCTCTGCTAACGTGAGAAGGGTGTCGAGGTCATCGCCATGGATCTTAATCGCAATCTGTGCGTAAACTCCGGACACCATGTGGCTGATCAAGTGCGCCAGAGGTTGCTCCACCTCGATATCGACGCCAGGAACCTCCTTACCGATCCGCTCACGCAAGTCAGTGATCATCTTTTCGCGATTATGCTCTGCGTCTGGATTCATACTGAGGATGTACTCCCCAAAATTCACCGGCGATGCATGCTCGTCCATTTTTGCCCGTCCCGTTCTTCGCACGAAGTTCAGTATCGCCCCATCGGGATTCATCGAACTTTTCTGCATTGACTTGAACACGCCATCGATATTCGTAGACACTTGATTCGAAGCTTGCAGCGAAGAACCTGGAGGCAACGTGACGTTTACCTGAACACTCCCCTCGTCGAAGGCGGGCAGGAAGTTGCGACCAAGCTGTGCGACTTGCCAAGCCGCAATTGCGACGATGAGCCAAGTCATGATGACTAGCAAGGAGGGAAACTTCATGCTGAACTGAATCAGCGGACGCACCATCCACTTGAGCGATCGCAGCACTACACCTTCGTGTTCACCGTGGGTTGCCTTCGATTTGGGCAGCAAGTAATACGACAGCACTGGCGTCACCGTCAGCGAAACCACAAACGATGACAAGATGGAGACGATGTAGGCGAAGCCAAGTGGCGTGAACAGCCGACCTTCAACGCCCGATAACGCAAAAAGCGGCAGGAAGACAAGTATCACCACTACGGTACCAAAGAAGATCGAACTGCGAATCTCTTTGCTCGCAAGGTAAACGACGTCGAGTGAGGGTAGTAATTGCTCGCGTTGGTTGTTCTCTTTCAATCTGCGAAAGATGTTTTCAACATCTACGATCGCATCGTCGACCAGCTCGCCCATCGCGACTGCGATTCCACCAAGCGTCATGACGTTGATCGAAAGCTCGCTACCGCTGAGCCAACCGATAAATCGAAATACCAATGTGGTCATCACCAGCGACATCGGGATCGCAGTCAGTGTGATAAACGTGGTGCGAAAGTTGAGCAAGAAAAGGAACAGTACGATCAACACAAGCACTGCGCCGATGGCGAGTGCCTCGGCCACATTAAAGATGCCACGATCGATGAAGTTCTTGAGCCTGAATAGCTCCGAATTGATGACGATGTCTGCTGGCAACGAAGCTTCGACTTCTGCGAAAGCAGCGGCTGTATTGTCTGTAAGTTTTCGAGTGTCAACGTGCGGCTGCTTCACTACGGTAAACACGATGCCGCTCTGACCATTGACGCTACCGTCACCCCGTTTCAGCTCTGGACCTTCCACAACGGACGCGACTTGTTCCAACAGAATGCTTCGTTTCGATGATTTAGCGACTGGGACCCTCAAAAGTTCATCGATCACGCTGCGACCGCCGGTTCCGAGCCTTCCAAGAATTCGGATAGGCCGCTCGGATTCACCCTTGATAGCGAATCCGCCACTCGCGTTGATGTTGCTTTCACCAAGAGCTCGCTGAACGTCTTGTACCGTCACGTCATACTCGAGCAGAGCGGTTGGATCGAGTAGCACTTGATACTGCTTGCGATCACCGCCTTGCATGAAGACTTCGGCGACTCCGCTTACCTTCAACAGTCGTGGCCGAATCACCCAGTCGGCAATGGTCCGCAGCTCTAAAAATTTCTTGGCTTCCGTTTCAAATTGAATCTCATGAACACCAGAAGCAAGTTTTACAGTCGCACGATAGGGGTGAGTGGAGTCTTCGACATGCTTAATGAGTGGCTCGACAATTTCGAAGGGAACCGACTCCCAAGATTGAGGTTTGCGGCGATCAAAAACCCGCCACAGCTTCAGCGACGCCTCGTCATTGGTTGAGAGCAACTCGGCCATTAACTTCGTTTGCCCAACCAACGCGAGGCTTCCGCCAGTGGGACCAGCCTGCCGATAGACGCCGGCCACTACAATCTGCCCCATGATCGAAGACGGTGGTGTCATCTGAGGTGTGATCCCTGCGGGCAGGATACCAGCGAGTGTTATCAGTCGTTCGCTGACCGTTTGACGAGCAGCTCTGACATCTGTGGACCAATCGAATTCGACGTACAGGACATTTAACCCAGCTGTAGTTTGGCTGCGCACGGCTTGCACGCCACTAGCACCCATCAACGCAATTTCAATTGGCTGTGTTACGAGCGTTTCAACTTCTTCTGTCGCTAAGCCAGGTGCTTCGGTAATGATGACCACGCGTGGACGATCGAGATCTGGAAACACGTCGATCGACATCGTAGTCGTTAGGTACGATCCATAGACGATCACAACCAAACTGGCGATAAGAACCAGTGATCGATAACGCAAAGAAAGTCGGATGATGGAATCGAGCATTTCAGTTCTCCTTAGTGTGCAGCGTGGACGGTACCGTCCGCGTGAACGTGAAGACCTGGTTGCTCACCGCTTGCAGATTGGGCTTTGAGCACTCGCCGTAGCGAAGCGGCTGAGTTCTGAGCTAAGAATGTTCCGGGTGTGATGCTTTGATCATTCGCCAGAATTACATGCGAGCGATCTTCGTAGACGATGTGCACTGGAATCTGATTAAACAAGTCGCCGTTCTGCCGATAGACAAAAGCGTTTGGTCCCTCGCGAACAACGGCTTCGGAAGGCAGAACAAACACGTTGGCAAACTTCTCAACCGGCACTTCAATGCGAGTGCGTTGTCCAGGTCGGAACCGCCATACCAAGAAGGTCATGCCGTCTTTTTGATAGGTCCGCGACTGGTTGAGCAGAGGCACGAAGAAATCGAAGGTTCGCGTGGCTGCGTCAATCGTGTTTGAGAGGTGGCGAATTTGGAATGGCTGATCGATAGCTGGCCAAAGCTCATTGGAGTCCTCCGCGAATTCGATGCTTAACGCGGTTTTATTCTGAGCGACTTGTTCGAGCAGTCCTGCCTCACGTTTGAATGCATGGCCAATGACGTACAACGATTGATGATTGGCTAGGCTGGCCAGCAAGTCGCCAGCTTGAACCGTTTGTCCAAGTTCAACTCCGAGCGAATGAACTTCATAACCAATGTCATTGGCTGTACTGAATCCAACGGTTTGTATTTCTGGTTTTATAAGACCATCAAGTACCGTTTCATGCGAACGAGGTGGAGGAGCAAGAACTTCGATTGTTGAGGTGAAAGTGCCATCGGACACCAGGGCTATTTGTTCCGGAGTCAATCCACGATTGAGGAGCTCTTGTTTCGACGCAAGTATAAGCGTCTGTTGTCTTTGAAGTTCATTTCGCTGTTCGATCAATCGCGATCCAGCGACTGCTCCGGAGCCAGCCGCAATGTCGAGCCGCTCGATTTGATTTTGGACAAGCTTTACTTCCTGCGACGCTTTGAAGAGTTGGGTTTGAGTGGCTTGCAAGTATTCACTGAACAGACGCAGCGTCACCAATCGTTGCCCGGGCCGAACGGTATCGCCCGGGAATGCATGAATCTCGGCGACTACACCGACCGCCGGTGAGGTTACTCCTCGATCGGAGATGCCGGGTCGATCAGCGACGACGCCTGGGATGGTGAGCGTCCGCCAGTAGTCGCTAGGTCGAACCGCCTTGACGACAAGGCCCAGGTTCTTCCTTGCCTTCTCGCCCAGTTCAAGAATCTCAAGCTCTGTTTTCTCTACCGCCGTCTGGGCGGATTGTGGGTCAGGACCTTTTGCAGATTCACGAGCGGTGCAACCAACCAGTAGAAATGAGATGAGCAACAAAAGGACGCACGTAGGTGCGAACACAGTATTGAAACGCATGGGTTGCGGAACTTCATTGATTGAAGCTGCACTGCGTCAAGCGACGACTTGAAGGAGCTGAGCAGCAGGTGAAGGCTTGAGAGTCAAAACGCATCGATAGAAAGCGATTGCTTTCCGGTCGAGTCGAATCAAAGCCTTAGCGCAGCATGAAGCAGATAGAGCGGTAGCTCAGGGATGGTCGCGCGTATTCTCCGATCGCGGCTGGCCTGCGGCCGAGTTGCCACGAGAAAATCTCCAACTATTTTGGGGGCAGCGCACTGCCCAACTTCAATCGAACTGCGCTCGGAGACCGTGACGACAAAATCCGCAGCAACAACGTAGACGGCATCCGAGTCGTGACCGTCAGGCGTTTCTACAGGTGCGGTTTGGGAACCGTCACTTTCGTGCCCTTGGTCATGTCCATGGCTGTGACCGTCGTGAGGGTGCCCATGAGAATGATGCTCGTGCCCATGCGGGGCAGTACCACCAACGTGGAAATGAGCTCGCCCCTGACTGTGCGATGAGTGCGCAGCCGAACCATGCAAGTGAGCAAGAGAATTGCCCACTACAAAGAATGGCATCAGCAAAATCGCTACAAGTCGATACATCGTTACGGTCCTTTCCACACAATCTTAGCACACGAATAGCATTTCGGACAGAGATTTGGCCGACTCTCGTCGCGCCGCCCTTTACCTGCTAGCAAATTTCGCAACTTTGCACCTCCCAGTGAGCCAGATCAATGAGCCGAAAAGAATCCCGAGTCAGACAGACGATTCATAAGCAAGAGACTCTGACAGTATTTGTCTCTGCTTGGCCCCCAGAAAGGGGCTGTTTTGGCGTGTCAGTGAGCGCCTAAAAGGGGCCAGCGCGAGGCGCTTCAAAAGGGGCCAGTTCGACAGGAAAGGCATGGTTCATTCAGATAGCGGGTTTCATCGTAA
>JAYVPJ010000221.1:0-39416 GCA_043757445.1 Pirellula sp. | reverse complement strand
GGTGGGGCGCAAAACTCGTGCCAAAGTCGCAGGAATCGCAATGTTTTTTAAAGAATTATCTGTCGCAACTTACGTGCCGAACAGTATTGGCTGCGTCCCCTTTTCCGTAAAAGGACAAGAACCGTTGATCGAATAGCGCGCTCGCACGATGCGGTCGCGAGCAGGGACGTCCGTCGCCTACGGCTCGGGGTTAAACGATTGATAGCTGCGGTATCGCGAGCGAAGTTCTCAATTCTCGATTCTCAATTGACAATTTTAAAACATACTAGGTCGTCTTGGTCTCGAATGTATAATCGGCCACTCGCGATGACGGGGTGTGGCCAACTTTCACCATTGTGCGTTGGCAACTTGAATTTGCTGATCAAGTCATATCTATCCTTTGTCGTATTGACGAGTGCCATCGTGCTGTCCTGATATCGGAAGTAAAGTTTGCCATCGGCGACAACAATTGCGGCCGAACCCGTGCCCGCTCCACGAGCCTTGTCCCAAAGGTTTTTCCCGGTCTTCCATTCAACGCAGGCAGGGAAACCATTGTTGTGGCCATGCCCCATGTAGACATAGTCACCGATCATGATCATCCCACCATGATGGTTCTGGAGCTCCTTATTGGTTTTGTAATAAACCTCCTTGGCTTGCAGCAACTGCCCCTTCTTGGATAATTCTAGCAATGCGGTTCCACCGTCGTCATAGCCCGTCGAGCAAAAAACGTAGTTGTCCTTGGCAATAGGCGTTGGAATGTTTGCGGTTCGGTTCGCAATGCGATCATAGTTCCATAGCAGCCTGCCCGTTTTCGCATCGTATCCAACCATTCCGTGACCTATTAACTGAACATACTGTTTGATGCCGGCTGCGTTTGAAATGATTATAGAGGAATATCCTGCTCCATCATTTCCTCGTAGCTTGCCTGCCGGCGCCTTGCCCTTCCATACGATGTCGCCTGTTTTCTTGTTGAGTGCGACGACCATTGCATCCGTAGCTCCGGGGGTGCATAGGAGCAGATCACCGTCGACTAATGGCGATTCGCTATAACCCCAACTCGATTCAATCTTGCCGCCAAAGTCCTTGGTAAAGCTGGTTTGCCATACGATTTCACCTCCATCCAATTTGCAGCAGACCAGGACGCCGTCATTCGACAGGGCATACACGAGTCCACTCGCCAGATCGACAGTTGGGCTACAATTCGGATCACCTTTAGCAGGCGTAAAGGGCGTAGTCCATTCCGTCTCACCATTGGCTTGATCCAAACAAACGACGTTGGTGTTTCCATCCCTATTGCCCATCGTAATGATCTTGCCATTTGCGATCGCTACGCTGGCCATCCCCTTACCGAGCCCTTTAACGCTATAGACAACCGCCGGGCCTTGTTCTGGCCACGATCCTAGCAACCCGCTTTCGGTTGAGATGCCATCGCGATTAGGACCGCGCCATTGATTCCATTGCGAGAATGAATCCTCGGCCATCAATCCACTTAACAACAAAGAAAGCACAACGGGTCGAAGGAACATAATTGCCTCGTGAGAAATGGTGATCATTTTGGTTTGTATCGTAAACATCGAGCCCAAAATGTCAACCACGACGAAGCAAGCTGCGATACAATTGCATTTGTCGAAAAACAAACGTAATGGCGGAACAGATAAGTGAAGCGAATACTCGTTTCTTAGATTGGGCATACTGACTTGAAAGCGATGTCGGCAGCATTGCCAGCGTCATCGAGCCATGCAGAGATACTTGGCGTTGTGCGGCCGATCTTGAAGGGTATTCGGAGCAAGAAGGGCGACGACGCCGCGATCGTGTCGCACGATTCTGGGGCCGAGACATCGAGTGGTATGAATCCCATTTCGGCATGTATCTACCCAAGCCAGCGGACAGCAAACTAGCCATCGGTAATTTGGACTTTACTTTAGCGGCGGAACCAGATAGGCAAGCTGCGAAAAATGGAAGATCGCGATGAGTTTGGCAGCTTTCAATCGTTATCCAAACGATACGGCGGCGCACCAAGGCTGAAGTCCGATCTCGAGGAGATCAAACAGCATCTGTATACGCCAATGATACAAGGATAGAAAACTATGCTTCTAACTCGCCTTCATCCCGAAGGGATTTCAGCCATTAGCCGGGGGTCGCACCGCGCACCCCCGGACAACGTTGACGCGCTCCGTAACCGACCCCAACGGGGTCGCAGCAACCGGTGCGCTGCGACCCCGTTGGGGTCGACGATGCGAGGGTGTCCCGCCATCCGGTGGTGTCGCTGCGCTCAACCACCGGCTAATGGCTGAAATCCCTATCGGGATGAAAGGGACTTTTTACGAGGACAAGCGACCCGTCAGTCATTGGATTTTCCCGATTTTGGTTGTGCCAGACGAACGGCTGTTTGTTGTCGATTTTGACAATTCCGGTAAACAACTACGCGGGCCTTCAAGTGCTTTGAGCACTTCCTACTTCGTTGACTACAAACAGCTGCTTCACAGTCGCAGTGTGGAGGTTCGCGAATTCAAGTTTGGGCATCTGGAAATCATGACTTATTCTGCACTCAAGAGTTTTGTAAAGAGCGCAGTTGGATTAAGCGATCCGGCTATTTTTGAAACTTTCATAAACCAGCGGGATTGTCTTGAGCAACTAGCAAATCGATACTAAGAAATTTCGTTTCCTCTCGCAAACGCTGCCTAATTAATATTTTGATCGTACAAACTCTGTGCCTACATCCTGAATTGTTTCTGCAGAATCTTCCTCATCGAAATCTTCGTCGGTCATATCATCGAATCCTGACAAGTCGGGTCCGACGGGTCCGCCGAGCAGAAAGTGATAGTTTCCTTCGCCAAGTTTGGCAAGAGCATTCATAATCATGACTTGGCGTTCGCGAGAGTCGTGCGGTCCACTCGTGTACATTGGCTTACCTTCAAAACCGAACTCGAATTCTTCAACGCATTCTTTCGCATCCACACCTTGGAAAATCAGCGAACACGTAAGTGCATCGCAATGTGGTTCAAAGCCATTTCCGCGAGCGTACTCGATCGACATCGAAATGAACTTAATTGCCTTGGCAGCCGCTCACGTTTAATCCCAATTCTTAGATGCAATCTAGTGCTAGTGTTGGTCAGTAGAGCCGGAGAGTTGTTGCTCTACTTGATCTGCTTGCCACGCGATGGCGGAAATAATCTTGGCCATTTCGCCAGCGTCGGTGAGGTCTGCAAGCAAATTGGAACGCAACACGAGTACTTCACCACCATCTGACATGCGTCGTATCGCAAAGGCTCCGTGGACGACGGAATCATTGTTGCGAAGGACCGTCATGGCGGCTGATGGATTGATGGTTCCACACGTGCTCCAGATGCCCAATACGCGATTCCCGTCCGAGTCCTTTCGATCCAATTCGATAAAGACTTTTTGGCGTCGCGACGAAGCCAGCGGAACGATTGCAGAATATACGTTCTTGTCTGTTTCTTCCAGCAACCAACCAAACTGCTGAGCCATTCGCTGAAGTTGAGTCAATAAGTCTTCTGCGGTCGCGGGTTTTGCCGCGGAAAAATCTAGGTGCTGTTGCGAAGCGGCGGCAGGTGATGCAAATCCTATCCCTGCTCCTTGCGTTGCATTGGCAATTGGGGGTTGCATTCCCTGCTGTTGTTGCAAAATTTGTGGCAACATCATCCCAAGTCCGAATCCAAGCGGAGAGCCACCCGGTGCATTTCCAGCAGCCTGGATGGCGTTGCCAGCAGCATACATCGTATACGATCGCAAATCGCCAAGAACCGCCATACTAGACTTTGCATCGATCGCCTTTTGTACCTCTTCAGGTGGCGAAATATTGCTGATGAAAAACTCGGTCAATTCAAGTCCATATTTGGAAAATTGATCGCCAAGTTTCACGCGAGCTGCAGCGCTGATGTCATCCATGCGAGCTGGCATGTCCAATAACCCAATTCCCGATGTCGCGATCAGATCGGTCAAACCTGCAACAATGATGTCTCGCAAGTAATTGACAATTTCTTCGGTGGTGAATTTCCCTTGCGTACCGACGATTGAATTGAGTAGCAATGCACCGTCGGCAACTCGGTATGCAAACTTGCCATAGCCTCGCATGCGAACGACTCCAAACTGGGGGTCGCGAAGCGTGATCGGACTCCGCGTTCCCCAGCGCTGATCGATAAACGTTTGTTTGCCGATGAAATAGACGCAGGCTTGAAATGGAGATTTTTCGAAAGGTGCGGTTAAGATCCGACCAATGATCGGCAAATTGGCTGTCGTCAGCGTTACTCGACCCGGGCCAAAGCAATCCATCGCTCGGCCGTCCCGAAAAAAGATCGCTTCTTGAGATTGCTGCACGATTAGTTGGGCACCGTACTGGATGGCTGCCGTACCTGCTTCTGGTACCCGAGCTACAAGCGATTGATTGGTTTGATCGATATAGTCTATAACTTCCAAACGAAACACGGCAACACTCCTCAACTCGAAATCCGGTGAATACGTCCAATGTCTTGGTACCAATGGCAGGCGACATTGTAGCCAAGAACCCGGAATTAGGTGACGGGCCTGTGCGAGCGGTGTTTTATAAGCACTACGGCAGAAGTTCTTTGATTTGATCGTTGTGGAAGTCTCGCTCCGCGACACTGAATTGCCGAGTCGCGGAGCGACGTCGGCTACATGTTATCCCGAGATACTTCGTCACGCGTGCTTATCTTGTTCTATATCTTGGTAACGGGCCGCTTCGGAGGAGGGGGCGCAAGCATCCTTGCTTTGTCGTCCTGAGGAGTTGTTGGAGTTGTTCGTGGTGGCCGAACATTCGCCTTGGGTGGTGGGTTTAAATCCGTAAACGACTCGGTCCATTCCCATCCGAGCGGGTGGCCTAATTCCCGTTCCGCCAAGAGTGCCCAGGGAGTTCCTTTGTGCTTCTCAACAACGCCACGCAGTAAATCAGTTGCCTGCTTGGCTTCCTTTTCGAGCTTGCTGTCAACCGTTATTTTGTCGGTTGGATTGAGCTTCCAAGTGTTGCTGCCGGGCTTTTCGAAATTCATCCCTCGCTTTGCTTTGGCCAGCATCGCGTTGTACGTTTCGGCACGAACCTTGGCAGCGATCGATGTGCCGAAAGATAGGTCGAAGCTTGCAAGCCAGCGAGGTGACGTCTCCTTGTTTCGAAACTTTTCACCCTCGGCAAGCACGGTACATAAATGAAATAGTTCAGGTGCTAGTCGAGCTGACTCTTGTTGCGCCAACGTCAGCTCGCGAATAAAGGTCGCTTCCTCTTTTTTGATAAATAGCTGCTGAGGTTTATCGAGCGTTCCGACCCTAGCGATCTGTGCCGCTTGAATCAACGTTGCCCGTAAAGGGCTCTTTCGGATCTTAGACATGTATTCTGATTCGCTAAGGTAGTCAGGGCGGTACACGTCCATGATTTCCGGAGAAAAGAAGTAGCTCATTCGTGATGCAAAGGCTTCTATTTTTCCTGCGTCAACTTTTTTCCCAACCTGTCGATTCGGGTGGATGGAAAAATAGATTCCACCTGTCTCATAACACATGCGAGCAAGCGCGTACGGGCCGAAACCGGAATCGATGACTGGCTCCTCGAAATAGTTGTCTTGATAACCTAACGAAACTCGTTCAGGCAAAAAAGTCTCGGGCCCCTGATCGACTTGCCGCCAGTCTGGGGTTTGGTCAAACTTCGGATCTGGGTCCACAAATTTGATGTAGGTGAATTCTCGCCCGAAAGGAGCGGGTACGCCCAGCACATGGGATTGGATGGCGAACCGCTTGCAGATCGCAATTGCTTCGTCAGCCAACTGCATGTCGTCGCCACGCTCGTCGGTGATGGTTATCAAAACGACGTTTCGCTCTGGATCGCTTGGGCCTCGCGACGTTCGCATGGACTTATATCGATCGGCAACGGCTTTTATCGCATGGAAGACCATCTCGATGCCGGATTCGTCCGTTGCAATATTGTCGATGGCGTTTCGAATCTCTGAGAGATTCGAGGTGGGTTTCTTAGTCATGAATTGAACATCGTTTCCAAACGAAACGATCGATGTAATCAACGTATCCGAATCGTTGTAACCACCTCTCTTACGCTTTTCCTCTTGAACGATACCCAACTGTTCGTAGATGCGATCGAATCTATCACGAATCTCTTGCCTGCGTCTTACCATCGAGATCGAGCTGTCGAATAACCAAACTACGAGAGTAGGACGCTGTTCGATAGACTGTAGCAACTCATAGGTAATCCGGTCGACGGCTCCCTCCGCGCCTGTCTCGCCAACGCCCGTCATTCCGCGAACCGCTTTCGTTGACTCGGTCACCCCGAGAGCATCCTTGATGTCGAGGGAAATATGCACACTGGAGTTGGGCAACGTTAAGTCTAAATCCAGGCTCGGTACCTCGGAGATATCTGCTAGCGTCGGAGCCGTCGAAAGAGCCATGTTTGATAAACCCACCGAGTTTGCCCCGATCTCCTCCGCAGGCGCTTCTGAGTAAGTGATTTCATTGATGATGTCCAGCGGCAGTTCATCGGCTATGGGTTGGGATACAATAAACAAAGCAAGAACGTCAGGTTCGGTTACCACTGTGTAGGACGCTAGGCCAATGACCAGTACAAGGTGAACCAGCATGCTTACCAAAAAGGATTTGGTTTCAGAATCAAACCAGTTAGAAGCAATTTCGCCGTCATCGTCTTCGCCTGAGTTCGGCTTCAACTCGTTCTTGCGGTCATTTCGAGGTCGTTTCAACATTGGCGAGCTCAAGGGACGTAGGCAAAAAGCAATAGGATAGAACGGTAAACGCAATCCGAGTTTCTCAGAGAAAACAAGACACTCTTCCCTATTGTCCGGTTTTGACGTGACCTATTCAACTGCAAGAGCGTTCAATTGGTTCGACAAATACTCATTTATTCGTTACTTTCCCTGAAATACCGCTTCCGATCGTTGAAGCGACCGAAATCCTTCCATCGTTTGCCAACCGCAAGATGGGATCCAGCTTATATCGGATCTTTACCAGACTCTCGCCGAATAAGGGACTCCGCCCATTTCAATTCTTCAGCCGACAAAGGTGGGTTCAAGGCTCGACTGTAATCGATAGTATGGTACCGACCATCTCGGTAACATGCATCGATAATGGGCTGGAGCTCCAACACGACGTCTCGGTCTTGATTTCGCAGTGGGATGGCAATGTTTGGAAGCTTATCCTGCAACGGAATTCCAATTCCGGCAGCTACCCATGGTCGGTTCACCCGGCGAATGCAAATTTTGTACGGAGCCTGATGAATCAATGGCCATTCTTCTTCTGGCATTGCCATCACGAACTCGCCGCACCGCAATAAGTCGATTTCGACCAAGTTCACCATCCCTTGAATGTATTCCGATTGCTTCTTGCGGTAAACTGCTCGTCCGACGGGCATGGTTTTGTTGACAGGGCTTAACAGTTCGATCACCGTTACGATGCGATTGCCGCTCCCTGAGTCGATGATTTCTAGTCGGCGCTGCGGCGGTGCTTCGATCGGCAGTGGCACTTCGAATGGATCGGCAATCGCCACACCTGCCGTTTCCGATTGCAGGCCAGCAAAAGAAGTCGTCAGCTCTGCAACACTGATGTCGGGATACACGACGCGCGTTCGACCATCGTCCGTTTCGACGGCTAAACTTTCTTCGACGCGGGCGAGAAGATCCTCAGGTAATTGTCTATTCAACTGCGTCGATGCATAGACCATAAATCGGGAGTGAACATCCTGCCAATGACGTTCTAAAAACGGGTCCATGCCTGGAAATGGACTTTTCATAATTAACTCTTGGAGAACAACCTTCGAAATGGACTCAGTAAACCTGCGACCATTCTAGCCGCTAAAACGTATTTCTTGATAAAATGGACTAGAACGCCTACCGAATTCCAAGAATGTTGACAGGTCCGCGAATTTTTGAAGAACCGCTAAGCGACGATTGCCAATATATTATATTTCCTGGACAGTTCCTTGACATTGACATTTCCTCGGCATTGCCCGGCAAAGCACTACGCGCGAGCTAGGAATTCGGTGTTCTGACTACGATCACTAGCTTGCGCGTCGTGCTAAGTTTGACGTCGTGTTAGAATAAGTGTCTTATCTTCGAAATATACGTTTGCTCCTAGAAAGACTCCATGCAACCATCGGCCACGGCCATCGACGTCACCGACCTATCGAAAACTTACCGGGAAGGGTTAATCTTCCGGAAAATCCACAACGCCCTAAGCCATGTTTCGCTTTCGGTAAAACGGGGTGAAGTATTCGGGTTGCTTGGCCCAAACGGCGCCGGCAAAACCACGCTGATCAAAGTCTTGCTAGGGATTTTGCATCCCAATCAAGGGTCAGCGACCGTGCTCGATTTGCCTGCCGGCAGCAAATCCGCTCGGCGCAAGATTGGTTACCTCCCTGAAAATTTGGTCTTCCCTCGTCACCATACCGGTCGAAGCGCGTTGTATTTTTACGGCCGTTTGAGCGAAATGAATGAGTCACAAATCCGAGCTCGCGAAAACGAACTTTGGCGACTAGTTGGACTTCAAGGACGCGAACATGAACCGGTTCGACGTTATTCGAAAGGCATGCGCCAACGTCTTGGCCTAGCTCAAGCCATGTTGCATGATCCCGATCTCATGGTTTTCGACGAGCCCACCGACGGCCTAGATCCGATGGGCCGCCAGGAAATTCGTAGCGTTCTGGATCAACTGAAAGAACGTGGCAAAACAGTTTTCCTGAACAGCCATATTTTGCAAGAAGTGGAGTTGGTTTGCGATCGAGTTGCCATTCTGGCCTTAGGAAAGCTACGAGGCATCGGAACAATTGACCAGTTGATTGAGAACCATCCGCATGCGAGCAAAGCGACCGTTACTATCGAAGCGATCGGCAGTGTGAGCCGAATTCAAGAAGCAATGCGAGACTGCGCGGTTCGAGATTTTTCAACGGTTCTGGATGGCGTCGATTCCGCTTCCGCTGTTCAGCGATTCGCAGTGGATGCGACCGAGCAAGCCAGTGTGGATCGAGCCGTCGATCGATTGCGAGAAAACGCGATCAGCATCTATCGGATGCAGCGATTTCGCCCCAGCCTCGAACAAGTCTTTATGAGCATCGTCAGCGCCGCCACGACTCCCTCTCATTCCACACCAAAACCGCTCAAGTCAACGCAATGAAGCCCTACCTCGCTGTCCTTTACGACAGTTTTCAAGAATCCGTGCGATCCAAAGTACTTTGGATTTTGCTAGCGGCCTGGACATTGATCTTAGCTGCGTTGTTTCCACTTTCTATATCACAAGGGGAAAGCTACGCGTTTACCTTTGCCGACATAGAAAATCCGAGAGTCATTCTCGACAATCTTGCAGCGGCCTCAGCCGGCAAGGGGACCCGTTCGCAAAAAGCTGTTTACTCGAAATTGGATGATGAGTTTCAAGGAATCCTAGTCCAACGTCAAAACAACAAACGAAGAATTTTTACAGGCATGTTGACCTCAGCCTTCAACAAACTGCTAACAAAAAAGGATCTGTATGATAAGGAAGCATGGCCCACAGCGGATCGGCGCAAGGAACTAAAATCACTCATCGAAAACGAAAACCGAACTGCCGCGGAACTCGAGCAGCTCAATCGCAAATTGATTGACCTGGCATTTCCCAACATGACCAGATCTGCGTCAGGCCAGGCAACCTGGATCACTTATGGCGGCCTAAAATTGGGTGGGGCTTTGCCTTTTACGGAACAACTCATAAAACCATTCATCGAATCTGTTATTTTCCCGCTCGTAATGCGGCTTGGGCTCGGAATTGCAGCCATGTTTGTTGCAATCATCATCACGAGCCCGATGATCCCGGACATGTTTCAAACCGGCTCGCTGCACTTGCTGCTTAGCAAGCCGTTGTCGAGAAATTTGCTTTTCCTGACGAAATTCTTGGGTGGCTGCATCTTTGTGGCATTCAACATCGTTTTCCTCTTGGTCGGATTGTATGTCTACGCAGGAACGCGTCTTGGGATTTGGAACATGGGAATACTCTGGTGCATCCCATTGTTTATTTTTGCGTTTATGATTTTCTACTCGGTGTCTGCTTTGGTTGGTTTGATTTGGAAGAACCCAATCATCTGTGTGGTCATGACCGCCGTGTTTTGGGGTGTTTGCTTTGGCGTGGGCTTAATCCACTTTTATTTCGACTTCTTCCTGCACATCCAGCCTCAAACGCAGCGGATCTACGCGATCAAAGACACCGTTCTGTTAGCCACTCAGCAAGGCCGAATTCAGTTTTGGGACGACGAGTCCAAAACTTGGAAGACAGCCTATGGCGAAGTCGACGGTCAAAAAGTCATGGGGCCCGTATGGCTTGAAAGCGAAAAAGGTATTTACTTCGGAAGACCACGCTTCAATCCCTTTGGCATGGGGGGCGGTCAAGGAGCCAAATTGGAGTTTGCGAGAACGCCCGACTTAGCCGACCCAAACGACAAGACTTTTTCCTCGAAAATATGGGAGGATGGTCGGATGGACAGCGGACCAGAACTGCCAGCCGAACCGCTTCAAATTATTCCTTGGAAAAATACTCTCGCGGTGTTGAATGAAAACGGTTTTTACCGATTCAATCCGGCTGGAGCCTCGCAAGCAGAAGAGGGGAAACTGATCGCCGATTGGGCGGGGCGAGCTTTCTCCGGAGTCTTTGGCAACGCAAACACGCCCGTACCCTCTTCAGCCTTTGTTGAATTGGCCCCAAAGGAATGGAAACTCTCCAAGCCGATGGACGTAGCTGCTTCACCGACTTTCCAACACTTACTCACCTACTCACGTGCCAAGGTTTGTCGTTGGAATTCCGAAAGGGATTCGCTCGAACGCGAGACGGAACTAGATCTCGATGTTCCGCCCGAAACCGTCGCATCCATCGGCGCGAACGACCGCACTTGTATCGTTTGCCCAAACGGTATGAAACCCTTTGTTATCGACGTGGAAACAATGCAAGTGCGAAAGCAATTGGACGCAATGGGCGAAGTCACTATTAAACAGATCGTGGCAGACACCCAAGGCAACTTTGCGATGCTGTCACCTGAGGGTGTGGCTTGGCACTACGATGCAAATGGCGACAAAATTTCCAAGCCATCTTTATCGGGACAAGGGCGAGTGCATGCTATTCACTTCAACAAAGATGGATTGCTTTGGGTAGCACATTCAGGCAAGCGGGCAGACCTTTGGGACCTAAAAGAAGGCATTTCAAAAAGATCGCTTCGACCGAAAGCCGGCGTCGCAGAAATGATCTACGGATATATCATCAGTCCATTTTACGAAGTGAACCCAAAACCCGCGGCGGTCAACGAAACGATTGAGTTCGTTCTCAAGAATCCAAAGAACAAGAGCCTGGCCGTTGATCGCAATGACCTCGATGCTCCCACCATCCAAAGCGATCCGTGGCGACCGATCTGGACGAACTTCTTGTTCATCACAGTCATGCTGTCAGTAAGCTGTTGGTATTTATCCCGCCAGGATTTATGATGCATTATTGGATGGCTAATCCCGTCGCTTGTTCTAACGGGTCCAGGCCCAATGCCGCCTGCATGGAAGCGAGTGCAGTAAAAAAGTCTCTCTCCGCTTCCAATAACTTCACTTCACTGTCGTTAACTTTAATCTCCTGAGTCAACAAGAAGAATAGGTCGGTCCTGCCAGCCTCGAGCGAACGGCGGAAGATGCTTAGCGTTATGTTGGCCTGTTTGACCAGTTCTTTGGCAGCAACAACATTCTGCTGGGCAATGTCCAATGCGTTGCGGGCAGTCCTCAATTCGATTCCAATTTTGTTTCGCTGGTACTCAAGTTTTTGCGAGATTTGCATTAGCTTGGCTTCAGTGCTTTGAATCTTACCTATCGGTTTGCGTCGCTGGATGGGAACTCCGCCAATGACGCCTGCCTCAACTTGAAATTCGCCTTTGTCATTGATGGCACTGGTACCTTGCCCCACGTTTTGAATCGTCTGAACGGAGAAGTCGACGTTTGGCAGCAGCTGATTGCGTGCGAGCGTCAAGTCCCAACGAGATGTCTGGCGGTCCAATTCAATGAGTGTCAATTCAGGTCGACTTCCAAGCGCTTTTTGAAAGTCAGCTTGAAAATCGCCGACAGGAACTTTTGCGATTTCCGGGAAGTCGCTGGGCAACCATTCGGGCGGCGCCAACATCGGTCCGCCCGACTCATCTCTTAGGAACAATGAAAGTTTGAATGCCGTATCTCGAAACTTCTGTCGCGTTTCGTTTACCTTGAGTTGCCGTTCATAAATCTGTTGAGCATTGAGCGAGATCTCCAAATTCGAAGCCGCACCTGCGGCCTTGGTACGCTCAAGCTGTTCGCCGCGCTTGACTGCAATCTCCAACACCCTTTCCTGAGCCTTTAGCACATTTCCGATTTCTACCCACAACCAAAAGGCCTTGGCTGCATCGAGACCGGCCACGAGAATCTGGCTTTGAATCTCCGGCCCGACTGCCTGGCGTCTCAAGTTCGACTGAAATAGTTCTACACGAGACGGATCGATGGCTCGGCCTTGCAGGAGCGGTTGAACGAATGCAACTTTGAATTCACCGCCATCGTTCGTCTGACGTTCTTTGTACCAAGGCTCAAAATTTCCACGCCCGATTCGGTATCCGGCGCTGGCATAGCCACCCCACCACAACTGGCGCGCGACTCCGATGCCATTGCGATAGGTTTCATAGAATCCAACGGGTTGGCTGAGCGAATAGTACTCAAGCTTTACATCGTACGCGCCCATGGCCGAAGTTTGTTGGCCTGCGGTCACGCCCGATTGAAGCCTCGCGATCTCAAGAAGAGGAAACGCACGGTAAGTAGACGCGATCACATCTGACAATTGCAAGAGCTGTCCCATCGCTTGGGCATCTAAGTCGGATGTCGGCAAAACTTCACGAACGGCAGGCGCTTCTGACTTAGTCGCAGATTCTGGCTTGGATACTGTGTCGGACTTGGGTGACTCGAAGTTTTCATTGGGTTTGTCGCGGACCGTGCGATCTAGACGCATACCGCGACCATCGTTCTCCCTTGGATCACTGGGACGCTCGCGGAGACGTTGTTCCAGGTCCTTGAGTGACTTACGGTCCGTTGTCTCCTGTGCCAAAACCATGTTGCAAGGAAAAGAGGCCAGTAAAACAATCAACGAATGCCCTATTTGAATTTGGGCATTTTGGGATCTTTTGCTTTTTCTTCGCTGGGCATCGACTTGTCGATGGTGGGCGGAAAACCGTTCAACTGACGCCATATTTCAAAGCCTAAGGGAACTGCGCTCAGAATGACCCAACCTTTCGCCCTTACTCCTTGCCTTAGATATCGGCTGTCCGGCCATTTTTCTTGCTTGGGATCATCCGGATCTGGCCCGACAATGATCTTGAAATTCCCTTCGGCATCATCCGATGGATTGACAGCAATCACTTTGCCCCCAAAAGTGCCGACCGCCACGCTTGGCCAGCCAACAAATTGAATGGCGGGCCAGCCATCGAATTGCAAGCGAACCTCGTCACCTACATGAATAAGTGGTAGATCTAGCCCTCTCACATTGAGTTCCACAGCCAGGTCGCTCGTATCCGGAATGACTTCAAAAAGTTTGTCTCCTTCCTTAACCGTGTTGGTTCCAACCTGACCAAGTATTGCTTGAATGCGACCGCTGCTTGGGCTAAGTATTTTCAATCGGTCTAGTTCCCCCAATTTAACCAGAACGTCTTGCAGTTCTTTCGTGATCGTTGTGATTTCGCTTTCGGATTTTGCCACCTTGGATTTGAGCTCAATGACTTTGGTTTCCACTTCCTTTCGCTTGCTCGCTAGCATTTGTTCCTTGCTATTCAGTTCTTCGAACGCTTCGTTAACTGCTTCGTGAGATTCGATCAGCTTTTGCTCTTCGGCAGCTTCTTTGTTTATCGCTCTTTGGTAAGCGATTTCTGGTTCGGCATCTCCTCGGAGCTTTCTTGAAACTACGAGGTCTTGGAAGGCTTGATCGTGCATTCGCGTTTGGGCCTCAGCCTTTGCCTTCGCCTGTTTCCATTTCGACTGTGTGGCCCTTACATCGGCTTCGGCAGATTCAATGGATCGATCCAGGTTCGCCTGTTCTGTAACGACTTGGTCCTTTGTGTTTTGGAGGATCAATTTTGCGAAGTTTAGCTTTTCTAGCAGCGATCGTTCCTGTTGTCGCGTGAGTTCCAGTTGATCTTTGGAGAAGGCGTCTAGTTCCATTATGATCTCTCCCTCGGTCACAAGTGAACCCTCTCGCAGGTCAGCTCTCATGGAACTAACGATCCCCTTTGCGGAGCTTGTTACCACTTGTCGTCGTAGTTGAGGCAATCTCGCGACCACCTCTCCCTCGCATCGCGATGTTTGCTGCCAAGGCAAGAAAATGGCAGCCAAGCCGAGTCCAATCAATAAAAGAAACGTCACCCTTGCAATCAACCTCGCCAACCAACTCGATCGGACCAAGTGCATAGCGGGAAATCTTTCGCCAAGTTGTTTGGTTGGCCGCAAACGGTTCATCCGACGAGGCAACGCCGATAGAGTTGCAGAATTCTGCTTCTGCGGTGGCGATTCAGTCATCATTTTTTAGTGTCCGGATTTTGAGGAAAGCAATTCCATTTGACCATCGCATTGCGCTAGGATCTCTCGATCGTACGTGGACAGAACCAATGTCCAAGGTTGTCTTCGGTCGCTTAGCCGTTCCCAGATTCGCTTTCGCATCATGGGCGGTAAGCGATCGAGAACCCCGTCGATTACGAGCAGCCTAGGGCGAGAGGCGATAGCTCGCGCCAGTATGAGCCGAATCACTTGACTGCTACTGAGCGGATACCCACCACTTTGCAGCATCGTTTCTAAGCCTTGTGGCAGGGAGAGAGCTTCATCCCAAAGTTCGACGGCTTGGAGGGCAGCTCGAACCTCCGCCGAAGTCACGGAGACTCGATTGAGCGAAAGATTTTCGGTCAATGTACCTCGAAAAATTTCCGAGTCCGATGCAATGGATACCATCGAACCGTCGGCAAAGCGATTCACTTCACGCGAATCCACCCCACCTATTTCCGCTAAACCACTGGCTGGTGGACGAAGCCCACAAAGTGTTTGCATCAAGATGGACTTGCCACACTCTCCTTCACCGGTAACGGCAAAACGTTGGCCGCTTTCGATCTTGAGATCTGGGATCTTGGTTGTCTGCTGACCGCCCCCCTGCACGCTTAAGGACCGAAACCTTACTTCAACTGGACCAATTCCGGCGTCTAGAGAACGGGACGGAGGCAGAGTCGGCAGATCGATCAAGTGCCCGACTTTGTCCACCGCCGACATGAGGTCGTAGAACGACTCCAAGGACTTGCCAATTTTCGCAAACGCCCCAACCACCACAACCACCACCGAGACGCTCGCGACCAACTGACCCATCGTAAGACTGCCAGACAAAACTAGCCAAACACCCAATGAAAGCAACGCGGAGATAGAAACGGCATACAACAGCAAAGCAAAGAGTGTTTGACGCATCAAGACAATAAAATGCTTGCGGCGAGCGTCCAAGTATTCGACTGTCAACCGATTAGCACGATCCAACACGAGATCGCAACCGCCATGCACTTGAAAGGCCGTTGGATTGCCGATTACGTCCTGCAACCAATGCGCGACTCGATACTTTACTAATGATTCTTCGATCGCTGTACGTACGGCACTACGCCCCAACAAATAGAGCAGGACGGTCATGGCCATCAATAAGACGATGTCGAACGCCAACAAAAACGGACTATAGATGGCCAACAGAAGTAGACCGGTCAGGGTTTGAATCACCAGCGACAAACCCTCGACCAATAGCGAAGCTGTCGATTTTTGTATCGTCATCACGTCAAAGAAACGATTGGCCATCTCAGGGCCATGAATTCCATCCATCGCTGCCCGCTCGAGTCGTGGCAGTCGTTCGGAGAGGTCGCCGACGATGCGAACAAAGATTCGCCTCTGTAAGATTTCGACAATAAAAAACTGTAGGCCCTTGATGATGGCGGAAAGAGTTAGGATGCCAAAAAGCAGGATCGCTAACCAAATTAGTGGCTGCGTCAAACTAGCGAATCCAATGGTGGTTACCATTTGTTCGACCGCCAATGGCGTTGCCAGATCCAGAACGCCGACAATAAATCCGAAAATGACGAGCGACCAAATATCGCGCACTTCGAATTTGAGAAATCGCAACATGCGTCGTTGCGGCGAGACGTGCGGATGATGCTCTTCGTGGTGCGAATGACCATTCGAGACGCGATGCAGATCGTCATGAACGGAAGCCAAGTTGGAAGCGATGGACTGGCATCCCAATGAAGGTTGCGCCACGAAGAAAATGGGAAGTTCAATTCGTTCGATAGTCTTGCGTAAATGGGACTTCGAGATGGATTCCGATGTCCTCCCGTTGGAATCGATTTTTGAGACCTCCAAATGCCTTGCAGCAATATCCGAAAAAACCCAAGAGACGGGATTGGATGCCACATGTTGAACGACAGCGATTGAAAATCCGTCGAGAAGCAATTCCCAAACCTCGTTAGGACTTAACACTACCGGGGCTAGTCGAATTCCAAGACTTTGTCCAGATCGCATCAAAGCAACCGTCAACGCATCGACGTTGCCAACTTGAGTATCCGTTTCCGCATCATTGAGAGCCTGCTGTATGTCAGCGCTTTCGGTGGGCACGTCCAGCCGAATGGAGAGCTCGGCCAACATACCTCGAAGCACGTCTTTGAAGGGTCCGCTGACTCGCGAGTCGGGAATATCACGCAACATATGGGGAGGGTTTTAGGAAAACGGATTGAGACTCGTATCAACGGCAACAATGATGACAGTATGGGGCGCTGGATGCGACTGGAAAGCCGTCTTTACAAAAAATATTGACAAATATCGACACTCCTTGCCAATAGCTGGTGCCCGCAATCCGACACTCGTGCTCAGTGCCATCCCCGACGTTTATTGTTCGACGTTTTATCGCGTCGTTCGTGAAGCAGGCTGCCAGCGTCCTATAAGCACGTACGCATTCGTTTTCGAACAAACTAAGGAACATTGATAGACAAGATGTGCAGGATGTTCATTTCCCCAATTGTGTCAAGAATTTAGGATAGAGTTGCTTCCGATGAGTAAGGCTCGGAAACTTATGTGCAGGTGCTTAATCCAAATTTGCGTTGCCTTAGAGCTTCGTAAATCAACAAAGCAGCGGTAATGGAAACATTGAGTGACTCCACACCGACTGACATGGGTACTGAGATTTCACCGGTCGCCAGCGATCGAATCTCAGAACTCAGTCCGGTCCCTTCATTGCCAAGCAGAAACAGCGTCGGGCTTGTCAGGTCGGTTTCCCAAAATGATTTCCCGTCTGCACATGCCGCAAGAACCTGCACCGAGGAGGCGGCTTGCCGTCTGAGGAGGGCCGGTAAATCGGTGACCAATGGAGGGCTGCGAAACCATTGCCCCGCTGAAGACCGTAGCACTTTGGGATTCGTAGGTGAAACGCAATCGTTGCTTACGAACACTTGGTTGACTCCCGTGGCCGCTGCGATGCGAATCATCGAACCTAGATTGCCAGGATCCTGTAAAGACTCGACTGCCAGAGCTAACGAGACTGGAAAAATACTACTTTTCGCACTATCACGGTCCATCGCAACTCCAACGACAGAACACCGCGAAGTGGTGGTAGACAAACGTCGCAATATGTCCGCTGTCGCAGGTTGCAACAAGACGTTGCTTTGATTCGGATCGGCCGCTATTCGAACCAATAGCGACTGATTGTGCTTGGCCCACGTTTCTTCGAAGCAGATAGATTCTAGCGACCATCCCGTGGCGATGGCTTCCTCAACCAAATGCGTTCCCTCAATGAGAAACCGGCCTCGGTCGCGCCGTTCCGACGTTTGATGTAAACGTAAAGTCGACTTGAACCATTCGTTATGATGGCTGCTGATGTTTGGCTGGAAACGCATTATTCCGCGTCACGACCGGTTGCTCGAAGCGATTGATACTTTTCATCGACTTCATGAAGCTTTTCCTCAATGCGTTGAAGGTCCGATTGGTACTTGGCTCGGCGGGCTTCGTTTTCTTCTTGCAGTTTGACCAACTTGATCTTGAGTTCATCTAGGTCATCGGTTCCCCATGTAGCCAACGCTTGACTGCGAAGCTTTTGCAATTGGTCTGAGGCGTCGCGGTGGCGAGTTTCAGCCTCGATCTTCCGCCGGTTTAGTTCATCGTATTTTGTTTGCAACTGGTCGATAGAAAGTTGTCCAGTTGGCAGCGTCGTCGTATTCGTTTTCTTGGTCGTCATAGTTTCGCGTTTGGTGGGTTTGATTCGGTAAGCACTACATCGGCAAGCTTCAAGATTTCGACCGCAACTTCCGATTCAAATTGGTCTACATTCTCTTTTAAGAAATGCATTAGGCCAGCTCCTGACTGTGTCTTTCGAGATTGGAGCATGGCTAAGCCGGTAACGAAACTGGAATGATTCGACTCGGTCTCGTCATTGCCCAACGACTCTAAATCGTAGAAGACTTGTTCTGCTTCTTGATGCGGTACTTTTACGTAGTGCAGCCATTGCCCGTCGGAGGCAATATCCATTCGCAAGACGGTAGGCTCATGGCCACGGATGGAATCGCTCCTCGATCGACGCACTATGTTGCCCGGGTTTACCCAAGTGGTTTGACCACGCACTACTTCCGCCGAAGCTCTCCTATGAATATGGCCGTTGATCACGTAGTCGATGCCAACGAGTTCATGGAGGTGCGTCACGACTGCTTCGTCTAGATTGGGAAAAGTTAAGTCATGATGGGTCAACCAAATCACCAAACCGGGCTTACTATCGCCCTTCATCCAATCACTTGATTGCTGATCGGAGTGATTCGCTGAATTGGCAAAGCTCAATCGAATCTGTTCAGGATCCATGATCAAGCGTTCGGGAATAGGATAACGATAGGGGGAGCCACCGATAATCACCATCCGATTTTCGAACGAGGAGGCCCACAGATTCTGCTCATCCAGTAGACGGATGGCGCCTGCCTTGACCAATAAAGTGAGACTATCGTTTTCGTCCAAATGCGGATTCGCACAATCGTGATTGCCGAAAATCGCAGGAATACAATGGCCATCAAAGATGTCCAACATTCGCGACAAAAGCCAATTTGGATTGTCTCGCGGCTTGTCGAAGATGTCACCGAGCAAGATTGGTTGTAGATTCTGCTGACCACTGTATTCCAGACACCATTTTAATTTCGCCAAAACTGTCTCAGGATAGTTGTCGCGTCGGAAGCCTGGTGTGCGACCCTCGACATGCGGATCCCCTATGAACAACAGTCCAGAGAGTCGCTTCCGTTCAACGAAAATGGAAACGTCTTCGGGCTCGGTGTCACAAGTCATGGATTTGCCCGTGCCTGTGCATTTTGTAACGGATCGAGTCAGCCGATAACTCGGCGCCACACGAACTGCAAGTGGGTTTCGTGCTTAACCACTGCTCGGACTCGAATTCAAGAGCAGCAATAGACTCATGGACATTTTCTAGTAGCGACCGATTATTCGTGAATTGTTCTTTCGTCCTTGCCAACGCGAGTATCGCGTCCCTCAACGGCAAATCATCAGGAGTAGCTGAAATTGGGTGGAGCTCCATCAAATTTTCGAGGAAAGCCTCTAGCCGCAAATGGTCGCTGGACACTTCGACTATTTTGCAAATCATTTTGCCAAGTCCATCCTCGGGTACCAGGGTAGGGGACTCTGCCAGCTTCGAAGCGGCCTGTTTGATCTCAAACAGCTTTTGCGTTTCGGTCTCCAGTTCCAGGATTCCGTCAACCGCTGATTGAAGATGGTCTGTTCGGGTGAATTGACTTGGGGGAAAAAGTTCCGCATTGGCGATTGCACACTCACGCCAGTATTCGAATTTTTCGAACGCTTTTCGCAGATCACTGGCAATCTTCTCTAGAGGCTTTTCGTCGTCAATCGTCGGTGTGGCGACAAGATCCTTCAGCATCTGGATGGTTTCTTCAAAACGAAGATGGTTTCGCATGGTGATGGTCCACTGAGTTGCGACGCTTTCTAGTTGCTCCGTTGGTTGAAGGACTGGCATCGGCTGCAATTGAGTCAAACACGTTGTTCGTTGCTGCTCGATTCGCCATTCACGAGTCACCTGAGCATAGGACCGGATCAAATCCTCTAAGTTTGCGATTTCCTTAGCCAAACTATCAAGGGAAAGTGCCACACGTTCCAAAATTGCGAATTCGGACTCAAGTTTTGGCAGGTCTTCAAGTGCGTCGAGCGAATGTTGAATGGCGTCGTTTTTCGTCGAGAGCATTTTCGCCGTGTTTTGAGCCTCCGTTCGATGCTTCTGGTGCAAGCGTTGCATGGCCACTAACTTTTCGGCATCCGAGGTCGTCGAAAAGAACTGGGCGATTTGGCTAGGGGGACGGTTTATGAGAAAAATTGGGGATTTTTGGTCGCCAAAATGAGGCTCGAAGTCTTTGTCCTCGAATTCAACCGGAGCCAGCCTCAGGGTCGCGTCCAGTTCTGGCGGTGTCCCCCCTCGACCTAGGCGATCCTTGGCTTGGCCGTTGATTATGTAACTAGGGCTTTTTCGTTTTATCCATTGAATAGTATATCCCTCGCTCGTTTCGACCGAGATTGAGCAATCCTTCTGGTCGTGTTGCATCACGAAGTTAGAGTTGGTGTTGCGTGCCAGAATCTTCATCGCAACGGCAACGGTACTTTTCCCGATGTTATTAGGGCCAACCAGAACGGTTAATCCATCGGCCAACTTAAGCTCGGTTTGAGCATGAGCCATAAAGTTGGATAGCACAATTTTGCGTATCATCGAAAAGTGGCCGCGACAATGTGGAAAACACTACCGATCAGGAAAACAGTTCGTATTGTAACGAATGTGCTCAAGGCGCCCAACAAGCCGCTCAAATATCACCAATAAACCGAATGATTTTAAAGAGCTATGAATCATTCGAGCGCGCTTTCCGATGCTACTGTTGCGAGTCCGTGTGATTGAGAGGGCCTGATCAGACTCCCGACACAGCCACTAGCAACCCCTAATGACGTTCAGCAGGGTAGCGTGTGGGTTTTCGGATGAAATGCAACGTGTTTCAACTTAGGACTTACACAGGCGTCTCCATACGCCACATCCTGATCAACATTTAGGGTGATTTTAACTAATCCATTCGGGAGATTTTCGCAATGACAAGAGTAAATACCAACGTCAACTCGCTCACAGCTCAAAACCGCTTGCAACGCACTCAGGGCGACCTTCAAACAGCCCTGACTCGATTGAGCACTGGTTTGAAGATTAATAGCGGCAAGGACGACCCAGCCGGTCTGATCGCTAGCGAATCGCTACGAAGCGATATCACTAGCATCAACAAAGCTCTCACCAATACACAACGAGCTAATCAAATTATCGGTACAGCGGACTCGGCCCTCGGCCAAGTTAGCTCGCTGCTCAACGATATTCGCGGTCTGGTCACGGAAGCGGCCAACAAGGGTGGCTTGAGCGATGATGAAATCGCTGCTAATCAACTCCAAGTTGACTCTTCACTCGAAGCGATCAACCGAATTGCTCAAACGACAACATTCCAAGGCCGACGTCTTTTAGACGGCTCGCTCGACTTCCAGGTACAACAAGGTACTGGTTACAGCACGGTCAAAGATTTGCAAATCGACTCTGCAAACCTTGGCGCGTCAGGAAGTGTTGCAATCAGTGTCAACATTTCCGCAGCTGCAACCAAAGCAACCATTTCCGCAGACGTTCCTTCAGCTTCAGCCGCAGCCAAAGCCTCGACAACCTTCACGTTCAATGACACCACCATCGGTGCCGAAGCGTCGGGAACAATCGATTTTGCCAACTCCAAAGTGGTAACGACCGAAGCATCCGGATCTGCTACGTTCAATGCGGCTTTAGCAAACGGCGAAGCTAGCGGAGTTTTGACTTTGAACGGCGGTGCTACGCTGTCGATAGGTGCCAAGAACGGTACCGTGGTTGACGGAACCAACGGCAACAACGTTAAGATCAACGTAACGACTTCGGCCAGTGCAACAGCAGATGCCGCAGCGACCTACAGTGCAACCTCCAACACCTTGAATTTGGTTCTCAAGGAAGGCGCTACTTCGGCACAAGTTGCTACTGCTTTAACCGCGGCGACGACTGTCAACAGCCTTTTCGCGTTCACGGCCGGTGCAGGAGCGGTTGCGAACGGCGATGCCGGACTTCGTACCGGAGTCTTATCAGGCGGTACGGACTTTGCCCTAGCTGGAACAGCCTTTAATGCTTCGGGAACAGTCACTGTCGGTTCGGGCGGATTGGTATTGACTGGCTTCGCAGCAAACGCAGGTGGTGTTGCTGGCGGTTCCATTGGTAACAATACAAAGATTACGTATACATACGGAACTGCTGCCGCCGCTGCCTCATACAATGCAAGCACCAATACGGTTAGCTTGACCGTTGACACAACCGCCGCGGCTGCTGCCAACGTCACCGCTTTCAATACAGCACTTAGTGGTAAATTCACCATCGCTAGCGGTGCTGGCACATTGACTGGCGCTACGACAGGCACTCTGAGCAACGCACTTTCTGGCGGTGCAGACCCTGCCAGCTTCAAGTTGATTGCCAAGGATGGTGGTCCAGCAGACGGACTTCTGGGTAACTCAACCACCTTGGTTTACACAACAGGTTCAGGCACAACTACCTCAGCAGCCTATGATGCGATTTCCAACAAGTTGAACATTAGCCTTGGACAAGGCGCATCCATCGATGATATTGCGAACGCAATCAATTCAACGAGTGCATTCTCGGCTGCTGACGTCAAGTCAGGTTCCGCTAAGTACACTTCGGTGCTGGCTGCACCAACATTGGCTGGTGGTGCAGATGTCACATCGGCAAGCTCGTTTAAGCTAAAGGCAGTTGATGGCGGCCTAGCTGACGGCGTTACAGGCAACGCTTCGAAGGTAAAGTTCGAAGCCGCAACCGGTACCGCTTCGACTGCAGCCTACGATGAAGCGACCAACCAACTGACGGTTAAAATTGCGACTGGCGCAACCATTCAAAACGTGGTTGACGCAATTACCGCTGGTGCTGGTAGCGTCTTCGAAATCGTCGCTGGATCCATAGCAAATGCTGGTGCAAAGTTCGATGCAACTGACTACGCTACGTTGGCCACTCCTCTATCCGGCGGAACAACCAATCCATCGGGTTCCAAGGACGAGCTAGTAATCAAAGCAGTCAACAATGGTGTTACGGCCAACGGTGTTACCGTGACCTTCCAAGAGGACAGTGCAGTCACCTCTGCATCACCAGTGGCATCGCTTGTCTCGGGGAACATCCTGGTTAAGGTCAGTAGCATTGGCGACACAAAACTTGCTGATATTGCCACGGCCATCAACGGACTAAGCGGCGGACTCTATTCGGCTTCGCTGAGCGTTGCTAGCAACGGTGACGGCGTTTACAAGGGTGCTCTCGAAACACCGCCAGCCTTGAAAACATTGGCTGGTGGCATCCTCGGCGGTGGCCTGACTGCTGACGTTACTTTTCAATTGACTGGCGGAAACGGCTCGGAAGTCTTCAAATTCCAAAAGGGCGCTTCCACTACCAATATCCTTCAATCAATCAATCTGCTCAAGGATTCAACTGGGATCGAAGCAGCCTTCAATTCCACATCGAACAAGCTCGAATTGACTAGCACACAGTACGGTTCATCTGGAGTCGTTGGAGTGGAGATCATCAATGAAGGCACTGGCGGAACTTTTGGCTCGTCCATCAACGCCGGTGGCGGACCAAGAGCGGTTGGTACCGACGTCCAAGCTACGGTCAATGGAGCCGTTGCAACTGGCAAGGGAAATCAAATTTCTCTCAACACGTCGACCTTGAGCTTGAACTTCACCGTCACCGATGGTTCGAGTACCGCAATCAACTTCAACATCAACGGTGGTGGTGCACAGTTCCAATTGGGCCCAGACGTGGTAAGCAACCAGCAAGCACGACTCGGTATCAGCAGCTTGAACACAGCCAAAATCGGTGGTGTTTCGGGCAAACTGTTCGAATTGGCCAGCGGTGGAAAAAGCTCGTTGACCAAGGATGTCACGAACGCCTCCTCGATCGTTGACCAAGTCATCAGCAAGGTGACCACACTTCGCGGTCGGTTGGGTGCGTTCCAAAGAACGGCTCTCGATAGCAATACGGCATCGCTGAACGATACGCTAGCGAACTTGAACGAAGCACAAAGCTCAATCCGAGACGCTGACTTCGCTAAAGAATCAGCCAATCTGACACGAGCTCAAATCCTGGTTCAATCCGGTACGAGTGTGTTGGGTATTGCTAACCAGAGCTCGCAATCGGTTCTATCGCTGTTGCGATAGTTTCGAGCCCGGTTCTTTAATAGAAATTGAAAAAAGGCGTGTCAGGAAAATATTTCTGACACGCCTTTTTGTTTGCGAATGCCGTTTAGGAAAAGATAAAGTGACAAATCGGCCGATAGCTATTGAAAGTTTGTTGACCGCGGTTTGGCTACCGTAGCTTGGGCCCTGGCCCGAGTTTCGCACGGCCCAGGGGGCCATGCTACCGTTGCGTTTCCGTCTGCCGTTGGTCTAAAAACCTCAGCAACACAAAAAACACGTGTCATAATTGGTTACTATGGGCAGAATCCAATCAAATGTTGGCCTCACCACAGGCCTCAATATCCAATCTACCGTCGATCAATTGCTGGCGATCTCCGCGCAACCTCGCGATCGCTTGCAGGTTCGTATCAAAGCGTTCCAGTCTCAACAAGTTGCGATCAACGAATTGACTGCGTTAACCATCGGTATCCAACTGCAGTCCGACAGGTTAGGTAAAGCCGCCAATCTGAGCAACACATCGGCCACATCCAACAAGTCCGACGTCCTTGCGGTCAGTACAAGCGGTACTCCCGTAACGGGAAACTACTCGGTACAAACACTCCAAACAGCTCAATCATCAACCGCGTCGAGCAATCCGTTTACAAGTTCGACTGATACGCTTCAGGCCGGCGAGCTAGTGGTTAGGACCGGAGGATTCGTAGATTCGACCCCTTCGGTTGATAATTTGCGAGGAGGCGCTGGTATCGCACGAGGAAAGATTCGAATAACCGATCGAACGGGTACTAGTCGAGAAATCGACTTGCGATTTGCCGCCAACACCGATGACATCCTCAAAGCCATCAACAACACCTCTGGACTACGTGTCTCCGCAAAAACGAGCGGCGATCGTATCGTATTGAGCGATCTGACCGGGCAGACTACCTCTAACTTGATCGTAGAGGACATTGGCGATGGTCGTACAGCCATCGATCTCGGACTAAGTGGCGTCAATGTCGCGGCCAACTCAGCCACGGGTGATGACATCAACTTCATCGGCAGCAGCACGCGACTCAGCACGCTGCGCGACAACCGCGGACTAGCTTTTACATCAGGCAACGAACTCTCGGTTACGCTCAAGGACGGAACATTACTCAGTATCGATGCAAACTTAACCAAGACGCCGACTTCGGTTGGCCAATTGTTGTCAACCATCAACGCCGTCGACCCATCGAAACTCGAGGCTCGAATCAAGACAGATGGAACTGGATTTGAACTGGTCGACAAAACAACTGGTTCGAGCACTTTCTCTGCGATCGGTAGCCTCGCGGATCAATTGGGGTTCGCAGGCGTCAGTGGAACCACTGGCACGATTGAAGGTTCGCGTATTCAAAGTACATTGCAAGGCCCATTGCTGGCGACCCTCAAGGGAGGCAAAGGGATCGGCACGCCTGCGTCGATCTCAATCACCAATAGATCGGGTACCAATACCAACATCAACCTCTCTGGCTCCGTCAGTCTTAAAGACGTTATCGACAAGATCAATGGCAGCAGTGCAGGAGTAACAGCTTCCCTCAATAAGTCGCGGACTGGCATCGTACTTCAGGACGTTACTGGCTCGACGTCAGGCAACTTAATTGTTGCAAACAACGACACCAACAATTCGGCAACCAAACTAAACCTTGTGGTCGATGCAGCTCAAAACACGATCGATAGCAATTCACTCGGCGTGCAGTACATAAGCGAGGCTACAGAACTAAAGAGGCTTAATCAGGGCCGCGGAGTTCGCTTGGGCTCTTTTACGATCACCAACTCCGCCGGCCTCCAAAAGACTGTCAACCTTGCAACTGCCAACTCGAAAAACATTGGCGATGTAATTAAGGAAATCAACAATTCCGCGATCGGTGTTCAGGCTCGCCTCAATGACGATGGGGACGGAATCGTTTTGGTCGACTCTTCCCTGGGAACCGGTACACTTGTCGTGGCAGACACGAACAATGGAAACGCCGCATTGGACCTTGGCATTCGTGGAAACGGGAAGTCCTTGACAGGACCAGCGCGAAAAGAGATCAACGGATCGCAAACCTTTCGCCTTACCCTAACGGGAACGGAATCCCTTTCCGATGTTGCGGCCAAACTAAACGCCTCGAACGGCCCATTGACCGCGTCATTGCTTACGTCTGGACCATCAACCGTTCGACTGCTGTTCACGTCGCGTTCCAGCGGCGAAATCGGTCGCGTGGTCGCCGAGGGCGATTCCGTGGGCCTCAACATCAATTCTTCGGGAATAGCGCGAGATGCCATTATTTCGGTTGGGTCAGCCGGGGATGCTGGCGGAACTTTGGTGCGTTCCGCAACCAACTCCTTCAGTGACGCGATCACCGGCTTGACCCTGACAGCCAAAGCGGTTTCGACCGATCCAGTGGATGTTAGCGTGTCGACGAACAACAACAACATTGAGAAGAATTTGCAACTTTTTGTCGATCAGTACAACAAGGTGCGCGACAAAATCGACAAAGAAACTTCTTTCGACGCGGAGGCCAAAACCACCGGACAACTCTTTGGTGCAACTGAAGTATTGCGAGTCGAACAATCGCTTTCGCGTTTCGTACAACAGAGAAGTTTCGCCTCCGGCAAAATCCAATCGCTAGAGCAATTGGGCGTTAGCCTCGATGACAAGGGCAAACTGAAACTCGACAAGACGAAGTTAGCAAAAGCGATCGATACGAATTTGGGTGACGTGCAAGATTTTTTGACCAAAGAAAAAACGGGCTTTGCGGCGAGAGCCAAAATAGTATTGGAGGGATTGGTTGGCGAGAAAAACAGCGTTTTGGTGAGTCGCAGCCAAGCACTGCAAAAAACCATCGAATCGTCTACGAATCGGTCGAGCACGCTATCCACTCGCTTAGATAAAGAACGTAATAGACTAACCAAACAATTCTACGATTTGGAAACGAATCTCGCCAAGATCAAGAATAACGGCAGCGCGCTGAACCAACTCGGCACTAAATAGTGCAACCTCGGGCGTAGCATTTGGTGTTGCTAGGCTTTACGCCCAATGGCACTCACTTTGTAAATTTTGAGCCTCAATGCGCTAGCATGAGGTCCGGATTTGCAGGTGATTACTTGATTTCTGGCCCGCACGCTAGCGCGTCGCGGCTCAAAGTGAGTGCTATTTGGCTTTACGCCAGTGGGACGGCATCTGACAGCTACATAAAATCGCCTAAAGTGATGCCTGTGTTAACTAACTTTTGGGGTGTTGTGTTCGTTGAGGTAAGTTGCCGCTTCAACAATTTCCCATCCCTCATCCCCGTCCAGAACTAGCACTTTGGTGTGAAATCTTGCGACTTGAGGACGATGGCTGATGCTTATCAGGGTCGTGCCAGATTCGACTAAGATGCGATAGATCTCAGCTTCATTGTCTTCGTCGAGAGCACTCGTCGCTTCGTCAAGTACGACAAACGGACGCTCCGAAAGTATCGCTCTCGCTATTGCTAAACGCTGTTGCTCGCCCAAAGACAAGACCCGTCCCCAGTCAGACGTAATATCAAGCCCGCCGCAGCGCTCGATCAGCTTCGGCAGTCGAACAGTCGCTAATGCATTTTGTAGATCGATATCGCTGACACGCGAATTGGACGCGGGATAAAGCAATTGGTCTCGGAGGCTACCGATCAGCATGTAGGGCCGCTGTGGTAGGAACAGCATTTCATCAAGGTCTGGACGGGATACAGTACCTCGCCCCATAATCCACAATCCAGCAAAAACACGCAGCAATGAGCTTTTGCCACCACCACTCGCGCCAGCAATTAGCAATCTTTCGCCACTCGCTAATTGAATAGATAGATCTTTAACAAGAGTGCGTTTACCATCGGGCGTTTGAACTGTTACATCTTCAAACGCGATGCTTTCATCTTGCCTAGTGACTATCTGCGGACGTTCGTCGGTCGCCGACTGTCCCTTTTCATCGCGGATCTTAAGACTCCTTGCGAACCGATCCAATCGCCCTACGCCCGCGGTGAAATAGCTCAACTGGTCAAATTTATTCACGACTACGTTTAACGCGCCAAACACTTTCACAAATGCACCCGTCGCGGAAACCACTGCCCCTATTTCAAGCTCGCCACTCATCACCCGTGGCGCGAGAATGATTCCAGGAATGATCAACGTCGCAGAACTATAGGCAAACTGAAAAACATTGAGAAAAAATTGCCAATCGATCAGTCGTCGACTGTTGGCGATCACGTCCGAAAAACGACCAAGAACGTACTGAGACTCACGTTCTTCACCACGGTAAAACGCAATCGATTCGGCATTCTCGCGAACGCGAATTAGGCTGAACCTAAAATCGGCTTCGTTTCTCAACTGAAAGAAATTCAGACCAACAAGCGGTCGTCCGAACACAAATGTCGTTAGCAAAGTCCCCGCTACTGCGTACAATAATAGGATCCATACCAGCGAGTGCGAGATTAGCCACAACACACCGCTGAACGCAATTATTTGCAAGCCTGTTTCAATGAAGATTAACAAAAAGTAAATCGATTTACTGGTAAACGAATTGATGTCGTCTGACAGCCGCTGGTCTGGGTTATCGATATACGTAGAGAACGTCAAGTTGTAGTAGGTCCGGTCGCTAAAATATTGCGTTATGTAACGATTCGTCATCCAGGTTCGCCAGTGCAGAGTCAATCGATCACGTACGTAGTAGTAGAACCCATAGATTGGTACCGCGAAAAGCAATAGCGCTACGGATAGGTAAATCGACTTCCAGTAACGCGACGAATCGCGATCCGCGAGCGCCGACGAGAATTCTCCAGTCTGCTGATTCAATAGAACGCTGGCAGCAGTGTCCGCCAGCATGAGTATCACCAACAACGCTAACAGCCCCCAAGCGCTCCATCGTTTCTCGGAAAGCAAATAGGGTTTCGTAAGGAGAATGAAACGAGGTACAAGTCGTCCTTTGACTTTCACTAGACGGGACACAAATGAATTCATCGGCGCAGGGTCTGTTGGTGTGTCTTTCGTTTACTGAATCTCGATGGAAGTCGTAGCCAAGTCAACCAAGGGGCTTGTTGGCTTAATCGCCTGCTTTTGCAAGTGGCTGTTTCCCGCTTACGTACGTTCGTAAGTGCGCTCACGACGTGTCGCCTCCGCCCGGTCAAGGGGCGGTCAAGCCGGACGGAAGGCTATGCCTGTGCTTCAGAATTGACAGTCTCTGCAAGTTGTGACAATGCTTGGTCTGTTTCCTCCTCTTCATTGAGGTTCAGCTTGAGCAGTTCGAGAGCTTCGGTGTAGCCAAGAAGCTTGGCCCAAGTACATAGCGTCCCGTACGTCGCGATCTCATAGTGTTCAACTTTTTGCGCACAGGCAATTAAAGCTGCGTCCATGACCTCTGCAACGGCTTTTTCCTCCATCATGGATGCTGCTTCCTTGATTAAACCCTTCATAGCCTCGCAAGTTTTAGCCCTTGCTGACTTTCCAGTATCCGCAAATGCGTCTTCCACCCGAGTCGCTTGTGCGCGAGTTTGCTCGAGATGCTTTGCAAACGCTTGTTTTAGTTCCTCGCTGGAGGCCTTTTCTACCATCCTTGGTAGAGCCTCGATCAATTGACGCTCCGCGCTTAAGATATCTCGCAATTCGTCATGAAAAAGGTCTGCTAGGTCGTTAAGTGGCATTCTATGCTCCAGTTGAAAGGGATTTTTGTGCTTGGCTACTACGCAAACGAGTGGCTACACCTCACTCCCAAGGAAGCAAACGCTGCGCCAAATTCATTACTCCTTCGGCAAAGCTTCTGATGTCTAATCGAGCGATGTTTTTCTATGATCGCATTACGATCAGCGAGAACGATTCTTTCCCAAGTTGGCAGACGCGGCACCGGGAGAGAGGCTTCTGAATGATCCTGCTTAAGTAGATTCGATTCCGTTAATCAGCGGTACAGCGTTTGCAAATGGGCTTAGAACTTAACTAAGGGGCTTTCCCATAAATCGACCGAGCTTATCCTCGAACGGGAAAATGATGATCAAAAACTTTTTGGTAATTGGATTTGGTACTGTTGCGAGTTTTTTGGTACTAAGTAGTACAAGCGAAGCAGGCCATCGTCATCGAGCGAAGCGCGTCTGCGCCCCCGCTTCACAGACTTGCTGCGACTCTGTGAATTCTGGATATTCAGCCTATCAGAACGGTGGAAGCATTAATCAGCTGATGCAGACTTACGGCTTCAATAACTATGTTAGTCCAGGAGTTTACAACAGTACCGGGATCAACGGAAATTTTGGTGCTCGCACTGGGCAAGGAAACTTTTTTGGGAACGGCCAAGGCAATACGTTTGGAAATGGAACAAAGGAATGCAACAAAGGTGAATGCAACAAAGGTGTCAGGAGTCATTGTTTTGAAGAGGCTCAAGCAACACATACGCTTGGATGTGCATCGAAGCTCACCGAACCATGCTGGTCGACCGCGAACTAACTCACTAGCCCCCCCGAACACACAGGGTATCGCCATCATCGAGGTCTAATCTCTCGTGGGCGATGCTGCCAGTGTCGGCCACGGAAAAGGCACATCAATCCTCAACTACCGCACCCGGCGCGGCGCGACGAGCGAATCTGGACAGGCAGCCCATATACTTCCTCAAACAGAGTCCCACACTGCCGTAGCGACAACTTCTCAAGCGACACATCCTCAACGCCGCTCGGCGTAATGATCAGCCGCTTGTTCTCTTGCCGACACTAAATGTCGACGTGTTTAGTGCCTCGACGGATAGTTCGGATCAACTCACCGTTGACCAATGGTCGCAACAGATGACACGCTTTTTCGAAGTGCAGCCTCGCGATTGCGAATTGGAAAACGCAGGCTGGAAGCCTACGCCACTTTCTTACCGAATCAACGCCAATAGTTCCTCGGCGGATAGGCGACCCGTTGATTCGCTCCCTTCGAGCAAACTATCGGCCAATTCTCGCTTGGTCGAATGCAGGTTTAAAATTCTCTCCTCGATTGTGCCACGTGTGATGAACCGATAGATCGTCACGGGGCGCCGCTGGCCCAACCGATGCGCTCGATCGGACGCTTGATCCTCTACCGCCGGATTCCACCATGGGTCCATGTGTAGTACATAGTCTGCAGCCGTCAAATTAAGTCCAGTTCCACCCGCTCTTAGACTGATCAAAAAGACATCTCCTTCCCCATTTTGGAATGCCTCGACACTCTGTTTGCGATCTTTCATCGACGTCGAACCGTCGAGATACTGATACGCGATCCCTTTGCGATCAAGTTCCGCTCGGAGAATCATTAAGTGATCGACGAACTGACTGAAAACCAATGCCTTGTGTTTGTTCGCAAGTAACTCATCGATCGTCTCGGAGAACGCGGCCAACTTCGATCCTTGTAAACCACAATCGGGCAACAACAGATTCGGGTGACAGCAAGCGCGACGCAACCGCATAATCTCCGCGAGGATGCGCACGTGTCGGCCTTGTGCGTTGGTGTCTTCGGTAAGCATTGCGACCGCTTTCTGTCGTGCCGCTTCGTAGAGTACTGATTCCTCATCCGACAAAGTCACGGGAACGGTTACTTCGATTCGCGGTGGCAATTCGCTGAGGACTTGCGACTTGGTTCTTCGTAACAGAAATGGTTGTATCAATCGTTTCAGTTGTTGGCCAGCTTCACGGTTGCGGTCCCGTTCGATGGGAATAGCAAATCGTTGATGGTACTGTTCGATCGAACCAAGCAACCCCGGATTGATGAACTGGAACAGATTCCAGAGTTCGCCGAGATGGTTTTCGATGGGAGTGCCGGTTAGGATTAAGCGAAAATTTGCTTTGAGCGACATGGCTGCCTGCGATCGTTTCGTCAACGTATTCTTAATGGCTTGTGCTTCGTCCAGAATAGCGGTATTCCATTGAACAGACTGCAATCGCGCGATCTCGGTATTCAACAAACCGTAACTGGTTATAGCAACATCACGAGGGCCCAATTCCGCAAGAAACGCATCGCGATCACCTCCGCCAAACAGACGCGGATTCAACGTTGGCGCGAAACGACGCAACTCCGCTTCCCAGTTAAAGCATACGGACATTGGGGCAATTACCAACGCAGGTCCGTCGGCAGCTCGTCGCAGCAGCATAGCGATCGCTTGCAGTGTTTTGCCCAACCCCATATCATCTGCCAAACATGCCCCTGCTCCCCAATGGGACAGCCGACAAAGCCAGCGAAACCCTTCAACTTGGTAGTCGCGAAGCTCGGCGTTGAGCGTCGTCGGCACTTCGGCCGTTGCATCTCCAGCCTCTTCGATTTGTTTCAAACTGGCTTTCCAATGTTTATCCCCTTTGAGAGTGCACCATTGATCCATGTCACTGAGCGCGGCCACTCGGATTTGCGGAAATCTCAAAGACCCTCCCTTGCGTTCGCTATACGCTGAGAGTTCGCCAAGCCGTTGGCGCATTTGCTCGGTCAGTGCAAAGAATCGACCATCGTCGAGCGCAACGAACCGACTCGGACTTGCTGAAACCAGATCGATCAGCTTCATCAGATCCATTTTCAGCAATTCATCGATCACTACTTCGCCAGTCGCCTCGAACCAATCTCGATCTCGCTTGATCTGCACTCGCAATTGCGACGAAGCAACGCGTCCGACTACTCGCAGAGATTCCCCTTGAGGCCAGTGAACAATAAGCGAGCCTTTTTCTCGAAGTGGTTCGACTTCTGTGAGCAATCCTAAAGCTGATTCGGAAGTAGGTAGTTCAAACGTGGAATCTTCGGTACCCTCAATCATTTCCAAGGAAGGACAAGCTGCGACAATGCTGCGAGCAAGTTCTATTTCCCGGGCGAGGTCACGGCGAGTTGAAACGGACTCGCCATGCAAGTTCGCAAATACACTTTTGCCCCCTTGGCCTGGCGCAAAAGACGGCCCAGTATCGCCGAAGGGTTGTACCAAAAACTCGACTCGTAAACCTTTCAGGAAAGGAGATAGACGCAAATAGGGTCGAGCATCCGCTTCGATAGTTTTGACAGTCCCATCTTGGGTGTCGGATCCCAATTCGATGTCCGATTGAACCGACAACAATGTGGAGAGAGCTTGTGCAGTGGCGAGCACTTCCGATTCGCTACTTTTGGGGCAATCGATCGCACCGTCCAGGATGCTTGCAAGCTTCTGTTGTTGGGGTGTGAACCGGACGATCGAGATTTGCTGATTGCTTTCCCTGGTAACAATTAGATCCTGTCCAACAACTGGCTTCGGCTTGAGTTCCAAGCGAAAGCCTTGTTTCACTTTTTGAATGACGAGCTGGGGCGGACGTACCGTCAACTCAAGTGGCTGCGAACGGTCGTCGGGAGCAAAGACCAACGGATGCCCAACGAGTGCTTCGAGCGCTTGCTCCCTTTCGAAATCGTAAACGATTTCAGTGTATCGGTAGTATCCAGTTGAAACTCTGGATTCGGTTATTGTCCGGCAAACGGCTAGATCTTGTTCGGTCAAAAAAGCGAACTCGGGTTTCGATCTATTTTTGAACAGCCGTTCAAGTGCCACTGGACGCCCTTTGGTCCATCCATTTCCTGAAATCTTTTGCACCACAGGACGGAGGAATGGATTTCTGTAATTGTCCCCTCCCACGTTCAGCTCCCAAATCATCCGTTCGTCGAAGCCCGACGCTGTGGACGAGCCGCTCTTCGGCGTCGGCTTGTTCCCCTCTACCAGCTTCCGCAAGGTTTCGAGTTTGCGTTTCCAGATCGCAGGCGGTTCGATCCATTGGAGCATTTCAAATGTGCCGAGCTGTTGATGACGTTGGCCAGCGGATAGCCCACTCACAACTGCGGATGATGAAGTGAGCACTAAGGCGTCTTCACAAAGGGCCGCAAACCAATTCAGTCCTAGCTTGTTGTAGTTGCTTGCCGCACCGGCAAGACTTTTTTCTACATTGCCCTTGAGGGATACTTCGGGCACGTACCAATGAACAAGATGGACGACGATGGCCTGGACGATCGGCAATGAGCGTTGCAACGTGCTAATAGCCAACGTATGAAAACTGGACTTTGACTCGGCGGAAGGGCTGACGGAGTAGTCGACTGCTGCCGTGATGACCGCAGCAATCTGCTTTACGTACTCGGGCGAACTGACTCCAGCAGTAGCGCATGCAACAGCAAGCTCTCGCCGCGATTCGGGATCATTTTTTCGCAACAACACTAGAAAGTGCAACAAGCAAATCGGAAACGGCAGTGCAAAGGCTTTCGCTTTTGGGCCTCGGTTTTGTAGCGATCGACTCAGAAGCGTTTCAAAGGCGATGTCGCATGGCTCCTGTTTTCCCGACAGGAACTGAAAGTAGACTTCAGCCATTTGCCGCCATGGTTTATCGCTCGTTGCGATTTGTTTAAGCCGCTTGATATCGCCGCGCGCGAGATACAAATTAATCCACCAAGCCCCCATATGGTTCGGAACCGAATGCTCCCTTTCCATGTACTGATCGTATGCAGCCAGTTCATCAACCGCGGCGCGTGCTGTCAACAAAGCTAACGAGGCTTTGCAAACCAAGACGTTGGCTTGAAGTGCAGGCGGCGTATTCGCGAAGATTTCCGCATTAAATGGATCAAGAAGATCTAGATGAATCGTTTTGCATGCTGGCGTCTGCAAAGTCAAATGGGCTGCTTCGAATGCATTTGAATCGCGATCGTAAAATGCGATTCTAGCTTGTCGTTTTGCAATCAATCCTATGTAGTCACCCGGATCGCGGTCACGAGCAGCCCTGTCCAGTTGCGGTTCACATTCCAAAACCCAAAGAGCGATTTTTTTGAAGTCACCGTTTTGCACTGAGAATTGAACGACTGAATCCAGGAGTTGCGTTGGGACAACCACATAACTCATGCTGGAATTGGAGCCGGAAATCCACCCCAATTTGCAAAGTGCGTTGAGTTCCTGCCGTGCTAACGTTTGGGTCAGCGTCCCCGACTTGGTTGCGGCGTTTGCCCAGCCGCACCCACGCAAAATTTGCAATAGTATCGACAAGTCCACCGGTGTCATGCATGTCGCAAGAACCTCCACAATGTGCTGATGTTGCTGCGAAAGCGTTCTGAATTCTTCTTCCGAGAATTGATCCATGTCTTATGCAAGCCCCTTTAAAAGCGAATGTCGCATCGTAACCCGAAATTCAAACATCGGACACCCATCGCAATGGGATACGCTAAACGCTTGTCGGGCTAGCGGCGACCTTCATCGCCGATTTCCGCAGGCCGAAATCGACTCACACTTTTTGTTGAGGCTGTCTACGAGTCGATCTGCCCGATTTTAATTCCAACTTCAAAACTGACGCTCATGTCGGGCAAGCCGACATGGGGCGAGAAGGCGGTATGATGCGAAATGATATGCTGTTCCGGTGCGTGAGTTAGTCTTGTAAAATCCATCGCATCCAAAGGCCCCCTGCTGGCTCGTCCAGCAGGCGCCGAAGTTTTGCAGTGAGCAACGTCGCCCCCGGTCCTCGCCTCCCCGGTGGCTTGTCCAACCGGAAGGGACGTTTCTAGTGCGAGATAATGTGCACTTGTCGCGGCACACTAGCTCGGCGTTTTAATTTCTTTAGGTGGTTGGCTACTTCTCAGTCCATTGCTCATGTTTGGGCTCATCTTTGCCTTCAGAATGTTTCGCCTTCCTTTTGACTGGATTCAAATCGATCGTGACTCGAGCGGGGACATACTGATCTTGAGACCCGAGTTTTTTTGGATGAGACAAACTCCTGCGGTGCAACAGTTGTTGGCAACCGAACGTTCGTCAAGTGTTAACGGCGTTAGCTGAAAAATTTTCTGAAAAAATGAAAAACTTTGAAAGACCTTGCTTTTGGTCGGATACCTGCATGAAACGCCAAGTGTGGCGAATTCAAAAAATATGGTGGCCAGGAGAAATGAAAATGCAGACGATCTTCGGATGTAAAGACACAATAGAGATAGCTAGTTTCAAAGCCGAGCAGACGATCCGCCGATTTCGAGGCAGAAACATCAAGACTCTGAGCTCAAGCGACAAAGACGTTCTCATCGCTGCCATGTCCACCATTATCATTGCATCAGCACAAGGTACTCGGCCGGTAAAGTGGTCATTTTCCAAGTTTGATGCCGTGATGCAAATTAAAGCAGCAACAGAAGACCTCGACAATCAGTGATCTTTTATTGCGACGCTCCCATCACGCAAACCAAGACAAAACGACAGCTTGGGCCATCAGCGATCCCAAAGCCCTTTCAGAACCGATGGAAATGGTGCTCAAGTCCAAGCTAAAGTAATTGTAGAACGTATCAAGTTATTTCTCCGAGAAGCAGTAGAACGCGGCCGAGTTGCTCCTCAACTCCGCGTCTCCATCAGGTCGTCACCACTGCAACGCCACAAAAGATCTTTCCGCTGAACAAGGCTTCGCCTCGAATAGATGGCAAGCTCCAATCGGTCCGCATTAATCAGTTTTGTTTATGGCCGGTTTCGAAAAAGCATGTCCCACGAGTCCCGACGCCATGCTGAAAGCAATCGAAGAGATCATTATTGGGAACCATCGAAACGGTAAGGATGATGGAATGATCAAGAAATAGAAAAGCATGAAACCTGCCACAAGACCCACGGATGCAGATATCCAAACCGTTGAACTCCAAAGAGTATTTTCTCTCCGTGAGATAGCACGAATGACCAACGCAAAAGCAACAATTGCTCCTAAAAGGCCACCGCAGCAAAGGCTTCCAAGCGAATAGACTTCTGAGGTGTAGTCCTCCGGGCCACTTGGAGAAAACAAGAGGCTTACGAAGAAACCCAACGCAAATCCTACAGACACTGCTCCAAGGGCCGTCGAACCAATAACGATCAACATGTTTTGGGCTAGATGCACCAATCCTGTGTGGTCATCCGTTCGCTTGGACAAGCGAGTCGGTTACAAATAACTTTCCATTGAAGTCTTTGTTGGTGGAGATCATCGCATTGATTTCGTCAGAGGTCAAAACGAGCGGCGGTGGGGACTCATTTCGAACCAAGGCAGCTTTGAAATCCTCAAATCGTTTTTGAACCGCTTCGGCGTCCTCTTTGGATGTCTCGATCTTCGGAATGTCAGCCGGTTCTGTGGATGTGAATTTGTTCACCTGAGCCGTGTAGTATCGATAACCCAAAAAGCCTACCGTCCCAGTTCCAATCAGCATAAGCAACAACACGGTGAAGCAGCCGCCCAGCAAACATCCCCAAGGGAAGCGTTTTGGTTGAACGAACTGCGGTTGATTGGAATCGCTCATGAGTTGCTCCACTTGCAATGCGGGAATTCGGATCGAATGGTGCTCCCACTCTACCTTATCCATGGGCTTCTCTCTAGTCTGGGGATAGTCGATCGCGCTGCTCCCAAACGGGTGATCGGCTTTTACACGCTTTGCGCGACATCCGTGGAGCTTACTTCATTGTCGACGGAGCTGACCAAGCGGCTTCCTCGCTATCCAGAGATCCCTGCAATCCTCGTTGGTCGATTGGCTCGAGATATTAACTATCCAGGCTTGGGAGCATTTCTAATTTCCGATGCGCTCTCGCGATGTGTGCGAGTTGCGAATGAGATTGCGGCGAGCCTGATTGTCGTTGATTCCAAAGGGGAATCTGCAACGCATTTCTATGGGAAGTTCGGTTTCATTTCGTTGCCCAAGTTAACCGATCGGATGTTTCTTCCAATGCAAACTGCTGAGAAACCGTGACACAGATTTGTCTTAGCTGGGAGCGTCGTGCAATTTGGCTCAGAGCGAAGGTAAACAGATCGTTATCGGATACATCTCGGTACAAAAATCAAATGTCCCGACTTGCATCGAGTATTCGAGCAACTTCTATCCCATTGCTGTTCGGTCGAAAAAACACGACGTAGCGACTGACTGTAAATGACCGACAGCCAGGGATACCAAATCCATTCCGCATCTCGCCGACATCGGGATTCTCGGCGAGCATTTGGCACGCTTCCTGAATGCGATCGAGTATTTTGATCGCCGCCGTGACATTGCGTTCTGCGACATACTCGGTGATTCCGGCGATGTCGATCTCGGACTCATGGGATAAAACGTACGTTGGCATCGCTACGATTTACTTCGCGTTTCAAGTCGTCCACGCAATTTCGCGAAAGCATGTGGCCCGTCAACGCATTGGCCACCGTCAATTTGCTCAAATCCTTTCTGAATTTCTTCAGCCAATGTTTCTCTCGCCTGCAATAACCGCAAGCTCTCAACCAAAACTTCGTGCTCAGAAAGAAAACGTCGTCTCGCGACTAGCGAAGCTACAAACGATTCAAATTCTTGCGGAACGTCTATGGCCATGAATTTTTCCTGACTGGACTTTGTACTCGATATCTGTAGGGCTGCATGACGGCTTTACACGGGATCAGATCCTTCGCGATCCCCGACTCAGTTTACCACATCCAGGCCTGATTCAGTGGGAAACGTCCAAAACACGCAGTGAAAGAATCCGCGTATCCTTGCTCGTTTCCTGATGCCACCTCCAGACACTACACCATTGCCAATCCTGAGCATTGGCAATCAAGTTTGCGCGAAGTGCGTTCCGCTCGACATAGCGGCATACGTTGATGAAGTGCTGGTCATCTTGGATGGGAAATGATTTGAATCTCCCCTGATAAACATGCCCTTGGCCAGTTGAAGTCTCGCGTTAGCTCGGTTGAGCACGTGATAAATCAACCCGCCATCCGCCGCTCGCTTTGGTCGTCCCATCATACAAGAAATTTAACATGGCACCTTTTCTCTTCTGCTTCTTTTTTTCTCTTCAGTTCCTTTGGTCGATTATGCTGCTTGGATCCCATAGCTCACAGTATTCAGTGATAGACCTTCCCAGTCCGTCGATTCCAGGAAAAAGTGTTTTCGCAGTAATATTCATCCTAGCAAGATGGGTCATGAATTCTGGCTTTACTGCAAATGGTATTTCGATTTTCTCCACAGCTTTAAGTGCTTTAAGCAACTCAAGGTGGTCTAAAAGTGGGTTGCTTTGGCACGTCGAGAATCGTCCCTGCTGTGCCTCAATTCGCGGGTTCGTGTTCCAAGTGCTTATGAAGTCCAAAAAATCGATTTTTAGTAAGCGTTCACGACAACCAGTGTCGATTTTGCGTAGCGGCCCGGGGGCCGCATGGTGAGGGCTAGGCATTGCGAGCGCGCTTGGCTTTTGCATCCAGC
>JAYVPJ010000220.1:0-39468 GCA_043757445.1 Pirellula sp. | reverse complement strand
TGTTGGATTCAGGGAGGTAACGTTACCCTGGATAGGACTTTCACCTATCTGTTCAATCGCCTTCGAAGGCGCACTAGCAGGCACACTCCGTGTGCCGTAGCCTCAAAAACCCAAAGGTTTTTGCATTGCGGACGGCACATGGAATGTGCCTGCTACTATAAAATCACAGCCCATCCGCGAAAGTTGCGTGGAGATCGCTACTTTTGCGGAGCAAAAGGCGACACTTGGGCTGTTCTACTCAGTTGCAATCACTCGGCGGAGAAGTAAAACTTACATTCCGGCAGAACCTTTGAACGAGAAAACGAGAAACGCAATCGGTGACGTTCAGCGAGAAGTAACTATTGTTCGTCTCTTTTCGTTTCTTTCGGCGACCAAATCATTTTCTGATTGCTTGTGCTTATTTTCAGGATTCGGTTGTTGTAGCTGTCCGTGATGTAAAGCTCACCCGACTTAGGGTGTATGGTCACTCCGTGTGGCCTAGCAAGTTGGCAGGCTTGTGCAATACCACCAACGCCCTCACGGCCCGAAACCCCCGTTCCCGCAACTCGACAAAGGGTTCCATCGCTTGGATCGTAAACGCGCACGAGATGGTTTTCCGCATCCGCGATAACCACTCGATTCTTGGGATCGATACAAAGATGCTTTGGACCATTCATCATGGCTGTGATTGCGGGCTCGCATAACGATGTCTCGGTCCCTTTCCTTCCACTTGCATTGACGATCGTTTGAACGGTACCGTCCGCCTTGACGACGCGTAGCGAGTTTCCTCCGCGCTCTAGAATGTAAATATTGCCAAGCCGATCGGACGCTACAGCACGGGGATCCACGAGCGGCGCATCGACGGCTATCGCCCCGTCAGTCGGTATTCCCTTTTCGCCATTCCCTGCAACAATAATTGTCGCACCCGTCTTAAGATCCAGTTTATGAATTTGATGCAAGTCGGCAATGTAGAGTTGGGACCCAGTGAAATCCATTGAGATGCAATAGGGACCAAAGGCTTTGGCTCTGTCTATTGGTACCTCGAAGCCGCTCAAGGAATGAACTCGCTTGGTCTTTGGGTCCACTTGACGAATCCGCCCGTTCCAGGTGTCGGCAATAAGAATGCGGCCATCCAAAGAGATTGACAGGTTGTGTGGACCGTTGAATTGAGCGTCTATCGCTGGCCCACCGTCGCCATGGAAACCAAGTTCCTTGCGTCCGGCCACATGCGAAAGCAAGCCGTCGTCATCGACTCTCAACAATCGATTGCCTGATGCCATTTCAACAATCCAAAGTCGATGGTCCGCATCGAAGGCGGTCCCAAAGGGTTCAAATAACATGGCCTCGGTCGCGGCTATGTTGACCACGTTCTCGGTTCCACCCGCTACCAATTGAATTCTATCTGCCGCATAAGACGGCTTGAAGAGCGCGTTTGGGGTGCAGAAAAGAAAGAAAAATAAATAGATGCAGTTGCGACGACAAAACATAAAAAGGGTACCCGATGCACGAATGACGTTGGCGTGGCTGACTACTTTTTTCTAAGCACCCGTATTTTGTGAGCTTCGCTGTCACCGATATATACCGATCCATCGGAATCGACAAAAATGCCATGCAGCCTCGCGAGGTTGCATTTCAATGGATCACCATCAGCACCGTCTCCCAAAACACCTGTTCCTGCGACCAATTCGAGAGTTCCCGTTTTGGCGTCGATCTTGCGGACGCTGTGACTTTCCGTGTCAGCCAACCATACGTTGTTGTCAGCATCGATTGCAATTCCCTTGGGGCCTTTTAGGGTTGCAATTTTCGCAGGTCCACCGTTCCCCTCGAAACCGCTTTTGCCTGTACCCGCGATATGATAAATCCGGCCAGACTGTAAATCCATTTTGAAAACTTGATTTCCTTCTCGCGTCGCTAGCCATAAGTTGCCCTGGCGATCGAAATCGATCGAGCGCGGACCATTCAGCGGCGTTCCAACAATCGCTGCGCCATCGCTCGTTGGTCCAGGTTTTCCCGTTCCGGCGAATGTCGTCACAACGTTGGTTTTCATATCAATGCGACGGATGACATGATTGCCAATGTCGCAGACGTAGAGTTGTCCGTCCGGACTGAACTGAATGCTATGTGGCTTGTTGAATTCAGCTTTGGAGGCCAAGCCTCCGTCACCGGTATATCCCATACCGCCCGTGCCAGCGAAGGTTGAGACAACTCCAGTCTTACCGTCGATTTTTCGAATTGCATGATTCATCATGTCTACGATGTAAAGATTCCCCGCTTTATCGAAACGAATCTCATGCGGCTGATTGAAGCTAGCATTCAATGCCTGTCCGCCGTCACCGGAGTATCCTTTCATACCGCTGCCAGCCATCGTTACTATTTTGCCATCCAAGCGAATCCGTCGAATTCGTTGGCCAGAATATTCGCAAAACCAAATGCAATCGTCGGGTCCGCGAACCACACCGAATGGGTTGTCGAGTTGGGCCTCTAACGCTGGTCCCCCATCGCCACTGAAACCTTGTTTGCCATTGCCAGCAATCGTTTGGATGACCCAGTCCCCTCTAGATTCCGAATGACTGGCCAAAAGACTGAAGAGTGAAAGGAAGGCACTCAAAAAAAACCAAATGAAGGTGCGGGCCATTGGGAGTTTAATTTAGGGAGGACAGGAGCGAACAAGTTTCGGCCCTGAATTATACAGTCGCTCGAACACGCGAGGGGATTTCGTGGACGAAAATGCCTCGCGCACTTCATTGTCGAACCGGCGGGTGCGACCTTCGGGCAAAAAGTGGTCTTGAGTTGAACGTAGCCTTTCGTGGAAACTGCGATTGGAACGTGACTACTCATTCATTTTACATCAAGCAATCGACTAGTGCCGCATCCACATTGATTTTGTGCGTAGTTGGTAGTGGATCTTGTTAAAGATCCTATACCCCAAGGATCTTTTACAAGATCCACTACCAACAAAATCGCCGTAGTCGAGGCACTAATCTTTCCGAGGAGTATACTTGGGATATAGAGGCTTATGAGGACTCAAGCTATCGATCAGGTAGCTGTCGATCGACCGGTGCGTTGGGATCATCCCTTGGATCCCGATATGCTGACGCGCGACCTAGGTTGGATGTTGCGACAGCTTCCGTTCTCGAAAATGAACTCCGATGTGTTTCCATCGCATAGCTCGTTGGAGGACGTTCTGCGACATGATTGTCGAATACTTCGGTACGAACCTGGTGATATCGTCGTGCGAGAAGGGGACTACGGCGGAAGCGCATACCTTGTGTTGCGTGGATCGGTTCGTGCCTTTTTGGAAGCCCTGTGGCAGCCGCGGGGCAAACCGTCGGACGTTGCCCAACAAGCGAGCTGGCTGGAATGGCTAAAACAGCAATTCCAAACAACTCCCAAAGGGATAAGCTCGCTCAGCAATAAGAATCGCCGCGAGGGGGAGCGCAGCGGCAGTCAGCTCGCAAGTGCTGACAAAGATCGTCCCATCCCAATTCAGCGCGTCGAGACGGTTGCTGGAAAGAGCCGGATCTTCCTGCAGGATATCAATGCAATTGTGGATGGCTTTCAGTCCGAGCCGCTTGGAATGGGCGAGATCTTTGGAGAGATGGCAGCCATCACGCGAAGCCAACATAATTACACCGTTGTCGCGAATACACCAGCCGTCATTTTAGAAATCCGTTGGCAGGGACTACGTATGATGCGAAGGGACAAGTCGTTTCGTGAATACCTCGACACCCGCTTTCGCGCGACGAGCCTTCAAACTCACCTCAGAGAGACTTCACTGTTGCGATTTCTCGACGACACCACTATGGCCAAGGTCATAGCCGAGACGGATATCCATTCCATCGGCGAACGCGAATGGTTCGCAGAGTATCGTGACACGCAAAAAATGGATGTACAAACGCAGATCTCGCGTGAACCATTGATCGCCGCCGAAGGTCGTGCTGTCAAGGATTTGATACTCATTCGGGCTGGATTTGCGCGACTCAGTTTTGAACTTGGCCGAGGTCATCAGACAGTGGCCTATCTCGGAAGAGGGCAAGTCTTTGGTTTGTCGGAACTAGCCCATCAATTTCGGAATCCAACGCGCAAGGCTTTGCCATATCAAGAGTCATTGCGAGCTCTCGGTTTTGTTGACATCCTCCGAATACCGAGCGAACTCGTTTTAACGCATATCCTTCCGAAAATCCGAAACTCAGAGTTACCAAAACCGATTGCTAACCCACGATACGATGCTGGTGGTTTGGTGGTCTCGGATGTTTTATCGCCATCCAGTTTAGGGAATGCGTACCATGTTGAAAAATCCCTGTCCACCTTAGAGACGTCGTTGGTTGAGTTCCTGGTGGACGAGAGACTGATCAATGGGAAGCAAACCATGATGATCGATCTGGATCGTTGTACAGGCTGCGATGACTGCGTAAAAGCTTGTGCAGCCACCCACGCTGGAACACCGCGTTTTGTTCGCAATGGACCTCAATTTGGGCCGCTACTATTTGCCCATGCGTGCATGCATTGCGCTGATCCGGTATGTATGATCGGCTGCCCAACTGGCGCTATTGCTCGCGACCAAGATTCCGGTGTCATCTCGATCGATGCTCAAACCTGTATCGGCTGTAAAACGTGTTCGGAAAGTTGTCCCTATGACAACATCGTCATGATCCAAGTACGCGACGAGAATGGTCGCGCAACTGTGGACCGCAAGACGCAACTACCTATTCTTCAAGCTTCCAAATGCGATATGTGTCACGCGTTAAAAACTGGCCCGTCGTGCCAAAACGCTTGCCCACACCAGGCATTGTTTCGAATCGATACGAGTGAAACCAGTTCGCTCGAACAATGGCTTGAAAGGAGGATTGGTTAGTGGATGCCAAAACACAAACGCAGTTCCGGTCCGTGGACTCTGTTCAATCATCGGCAACGACGTTTGGCCGCGTGGTTAGTCGCTTCGTTCCAAGCGCCTTAGTCTTGGTTGCATGGCTAGTCCTCCGAAGCCTTCGAAATCGATCGGTCGCGAATCTGCAAAACGAATCCTTCGTTACGGGATACTCACTGGCAGCGATTTGTGTTTTCTTGCTGCTTTTTGGTTTACGGAAGCGGGTCCTGTCGGTCCAATTGGGACGCTTGGCTATCTGGCAACGAACCCATCATTATCTTGGGCTGCTAAGTGTAGGTGCATATGCACTGCATGCCGGAACAATTACTACTGGTTGGTTGGAGTCCATGCTTGCAATATCCTTCTGGTCCATCGCGGTCAGTGGTGTTATCGGATGGTATGTGAATCGAACGTCGCCACGCATTCTTCGGGCAGTCGGCTTTCAGATTTTACGCCAAGACATTCCAGAACGAGCCAGACGCCTTGCAAAGCAAGCCTTCGAATTGGCTTTGGCATCTGCGGGCAACAACGATTCCGCTGCGTTGGCCGACCATTATCGAAACTTTCTAAGTCCTTTTTTTTCATCGCGAAGAAGTCTGTTTTACCGCTTGAGTCCAACGGGCAACACTCGTCGGCGGATGCTTGCGGGGCTCGAAAACATGGATCGCTACCTGAACGACGATGGATGCACTCAGCGTCGCGAAATGAGCTTACTCGTTCAAGCAAAGGACGACCTAGATTTCCAATCGGCCATTCAAAATCGCGTCCGATTTTGGGCTTCGGCTCATACATGGATTCTTGGTTGCTTTCTCGTCCTGACGGTTGCGCATGTGATCGTTGCTCATCAATTCACATGCAGTTGGTAGTTAAGCCAAATGAACTACTATCGATTGCCCAGCCAAGCTTTCAAGTGCGGAAATTCCCCAACTGGTGAGCCATGTCCCGTCGGGCCTATCGGTGGGCGATGTTCGAATCGCCTCTCAGACGCAACCAATAAAGGTTGTAGACCACTTCGAACCCTGGCATGGTGGAGCCGCTTCATTCGACTGTCAGCAACACTCGTCGCTTTGATCGGAGTAAGCCTTGCGTGGAGTAACTTCGGCGGCAAAGAATCGTTTGCACCCGGACCACTTTCGAAATCCCATGCCCAACCTCTGATCGCTGGCCAATCAGAAAGCCGCTGCGCTGCCTGTCACCAAGGCAACGATGCATCCACTGCAACCCAACAATCCGATCTTTGCCTGAAATGTCATATTCAGGAAATGCCAGACGCCGTGCATGGTTCACCCCATGATCTTCATGGTAGGTCGCTGGACGAGTTGGTGAGTAACGGCGATCGGCCAAACACCAAAACCACTTTGGCAAAGTTCGTCAGCCGTTCTCCGATCGCATGGAAAGACAGCGCCACTCATTGCAGCCAATGCCATCGCGAACATCAGGGCTCGTCACATGATCTCAACGCGATGACCACCGAACGCTGCCAAGCGTGTCACCGCGATCCATTCCATTCTTTTGCAACCGATCATCCAGAGTTCAAGGACTACCCTTTTCGCGGCCAGAACAAGAATATCGAGTTCGATCACGTTAAACATCGCGATTTGCACTTTTCCAAAAAGTCGGCAAAATTCGATTGCAAAGTATGCCACGTTCAAACGGAACAAGTGGGGCTCGTAGGGCAAGTCTTTCGCAGCGTTTCCTTTGAACAAGCCTGCGCGTCGTGTCACAAAGAGCCGATCAAGTCTGCCATTCAAGATGGCTTGATTGTATTGCAAATCCCGAGCATCAATCGCAAAGAATTGTTGAACACTGGGGCGGACATCGGCAATTGGCCCACGCATGCAAGTCAACTGACAGATGGCGTCATCCCACCGATCATGCGTTGGCTGATCGAGTCCGAGCCAGGCGGTACAGCACTTCTGAACGAACTGCCGGCAACCGGCCGGCTGGTCGAGTTGGACATAAAACAAGAGCGAGCTCGCGACACACTGGTGAAACTATCGGCAATGACTAGGCAGCTGATGAAGAAGCTATCCAATGAGGGACAACCAGGCTTTCGCTCGTCCGTTGAAAGGCTAGTGTCTACGACGGAGCCGTGGCCGCCCAACGGTCACGGCCCAAGGGAAAGCCCATGGCTCGACCGATTTTCAAGCGGCATTCCACCCGACCTCTTTCGAGCTGCTTGGAACGAATGGTTTGAAGATGGCAAAGAGACACCCATAGCTAACCAGACATCCCCTCAAGGCCCATCGGCCGTTCGTTTATCGTCGAGTCTTCAACGCGCAAATGGTGATTTGCTTGGAGGCAATTTGCTTGGAGGCAATGACAACTCGCTCTTGAACGCAGGCCCTGCGCCACTCAATGTGAAATCGGATTCGGAACCTTTCAAGGACTCACGAGCATGGGATCAAGTAGCCTTTGGTGGATGGATGATCGATCGCCAACGCATGGCCATTGTGTACGTTCCGATTGGGCATGCGGACGAGTGGTTGTCAAGATGGATTGAGCTCGAGGAAATAAGGACGAGTTCCAACCCCGATAGCACCGGCAAAACCCAGCCAAATCAAATTGAAATGGCAAAGCAATGTCGACAGTGTCACTCGCTACAGCCCGCTCACAAACGCGACGGACTTTTGCACAACGATCAATGGAACATTGCGTTTCGTCAAGCCAATCAAAATCCATTGATCCGTGAGCTGATCGAATCGGCGGAAACTTCTAATACTTGTTGGAAATCGAAACGGCGGGCAGCGACACTTCGTCCAATAACGAAGTTTGATCATACTCCACATCTTGCATTGCCGAAGATCAGCGATTGTCGCACCTGCCATCAATTGGAATCGATCCAAACCACGGTTCCGTCAGATGCGCTGGTAGCTTACTCGAAAGTAGTCCATGAGGAATTTGCTCCGATGAAAAAAGCACAATGCGTTGGCTGCCATCAACCGAACGCGGCGGGCGAGTCGTGCACTCAGTGTCACAATTATCACGTCGGACTCAAAGGGTGGCAGTAGCATGGCCCCCTGGACCGTGTGTCGTAGCATTGTCCTGCCGAACGCTATTTTCCAAATTATTGAATGAGAGGTCCACTATGGTTCTAAGGGTTCTTCCGATTTTGCTTTTGTTTTTGTGCGTTCAAGTTGCGGGGTGCTCAAGACCCAACCCTGGCACTTACGCACAACCGGAAGTCGAGGCTCAAGTGATGAAGAGCTTGAAACTCTCCGAAATCCAACTCACTGTAGATCCGGCGGGTGGCTACTCGGGCACGGGCAAGACCGCTGACGGTGAGAGCTATAAGTTAAAGATCATGCAAGATGCCGCAATGAAACGCCTCAGTTGGAAAGCGGATGGCGATCGCGGAACAATCGAAGAAGGCAAGTTCGAGTTCGAGTAACGGATCGATCTTCCGCGTTAGCCAAGAGCCTTTTCGATGGCTCGGGTCAAACTCATCGGCGAAGTCGGGGATGAGAAACGACCTAGGACTAACCCATCGCGTCCGACCAGAAACTTGGTGAAATTCCACTTGATGCTTTGGCTGCCAAGGAAGCCCTTGGCTTTCGATTTCAAGAGAGTGTAGAGCGGATGGGTGTCAGGGCCGTTGACATCAATTTTGGAAAACATCGGAAAGGAAACATGGTACTTCAGTGAACAGAAATCCTTGATCGAAGCTTCGGGCTGGGACTCTTGTAATCCAAATTGATTGCAGGGGAAGCCTAAGATGACAAGACCTCGGGCTTGGTAGGTTTCATCAAGCGATTGCAGTTGTTCGTATTGGCCGGTGAATACGCATCGGCTTGCAACATTGACAATCAATAGAACAGATCCCCGATACTGATTCAATTGAATGTCGTGTCCATCGATTGTTCTAGCGCTGAGTTCATATATATGCAAGGTAGTCGGCACGTTTTTTGAGTTGACTTGCTTTTGTAATTCCATCGCTTTTAGACGAGGGCCGGTTCGGATTCACTTACAGATTCAATGTCGTGAATGAATTTTGCTGAAAGTCCGAGATCGGGCAACAGTTGTTTGCAAGTGATTCTAGAGGACTCGTAAATAACGGGAAGTCCGCTTCCAGGATGCGTGCCGCCACCCACCAAGTAGACGCCATCCAATTCCTCGAATTTATTGTGTGGTCTTAAGTGGAGCATTTGACCAAGATTGTGTGCTAAATTGAAGGTTGCACCACGATAGACGGAAAAGTCATCTCGCCAATTCGCCGGTGTAACAATTTGTTCGTATTCAATCCTGCTGCGTAAGTCGCCCATTCCGATGTTGGAAAGCTGACGAAATACAAGTTCGCGGAACGCCTGTGTCTGAGCTTCGTCCCAGGGAGTGTTAGGATTCAATTGAGGGACCGGTACGAGCACGTAGATAGTACTTTTTCCTTCCGGTGCAAGCGACGCGTCGGTGATGGAAGGGTTTTGAACATAGATGGATGGATCGTCAGGCAAGATCATCTCGTTTTCGATTTGCCGTAGGTTGCGATCGTAGTCTTTGGAGATGTGAATCGTATGGTGTTTTAGGTTTTCGTAACGCCCGCGGATCCCTAAATACATCATGAACGTTGAACACGAAAATCGCTTCTGAGCTATCTTGGCATTGGACCATCGCTTCCGGAATTTGTCTGGAACGAGCTTTTGCATGGCGTGGGCGAAGTCGGCGTTGACCACGAATGCGTCGGCTTCGTAGCGTCCTTTGGTAGTCACTACGCCGGTGACGCGTTTGCCATGAAACTCAAGGCTTTCAACCGATTCGTCCGTTCGGATGTCGCATCCCATTTCGGTGGCCACCTCTGCCATTTTTTCGCTGACTTGGCCACAACCGCCAATGGGATGAAACACCCCGTATTCGTATTCCAAGAAAGAGAGAATGGAAAATAAGCTCGGACACTTAAAGGGTGACATTCCGAGATATTTGGCCTGAAAGGAAAACGCAATAACCAATCGCGGGTCGCGGAAATAGCTTTGCAATTCACGTCCAAGCGTCTTCCACGGCTTGACAAGCGACGCTGCTGCGAGCACGGACGGACGTAACAGGTCGAGCATACTGTTAAACGGAGACTCCAGGATGGGCCGAAACTTAGCCAGTTTCACTCGGTTGTGATCGAGGTACTTCTTCAATGCGCCGACGTCTAACGGCGATAGTTCGCCAATTTGTCGGTCCATTTCAGATAAATCATGGGTGCAGTCCAAATGTCCGCCAGCCCCAAATGAGACGCGATATTGGGGGTCTAGTCGTACCATCGGTATCTCGGTGTCAATGTCCCGTCCCACCGATTGGAAAATCTCGCGCAGGATGCGTGGGTACAGGTAAAACGTAGGTCCAGTGTCAAATCGAAAGCCATTGGCGTAGATGCTCGCGCATCTCCCCCCAACCTGTGAACGGGACTCCAGAAGCGTAACACCAACCCCTCCGTGAGCGAGTTGGATCGACGCAGCCAATCCACCCGGTCCTGCACCTATAACGACCACACGACGCTTCGGCATGTATGTTTGCAATCCTAAAAGCTCCCAACAGCTGGTGTCGGGTGAAAACTGAACGGAAATCTCTAATCTCGCCGGGTTGTTATAGCAGATGGACAAGACGCAGCCATCAATCTGGTCAGAACACACCTTGATAGAATCGAAATTGGCGATTCAGATTAACGTGTCGCACAGGCCATTGAGATTTTCGAAAGTAAACAACGGTAATTGGATTCACTTATGAAACTTGGTTTCGGCATTTTGGCTCTATCCGTAACACTCGCCTTTTTTGCATCGGTGGCTAAAGCAGAGGAGTTTAGGATCGGAACTTGGAACATAGAATGGCTTGGCTTCCCCAACTTGCGTGGCAAGCCAGGAAAAGACGTTGAACAATCGCCAGTCGATCTTGCGGCCTACATTGCCGATGCCAGATTGGATGTGCTGGCACTCGAAGAAATTGGTGTCGAAAAAAACTCTGCCCCCTGGACTAGCAAGCCGCTTCAGCAAACCCTGAACGAACTGAGAGCTGTTCACGGTCAGTCATGGCAGTATTTACTCTTTCCAAAGACTAGCTACCCGAAGAATACCGAAGACTTCATCACTCGAGGCCAGCACATAGGAATTGCATGGCGAAGCGATCGGGTCAAGTTGATAGGCGAACCCTACTCGATCCCGGTGGGCGCAAACGAAACGTACCGCGATAAGTTTTGGGAACGGAGAGCACATGCGATCAAGCTATCTTTTGGTGAAGGCAAGACAGATGTTGTCTTTGTCCCGGTCCATCTTAAATCCAACCGCAACGAGGCCAACCCTTCGGACCCACTCTTCTCGCAGAAACAACGGCAAGCGGAGGTTAGAGCTTTTGTGACTCACCTTGGGGAGTTAAAACAGCAATTCAAAGACGAGGACATCGTGCTGCTGGGTGACACAAATATTCTCGAACTTAATGATGAAACACCCCAGATTCTTGTGGATGCAGGTTTTATGGATTTGAATCAAAAAAACGTTGGAACGACGGCAGCTTGGGGAGCAGGCTATTCTAGTGCCCCGTTCGATCGAATCTTTGTGCCGTCGAATCAACCCGAGTTCAAAGGCTCGGTACAGAGAGTTCATACAACGAAAAACGGATCAGACGACGAGATCAAAGATTTTAAGAAACGCCATTCGGACCACTATCTTGTTTCATGCGTTATCGAAGTTGGAAACGACGACGATTAGCAATTTGACAACGGACCAGGCTCAGGCGAGCGGCAGTTTGCAAAGTACCTAACTCTACGGGGCGGCACGCTCCGAGGCTGTGATTTTATAGTACCCATCACGCTCCGCGTGATTTTAGCAGTTCAAAGACCTTTGGTTTTTGAGGCAACATCACGCGGAGCGTGATGGGTACTTTCTTCAGATTCGAAAAAATCACAGCCTCTCAGAGGCTGTGATTTTATGTGGGCGAGTCGCTCCGCGACTCGCGTTAACTGATGACATTGACGGCCGAAGATCTAAATGATTCGGAGTTGCGTCGCAACTCGCTTGCGTTTCAAAATCCTTCTCTCAGATTTGCTTATCGGAGTTTTCCCCCTCGCGTTTTTGTGGATTCTCAGGTAACCGCCCTGCTTCTTTTAATGCGCTTTGCAGCACCATTTCAATTTGGCTGTTCATACTGCGAAACTCGTCTTCAGACCAACGCCGAATCGCGTCCATCGTGGTCGGACTCAGTCGCAGTAGGAATGGTTCTCGCTTTGCCACGATCGATTTCCTGGTTTAGATAAACGCACTAAAGAACGATAGGAAAATGCTGTAGTTAAGAGGGATAGGCTTCCAGCCTGTCAAGACAGGGACGACAGTCTGGAAGCCTATCCCACTTACTTCCCGCACGATGCTAAGAAACGGAACTAGGACTATGAATAGAGTGAACCGGTATTGATTACCGGTTGTGCATGCCGATCGCCGCACAAGACTACGAGCAGATTCGATACCATTGCTGCTCGTCGCTCATCATCCAGCTCGACAATCTTGTCTTTGCTAAGTCGTTCCAGGGCCATTTGCACCATTCCAACCGCACCATCAACAATCTTCGTTCTGGCTGCTACGACTGCGTGTGCTTGTTGCCTTTGAAGCATCGCCGATGCGATCTCGGGTGCGTATGCCAAGTGACTGATCCTCGCTTCGATCACCTTGACGCCAGCCTTATCGAGCCGGGACTGAATGTCATGGCAAAGTTGATCACTGATCTCCTGAATGGAACCTCTGAGTGACATCTCATGGCCCTCGCTGTCGTACGGGTGACGAGAGGCAAGGTTGCGCAAGGCCGCTTCGCTCTGCACCGATACGTAGTCTTCGTAGTCATCGACTTCAAACAGGGCTTCGGCTGTATTCACTACTTTCCAAACGACCACCGCAGAAATCTCGATCGGATTGCCATCGCGATCATTCACTTTCGAAGGGCGTCCATGAGTTCTGGACTTGTGTTGCACGATGAGTCCTGCCTCATTTTTCTTTTCGTTGACCGATGTTGAACCGGTCTCGAAATTGCGAATACGTAGTGAAATACGTTTTTTGGAATAAAACGGATTGATCCAATAAAAACCGGACGTCGAAACCGTCCCTTGGTACTTCCCAAACAAAAGTAGTACGCGGGCGTCATTGGGCTGTACTGCCATAAATCCGAACAATCCGACGAAGCACGCAAATCCGAGCAGTAATACGAGAATCAGCAGTACCATGAACTTGAAACTGACGGCGACAATCAAGCTAGCGATTGCAAAAGACAGTCCACTGAGCAACACAGTCAGCATTCCCCAACCTGGCTTAGGTGCTAACGCTTTTTCCTGACAGTTATCAGCCATAAAAGATCTCTCCAATTCGAGTTAACAACGTTACCATATCATACTGATATCATAATGTTATCTTTATGAAATCACGAGTCAAGTGCGATTTCGGGTTTTTTAAGGAGCTAAAGAGAAAGCGTTAGGCTGAGGACAAGCTCACCTACATGAAGAAGCTGTCAGCCTGAGGGCCGACTTCTGTTCCGGATAGTCTTGAAATGACGGGTTTTGGCAGAAAATATCTGGCAAGTTGAGAATGGGTTGGGGAATAGCTTCTCGAGCCGAGTTAAGATGTTGGGATCGACTGCGATCAAGCAGCGTTTCTTGCCGCCGACCGAAGCAACTTTGACAATCCGCCATGAACATTCCGATCCGGATTTTCGCGAGACTTTTGCTAGCTATCCTTTTTTTCACCCTAGTTCAATCACCTTTTGCAGTCTCTCAAGATCCGTTCGTCGGGGGCGATGCCGAGCCCGATGATGTGTCGCCCCTCGTAGCCTCGAAGGCCAGCGCCCAAGCCGCTGGTTTGGATCCAAATGAACGAAGTGCTGTCGTTCTTTCCGTTCGTTCGAATCCTCCAAGAACTCCATCGGAGTTGGCCCGGGCCATTCAGCTGATGACTAGAATTCGCAGGTGGGATGAAGTGGGACATTGGTTGGACGAAGCTGTAAAGCTAGGTCTGAATGAGGCCAACACCACGAAAATGGTGCAGACCGCTGGCACACAAACTTTTCTACAACTAACCGGTGTTGAAGCGGGTTTGTCGGATTTGCGACGGGCCAATGCGAGGAAGATCTTGGAGCTGGCTTCTGCAGCGGCGAACAATCCGAAGAAGCTAAAGGCCAGTGTGTCAGCTCTCGGCAGCCCTAGTAGGACCGAACGCATCCAAGCCTTTCGTGCCCTCGAATCGGCTGGAAACCGAGGCGTAGCGGCTTTGATTAATTTCATGCTGTCGGAAGGCTCTGCAGTTCCTAGTCCGACAATGTGTGAAGCGTTCACATTGATGGGGAAACCAGCTTTTGCTGCTTGGCAAGCCGCTATTGGTTCTCCGCATGCCGATGCGAGGGGCAGGCTGGCTCTGTTGGCAGCGAGGACTGGCGAACCGTCGTTGATGACCGATTTATGCGTTACGGCAATCGATGAACGGATAGATCAAGGGGTTCGAAATGAACTTGCAATGATCGCCGCGAATCGCAACAAATCCATTCCGAAGGGAAAGGAAATCTATCGCCATGCTTTAGACCAAATGCAAAAGTCCCTGAAAGCATTTCAAACGATCCGATGGATGGATGAACCGGATGCGTTTACAGCGTGGCAACTTTCCGCCGATGGCAGAACCGTAAAAGACAAACCCGCCCGGTTGGCAGATTTGGAATGGACTAAAGCTGCTCAGTATGCGCATGCCGCGATGCAATGCGGTGGATTTGCCGATAGCGATTCAGGCCTCGCCGTAGCGGTACTTTGCGAAAACGCGGGTCGTCTTTCGCCAGAAGCGGCAAACACATTCACCTTGGCAAGTGTCGTACCCAATTTGTCAAGCACGATTGTCGATAGTTACGAATTTGGCTGTTTGGTCTGGGATGGGTCACAGAGCAGCGGTTTAGCGTCGGCACAGCTGACGGCTATCCGCAACCTTGCTCGTTGGGCCAATGCAACGACCATTCCAAACGCTGTCCGAGAGCGACTTTCCAAAGCGTGCAGTTCTGGCTTTGGCTCAGTTCGATACTCAGCAGCCCAAGCCCTGCTGGGATCGATGTACTCGCATGCCGAAGATGGTTCGGTTCAGTTGTCCGAAGTTCATTTTGATGGTCGGCATCAGCTAGAGAAGGTCCTTTCGGAAATGCGAATGCTAGAGGGGAGTGCTCTTGCGTTAGTCGTGGGAGGAGCAGCAGACCTAAGAACACACACCCGAGTTCTTTTGGAAGCGTTTGGCTTTCGCGTTCTAGAAGCGTCGTCAGCAACACAAACAATGAGCTACTTGAGGGCGGGCCAACCGATTGAAGCCGTATTCTTGGTCTCTCACGTTTTGGAAATGAATCTGGGAGAGCTTGCTCAACGAGTTCGAGCTAATCCAGCCACAGCAGCCTGCCCCATTGCAATCCTTGCTGCATCCTTAAGCAGGGGGGAACATGAGATTGTTGGAGCTGACCCCCGCGTGGTAATGGGAAGTGTTCCGCCCGAGCAGGCCGGTTTCGCGGATATTCTGCGCCGGATAAGCGTTGTGAGCCAGTCCCCATTTCTCGATTCCGCCAACCGAAACACATGGCGAGAGCTTTCTGATGCCTATTGGTTGGACCAGCAGAACAAGTTTGTATCTGCCCAGCCAAAGGCTGCCCATTCCACGGCGGTTGACACCTCAGTGGGCCAACTGCAATTAATCCAGTATTCGATTGACAACTCCAAATCTTTGCCCCAATGCGAGCAAGCTAGCCAAAAATTTGTGCAATCCGTTAAGCAATTTGGCGTTATGATATCTTCAGAGGCTGTGAAGGGACTGTACGATGAGTATAACATGCGAGGTCCAAACGAAACGGACCTAAGAATTGTCCTTGGACGCATCTTGGATGCGATCGAGGCGGCCAAGGGAGAGAGGCTCTGGGCCGAAGTCGCACCCTAACGACGGTCGCGCGTAATGACGCCGATCTGGATTTTTGGCGTCAACCACGAGTTAGTGACACATGGCCAGTTTCGGACTGGAAAACGAAGGAAACTATCGACACAACAGTAGCATCCAGCTACCCGGAGTGATCGGATCATGCCCTGCCATGCAGGACGTTTTTCGCGTGACACGTCGTGTCGCGATGAGTAACGCTTCCGTTCTTTTGCTCGGTGAAACAGGGACCGGCAAAGAGGTCATTGCGAACGCTATTCACCACCTAAGCAATCGGAACGGCGGTCCATTTGTTAAGGTCAATTGTGGAGCCCTGAGCGAAAGTTTGCTTGAGAGTGAACTCTTTGGCCATGTCCGCGGTGCGTTCACTGGAGCCGTTGGAAATCGCGCCGGCCGCTTCGAAACCGCTCATACCGGCACAATCTTTCTCGACGAGATCAATAGTACGTCTATGCATTTGCAAGTGAAACTCCTGCGAGTCTTGCAGCAGAGGGAATTTGAAAGGGTTGGCGACACTGAGACCATTACGGTAGATACGCGAGTGATTGCCGCTAGTAATCGAGATTTGGCCGATGAGATCCGCAACGAAAAATTTCGCGAGGATCTTTATTGGCGTCTGAATGTTGTGCCGATCGAACTACCTCCGCTTCGAAAACGGCGAGACGACATTCCTGCGCTGATCGCCCATTTTTTACATCAGTACAGCGCAAGTAACGATCGGTACGTTGTGCACATCCAACGTGAAGCCATGCAGGCTCTCCAAGACTATCATTGGCCCGGAAACGTTAGAGAATTGCAAAACTACATCGAACGATCCGTTGTGATGGCTGACTCGGACGAGTTAACCATACAACTTTTGCCAGGTTGCGTTTCTGGGACGGCACCGATCGCCGTTTCGAACGACTCTCGACCGCTTGATTTCGATTCGCTGATAAAAGATGTTGTTCAGGAAGGGATTCGCACAAGCAATCTCGATCAAACCGATTTGCACAGCAAGGTTGTGGACCGCGTGGAACGGGAATTGATCGCGCAAGTGCTTACCGCATGCAACTTCGTGCAAACAAAAGCTGCTACTCGATTGGGAATCAATCGGAACACACTACACAAGAAGATGAAAGACTATAACCTAGAGGGGCAAGACACAAGCGAGTAATTCCGGAGCCTCAGCTTGCAAGCCTTGCAACCTCTTTCTAAGGATCATTATGCCCCATGCCTTCAGTTCGATTCCCAAAGCCGTTGCTGCGATAGCCCGCGGCCAAGTCGTGATCGTCCTCGATGATGAAGACCGGGAAAACGAAGGTGACTTCGTGTGTGCCGCTCAAGGCGTTACGACCGAAAACATCAACTTCATGCTTCAAGGCCATGGCCAGTTGTGCGCATCGGTATTGCCGTCGGTTTGCAATCGACTTGAGCTGCGACCGCTGGTGGAACAAAACACATCGCCTCTAAGCACCGCCTTCATGACGCCCGTGGATCACGCCGGTTGCAAAACAGGGATTACTGCAGGTGAGCGCGCAGAGACCATTCGGCGACTTGCTACCGACACCAGCAAAACCACGGACTTTGTGAAGCCCGGCCACGTCTATCCACTTGTAGCCATGGAGGGTGGAGTTCTGCGACGAGCCGGACATACTGAAGCGGCCGTTGATTTGGCGAGAATGGCTGGACTTGTTCCAGCCGGAGTCTTGTGCGAAATCCTGAATAGCCAAGGGGACCGCGCTACGCGTGATGAGTTGCTCGAGATGGCAGTCAAGCATCATTTAGAGATCATCACGGTTGAACAGTTGATTTCGCACCGACGCATGAATGAAAAGCTCGTCAAGCGAGCTGCTCAAGCCAAATTACCGACTAAGTACGGTGACTTCGACATTGTAATTTACGCTGTCCAATTCGAAACCCAGGAGCCCATGGCCTTGGTCATGGGAAACGTTCTTGACGAATCGGACCCTGCGCCGCTAGTCCGCATGCACAGCAGTTGTTTTACCGGTGATTTGATTTCGTCTTTGCGTTGTGACTGTGGAGACCAATTGCATCAAGCTTTGGAAGCGATCTCGAGAGAAGGACGCGGTGTGCTAGTTTACTTACCTCAAGAGGGAAGAGGCATTGGCCTCGCTCAAAAGATCCTTGCATACGCATTGCAAGAACAAGGCCTCGACACGGTCGAAGCGAATCACGCCTTAGGATTCAAAGCGGACATGCGGGACTACGGAGTCGGCATTCAAATCCTAAAGGACTTGGGCCTTCGTCGCATTCGACTCTTGACGAACAATCCAAAGAAGACCGAAGCGTTCAATCTGCGCGGCTTTGACTTGACCGTTACCGACCAAGTCCCCATTGTTTCGCAAGCCAACGAACATAACGCGAGCTACCTCGCAACCAAGCGAGACAAGATGGGGCATTCGTTGCCATAGAATTCAGTCAGAGTAGAGCGGTTGTCCCCAACCGCTCGTGTTCTGGTCGTGCAGATTAGCTCATCAAAAAGCCGAGCACCCATGAAGAAGTATTTTGGCATAGCATGTAGCCGACGTCGCTCCGCGACTCGGCAATTCAGTGTCGCGGAGCGACACTGCCACAACGATCGAATCAAAGGACTTCTGCCGTAGTGCTTAAATAGTGTGACCCACCTCAAAAAAAGAGTATTAATGCAGCAAACGATTCCTGACACCTTTTCAATAATGCGATAAACGATTCCTGACACCTTTTCAAGCCCCCCTTTTCATGCACCTTGTTCTCATTCGACCCTTGGCGTTTCGGTCCTTCTTAAAAACGTTTCCTTCCTTTTTGGAAGTTGCAAGAGTCTGCGTAAAGTGGGTGCTGTGCTTGGCCGCGTTTGGATTCTTTTCCTCGGATGCAATTCCTCAATCAAAATCCCATTCTCAATCCGAGATTCCCAATCAAGGATTGCGTTTGAACGGTCTTAAATTGGTGCCGTACAGTCGCCCTCGAGTAGGTCGGTACTTCACGATCGGCATGAATGTCAGCAACGTTTCGAATGTAGAGCAAGCGGGTTTGATTGTTGCCAGAATAGATCGTGCCCCAAATTACCAAGCGGCCACTGAGGTGCATGTTGCACCGGGCGAATCCTTCAGCGTTGACATGCGTTTGCAAGTCCCTAGTAACTTCGCTCCGAACACCGCTTTTGAAATCAACGCCTCCCTGAATTCTCTTGGTGCTGGTCAACGAGTGATTCTCGGTCCAACAGGGCACCCAATCCTTGAGTCGCTAAGACTGAAGGTCGACGATAGTGAGATTATCACAGGGATCATATTGGAAGACGATCCGCCACGTACGCCTGAATGGTACTGGCCGACTAAGGAATTTTCCACGAGTTACGAACTCATGACTGCAGTGAATTTCGACGAGGTCCAGCCTCGGCGGATGCTGAGCATTTTTGACGGAGTAATTCCTAGTCAAATGGCCGATTGGCAAGCCCTCGATGCGTTAGTGATCGGACGCGAAGGCCCGTTGCGAGATGCTGCGGCGATGGCTGCAATGAGTCAATGGCTTGCAGTCGGCGGTCGAGCGTGGGTTATGGTCGACAAAATCAATGAAGACAACCTAAACTCGATTCTGCCTGATGGCATGTCTTGCCAAACCATTGATGATATTGACCTAATGGACTTCGATTTCGAAATCAATCCGTCTTTTCAAATAAACATACTCGCACGCAAGGGTCATGTTGATTTAGAGAATCCCATGCGCATGCGTCGCGTGGTTCAATCTGGAGGTACGGTCGTACATTCTATCAATGGCTTTCCTGCTTCCATTTGGTTCGAAGTTGGCAATGGAAGAATAATGGTGACAACGCTTGAAGCTGGAGGTTGGCTCAGAAAACGTACTGACCCTACCAAAGGTCTAAATGACTTTAACAACTTTCAAGCCGATCCTTGGGCGAATGGGCTTTTCGAGTTGTTCTTTGAAAGTCGCGATTCCCGTTCACCCATTGAACGGGCAGAGGTCAACTATCCGCTAAAGCACATTGGCAACCCAGTGCTCAATCGAACCTTTGTCTTGAGTATCCTTTTTGGCTTTTGTGCACTCCTGCTCGTAGCATGTGGAGTGTGTTGGTATGCAGGGAGCTTGGTACGTATGGGCTGGATTGTGCCTGCCATGTCCATTGGGGCAACGGTTCCACTGTTGATCGCGTTACACCAATTGCGTCGAGACATACCGGATACCTCATCCCATCTGCAGATCATCGAAGCGCAACCCGGCTCGCGAACGATTCAAGCGAGAGAGTGGACGTCGACTTACAAAGAAGGAGCGGATGGGGCCATTCTTGCCGCCGATGGCGACGCAATAGTGACTTGGCCTAACTCGGTTGAGCAAACGGATTTTCGTCGATTGAAATGGAATGACTTGCACCGATGGCAACTTTCGAGTTCGGGCTGGCCTCGGGGATTGTGGCAGTTGCATTCTCGCTTTAGGGTTCCTTTGCAACGGCTCGATGTTATTGCAAAGCTTGATCGGCAAGGGCTTTCACTAGAAATGCCAAGTGAATTGAAATACCCATTAGAAGATTCTGTCCTCCTCTATTCCAGCGGCGACCCAGCCATTTGCGGTCGACTTGAACAGGCTGCTACAACTCGAGTACCCAATGGCCAAGCAACCTTAGATCAATCGTGGATTGCGAGCACCATTGTAAGCGACGAGCAATCCAGGCGAGATGACGTCTATCGGCAATTTCCTTCTCGCATCAATGACATGGCCTATCCTAGTTTTCCCGCGTTGTTAGGCTGGACAAAACTGTGGGACAGCCCGTTCTCGTGGAGCGATGCACGTGACGAGCGAGGAGCTGCTCTCGTGGTCTTGCCCGTGAAACTATTGCCCGTCGCAACGGGCGAGGAGGTCACCGTTCCGCACACGGTGATAAGAGTCGAAACTCCCCTTTCGAAGGAAAACGTGTTGTCTACAGCCTTCTCGAACCGGAGTGGATTGTGGAGTGACGAGACAACGCTGGCTCGGACGGTACCGCTTCGATTTACTTTGCCGAAGCAGGTTTGTCCATTCAAGGCGACAGAGATCGTCATTGATTTGCAACTCAGAGCTCCGCAGCGCGACGTGCATATCACAAGCTTGGCGGCCGATGTGACTAAACCCGTTGCAGACCTTCGCAGTCCGCTTAATGCGATACGTATCGTTTCAACGGACCCTGCCGTGTTGGCGGATGCCGAGGACGGCAGTCTCGATTTCATAATTGAAGTTAGCAAGAATCTAAGCCAAAACGCAGACGCGATCTCGTACTGGCAGATTGACTATGTTCGCTTATCCGCTTCAGGGCGAGTGCTAGAACGCTAAACTGAATTCGCAACATTCGAAAGTACTTATTCATGAGTTCCGCCCCACCCGTTGTCGAAACCCTCCATCTCACCCAAGTAGTGGGGGCTACCAATGCTGTTTAATGCTTCTGTTTTGCGACGTGAATTGCTTGACCGCCTTCGAGCCACACGAACTTTCGCTTCCATTTTGGTTTGCGCTTTTTTATCGAGTCTACTCGTTTGGCTACGATGGCCTACCGATTCCCGTCTGGACATTGTCAGCCAAGGAGCAATGCAGGTCTTTCGTCCACTTGCCTATGCATTAGCCGCCGCCGTCATGATGTTGGTACCAGCCTTTCCGGCTACCGCATTGGTCCGGGAACGTCGCAGTGGCACTCTTGCATTGCTGCTGAATTCTCCACTTAGTCGATTTGAAATCTACTTCGGAAAGTTGTTTAGCAACTTCCTGCTTGCCGTGATCATTATTTCGGTTAGCTTCCCGGCTCTTATAGCTTGTTATGCAATGGGTGGTTTGTCGATTGGCACACAACTCGTTCCTTTGCTCGCTGTTTTGTTGGCAATGGCGCTTCAGTTTACGGCTGCTGGACTTTGGGTAAGTTCTGTCGCGTCGTCAAGCGACGCAAGCCTCCGTTGGACTTATGCTGCCGTCGTCGGGCTTGTCGTACTGACCCTGGCCCCATCGGCCATCGTCGGTCAAGTCGAGAGTTTGCAAGGAACAATTGCACGATTGCTTACAAGACTATCGCCCGCTGGTTCTCTCCGAGTCATCACCAGTTCATTTTCGGCGACGGCCGAGCTAGATTTGGCGGAAAGTTGGGGAGGCTATGTCATCGCTTCAATACTTTTTAGCGTGGTCGCGGGGATAGTTACCCTTCGGAATTTGAGTCCCTATCGATCGGATCGCCCAAAGCCGACGGGCACAATGTGCCAGGACCGAAAAACAGCTGGACGGTGGTATCGGCGACTTAGCTTCATCGTCGATCCACAGTCTCGCAAGGCGGGCATTCCGTGGTGGCTCAATCCGGTGATGGTCAAGGAATTTCGCACTCGTAAATTTGGTCGACTGCATTGGTTGATACGCCTTGTCGCGTTTTGCAGCATCGTTTCGCTATTGTTGGTTCTCGTTGCTGCCACTGGAACAGTCAGTTGGGGAGTAGTACGTATCGCCAGTACTTTGGTGCTAATGCAAATCTCATTGCTAGTTGTGCTTGGTCCGAGCCTAGCGTCCGGCCTGATCGCGGCTGAAAGAGAGACGGGCGGCTGGGAATTGTTGCGAATGACGCCAATTTCTGCACTGAGGATCACAATCGGAAAATTGATGAGTGTTATTTGGACAATGGCCCTAATTCTGTTTGCGACTCTGCCTGGGTATGTCATCATGATGTGGATCGAGCCATCGATGGCTCTGCAAGTCCAACGTGTCATCTTTTCACTGCTCGTGGCAACGCTTCTCATCGTATCCATCAGCGCCATGATTAGTACCTTTTGGACTAACGCGGCCGCGGCAACAGCCACAAGTTATGGCGTATTACTGACTCTCTTCGTAGGAACGTTGATCGTTTGGTTGGCGAGAGGCAAGCCGTTTGGTCATACGATTGTTGAACGTGTGTTGATGGTCAATCCTACTGCGGCAGCGTTGGCCGAAATTCGTACACCTGGTTTTGAAGAATACAATTTGTCACCTATGTGTTGGTGGATTGGCCTGGGGATATCGTGCGTATGCCTTTTTGTCCTGGCCGTTCGTACTTGGCAATTAACGAGACCCGATTGATGATTGCAATGATGAAACGATTTGGTCCTACAACCATTCCCACAATTCAGCGATCATTGCGAGGAATAGGACTTGGGATATTTTCGATTGGCATGTACTTGCACGCACATGCTGCTGAGCCGATTCCCATTCAGTACATGTGGCAGGTCGACCCGACATTGGACTTTAGCTGGTGGTACGATGAGCCGTCGCTCATGCCCCATATCACCAGCCAACAACTGGCCTCCCCTCGCGCCGAAATTCGTTTTCTGGCTGCCCAATCCGTTGTGCATTTTCGCCATCATCCTTCGTTGCAGAAGCCGTTGTTGCTGCGTACTATCATGGAACGATTAGAAAAGGGCGAACCACAATCGGCCGTTCGAAGCGAATTGGTAGCAGCAGCTTGTGAACTCGACAATGGTGAGCAGGCTGAAGCCCTTTGGCAGTTGACGAAACACGATCCGTTGACGCTTCCGACGGTTGAAAGTGCATTGCAGCGTTGGAAGAAACCTCAAGCCTTGGAAATCTGGCGAAAGCGATTGCGAGAACGCAATGGAACTCATCAACAGCTGACTCAGGCGTGTGCGGGATTGGGAGCAATTGGAACGCAAGAGGATTTATCGCAATTGATTTCACTTGTGACTGATGGTACCCAGTCCGCATCCATTCGTATGACCACGGCACAAGCAATTGGCGAATTGAGTCGCTCAGATCAGCTACCGCTGGCAAAAACAATCCGCGCTTCCACGGCGCTGCACGCAGATCTGTTGGCGATGAAAATTTTGGGCAAACAGCTAAGCAGACCGACGGGCGATGAGACTCTCCAATTCATCATTGATGTTGCTGAAAACGGTTCGCTAGTGGCGCAGAGGGAAGCGTATTCGTGGATGTGCGAATTCGTTCCCGAAACTGCGAGAGCGAAGGCTCACGAATTTTATAAGCGAAACGATGCAGAGATACGCCGAATGAGCCTTATTCAAATCAACGAAACCGAAAACCAACATGTATTGCCGACGTTGGTGGCTGGGCTCAGCGATGCCCATCCTAAAAATCGGGAGGCTGCACGAGAACACTTGCTCGTTCGGGCAACTCGTTCCGAAACGAACGAGATCCTTGTAAAAGCATTGATTGGCCCCGAACTTGCCAGAGAGGATTGGCGTTCGAAAGAGCAATGCATTCGACTGTGCGTAGAGTTGCAAGAACCTCAGCATGCCATGCGGCTGGTGGATTTGCTTGATCATCATCGCAACGAGGTTTGTATCACGGCCGCCTGGGCGCTGCGGCACTTAGGCACGGACGAGCAGGTTTTGGCGAAGATGCACAAACACGTCCAGGAATGGATCATTCGCTCTAGCGACAAGTCTAGGCCGACTCTTGAGGAACGCGATTGGCGGCGTCTGAGCCACATTCTGGAAGCGTTTGGGCAACGTCGCTACAGGCCCGCTCAAGAGACGCTCTTGAAATTCGTTCCCAGAAGCTCCAACTTTGCAATTCTGATCGCTCGAGTCTCAGGGACATGGGCTGCGGGGAAAATGTGGGAAGGTGAAAAAAACGACAACTTGACAATAGAATTAATTGCTCGAATTGCGGACAAAAACAATTCGTTTCCCGAAAGAGAGAGCATTCGATATGCTGCAACGTTGGCTCTTGGTTTCATCTCTGACCCGGGAACACGAGCCTCATTGGTAGCCAACGACGAACCAACTGGCCCAATCCACCACGCAACAAAATGGGCATTGGATCGAATAGACCGTCGCTAAATATTCCCGTTCCATCAAGGAGGAAGTCGGACTTTGTACACCGCTAATGACTCACACACCCGAACGTTCCTCAGAGCCCGTATCAATCCATTGACATATTCACTGCGAGTTATCGAGGTCGCACAGCCCGGCTACTGCCTGGACAACGGTGTGATTTTCAGTCGCAACGTTACGCTGCCCCGCTGAATCACGACTTCTGTTTCTTGCCCGACTTTCAAGGCTTCGATCGCATAGGTGTAGTCGTATACATTCTCCACCTTTCGCCCGGCCAGTTCGACGATGATATCTTTGGCGAGTAGTCCTGCTTTGGCTGCCGGTGCATCTTTGGTAACGCCTGATAGCATGAGTCCTTTAATGTCCCCCTGCGAGTAATCCGGAATCGTACCGAGGTAGGCAGTCATCACCGCTCGGGCTTTCTGGCCTTCCGTTGGTTGTTGGTCATGGAATTCAGGAATTTCTTTGGAACTTGCAAGCGATCTGGCAACCAATCCCATCAGCTTCGCTGTCTTGGCAGCCCCCTCGTAGTTCAACAACTCCGGTGTGTCTCGAGGTGTATGGTATTCCGTATGCGAGCCCGTAAAAGCAGACAGAATTGGGACCCCTTTTTGAAAAAATGTACTCGCATCGGTCGGTAAAGCACAGTCATTTTGCAACGTCACTGGCAAACCAACAACCGCGTTTCGCTTTTCGATTTCTTGTGTCCAAAGAGGCGATGAACCGATCCCCTGCAAAACAAGATTCTCACGCAATCGACCTACCATATCAAGGTTCAGGCACGCAACTACCGTAGGGTAAAGGCTGTTCGCTTTTCCGCTTTTTGGGAGGTTCGGGTAGAGCTCAAAGAAATGATCTGCAAAATACGAAGAGCCGAGGAGCCCAAGTTCTTCGCCAGACCAAGCTGCAAATAAAACGTCGTGTTCCATGGTGAGCTTTCCTGATCGCTTTAGCTGTGCCATCGATTGTGCTATTTCAAGCATGGCTGCAACGCCGGATGCATTGTCGTCGGCTCCGCGATGCATGCCTTGTCTGTCCTCGTCGCGAGCCATGCTATTGCCACCGCCGCCCGTTCCCAGGTGGTCGATATGCGCACCGACAACGATCACGGACTTCCCTGGTTTATCGCCGGCTTGTAGGAGCCCTAATGTATTTTGACCTTCACGCACAACCTTCTTGACATCAATGGTCGCGCCGACTTGAACATCTGGCAATTCAAAGCCCATCATCATTTCGCCGCGATCGAGTTCCTTTTGTATGTCCGCTAATTTCTCGTCGCTCTTGGTAAACCAGATTTCCGCAACGGCGTCCGTTACGCTGATCGCAGCGATACTGGTACCGGACAAGGAGCCATCCATCTGAAGCGGAACTAACGGCTGACGTACTTGGCTGTTTGGACCGCTAACGATTATGATGCCTTTTGCCCCTCGATCACGCGCGGCCATCGCCTTGTATCGCAATGAACTGAATCTCGCAAAATGCTGTCGGCGTTCCGGACTGACGTCGGCCGGCATTTGCCTCAACATCATGACCCATTTATTTTCTACATCCAAATGAACGTAGGAATCGTAATCCTTTTGCCCTTGATCGGCAGGTGCAACGATTCCATAGCCAGCAAATACAACCCCGGTCGGAGCAACCGTTCCAGAATTGGAAAACGCTAACGGCCGCCAATCGGTATCCACTGCCCATGATTTGTTCTTCGATGTCAACTCATTGCCACTCAGCAGTTCTACTCCCGCCGTGAATGGGAAGCTGTAGAAGTAGCTGCCATTGCTGCCGGCAGGTGCTAGGCCCAAGGAGGCCATGTAGCCTGCAACATAAGACGTGGCAATTTTTTCACCAGCAGTTCCAGTTAGCCGTCCGCCTAATTCCGGTCGACAAAGATAGTCCACATGTCGACCGATATCGCTTGCTCGGTAATCCGCGTCATTTGCTTTCACCGAAGCCAACGCTTCTGCTTTTGCTGATTCCATTTGGCTTATCGAAGGCGGCTTGACCGCATTTCCATCGACCTTTTCATTCGGCCCGCCTAAGCCGAGTGTTTCTCGAGCAGCCTTGTCATTCCACTCCGCAATAAAAATTTGCGATTTTTTGTTCGGGGTTCGATTCGAGGTCCAAGCCAATTCCTTTCCATCTGGAGTAAAGACCGGCAAACCATCGAACCCATCTGTAGTCGTAACACGCGTTGGAGTGCGACTTCCGTTAACATCAACCATGTACAATTCGAAGTTAGCAAAGCCATTGACGTTGGTACCGAAGATGAGATAGTCTCCGCTAGGATGATAGTAAGGAGCCCAACTCATTGCGCCGAGCGATGTCAAGCGTTTGACATCGGTACCATCAAGATTGGCGGTGTAGATTTCTGCCGTAGCACCGTCTTCTGAAAACCGTCGCCAACACAAGCGTTTGCCATCGGGCGAAAAGAACGGACCACCATCGTAACCAAACATGTCCGTGATGCGTCTAACATCGGAGCCATCGCTCTTCATGATGTAAAGATCCAAAGCCGTGGCCGGATCATTCTCAAAGAGGGTCTTCTCCCGCTCATTAAGGGTGGATTGATAGGCGAGTCGGTTGGACGAGAATGCGATATATTGACCGTCTGGAGAATAGGATGCCTCAGCATCGTATCCTCGGATATCGGTGAGCTTCTTGTATTGATGCGTCCTGCGATTCCATTCGACGAGATCATAATGATCATCGTAGTCCCAAGCGTAACGCTTTTGTTTTCCGGCCGCTCGATCCTCGAGTTCGGCTTTTTGCTTGTTGATCGATTCAGGATCAAACTGAGTTGAGGAAAATAGTACACGATCCCCATCCGGATGGATCCAAGCGCACGTTGTCTTGCCATATCCGTGCGACACCCGTTCGACGTCGCCTGTCTCTCTATCCATAAGATAGATTTGATAAAACGGGTTATCTTTGTCGCGTTCACTTTGGAAGACCAACAATTTGCCATCTCGACTGAAATAACCCTCGCCTGCTCGAACTCCGTCAAAAGTTAATTGGCGGATTTTGCTTAGGAATCGGGCTTCCGACTGGTTCTGGTCGGCAGTTGGCTCGGTTTTGCTAGGCGGATCTTGGGCGAGCAAGCTACCGATCAGAAGCGAGTTAAACGCAAATCCGATAGCAAAGGCACACGTCGGGCGGTTCCTCGGAAAGAAGTTCATTCGTATTGTCGTTGGAATTGGTTCTAGGGGCTAAAAAAGGTCAACATCATTGTAGCCTTCCGTCCCAACTATTCACAGCGACTACCCTACGCGGCCCGCCTATCGTCTTGATTTTGTCGGCGTAACTTTTTGCGATCGGCTTTGCTCATCGGCCGGCCGGAATAATCATCGTCCCCATCTTCATCGTCGCCGTCCGCCTGTGTCGAGGGAATCTGTTGACCCTGCTTGATAGGGACTGGTTTGGTCCTTGGCGGAGAACTTGGTTTCAACGCATCGTCCGTCGGCGGCTTGAGTTTAAGGCCATCCAACATACCAAAGAGGCCACGTCGGCCTGATTTACCAGTTTCTTCCATACTAGACCTTTCGACTTTCGTGGCAACAGCCTTCGCGTCTTGAGGTAATTTAGGTTTTTGGGAACCGAATGATAACCAAGACTTTTTGCTTTCTCCGCCTTTCGCCTCATCTTGGTTGGCCTTAACGACTAGCGGCGTGGTGGCATGGACCGATGGTTTGACGCCGGTTGAATCCGTGGATGCATTTTTTAGTTGCTCGCTCTTGCTAAATTTCGAAACCCAACCCCGATTGGGCTTAGGTGTATCCTTGCTCGCAACTTTCTCAGTTGGCTTTGCTTCTTCGCTCTTTTTACGGGACCAAAAAGATCTCTTTTCGGTATTTGAAATTGCTTCTCTTTTTTTGGCTTCGTTTGGCTTCGACTCGGATTTGATCGTATTGATTGGATTGGCAATCTGTCGTGGCGACGCAACATTTGAGTTCGGTTCGGCGACTCGGTTTCCGCCCATGCCGAACCAACCTCGCTTCTTCGTCAAGCCTTGGTCTTCGACTGGACCATTGTCTTCGCTAATCGGCTCTGCATTCAGCCTCTCATTGAGTTCGCGACGATGGGGAATGAAACCGAATAACCGGCCCTTTTGTTTCGCTGATACCGTTTCGTTGTCAATTGTTTTTCGGGACTTTTCAAGGGCTCCGTCAGTGCCCTTGTTCCGACGAAGCGACAGCTTTGGTACCTTCCATTGAATTGGTGCGAGGTTGACGCCGTTGCGTACCAGGAACCTTTTTTGGGCATGGATGTACGTCTGACGCAAATAAATTCCGGCTGCCTGGAACACGGCCAAAATTCCGCCGAGCAAGCTACCGCCGACTACCAAGTCGACCGTCGCTTGAGACCATGTGATTTTGAGAAGTCCGGTTCCCAACAAGGCAGCAAGTGCCCAAGCTATTAGACCGCACAGCCAACTTACAACACTCATCGGAGCGGACTTGAGTTCGCTACAAAGACGAATGCCAATAACTCCGATGATCGATGCAAACGTAGCCAAGACCAATGGCCAACCAGCATAGCCAATTTCCCGCCGAGCCCAACCATCAATGCTCATACCTAACAGCAAAAGTCCTGAACTTGACGCTTCGAAACTGGAGAAGGCAGCCGCAATTGCCAGGACGACCCAGATGCGGTAACGAGCGCGATAGTCGTCCAGTTTGTGCCTTCGAAGTTGAAAGATCATCCAGGCTGCAACAGAGGTTAGCATCCAGAGTTCGCATGTTAGCCACTGAGCAATACTGTGAGGCGATCTTAAATGAAATAGTTGTGCAATCGGGAGCGCAGCGAATCTAACTGCATTCGGTGCGGTCGATTCTGCCGCTAGGTCGACTCGTGTGAAGATCCAATAGTGCGAAAAAAGCAAGCATCCCCACAACATCCACATACACGACAACACGATCGATAGCGTACCTCGTCGAACTGGAATCAATTGAACCATGCGCTGTTGGCATGTTCTTCGGACCGCCTGACTGTAACCAGGATCACGATACTTTTGCGAATATTCTGCGTCGTTCGGTGAGTCTGCGATTTCGCGTGTTCGAGATCGCTTCCTGGCGCGAACGCTCTCGACTGCAAACTCGGAATCAGCCGCGACAGCATCCAACATGACGCGTCGACGTCGATCAATTCGATTGGATCTCGAAAGAGGCATGCTGATTATGCTTTAAAAAACACATGGGGAGAGGAAAGAGTTGGTGGCAGTAAACTCGTCCCATTTTTTTGCCACGAAGTCAACATCAGGTGCTGAAAAACACCGCGAAATCGATGGTTAGCAACGGGTTTATTTGCTAGCATTCCTGCACGATGCCGGCCGAAGTTTAAATCGGCTGCTGGTGCTTCATGATCTTTTAAGGTGATGCGGGTATCTTTTGCTGAGTCGTGTTGCGCCTCCTGTACGCCGCCATCGAAAATACTGAAAGAAAGCTCATTATGAAAATTACCCTCAGCAAAATCGCTGGCATCACATTGATTCTCGCGGTGGCAATTGGGGGAGCATTCTTCGTACTTCGCAAAACACCTCGAAGCGGTGCTGGCAGGGCGACGACACACTCGCAACGTCCGGATATTCAAATTGCGGAAAGTCCCTTGGTCTCCTTAGACAGCCCTGCCGACGCCAAGGCCGACATTGTCACTAATAAGCTAGTCGCCTCCACCGGCACGATAGAACCACCAATCCATTCTGAATCGTCTACGGAATGGTCGCGGTTCCGTGGTCCCAATGGGACTGGAATCAGTATGGATGTTGCCATTCCAATCGAATGGAGTGACACGCAAAATCTTCGATGGAAGACCAAACTCCCTGGTCCAGGATCCTCGAGCCCTGTTCTGACAGATACGCACGTTTTTTTGACGACGTACACCGGCTATGGCGAAGAGGATCGATCCAAAGGGCAAATGAGCCAACTCCAACGACAAATCCATTGCATCGATCGCAAGGACGGAAAGATTGCATGGTCCAAAAGCATCGACGCGTTGCTGCCTGAGGATCCGTACCAAGGAATGGGTATACCCGAACATGGCTATTCCACCAATTCACCCGTCACAGATGGCAAATCGGTATTTGCCTTCCTTGGTAAGTCAGGCGTATTCTCCTTCGACATGTCCGGTAACGAACTGTGGAAGGTTTCAGTAGGTACCGAGTCCGGAAACCGAGGATGGGGAACGGCCGCAAGCTTGACACTTTACAAAGACGTACTCATCGTTAACGCATCGGAGGAGAGTCAAACCATTTTTGGCATCAACAAGAATACCGGTGAGGTGATTTGGAAAGCCCCTGGAGCCATCTTGGAACTTGCGTATGGCACTCCGATCATCGCGCGAGTTAGTGATGACCGAGATGATTTAGTCATTGCCGTGCCAAGCGAAGTATGGGGCCTCAATCCAAATACGGGCAAGTTAGTATGGTACGTTGAAACCAAATTGACAGGCAACCTTTCCCCAAGTGTGATTCTAGACGGAGAAACCATCTATGTCTTTGGCGGCTACCGATCGTCTGGAAGTCTAGCCATTAGGTTAGGTGGCAAAGGCGATGTCACAAAATCGCATACACTGTGGAGCAGTCGAAATTCTTCGTACGTCGTGACCCCTGTTTTTCATGAAGAGCACCTGTATTGGATAGACGACCAAGGCATGTACTTTTGTGTGTCGGCAAAGACCGGTGAAACGGTCGACAAGCAGCGCGTTTCGGGCATCAAGTCCGGGGGCCGGCCGGTCTACGCTTCTCCAATCGCCATCAACGGCAAGCTGTTCTTGCAGACTCGCAATAACGGTCTCTTTGTACTGGAGGGTACACCCAAAATGAAAGTCTTGAAACAGAACCAGTTCGAATCCGACAACAGCGTTTTCAATGCGACCCCCGCGGTCAGCAACGGCCAATTGTTTCTGCGGTCCTACTCGCATTTGTACTGCGTCATGTCGGACAAAACCAACTGATCTCGTCGCATGGCCGCTTCGGCTGAGTTGAACTCGGCCATGCTTTCGGCTCCATCGCCTATTGATCGATCTGCGTCATCTTTACCGTGATCGTCTCTTGTCGCTTTTTGGCCAAAAATGCCATGATCACTTCTTGATTATCTGCTGTAAATCCTAACTCAACTTCACCATTTGGAAAAACTAGAAAACGTCACTCAAATCCCCCATCGCTCCCATCTTTTCTGAAATGGGTGAATCCACGACCGTTTCTAAATCACGTTGCTTTTGTACGAGAACTATGTCGACCAATCTGGTTGGCGTCTCGCTCGCCGTCTTGAAATCATCAACCAGGTTTTGAATTCCCGGCTGTAATTCAGCCAGCATTTCGGCAAGTGAAGACATCACCGCGTAAGTGTCTGCGTTCTGATGATGCCCCAAAACCTCAATTCGTCCCAGAACCTTGGTATTGGAAATCACTGGCAAGCGAAGGAACCACCTTTCCGAAAATTCAGGGAGTTTGTTTTTGTGCCAACTAGCATGAAAGCCTTCATGCAACCAAGGCATATTCAAGTCCAAACTGATCTTCGATAACTGGTGCTTTTCCGCGAACTCTACCATCGTACTCCATACAGTGTCCCATTCGCGTGACCCTTGCAATCGCACTTTCTGCTGTCGGACATTGTTGTCCGATACACCTCGCCGAGCGACAATAGTCTTCGAGAAATTCAGACTTCGTTTGAATAATAATTCCATTTCGGCAAAACCAAACACGCGAGTTGCAACCAAGGATCCAAGTGCAAAGAGCATGGTTCCTATCGAAATCAAGTCCGATTGAAACATGACGCCCAGAACTGCTCCGCCAGCTGTAACCAAACTCAACAAGGTAATGACGCAGACCAACCATCGATTCTTGATTCCGAACCGCATCAAATTGTGATGCAAATGCCCTCGATCGACGGTGAAGACGCTTCGGCCAGTCAGCTTACGACGGACAATCGCCATGCCCGAGTCAAACAACGGAATGGACATCAACACAATCGGAACTGCAATCGAAATCGGGCTTTCTTCAGTCAGCCAACTTCTCATTGCGAGAACACCAAGCACCAAGCCGATGAGCATGCTGCCCGCGTCACCCAAGAATACTTTGGCCGGCGGCAAGTTGAAGATCAAGAAACCGAGAAGCGCGCCGGCCATCGCGGCTGCGACCAAGGACTCCATTTGATTCCCCGTATACCAGCCGATAGCGGACAAGGCCGCAAAGGAGATCCATCCAACCGATGAGCAAAGTCCGTCCGCACCATCAATCAAGTTTACTGAGTTAATCGAGAGGAGTAGCCAGCCAAGCGTGATTGGGATTGCGAGGAGTCCGAGTTGCAATGGCATTCCGAAAACGCTGATTGAATTGATCTTAAACCCAAAGGCAATGATGGAAAGACATATGATCACCTGGCCTGCAAGCTTTTGACGTCCGCGAAGACCAAAGCGATCGTCCAACACTCCCAACAACACGATTGCCACTGAGCCGATGGCCATCGATGCAACTTCGTAGACATGCCCGGTAAACATGGTGGCAAACTCGAAGTTCGTAATCAAACAAACTCCTATCGTTGCGATCATACTGAAAAGGATCGCTATCCCTCCACAAAGAGCAATGGGCTCGCGATGCAACTTGCGATGTGTGTCCGGATGATCCATCAACCCAATCGCTAAAGCCAATCGCCTAGCGAGCGGGGTTGCAATCAGGGAAAACAAAAATGCAACGGAGAGTGCTGCAATCGGAAATACAGGAAGGTTCATAGATGTGTGTACCTCGATGAGTTGTGAACACCATTCCACTTGACGTGAATCTGTGTCCGCGGCGACGGAGAAGTGCCACCGCATTAGCATTATGATCCTCAGCGATGACCCATTCGTCTAGATGCGGAACTATTAACTAATCGTAAAAGTTTCCGTTATGATCCGGCCATTCCCGTCCGCCAGCAAACTCGACCCAACCCCCACAAATAGCCCCCGTCGCACAGTTCTCCCTGTTGGAATGATCTACAATTCGGAAAGCAGAAGTTCTGCCGCTAGAAAATGCGGTTGTTTTAGATGTTTTAGGATCCTTCAAGAACGCAACCAACATGGATCGAGAAAAATACCAAGAACTGGTTTCAACGTTTTTCGAGTGGAATCAACCAGCGATTTCGCAGATTTTCGCGGAATTGCTTTCGGCAGTCGCGGCCGAAGGAGATTTGACCCCCTCCGGATTGATGAGCCAAAACTATGAAACGGCCCGTGCCAACCCAGAGATCAATGTCCTTCCAGGCAACTTGAAAAATGCAAGAGATGCAATTTTCCCGTATTTTTGGGGGACAGATAGTTGGAACAATTCCCTTCATCTAGAAAACGTAAAAGGCCCAGCCAACCACGCTTCATTAATCGGCGCACTGGCCTGCTTGCTGAAGAACCCAAATTTATGCACGGATCGATACAGTCAACGCTCCAATGAACTTGAGGTCAAGGCGGTTACAACATTAGCCAATTTGATTTTCTACCATACCGACGATCCATGGGGCGTCTTCACTATTGGCGGGACCATCTCGAACCTGTATGGGGCCAAGATTGGCCTCGAACGCGTGTTGCCCGGCGCAATGCGATCCGGCTTGATGGGGAATCGCATCGTCGGCATTTGTTCGCAAGCCGGACACTATTCCAACCAAACGGTAGCGGGTTGGCTTGGGATCGGAACACAAAACCTAATCGAAATCCCTACGGACGAAAAACTCGCTATGCGGCTCGATCTCCTCGAGTCCAAACTTGATGCGCTTTATTCCGAAAAAATCAAGGTCGCGTACGTCTGCGCCACTTTCGGAACCACGGATGGCTTTGGCATTGATGACATCCAATCGATTCGAGAGTTACTGATCAGCAAGAGCAAGACGTTTGATGTCCCGATGCCACAGCTACATGCAGATGCGGCCGTTGGGTGGGCGATGGTCATGCTCACCGACTATGATACCTCACGCAACTCTTTACAAATGGAAGATGGACTATTGGACATTGTCCGCTCGGTTCAAATCAAGAATAGAGGGCTACGTTATGCAGATAGCGTCACGATCGATTTCCATAAGCTAGGACGAGGCCACTATCCGTCGAGTGCTTTTATCGTGAATCGACGTGAAGACCTGAAGTACCTTGCCAGAACTGTTTCCGATACACCTTACTTCTCCGATGCAGATGCAAGCCGAGATCCAGCCTTGTTTACGCTCGAGTGTTCGCGACCTGGCCTAGGTCCCTACAGTGTCATGGCGTCTCTGAACGGGATCGGATTAACTGGCTGGCAGATGTTGATTGCCCGGGCGTTGGAGCTAACGCAACGGCTCAAAGATAGGTTGTCGAAGATCGATTACTGCAAAGTGCTCAACGCAGATACGCGCGGCGTTTCTGTCAATTGGTGGGTACTGCCCAAAGGACGAAACGCCGAGGACATCTATCAGCGTTTGGTTCGCAACGAATTGACTCCGGAACAACTAGCCCGTTACTTGCCCGAAGTCCGCCAGCTGTTTGATAAACGAACCAAAATGATGGACCCCACGCTGGATGCCCGTTTAGGATTCACCACTAGTTTTGGTTACTGCCCAAACGGGATCGATATCCCGGCATGGAAGGCCGTCTTTTTCAATCCAAAAACCACCGAAGAAATCGTCGATCGCATCGCCTATGGCATCGAGGAGCTGTAGAAAGCATTTCCTGGGAATGCAAACCTGCAGAGTTAATGAGAACAAGCCGAATCGATTTCCTTCGATTCGCTTGCTTGCTAGAACGAAACCCAAAGCATATAGTACCGCGTTCCATTCCGACTCGCCACCAAATACCTATATCTGCTGTCAAACGACAATTAGTTTTCCTCAGCCGCAGTGACTCACGCCGGAGGAAATCCGGAGGAAATCCGACGGAAGGCTGATTTGCCGGTGATCAGCTACACCGAAAATGGAAAAAGCTTCGGTGTGCTCAAAACGGAACGTCCGTCCACGGCCCGACTCTCGGACTTCGCTAGAGTGATGTCGCATAACTAGCACATCGAGGACAGTTGAATTCGAATTTTAGGATTTGGCCCCTTGCTTCAGAGGATCCCCCCTTGAAATAGAATCACACCCATCTAAGATTTTCTCCGTTGGTTCTCGATCGAACAGTTTGTATTCGAGATTGTTCGTTTTTAATGATTTCGAACGAGCAGTGAGACTGAAAAAGTCGTGATCGAGAGTAGAGGTAAATTGCACAGACAACGAGGAGGGAGACAGCGATGGCAAAGAAGAGTTCTGGAACAGTAAAACGCCAAATTCACGAGTCCGGTGATGAGGCACTAGAAGCGGCTCAGGCAAAGAAAGCTGGCAATAACTTCCAATGGCATTTTGGTCGGCTAACCAGTATCGGTAGTTACTCAGTTGCTGGTGGAAGAAGCGTTTCCATCGCTTGGGAAGGTGGAGGTTCTACCTCTCAACAGGGCGACATTACAGATGATCAATGGGAGATATTTAAAATCGCATTTACGACCACTGGGCGAATCGCGATCCTCAGTGAACTCCATGGAGAAGAAGCTCTTTACGATTACCGATTTCTAGAAGCGGTACGTTAGCGTTTTTGGGCGACAATCACAACATGGGCCGCAAACCGTGGGCAAACGTTTTTTAGGGGCTTGATTTTTGGGTAGTGGATCTTGTTAAAGACCGGGCGGCGCAAGGATCTTTAACAAGATCCACTACGATCCATCGGAGCCTGTCCCGTCCGACTTATGATCGATGCCCGTTTTTGAAAACGCATGGGACTGCCAAAGGCACCGCACAGCAAATGTCGTTGTGCGGTGAATGGGTTCCTGGGCTGACTATCAAACACTTTCTCCATAACTATCGAGTCATGGATGCTGATGATGTTCGCCAGTCGCCGACAATTCCGATTGGTGTAATAGAGGCCGGGGCGAAATTTTTTCACAAACAGGAATGGAAAATGAAGCTATCCGAAAATTTGAAGGCTTGCGGATTTGAGGGAACTCCAGAGAGCTTTAAGGCAATGCTGCTTGAATCGTTACGTACGGATTTTCCAACGTCCACCATAGATGCAGTGCTCCGCACACCGGCAGTTGCGACCAGATTCTGTGAATTTGTCCGCGAGCGATTTCCGAGCGCCAACCTACATGATGCGATAGTTCTTGGAACGCTCATGAATATTCGCCGGCGAAAGGAGTGTTCTCAAAAGCTGATCGGTACTCCATCCAAGGTTAAGCTCTCGAAGCTTTTGGCTGATGGAGGTTGTTCGATCGGAGTTTCCGACTTCCGCGAACTTGTTGCAGCGTGTCTTGAAACGATGTGCAAAGGACAGTCGATCCATGAAGTGATATGCCATCCCCGGGAATCATTAGCGTTGTGCGAATACATCCGAATAAAATCCAAGGCGGACTCACTGCCACATTCCTTGATCCTTCAAGTACTTTTAACTTTTAGGAAGAGATAGCTCCCACCGCTGCAAACCGGTATCGAATGGATTGATATAATTAGTAACCGACAATTTATCCAATGCCGATACAGAGATATCCCCATCGACGTCAAATGGATTCAATGCGTTTTGCCGAGGAAAAGGCTGGGTTGTTCACCGTAACTTTGACCGTTGCGTCCGTGGGGAGTACGAGATTCGTTGGTTCCCAAACATCTGGATTCCATCGCTTTGAGATCGATGATCGTCGCCATTAACTTGCGAATTTCATTCGCCGCCTTGTCCGTGACGTTGTCTTTGAATGGATCGGCTAGTTTTGAAAAGTACCAATCGCGCCCTGAATTGCCGGTCAACGTGTCCGGGCTATTATCTTTCTTCACGGTCGATGAAGTCAAGCGATAGGAACCATTTTGCCCTCCCCCAACAGTGCCTAAGAGACGTCCAGTGCGCGTTGCATAATCGGACGCCGAAATCCACTCGTTCAAGATTGCATTGAGGGCGGCAAGATTAGAATCAAAGTCGGTGGTGCCATCGATTAGCAGGTCATCGTCACTGCCACCTAGCAGGCTATCCACGTCTTTCCCGCCAATCAAGATTGTTCTTCCCGAGCCGGCTTGCAATTGATCATTGCCTTCTCCTCCAATGAGAATCGCTGGACCGGCACCACTCATCAGAGTGTCGTTGCCTTTGTCTCCCGACAACACAACACGCCCGCTAAAGCCGCGCGCATCCAAAACATTGTTGCCATTTCCACCTGTGATTTCTGCTTGTTCGATGCTTGCCAACGAAAGCGTACCACCCGAGGAACGTGATAACGACGTATTGGTCAGTGTGAAATTGACGTTGCCGGCTGCGATGACTTTGTCATCCCCGCCATCGCCATTGATGCTACCGGTCCCACTCCACCCACCTACGTCAAAAACGTTTGCTCCACTATCTCCCGTCAGCGAAACGTTCTCGATGTTGCCTAATTCGTGACGTTCACCTTGTAGCCGAAGCTCGGAATTTGACAACACCATTGTGCCTGTCCCAGATTCGACCAGGGTGTCGCGACCTACCCCTCCGTTGTACCGGTCCGCTCCAGGGCCTCCATCCAACTCGTCGTCCCCAGCGTTTCCGTCAAGTCGGTCAGCTCCCGGGCCACCATATATCCAATCAGTACCAGAACCACCCGACAATGTGTCGTCTCCTAAACCGCCTGACATCCAACAATTGATGTTGATACGACTATCAATCGATATCGTATCGTTGCCTGCTTGCCCCATCACCAAAAACCGCTTGAATTGGTTCGAAGTGAACGATGTGGTGTTGGATCCGATCCGCACATTTACTTTGCCACTCGACCCGGGTTGGACTGAAATAGTATCATTCGCATTGGTACCCATCACAAGCAGCGCTTTGCTTCCTAGCTCCATCGGATCGTCGATTACCGCGACACTGGATGGGGCTGGATTTACGATCTGGACAGCATAGTCTTCAACCTCGCCATCATTCGCTGGCCCAGTTGGCCCAAGCCCTCCCGCAGAGCTAAGTCGAAAACGTGCATAGGATGTTCCAGCGATGGAGTTGCTCGGAATCTCTACGAAATATAAGCTCGTTCCTCTGGGAACGGAGCGACTCACCAATCGTTCGTTCGAATCAAAAACACCATTGCGATTTAAATCTATCCAAGCATCCAGCATTGCAGCCGCTGACGCGTTCACCTGTATTTGGGCAAACATTCCCGGAATCAACTGACTAGGCAAAACAATTCCATCTTCGTCGTCCGCGAGCAGATCATCTCCCGATGCTGCAGCATTCGGCTGACCATTCCCCTCGATGTCTCGCAACGATCCAAGGAACGGACCCGTGGGCGAATGCCGAGCACCGTTGGATTCCAATAATGTTCCATACGTATTCGGAGCATCCCCAAAATCGAATTCGGGAACGTCTGTTAGATTGACGGTAATTGTCTTCGTATCGCTAAGAACGGGCGACCCGTTGTCCGACACTTTAACGGTGACAGCAAACGTAGGCGTTGTCTCAAAATCCAAAGCATTTCGATTTGCTACAGAAATCTTGCCTGTGGTGGAGTTGATATTGAATGCTCCTCCTGTATTGCCTGAAAGAATCACCCAATTCAATGCAGTATTGGCATCAGGATCGTTGGCGATAACCGTTCCGACTACCGTCCCAACGTCGCTATTTTCGGCGATCGAAAGTGTTGCGGGAGAAATGACGGGTGGCTCGTTGACATTGGTCACCGTGATCACAAAACTTTTCTCAACCGAAAGTCCACCGTCGTCGGTCGCGCGGACTCGAATGGCAAGGCTTGGTGTCGATTCGAAATTGATTGCCCCAGCTACCTTCAACTGATTTCCGGACAGCGTCATTCGTCCTCCGGCATTGTCGACAAGTGTGAGCGTATGGGTATCCATTCGGTCTGGGTCGATCGCTGTCAAATTACCGATGACCACGCCGCTAGCCTGGATATTGCATAGGTTTGTTATTGCATGAGTTCGGCGCTCGCGAAACAGTCGCGAGGCAGGTTTTTTTCGAATTTCGCTAGTTTGTCGCA
>JAYVPJ010000219.1:0-3137 GCA_043757445.1 Pirellula sp. | reverse complement strand
GGCCCTGAATGCAACTGCTGAAGAATTGGTCGTTGAAACGGTTGGCCCATTGGCTATAATTTTTCCACGCAAGACTGCATTACTTCGTGGAACAACTGTCTCAAAGGGAGGATACCTTTCTCCTGGTATTGGTTCTTCCGTGCCAGGACAGAATTTTACGCACGGTTGGATTACGCATGACCTGTATAACCAACTGAAAGGACTTGTCGGTAAGGCGGACATGAACAAGTTCTTGGCCGCATTGAAGAAGGGTATAGTTGGTCCAACGGGCGAAAGCGGAGTCAAGATATTCACTTCGCCGGTTGGCAAGTACACTCACGAACTGAAGATTGGCGGTTCCGCTCAACGGCTTCTGGGTTTCATCGACGAAAACGGCGTACTTATATTCGATAAATTCGTTCGTGGAGGACTTCATTGATGACTGCGACAGCAGACGCTCGCACTGTACTTGACGAATGGATTCCCGACCGTAAGGTAATCGAGGACTGTCGTCGGATCGTACTCAGTGATGGTAACGGGAAAATCGACTATGACCGAGGAACGGTCGTAGTCCCTGATCATGTAGAATTTGAAATCGTTTCCAAAGCGTACCTAGCACCTCGAATTGACATTGGGTTCGGAGAATGTTTTAGAACCTTGATCGCAATTGGCGGTATCGACGCAACAAACAATGGCGTTGTACTTGCACCGTATGGCTTTGCCGTACTTTGGCACAAAACGGACGGGAGCCTAATAACTACTGACTTCACGGAGAATTGTCCAATGTGATGACTTTGCCTTGCCCAAATTAGTGCAGCCGGTATTCGCCCAAGTCCTGGTGTTACGGTTCGCAAGGTCGGAAATTATTGCACTCACATACCAGTGGACTTCTAGCTATGAAGAGCCCGGAATACTACATGGAACTGCCAGACGGCATGACTCAAGCCGAGATTTACGCAGAGTTCGACTCGCTGGTCAAAGATCCTGCTTTACTTCAGTCACCCGAAACCGCTGTTGTTGCATTGAGTGAATTGAGCGATCGGCAATGGCATACTTACGAGTTGTTAGACGATACACTTCGGAGCCAAGTTACGTCCTGTCTCGAAGGACTTTGGCTTGACGATGATTGCGATCGTGCCGAAACCCTGTTTGGTATCGCCAGAAGGCTTGGGCTTCAGCGATTCCTAGCGTTTGTCAATGGACGTAATCAGTCTGCGTTCGAATCGCAGGTTAAGCGAGTTGTACGTGAGTGTATATCAGAACTAGCAGGCTCAATCGCTGATCCTTACTCAGGAATGAAATAAATGAAGGGGGATGACACGATGTCATCGCAAGGTTTCGCAGGATGCGTAGGGGGGGCTAATCGCCAGGGGCCACCCAGCTTGGATTCTGGTTCGAACCGCTCCATACGCTGATGATATTCGGACGGTGAATATGCCTTTACACTGAACAGGCGGCGACATGAACGCGCCCAACGGATGGGTAACGACGGTCGCCGCCGCATGTATCGCACAGTGGCGAACATTGCCCGCTGCAAAACGCCCTCTGGGTCGCTGGTCTGTTTGTAAAGTTTGAACTGAAATAGCGAGTGCAAGGACGCCGAGCAAAGACCGCCGGGGTGGCATGGAAGCCAGTTTAGTTGGCATCGGCACGAGAACAGATAGACCCAGGCACCATTCCATCCCGAGTAATCGGGCAGTGAAGTGTTGTACCGATAGTCCCTGCTCCAGTAAAGCCGATGCCAACCAAACCGAGGCGTTAAGCCGAGCCTGGCGAGCAAAGGCAGAGCACGAACGCGGATGACGAGTCGCTGCGCTGAAGTGCGAAGGGTGAAGTTCGAAGTTTGAAACAAATGCATACTAGTGAACGTGCCAATGCATCCCTTCTCGCAGCGGCGATTCATCCCCGTGTGTCTGTAGGCATGGATGCCGGAAGACCGTACGCAGCCGTAGCCAGGGCAGGAGGCCCGCGTAAGTTCCGATGAGGAAGGAAGCCGATTCTGATTAATGAGTGGCGTAGTGAGGGCCCCCAAAGGCCCGAACGGTGGGCCTATTGCAAGGCGGCGTAGCGTCGATGTTCGGCGGGTTCGCGATTAGCGAACCCATCGTCGTACTTCGAAAGCGCAGTTCCGCCCGCAGATCACGGCCAAGAACATGCGGAAGCGGCCCCGTCGGAATCGCGTTGTCCAATAGCCTCAACAAGTTCGGTTGGAAGCATTACGGCTTGGAGTGGTTTGGCCGCTAGCGGAATCGATGATGGCGCAGTGAGGCACTGCGAAGAAGCAATCGTCGATGGAGCGAAACCTTGCAAGTGAGGTTGCAAAGTGTTCGCCTTAGAAGCGTACTTGCTCGTTGCCTCACTGCAGTAAACGCAAACCTAACAAACCGCGAAGCGCCCAAGCTCCTCCCCACCCCGTGAACGGTTACACTTTAAATGAATCCCACAGACGATTCCTACTCCAATCCCTTTTCAATATACCGAAAGGTTATGATGCACGAATTACAGACGAACCATCGTTCCTCAATGCTCAGAATGCTAATTGGAAAATTGATTGCAAATACAAAGGATTACCTAGTCGTCCGGCCATTGCAAATGCTTTTTCCGCAGAAGCGGTACGAGCAAAAACTACAACTTATGCGATCATTGCCGTCCCATACCGTTGGTAATGACTTAGCTAGGATGCTGGATGAGAAGAGGTTGAAACTGATTCCTGGATTTGAAAGGCATGACTTGAATCACCTGATTCTTGGCTATGGCATGGAGCCGGAGGAAGAACTATGCATGCAAGCGTATTTGGTGGGCAATGGCTATTACAAACTTCACTGTTGCCTTTTTCTTGGTTCTGGAATTTTGCTACCCTGTCTGTGGGAAACACTTTTCGCTCATTACAACATGGGAAAACGAAGTCAATCACTTTCTACGTTGACGCTGGAAGAATGCATGGCTGAAAGAACCGAATTGGTGATTCGGAAGTATCGTTGGCGATCACCGAGAAGTGTCCTGTTTTCAGCGAAATCGACTTTGAAATCTTTCGCTGAAATAGCAAATCGATAGAATTGTTGCATTGCCGAGTAATCGATGCAAAAGCAATGAGGGTAGGAACAAGTAAAAGGTATCGAGGCCGTTATCTGCCTTAACGCGGACACCGGAAGAACCGT
>JAYVPJ010000218.1:0-11802 GCA_043757445.1 Pirellula sp. | reverse complement strand
ATTCAAGGAGTATGAAACCATAAAAACAGCGTTATATCACCAGCTAGGGAACCTTCCGGAGCCAAAAACCACCCACAAATTCTGCTGACGAGGCAAATATTTAAACAATTTGGATTTTTTCGACAAATCTCTCTGTATGATCGCATGCCACTCTTGGGAATGCAATTGTTTACGTTGGCTTTACGCCAAGTGGCACGGCAAAACAATCCTTCTCGTTCCCAAGCTCCAGCTTGGGAACGTACACTCTGGAAGCTCCGCTTCCCGGACTTGGTCAAGCACGGTATGTCTGAACCAATCGGTGTGCTGTGGCGAAGAACTCCTCACTTATTGTTGGGCATTACCACTGAGCGTCGTGGACAGGTTCATCGCTCAGATAACATTCAACATCGGCAGCGAAGGCGCTCGGTGACTCGTAGCGCCGATTGCGTTCCCTCTCCAACGCCTTCATTGCAATCCAATCGAGCTCTCCCTTTAACTCGCGGTGGGCACGAAGCTCATTCGCCTTAGGTTTTGCTCGCAGCGTAGAATTTTTGGCCGCTTTGAAAGTGCCGGTTTCAAGCCGATGCGCTGACTCGGACGGGGTGGCTCGGTCTCGCGAATCATACGGCGGATTTCATCGAGCCCAATGCCCTTCCGTAACTCTTTGTCAAACGGTGTCCTACCGCTCAGTAGTTCGTAGAGCAAAACTTTGGAACTTGAAGTGTTGCCAACCCTGCGCCCTGCAAGACTCGCCAACTCCAGGCTTTGGTTGTTTCCCAGTTGATACTCATCTCTTTCTGTTTATACTTTCACGATCGTCAGGAGTTGGTATACCGTAGCTTGGGCCCCTGGCCCGATTTTCGCACGGCCCAGGGGGCCATGCTACTGATAGATTTCAGCCTGCCGCTCGCCTTATGCTTTCATGATCGACAGGTCGGTATTTTTCAAAAGGTGTTCGAGTCCGATTTTTCCGACCGGCGGATCAATCTGCCACGGAATGATCACCGTACGATGCGATTGCATTTCCACGACTTCGCGAATGTAAGGTTGTTCGTGCAGTTGGCGTTCTTGCAAAAGTGGATCGGAAATTGATAGTGGCGACAAACATTGATTAATGACCCATCCATACGGTTCGATCTCGGCTCGACGCAGGTCTCGTTGTAACGACGCTGCCTCGTGCACTGGAGTCGCTTCCGGAAGGGTAACGATTAAGACCCTCGTAAAGTCCGGATCGCGAAGTCGCGGTAATAATTGTTCTACGGATTCAGGCATTTGATTCGATTGGCGGGTGACTTCACGGTGATAAGCTAAGGCTGAATCAAGAAGCAAAACAGTGTGTCCCGTTGGTGCCGTATCGAGCACGACAAAACCATCTCTGCCCTGAGCAACCGCATCCGCAAAAGCACGAAAGACTGCGATCTCTTCAGTGCAAGGCGAACGCAAGTCTTCCGCAAGCAGCGACTTACCTAGTTCATCAAGTCCGCTACCAGCGCTGCTCATCACCTCAGCCGAATACTTAGCGGTCTCGGCAACTGGATCGATTCGACTAACGGATAGATTCGCAAACGTTTCACCCGCGACTGCGGCCGCGATGTGAGCCGCTGGATCTGTCGTCGAGAGGTGGACGGTGAAACCTCTTTCTGCCAATGCGACGGCAACTGCAGCTGCGACCGTGGTTTTCCCAACACCGCCCTTGCCCATCGCAAGGATCACACCGTGTTTCTTCTCTGCTAGTTCATCTATTAGTTCACCGAGAAGCGGGGGAAGTGAAGTAGAGCCAGGGCTACTGACTTGGGATGGGTTCGTCGCAAGCTGGAAGCTTACGCCACTTGCTGTCTGGCAGCCCAAGCTTCGAAGCGCCTCGACGCCAAGGATTCCACCTCCCGTCAATGGAATGATCGTTCTTGGTAATTTCTCGAGCTCTTTAGGAACTGATTCCATCGCGCTTTCGCCGCGCCTCTGCATCGCCAACGCATACGGATCACTTTTATCGGTCGCTTGAAAGACACCATTGACAACGAGATGCTGATTCTTCACACCAAGACCTGCTAGCTCGTTGCTCGTCCGAGCCGCTTCACGCAAGGCTGTTCCTTCGGCACGAGCAACCAGAACAAGCGTCGTTACCTTGGGATCGCCGAGCGCTTTGACCGTGTCTTTGTAGAGCTTTTGTTGTGCTTGCAAACCTGCGAGTGGTCCGAGGCAAGAGGTGCCTGTCGTGTTCTTGTCCATGAATCCAGCCCAAGCTGACGGCAATGTCAACAATCGCAATGTGTGGCCTGTCGGTGCCGTATCGAATATAACATGGTCAAATTCACTCGTGGCTGATGCGTCACCCAAAAGTCTTGAAAACTCGTCGAACGCGGCAATCTCTAAGGTACACGAACCGGAGAATTGTTCTTCCATGCTTGCGACCGCTGCAGCAGGTAACATACCACGATAGGGACCGACCATTCGCTCGCGATACTCTGCTGCGGATTTCTCGGGATCGAGGTTCATCGCTGAGAGTCCCGGAACAGAAGGAACGACAGTTGGGTGATGCCCGAGAGGAGTGCCAAGAACTTCATCGAGATTGGAGGCTGGGTCGGTCGACACAAGCAGAACTTTCTTGCCAGCGTCCGCCAACCGAACAGCTGCGGCGCATGCCACGGACGTTTTGCCGACACCACCTTTGCCCGTGAAGAAAAGGTTGCGAGTTGTCTGTTCTAGGAATTTCATAATCGTACTTTCTCGCACCAGCCGGGTGCGACTCTTGGTTGACACGCGGTCTCCTAGCCACAACCTGTTGATCCACAGCATCCACTGGAGTTTGCAACGGGTAGCAATTGCTTCGGTGCAGTTGTGTTAACCCAGCTCGCCATCACTTCTCGCGTTGGGTAATCTTTGCGACTGACGATTTTCCCATCGACCAAAATCAGCGGCAAACAATCGGTTCCTTCGCTCCCCAAGAGTTGGTGTACCTCCTTGTTTTCAATGAAAGCCATTGGCTGCTGCGCCAAGTTAAAGCGATCCACTTGATTTCCTTGTGACTTGAGCCAGTCAAGGTCCGCTGCGAACCGAGGCAATACAGGATCCACTTGTGGACCGCATACACCGGTCGAGCAGCACATAGGTTTGTCATAGACCTGAACGTTCTTCATGATTTTTTCCATGGGAATTGGTTGGGATTCAAATTTGTCTGAATGTTTGAATGCGTGCACACTGTCATAAGAACCTCTTTTTATCGCTAATCGTCGAAAGACGATGGATTTTCTTTAAAAAATTTCTTTGGTCTGACAACGGTCAAGGTGACGCCGTAGAGCACATGTGAATTGCCAGATAAATCTGTTCTTTAGCGAAATTCCAAAATCTACGTCATTGAGAGCAGTAAGAATCGAATTGGCACGAATAATGCGTTATCACGGTTTTTGGAACACGCGCGTATTCGGAAAATGCTTATTCCACTAGCCCATCGAAATTTACAAAACATGAAACTGAGACACAAACTACTTATCCTTACTGCCTCACTACTAGCTCTACCAGCTTGTGAACAGCAGCCAAACGCCAACCAGAAAGATGGTATTAAGGATGCTTTGGATACTCGTCCCAACGAGAAGTTGCGTGACCTTGGTGAAGACATGGAAAAAGCGACCAAGGAGGTCGGCAGAGACTTAAAGGATGCAGTCAAACCGAAGTAAGCCGCAGTTAATCCATTCGTATTTTGAAGAAATGTGGATTCGTGTATTGCGAGAATGCGACGGGTGCTCTTGGTGGGGACCCCAAAATCCAACTCTGTCCAAGCATTACAAATCGTTTGCCAGCGGGCTTTAAGTGCGCTTGAATCGGGACCGCTTGGAAATCTCCCGGCAAGCAGACGAATGCAACCCCCACAGTCTTGTCTATGGCAGTGGCAAGCGGACCAGGTATCGCGGCATATTCTCGCCGCGCACCAGTCATCATCTTTCCGGCAGTTGATAGTCCCGCATCAGCATCCCGCATCTGTGCTTCTTGAAAGGAGCTATATCGCTGTGATGGTGTGAAGTTGAAGCGTATTGCTGGCTGGTCTCCCATTCCGCCCATTCCGCCCATTCCGCCTACGGATCCAACGGCACTTATCCCTTTAGAATTTGCACCGATGAAACGTCCGGGATGCTCAGCCAAAGCACTTGCTTTCAAGGTGATGAGAAGGACCTCATTTTCGATGACGTACGTTAGCGAGAGAGGATCTAGAATCAGATTCAGAGCGGAGCGGAATGACACGGGCGGGAGCTCTAAAGTTATCGGCTCATCGGTCGTTATGCTCTCCTCTCCCAAGGCCTTTTCGTCAATCACAATTGGAATCTCGTACGTGGAGCGAAAATACTTCACTACTTGCGACAAGGGTGTTGCATTAAAATTAATCTCGCCACGTTCGTCCAAGGCTCGGTAGATACGGCGTTCGGACTCCAGCATTGGTTGTTTTCGCGGTTGCTTCGGTGGACTCTCGATTGGAATCTCATCCACGCGTTCGATAAAGATTGCTAGGAACTCCTTAGACTTGTCGTTGCTTCCGACCTTTGCGGCTAAAAGATTGCTACGAGCAACCGAGGGCTTCTCATTGCCTCGAACGACATCCACTGGCATCGTCATGCTTAGGGGCATGGCCAAGATACGTTGACCTTGAGGGGTTGAGATAATGCAGCCCATTCCAGATTTGCTCTGAAAATCGATGCCCGTATGTTTGAATTTGGTGGCTAACAGAAGACAACGTTCGCGGAATGCTGCGGCCTTGGCTGAACTTGACGTCATCTAAAAATTCGCTTTCTATGGTTTCGTTTTTGTCCTGATCGTTTGCTCGCGAATTTTGTGCATTCGATTCGGCTGGCAATTCATTTGGCAACTCGATTTGCGATGCACCATGAATAAATTGCTTCAGTTGCTTTTCGATAAAATCGATTTCTTGATTCAAACCGGTGACCAAGCCCAAGAATTCCAAATCCAACCCCGCATCACCAGTTCCCGCTTGACTGCTTTCAACGAGGTTCGCTGGGCTCGGTATTGGTGGTACGTCAGGAGCTAATTCTCGTGGCAGCCAAAGGATCGCGAAAGCGATGCTAGCCACTACACAAAAAGCAATTCCCAGGAAGACCCTTGGCAAATGGCTCTTCGACTTTGGTGCATCGTTGGGTTTAACGAGGACTGCAGGGAGCGGGCATGAAACTGGATCTTGAAGATGCCTCAGGCATGCTTCCAAAAGTTCGCCGACCAGTGCTGCCGACTCGAACCGATCTTCGGGCAATTTGCTATGCAGTCGATCGATGAAGCCTGCCAACCAACTCGGAACCTGCGGGCTGCAAACTAGAATCGAACGAGGCGTGTCCTGTGAAATACGATTCAAAACCGCCATCGGGGATGCGGCCCGGAACGGCGCATGACCCGTCAACATCGTGTAGAGGACACTGCCCAAACTGAACAGATCCGAACGGGCGTCGATCGATTCGCCTCGAGCTTGCTCCGTTGACATGTAATCCGGTGTTCCCGCCAAAAAACCGCTCCGAGTCAAACTCGCGTCGTCCGCAGCCCGAGCCAGCAACCAGGCTCGCAGGTCAGCGGGCAAGCATTGTTCATTGGTTTGCATTATTGATTCTCCTCGGCTTCCATGTGCTCGACCTGATCGCGAAGCCGCGCGATCACTCGCGAGCGAGCGATGTAAACTGCACCGGAGGACATTCCAAGCTTCTTGGCAACATCGGTCGGTGACATTCCATCGACACACGATAGCCAGAACGCATCCCACGTCATTGTCGTGAAGTGCGGCTTGACTTGAGCGGCGGCCAAACGAAGACAATGACGGTAATGTTGCATTTCCAGATCGTGTCGCAATTCTTCTTGTTGTTGTTGATCAGCAATTTCCTGAAAACCATTGACTTCGCAGGTGTTTGTCGGCAATGCACTTGCGACTGGATTTTGGCGGCACGACCAGGCTTTCCAACACAAATTGGAGATGATGCGGTTGAGCCAGCGGCGGAACGAGGCTGGTTTTCCATCGGTTTCGAACTGCGGCAGGTAGCGAACGAGAGCGACTAACACCTGCTGAGTTACCTCCATCGCATCGGCATGCTGAAGTCTCCGGCATCTGAGCGTACGGTAAATAGGACCTTGGTAGAGCGCGACAAGCTCAGACCAACCCTGCGAATCTTGGGGGTTCTGCGATATTTTGCAGAGCAAACTGATTCGCGTTTCGGGGAGCTCTGCCGTTCGGTGTTGAATATGTTGGACAAACATAGGATTCAAACACAGTCTTCAAGGAGCTTGTACGATGCGACGACGATATTCTTCTCAAGGACGACTCGACATCGGGTCCATCGCCCAGTTAGAGCTCAACATCGAGTGCCGCGACGAGATTGTACCAATTTTAGCCGGACTGCAACATGTATTCATGCAACCAGCATTGCGGTTGAAGTTAGCCAACTTGATTGCTGTCGGTATCAACGAAGAATCGCGAAGTGATTTAGGAAGAGAAGGGTTCAGCTACTGGCAAGTGGTTGTCTTGGCTACGGTAAGACTAGGGTGCAATTTGGACTTCGACAAGCTTCAAGATCTTGCCGAGAATCATCGATCCCTTCGCTGCTTGCTACAAGTTGGCGACTGGGATGATACAAGTTTCAATTGGCGGCGCATTCGGGACACGTTGTGCCTACTGACTCCTGAGACTGTGCGTAAGATTAATCAAGCGATCGTCTCGCATGGGCAGTCGTTTCATGGGGACGCTCGGAGTGAGGTTCGAGCCGACTCGTTCGTTATCGAGACAAATATTCACTATCCAACCGAAAGCAGCTTAATCTGGGATGGAGTTCGAAAAATTATCCCTCTGTGTGTCGAGATCGCACTGACACTTCAGGAGTCCGGTTGGCGGCAAAGTGAGCAGCTAAAGAAGGCAATCAAAAAATGCAATCGCATAGTCTCACAGATCAGCTCCAGCAAAAGTCCAAACGTGAAATCTGGACTACCAAACGCGTATAAAAATCTGATCGATCGTACGGAGAACATACTTGAACGTGCGAAAACGCTGCAAATTCAAGCTGAAGGCGATAATAGGACGCAATATACAGACGCTAGCTAGCGCCCGTTCAAGACAATTGCTCATTGAAGGGTATAGCTCATTGAAGGGTATAGCTCATTCAAGGGTATAGCTCATTCAAGGGTATAGATTGACATAAGCCACGATCTCTGGCTACGACCTTTTAAGAGTCCTGAGTGGGGAGCGGTCGCCGCTGTAGGACGCCAAAACCAAGCTGTCGGGGGCAAGCCCCGAACAGCTTTCGAGCAATCGGGGCTTGTCCCCTTTGCTCGCCGTTTTGGCGTCCTAAAAACGCAACGCAATCTCGCGCACGTCTGCTCAGGGATTGCCCCTGGAAGACGCCGTTTGGGCGTCCTATTGCACAGCAACTGCATAGCTACGCAGGTCTCATTCTCCTACGAATAGTCCCAATGTCCCTTCGCTATCCAATTCGAAAATACACATTAAGTTTAGCCTGCGAAGTGTTTTTCGCAAACTCGAGTCGGAACTTGTGAGGTGCGTTCTAAGCATCGAAGGGTAGCTGAGAGAGTTCATGAACAATCCCCAATCGTCTCGCGACATCCTTTTCTTTTCCCCAACGCAAATGATCGCATCCTGACCAACATATAAAGCCAAAATATTTTGAAAGTCTCTCGACTTGCCAAACTTCACGCGACTAAGAGTTTTCGATAACGATTCGATGTACCCGGCAGATCTTAGAGAGGCCAAGAGTTCGTGCCCCTTCGTGTCCAATTGGCTCTCGTTCACAATGATCGAGAGCTCAAACTCGGATTCAAACTCTATTAGCAATCCCATTAGGTTTCCTAACGGTGATGAATAAAGTGACGATTGTTCGTAAATCGGGAAAACCGATGTAGGTATGAAGTACGACTTCCACCAACTCACTGCTTTCGGCTGTATATCCATCCCTTTTTCTTGAAGCTTGATTTCGGCTTTAATTTCGGTTGAACGGGTTGGGATTCTGAGGGTATTCTCAAATTCCGACTGACCTATTCCTTCTAACCCTTCCAATGAACGAATTGTCCCATGGTTTTCCGGGGTAGAGCCATCGCTCATAGGCATACGCTGATTAAACGAAAGTCCATCCTGGGAATGCGGATTTTCCCCACGATCGCGTATCGAAACACTAAATGAAGTCATCCCAGCTCGAACCGTGTCCCCGGTTGATAGATTCTCGACTGTGATACGAGCTTCGTTCAGAAACGTGCCATTAGCACTGCCCATATCTCGAACTCGAAAGCCACCTTTGGTTGACTCTAAAAGTAAATGCCGCCGGGACATATGACCGTCCGCAGGAACGGCGAAGTCAGCCGTAGAAACACGTCCAATCTCAATGGACATGTTTTCCTTGAGCCAAATTCGTTTTCCCCTAGCTGGCCCTTCAATTACTTCCAATACACATATCATGAGGTTAATCAAGATTCAGATTGCCGCATGGAAGCAATCTGGTTCGTTTTGAAATCGCGGATGAGGGTGACGAGGCCTTGGTTATCGTCGGTGAAATGCATGTGTTGTCATAAATCCGTAATAATTCCAAAAACTTCGGAATTCGAACTCTGGGTCATCAATAGAACCATATAGTCAATGACCGATCTGTCGCAAACCGCCTTTTGGTGGTCTCAGAACGTCGTGAAAAGCTTGACGCACCCCCCGCTTGGATTCGCTGAAATGGAACAAAATCCTTTTTCCTAGCTTGTTTTGAATTAGAATGTGGCAGAATTCAATTGCAACTTCCTAAGGTTTTTCGCCATCGTGCGGAAACGCTTATTTGTCTTTCGGGTTACACGCCAATGAAAAAACTAACGCGACGACTCGTAAACGCCCTTAAACGATTTTTTATCGGGCGGCAGCGACGGATTCAACGATTAGCCCTGACATCGGAAATCTCGCATACTTTTCGGAGACTTGAATGCCGTCGAGTACTTTCTGTAACCGCGGTCTTTGACGATACGGCAGGTATCGGCCAACTCACAATCAATATTGTCAACGATGGTGGCAACACAGGTGCAGCTCTTCTCGTTGATGGAAGTAATTTCTACGCTGACACGGACAACAATCAATCGAGCGCAGGCGAAACAGCAATCGGCGTACTCTCAAGCCTCAAACAAATCCAGGTCAACGGGGCTGCCGGAGGTATAGGCACTTTTGCTTGGCGCGGCGATTTTACATCCAGTAATAGTTTGCAGAACCTGATCGTCCAAAGCGTCAACACTGCCACTATCGAATCCACTGCAACTCTCCAGAACAATGCCAACATTTCTGCACAGGCGTCCATCGACTTTGGGGGGAATCTGACAATAAATGGGAATCTTACTGCGCTAGCCGCCGTCAACGGAACCATAACCGATAGCGCTAATAGTTCCATGAACGTTCTTGGTAACGCCAACTTGAACGCTTCCAACATTACCCTCGGTTCGGCGGCTGGCGACAATATTCAGTTTGGATCGCTGACGGTTACATCAACCGGAACCGTACAAATCGTTGAAGACTCAAGTACGCAGTTCCACGGAGTAAATACTGCTGGTTCGATCGACCTTATTTCCAATGGATCCATTCAATTCAATTCCGGTAGCAGCTTAACCGTAGACACCGCAGTCGTAGTCCAAGCGATAGGGGTAGACTCCGATATTCAAATCGACGGACTTGTACATTCAAGCAGTGGTGATGTAAATCTGCAAAGTGCGGATAGCATCCTTTTTGGCACAACGGGTTCAGTTAGCGCAAGCAATTTGGGAAATGTTACCCTCACCGCGAATTCGGACGCTCTCGACGGTAATGGATCCGATGGAATTATCATGAGCGACGGATCTACGATTCAAGTCGATAGTGGCTCGATTCGCCTCAGCGCAGTAAACGCTTTTGGTGGCGACATCACGCTTGGACAGCTAACGGCAAATAACAATGTTGGTACAGCAATCGATATTCGGACTTTGAGTAGTATCGTAGACGGAACCGCGTTAGAGGCAGCCAATATCTCTGCCTCTAGCGGATCGATCTTTTTGCTGGCTACGAATGGCGCAATCGGTACTATCGCCGTGGATGGTGACATCGACATCAATGGAATCGGTCTTACGTTCAATGCGGCACGAGTCGTCGTGCTCACCGATCTAGCCGGCGGGATCGCTGTGACAGGCGTATCGTCTGCAGGAGCCGGTGGCTCTCTCATGGCGAACAGCCCTCTCACGATTAGCGCTAACATCAATGTTGGAGCATCAACGGTCTTTACCGCAGGCGACAGCGCTTTGGCCGGTGACAATTTGACGATCGACAGCGCCGCTGTCGTGACTCTTACCTCTCTTGTAGCTCAAACTCTGACGTTTCAAGCCGGCGACGATATTGTTTTCAACACCGGCAGAATCGTAACTACCGGCGGAGGAATCCACTCCGTTGTTCTCGCTGCGGATTTAGACAATGCTGGCCTTGGTGCTGCAGACGGTGACCGCGGCTCTATTTCACAAGACGGAACCGCTAGCGTCGAAGTAACCACGAATAACCTTACCGCCAACGCCGCAACCGGTATCAACATCGATACGAAGGTCGTGAATCTAACCGCCAATAACACCGTTTCGGGTGGAATTGTCCTCCGCGAAACGGACGCAATAATTTTAACAAATGTCGTAAACCTTGCGGGACCAATCGATGTCTTAGCTCAAGGAACAATTACCGCGATCAATGTGGATGCCACAGGTACCGATACGGAATTGAATGATATTACTTTAGTTAGCGCAGCAGGCGACTTACGAATCGGTTTGGTTCAAGCTGGACCAACTTTCGGTGATGTTATCATTACAGCACAAAACAACATTATCGATAACGATTCAGGCGTTGATGGGCTGGATATTCGAGGTAACGATATCACTTTAACTGCAACAACCGGTAGCATCGGTGCATCGTCCGCTTCGATCTTCATAGAAAATGTGAATCCTCTCGAGATAAGTAGAACTGGCAATTTCGTCGCCAATGCAATGTTGGGGCTGATTGCAATCGATCTCGATGCAGCCGTACCTGCCATGACCATGACTACTTTAAACACGGAAACGCTTTGGTATCAGTCCAACGGAGATATCGACGCCACAGTTCTATTGCTTGTTCGCAATGTTGCGCTAATTGCGGATGCGGACAGTAATGGAGTAGGGACTCTGAATTTAGGTGACACTCTAACGGTCATGGGCGATCTGCGGATTGAGGGTGCGAATATCATAGCTGGTGGAGTTGATAATCCTAATCCGATTGTTCTCGATGCAAATCGCCTGATGGTGTATTCAGGCCAGTCCGAAACGCTCACTGTCACGACCACCCAGTTGGACGCTACAGCCCGAGGCTCTTTGATTATCACCTCTCCAGTTGCCTTAGAATTGATCGATCTCAGCACCCCCTATTTTGATCCGCCTACCGGATTGGACGGAGTGGCTCTACAAACACTGAGCATCGACGGTAGCATTCTGCTGCAAGTCAACGGGGCCATTACAGTTACCAACGATGTGATAGCTAATAATTTCATTGTCAATGGAACCGGTAAGATTTTACTGCAGTCAACCCCATTACTTGGCGGCGACATCGTGGTCAACGATGTTGTACGTGGGATGACCGGTCACGTTAGTTTGATTGCAAATGACGATATCGATTTGAACGCGAATATTTCTACGGGGGGCGCAGGGACAGTCTATTTGCTCGCAATCAACAACACGGCTGACGCGATCAGCGGTGTGGATATGCAGTCTGGTACTTCGGTTCGAACCGCTGGTGGTAACGTCCGCGTCGTGGCAGACAACGAGGGTGATATCCTC
>JAYVPJ010000217.1:0-3182 GCA_043757445.1 Pirellula sp. | reverse complement strand
AACCATCCCTCCAACGCGCAGACTTTGCGTTGGAGAATTGGAGAGGTCGGTGAGGAACTTGCTTGGCAGTAGGGCCTCACCGACCGTTTGTGTATTTCTGTCTAGGATCTCGTCGTCCGGCGTTTGTTCTTGACCTTGACCTAACGCTTTGCGTGTGTCGGCTAACGTACTAGTTATCGTTCGCAGCAGTTCGTTGCTCCGGTCGTACGGGCCGATCCGATCAAGCATCTTCTGCAATCGGTCTCGCGATTGAACTAACATCGACATGCCCTCAGTTGCTTCGCCTTGGGCGACTACGATGGTACCCAAGTTATGTTGGGTTGCAGCCAGCCCAACTTCGTACTCGAGCATGTCGGGATACTCCGACAAGAGCTGTCCCCACAATCGAAGTGCCGAGTCGCACATCTCATGAGCTGTATCCAACTCATCGAGTTCCTTGAGCGTGTGCGCAAGTTTGTTCAGCGAATTCGCCAATTGGGATTTGACCTCGGGCAATTCGGGATGCAGTCGCGAATACCCCATCAAAATGCCGATCGATTCTTCGCAATGCTCGCGGGCTTCGGTTAAACGAGGAGTTAGTTTTTCGAGGGTTTCGGCTAGATACTGATGGCTCTGGGCCCACTGAATGTGTGCCTTCTTGGATTCAGGTTGCTCTTGCGCCAACTGTGCGCGAAGGTCTATCGCGAATTCATGGAATGGTATGGCTTCTTCGGCATGATCGTAGGCGAAGCGGTGGGCCAAGTTTTGGTAGCCCAGGCTCAAGTACTCACGGTAAAGTGGTTGGTCAGGGAAACGGTCGGCCAACACCTGCAAGATCTCGATCGCTCGTTCGAGCAATTCGCGACCTTCGCTTTTTTGTGTTCCAACTCCCACATTCGTATAGCTTTGCGCCAGCTCCAGGCGCAGCAAGTCGTTATCAGGATGCGTCGTGACCAGTTGCTGTCGCAATGCCAACGCAAGTTGTTCGTATTCGAGCGATTCGCTATTGGCACCGCGAGTGCGATAATGGTCGGCCAAGTTAACGAGGACTTTGGCCAGGCTTTGGCGATAGATGAACTGCGTAGAATGATCTGTCGCCAATTTTTCGAAGAGTCGCGATGATTCTTCGAAGGCAGAGAGGGACTCATCGAACCGACCAAGTTCATGTTTGACACTGCCAAGTTGATTCAATGTTTCCGCGCGGGCAATTTCGGATTGTTCGTCGGTCGGCGAGATTTTGTGTAGCTCGTCGTAATAGGGAAGTGCCGCTTCAAGCAGACTTTGTCGCAACTGACGGAAGCTAGGATGATCGAGCCGCTCGTCTTGAGTCACTCGCAAGAGATACGTATCAACGGCTTCTTTTGCAATGCGATACCTCTGAGCGATTTGTTGCTTGGCATCTTCGGCTTGGCGCTGCGCATCGCGAGCTATCATCGCTTGCCAAGTTGCCACTCCGGTGCCAACAACCATCGCGGTGGTCGCTATCAATACGGCACTCACGACAACTCGATTGCGACGGGCGAATTTTTGAAATCGATAGCCCATTGATGGCGGGCAAGCCAAGACTGGATCGTCGTTTAGATACCGTTCGATGTCCGCTGCCAAATTACTGGCCGACTCGTATCGCCGGGACCGATCTTTTTCCAGCGCCTTCATCACGATCCAGTCCAACTCGCCGCGGACCAGTTTGTACAGCTTGACCGCATTGGTCTGACGATTTTGTGCGATCATTCCAAGCGTATTCGACGCGGACAATCGCTTGCTCGGCCGGGGTGGTTCTTCGTGGCGGATCAGGCGCAACATCTCGTCGAATGCTACGGTTCGCAAGCGTTCGCGTTCCAGTGGCGTGCTACCGCAGATCAATTCGTAGAGCAAGACTCCCAACGAGTAGATGTCGCTGCGCGTATCGACATCCAAAGGGTTGAGCGACGCCTGCTCCGGACTCGTGTATTCCGGCGTACCGATGAATTGACCGCGTTCCGTGAACGGTGTTTCATTCGTTATTTCCAAGCTAAAAGCTTTTGCGATGCCGAAGTCGATTACTTTGGGAACCGGGTGGCCGTCGTGAGTCGCAACCAGGACATTCGATGGCTTGATATCCCGGTGAATGATCCCCTTTTGGTGGGCTTGCTGGACGGCCAAGCATACCGGGATGAATAGTTGCAACCGCTGCTTGATCGTAAGTCGATGTTCATCGCAGAATTGATTGATTGGCTTACCGTCAATTAGTTCCATAACGAAAAATGGACGACCACTGGCGGTGGTACCTGCGTCAAGGACACGAGCGATATGGGGATGGTCCAAGACGGACAGAACTTGTCGCTCGCTGGCGAATCGGGCGATGACTTGCTGGGTATCCAGCCCGGGTTTGATGATCTTGATCGCGACTTGCCGCTCGACGGGTACCTTTTGATGGGCTAGGTAAACGATTCCCATTCCGCCGCGTCCGATTTCACGAACGAGCGTATAAGAGCCGATCTGCGAACCGGGGCATTCGTGGAACAGCTCGTCCAGTGCCGTGATGCCAGTGGCGGCAGGTGTTTCTAGAAATTCTTTGGCTTGCGGATAGGCTTGCACCAACTGCTCGATGCGATTGCTTAAGCGACTGTCGCCCCCACAGGCGCTTTCGAGATAGTCAACGCGTTGGCTTGCCGACGCGCACTGCAGCGCTCGGAAAAAAATGTCGTCGATTTGTTGGCGTTTTTGGGGCATGTGATTGCGTTTGCGAAAGGCTCCTACAATTCAGTGCGAGGAATGCGATGCGTTTTGCTTCATCCGCCGGGGAGAATTCCAAGGATTTTTTTATAAGGGCAAGTAGGCTGTTGATGTTTCTCGTTCCTGGGCTCTGCCTGGGCTGTGCGACAAAGGTCAGTATGACTATTTTTTAACAATTCGTTTTCTTAGCTTTTCGTTCCTGAAATCCGTTGGGCTTTTGCGATTCGCCCCGAATTGGGCAGCAACATATTAGCCCAGGGCAGAGCGCAGCGCCCTGGGTACGGTGTCCGCCAACGCGAGATTGCCCTGAAGGGCCTGAAGGGGCAAAACTCTTTGGGATCGGTCGTATGTATCGGAACCGTCTATTCGGCCCCTTCAGGGCAATGAGGGTTGAGCGCGGTTGCGTACCCAGGGCGGCGCTTCGCTCGGCCCTGGGCTGCCATTGTTTAAGCCCGTTGGGCTAAAAACGCAAGAACGCAACACAGCAA
>JAYVPJ010000216.1:0-3203 GCA_043757445.1 Pirellula sp. | reverse complement strand
ACCAGGTGACTTAAAAGCAAAAGGCGTGCCAGGAACGCACGCTGGCCGATCTTCGCTGCACCATGCTCGATAGCCCGAATCGAGCGAGCGATCGAGCTAACTCTGCATTTTTCCTGGAAAAATCAAGCTTCAAGTTGTTTTCGACCGGAAAGCTAGTTTTTGCACGGGGCGTGAGCTCGGTCACTAATTACCTGCGACAATTCAACACACTATTCATATTGACATATCGTCACGTCCCGATATTATTGACTAACCAGGAGACGAGTCGTGAGTGTCAAAAGCAAAACCAAGCTTACCAGCCTTAAATCGCTTGGCGAGGCAGCCGAGTGCCTTCGCACGTTAGCCCATCCGCATCGCCTGCGGATGGTGCAAATGCTGCTAGGAGGTCGATATACCGTTGGTGAATTGGCCGAAGCGTGTGAGATCCCCAGCCATATGGCGTCGGAACACCTCCGACTCTTGCAACGCAGCGGCTTTTTGAATCCGGAAAAGAAAGGTCGATTCGTGTACTACGTCATCGCCGAGCCGCATCTAGCAGCCATCATGGGCTGTGTGGAAGCTCGATTCGGCAAATAATTTTTTTGCGAAATATGTCGTCAGGTTGCGACATCTAAAGATTTAGGAGAAACGAAACATGCCCAACGATATCACACCCAAGCAACTCGCCGAACTACAGGCGGTAAATAAGTCCGTTGAACTTATCGACGTACGCACGCCGGTCGAGTTTCGCGAGGTCCATGTCGACTTTGCCCGGAACCTGCCGCTCGATCAGCTCGACGCGCAAGCGATTCGAGCTCACCGCGCGGTCGGAACGTCACTGCTGGTCATCACGTTAGTCGGCATGGCGGGAGTCGCTTCGCATTTATTATCCGGACGCACCATCTCCATTAGCACGATGTTGCTGTTCGTTGTCGGAGGAATCGTTGGCATGTTCCTGGGACTGCTCTCCAGCCGAAGCTTGTCCGGGCCAACTCAGCATTCCTATCCCAGCGCCTGCGACGTCGGGAGACCAGGATTTCATAGAAGGTGGATTGATCATCGTTCTCCTCTTCACCGTTCGAAGATAGCGCAGACTGGTTGTTTGTCGATCGTTTACTTTTCCACGGCTTGAAGAGCCGCATGTGAAGTCGGATGCGTTTGTCCGTCGCGAAATGGATGGAAGTCACCCCGCAAGACCTTGAGAGCATACCGCTCATAGTCGATCTCGTAAGACGTGCGAATCCCCATCCTGCGAAAGATCGGTAGAGGCGGACACCAACCTTGCAATGCGTGCTGGAGCAGAAACCCCGCTACAATTGCCGGAAAAGCAAACCCGCGTCGGTCCACGGTCGCTCCGAGCGTCAAACCGATTAATGAAGCCGTAGCGGCATTTGCTTCTAACGTGCGTTCGATGTCCCACTCGACGGCGAATTCCTGGAGCCGCCGATCAATGGCCCCTGATCCAGCATTTCGATACCTGGCGATATTTTCCTCGGTTTGCTGACGGATCCACTCATTGATTTCGGCCTCGGTATGAGCAGGGACGCGACTAACTGTAGAAGGAAGCATTGGATTCTCCTCGAATTTATGAACAGACTCAACTGCTCAACCAAATTAGCAAACGCCATGCCGTCGCCGATTGTACTGGAGTAGCCGCAATAGGTTCCGCCACCGGCCGGCGATTTTCTTAATGGTACCGTCCTGAAATCACAATCAGGGATCCCACGCGGTTAGCGATTCTCCATTCGCTAATGAGCAACGGCGAGAGGAATGGCAGTCAGATTGTCACCCCAACAGATCAACGGGTGTCCAAGCATTTGAAAGCTCTTGTCGAAACTGGCTTGCTGAGGCGATCTTAGAAAGGCTCTTTCGTGCTGCAACGCCTTGATGATCCGGCCATTGAAAAAATTTCCGAGAAGTTTTAGACACAGAATACCATCAAAACGCTGGTATTCGGACCTATCGTTACAAGGCTTGGACTCGTACAATAAGACGGAATCTACCTAGGAATTCAAGATTGAACCGACTAATCTCGCTACTGCTGATCTTCCTGCTTTTGCTTGGGCATCCAATTCCCCATTCGCATGCATATTCTTCTATAGATGGACCGGATTCGCACGACTCGAAGCCTCATTTTCATCTCGGGAATGGCCATCACCATTCGTCCAATCAAAAGCATCATCATGAACATGTCCAAGATGTGGATCATCACCATAAACATCACCAAAATGATGATACCCATGGGCATCACGGTACTGAGGGAATTCGGTCGGATACCGAAGTAGAAGATCACGAGCGGCGCACGTCCAATAGCGATCAACCGGCTGACAATGAAGTACGCCACACTGATCATGATAGCAACGCGGTTTACGTCAACAACGAATTGATTGGACCGGATAAGCGTAACGCCAACTGCTTGACGTTTGCGAACGTGCAGTCGAACTCTGTTAAGTATTGGGAATACCCTATCGTTATCCAACATTACCTTTTGCACGTTGACCCTTGTCGCCTTCGGACGTCGCTTCCCATTTATCTGTTGCACTCATCGCTTTTGCTTTAAGCGATCTCATTACCGCGTGCTGCCCGCCTTGATTGCGGCTCTTCGCACGATGCTTCCAATACTTGCGCCACACTTGTTCAACATAAACTGCTGCGCCCGTGCTAAAGGCTTTCGAAACTGCTCAGTTAAAGAGCGTTTCTAAAGCCATCCGTTGCCCTAAAGATGATGGTCGATCTGCGATATCAATTCAGTTTGGACTTGGTTTAAGTCCGTGAGTACAACAATGAAAAACTTGATACTAAAACTACGCACTTTTGCAGGCCCTTTGTTGATCGTTGCGATCGCATTCGCAATATGGCATTTCCGATCGCATCTATTTACGAGGTCGACTGAAGCAACTCCAGCGGCTAAGAATGCTTCGAAAGGCAAAGCGGAAAAGCAGACCGTCTTGGAGGTTGGCGAAAAAGCTCGGAAGAACCTTGGATTGATCGTCGCGCCAGCCAAGCTTCAGACGCAATGGCGAAGTGTCTTAATACCCGGCGAGATAGCCGACCAGCCAGGGCTTTCAGATCGCGGAGTTACCGCACCAGCAGTGGGTGTCGTCGCCTCGATTCATGTCTATCCAGGGAATACCGTACGACCGGGCGAGGCTTTGTTCACACTTCAACTCTTTAGTGAGTATCTACAGGCGACGCAAACTCAGCTTTTTAAAGCGATCCGTGAA
>JAYVPJ010000215.1:0-40257 GCA_043757445.1 Pirellula sp. | reverse complement strand
TTGATTCGATCGTTGTGGCAGTGTCGCTCCGCGACACTGAATTGCCGAGTCGCGGAGCGACGTCGGCTACATGTTATGCCAAAATACTTTTTCACGCGTGCATATTTCGGCGTCAATGCGTGTCGGAAGGTCCGTCCGTGCAACCCTCTTGAAACGAGTTGTCGCGTGCGAGGAAACAAGGTTGTAACCGACGGACCTAAGCTCACAGTGAATCAAAAAATCCTTCTCGAAGATAGCACGGAGTGGATTCGCGTTGGGGGACCAGATGCGTTCGGAACAGCGATTTGGGGTTGTGTTGACTCATGGAACAAGAACTTTGGCGACAAGCGGTTTATCGCGTCAGCCCATTTCGCGATTTCGAGCCTTGGCGATATCCTGTTATCGACCGTGTTGTGTCAGGATTCGATTGCGAGTAACATCCGGGTCGTTGGTGTGTCGCTGGCCAGCTCGAAATCGGAAATTTCAGATGTCCCATGTAAACCGCGGACCGGAGGGTGACTCCGGCGCAAACGAACTTCGCAATTTACTCAACGGACAACCAGAGTCAGTTGAACTCTTGTGGAGGAGTTACTTTGCACGAATTAAGTCCTTGGTTTTGAGACGCATCAGTAATTCGCCACGGTTCATCGGCCATGAAGAAGATATCGCAATGAGCGCCTTTGGCAGCTTCGTGCGTCGGGCTGCAGACGGGCAATTTCCAAACCTCAAGGATAACGATGAGTTATGGAAGCTGCTAAAGACTTTCGCTATTCGCAAAACCAATGACCATTTCAAGTACCACATGGCGGAAAAGCGTGGCGGGAAAGTCTGGACTACGCAGCAATCGGAATTAGAAAACAATGAGGACAAATCTGACCACCATTTGCCCGTCGATCCAAGCAGTTGCCCGGAGACGCCGGTCGATATCTCGGACCTCTTCAATCATGTTCTAACCATCCTTCCCGATGATTTCTCTCGCGATGTCGTGCTCTTGAAGCTACAGGGTGCGTCGGTGGTTGCGATTGCCGAGATGCTTGAATGCAGTACCCGTACGGTGCAGAGAAAGCTAAAGGACATCGAGTCGCTTTGGACTGAATTGATGTGATTAACATCCTGGTCGGCAAGCCGGACCTTAGGAGAAATTACGCCACTAATTGGGCAGTTGCGATGTAGAATTCTTGTTCCCTATCGCTTAGAATGTTGGAGCCAGACGGGCAGAAGCTAATAATTCACCGATAAGATTGGCGTTGCTTTCTCCTAAGCCGTAGTTGCAACTCTGCTGGTGAGCACGTTGCAGCACCAACGATCGGTAGAAACAAACTACTGCGTGCCACATCCCACCTTGAGCGGCTCTAAACGCTTACATTGGAGTTACATTTGACTTGCCTTCGTTTGACCCAAAGATCGTATTTGCGTTCGCCTTTCGGAAAACGGGATGCGTTCATTGTCGCATTGATTGTGGCTGTCATCGGCGTTGTTTTTCCAGAGCCGCCAGCGTTTTCACAAGAGCCGGTTCCCTTTGCGACACTACAAGGTCAGTTCAGTGCCGTTCAAAAACCCTTGGTCAAAGAGTTTTGCCTCGGTTGCCACTCAACGGTAGAGAACCAAGGTGAACTAGATTTGCAGCAGTTTCGCTCCGTGGATGACATTCGAGACAATGTGACTCCATGGCTGCGCGTATTGGAAATGCTTGATGATGGCGAAATGCCACCCAAAGAGGCAAAACGCCAACCAACCAAAGAAGAGCTTCAGTCCATTCGAAGTTGGGTACGAACCCTTCTGGATGCGATTGCGATTTCCAACTCAGGTGATCCTGGACCTGTTGTATTGCGAAGACTAAACAATGCCGAGTACACGTACAGCATTCAAGATCTAACGGGAGTCCGCATGCAACCAGCACGCGAATTTCCGGCGGACAGCGCGGCTGGAGAAGGCTTTACGAACGTTGGTAGCGCTTTAGTTATATCCCCTGCCCTGATTCAAAAGTATCTCGACGCCGCTAAGGCGATTTCCAAACATGCAATCCTTTTGCCGACGGGGATTACGTTTTCAGAAAGTACGACTCAGCGTGATTGGACCAACGAAAAACTCGTTGCCATTCAAAGATTTTACGCAGGCTTTACAGACAACGGTGGTGCAACTGCCGTCAATCTTCAAGGCATTCAATTCGATACGAACTCGGGGGGTAGGCTCCCTTTGGAAAAGTATCTCAACGTTTCATTGCTCGAGCGAGAAGCATTGGTCGCCGGAACCAAAACAATCGAAATGGTTGCTTTGGAACACCGGTTAAACGAAAGATATTCCAGAGTGTTATGGGATACATTAAATGACAAGACTCCGTCGCTGGTCCTCGACATCATCAGGACAAAGTGGCATTCTGCCAAACCAAACGAACTAAACGATTTGATTGCCGCCATATTTCAGTGGCAAAAAACACTCTGGCGTTTCGCCACGATTGGACACATCGGCAAACGGGATGGGCCATCTGCTTGGCAGGTCCCTATTCATCCGCTTGCGGCAAGTCATGAAATAAGAACCAAACTCCCGCCACCCAAAGATGGCAAGAACATTTCTTTTTTTATGTTCACCTCCGACATTGCCGATGGAAACGAAAATGACTTTGCCGTTTGGGAGAACCCCCGCTTCGTGGCACCCGGCAAACCAGATCTTCATTTGCGCGATTTACGGACTGCCATTGCCTTGCTTTCTGCGAACAGAGAGGAAGTCCTTTCTAAGGCTGCCGCTTGCCTAACGGCTGCCGCAGAGTTCGGAATGTCCGATGAAAAACTTGCCATCGCAACGTTAGCGCAGAAACATTCTATTGACCAGTCCGTGCTAGCCTCTTGGTTTCATTACTTAGGAGTCGGGGCAGGAGCGACGCGGATTGATTCCTATATGACCACCAAAATGGAGCGGGCGGAAAAATACGATTTTATCCAAGGGTGGGTTGGAGCGAATGCGTTAAGCGTGGTCGCAAACTCGTCGGATCAATTCGTACGAGTGCCTGGCGATATGCAACCGCACAGTATTTGCGTCCACCCTTCACCCAAACAGCGTGTTGCGGTTGGCTGGCTGAGTTCGATCAACGGATGTGTTAAGATTACCGGTCGCGTCCAGAGAGCTCATATTGGCTGCGGAAATGGTGTCACATGGAATCTCGAACATGTTCAAGGGAACTCTCGGCGCGTTCTTGCTTCTGGTGAGGTTACCAATGCCGATGCCCAGAAGTTTGCGCCTGTGGCCGAAGTCCAGGTGAGCAAAGGCGATTTGATTTCACTGTCCATTGGCCCTCGCAACGGCGAACATTCGTGTGATACGACTTCGATTGACTTGACGATTCAGAACAACACAACTGCATCGTTGGAATGGGATCTCGCAAAAGATGTCTCTCCCGACATCCTTGCCGGCAATCCACATTCGGATCGGTTGGGTAATGCGAGTGTTTGGCATTTTTACAGCGAGCCCGATTCTACGACTTCCAAGTCCGTTATTCCCGTCGGCTCGTTGCTCGAAAAGTGGCAATCACAGGTGGATATCGGCGAAAAGCAAAAGCTTGCGATTGAGGTGCAATCGCTCTTGGAACGCATTCCCGAATCGTTTTCTGGTGACTCTCCTGATTTTGCCTTATACTCGCAACTAACGTCCTTGAGCGGGCCATTATTTTCGCAAGTTCGCACAGAACTACTAGCCAACAAGTCCCCGGTTATCGATTCGAAGGATTCTAAGTTTGGAATAGATCCAGCGCTTTTTGGATCGCATCCAAATGGACAGCCCCTCAACGTCGCTAATTTAGTTGTGCAAGCGCCGTCGATTTTGGAGGTAATCGTGCCAGCCGACTTAGTAGATGGCTATGAGTTTGTTGCAACCGGCTCGCTGCATCCTGAGACGGGCGCCGAAGGATCCGTGCAGCTCCACGTTCTCTTTGATAGGCCCTCGCAAACGCATGGGCTCGCCACTAGTAGCTCGGCAGTCAAGGGAGATAAGTCCAGTTGGTCGGATGGAGATAAACCACTGAAGTATGACGCACCTATTATCGTCACCGATAACAGTGTATCTCGGCAGAGACTGTTGAATGAATTTGATGCATTTCGGCAGCTGTTTCCTGTAGCATTATGCTATACAAAGATCGTACCTGTGGATGAGGTTGTTACATTGACGCTTTACTATCGAGAGGACGATCAGCTCAAGCATTTGATGTTGGATGATGAGCAGGTTGCGGAGTTGGATAAGCTATGGGAGGAATTGCATTTTGTCAGCCAAGATGCGTTATTATTAGTGGATGCATATGAACAGCTTTGGCAGTTCGCAACACAAGACGCCGATCCTAGCGCCTTCACACCGATGCGAGAAGGAATCATGCATCGGGCTGAGCAATTCAGAAATCGAATGATCGATGCGGAGCCTACTCATTTGCAATCTGTATTGAGTTTTGCCGAGCGATCATGGCGTAGGCCATTGTCGTCATTGGAGAAGCAGCAGCTCAACGACCTTTATGCGAAGCTGCGTATCGAGGAACTCTCCCACGACGCTGCAATACGATTACTCCTTTCGCGAGTGCTGGTTGCTCCGGCATTTCTTTATCGAGGCGAGGAAGCGGGTAGCGGAAGTACAGCTGGTCTAGTAACTGCAAATGAACTTGCAACTCGCTTGAGTTATTTCCTTTGGTCTTCGCTGCCCGACACTCAATTGCAAGATGCTGCATCCAAGGGCAATCTACACAATCCCGATGTGTTGCGAAGTCAGGTTCGTCGAATGATGTCCGACGAGCGAATGCGAAGGATGGCCGTTGAGTTTGGGTGTCAGTGGTTGCACATTCGAGAGTTTGATCAGCTAGACGAAAAAAGCGATAAGCACTACCCCGAGTTTGCGGATCTTAAAGCAGATATGTACGAAGAAGCGATTCGATTTTTCGAAAGTATGTTTCGGAACGATGGCTCGGTTCTTGACTTGCTCAATGCGAACTATACCTTTGTGAATGGTCGGCTGGCCAAGTTTTACGGACTCCCAAATGGGGAGGATGGTTGGCATCGTATGGATGGCACCCGGGAGTTTTCTCGCGGAGGAATTCTAAGTATGGCCGCGACGATGTCTAAACATTCAGGGGCATCTCGAACCAGTCCGATATTGCGAGGCAATTGGGTTTCCGAATTTTTGTTGGGGGAAAAACTACCGCGTCCGCCGAAAGGCGTTCCGGTGCTCCCCGAGGATGTCCCCGTGGATCTAACCGAACGCGAATTGGTTGAACGCCACAGCCACGACCCGGCTTGTGCCAAGTGCCATCAGCGAATCGATGGTTTTGGCTTCGCCCTGGAGCAATACGACACGATCGGTCGACTAAGAATCACAGACGCAAACGGGCATAAAATTGAGACGGCGGGTGTGCTTCGAGATGGCATCCAAGTGGCGGGAGTCGAAGGACTACGCGAGTATCTATCAATAAATCGGCGTGACGATTTTCTAAAGACGTTTTGCATGCGTCTGCTTGGTTATGCGCTTGGGCGTTCTGTGCAATTGTCAGACAAGCCGCTGATTGATGAAATGATCACGCAGTTAAACGCTAATGACTTTCGTATTTCGATAGCCATCGAACTGATTGTTATGAGCCCACAGTTTAGAATGATACGCGGTGCGGAGCATCGACCCTAACCTAGCAAAGGAAGACCTTATGACCTCCATGCTGATTTCACGTAGAACCATGCTTCAAGGTATCGGAGTGTCCATGGCCTTGCCTTGGATGGAGTCGCTCCGCGTTTGGGGATGCGAGGCAGGGACAACCGTCGTGAGCGGCGAAGCACCGATTCGAATGGCTGTACTATTTTCTGGCAACGGATTCCATAAGGATCATTGGTGGGCGAAGGGCGCTGGCAAAGAGATGGAACTTGGAAAAGTTCTCGAACCGCTTTATCCATACAGGGAGAAGCTCCTTTTCATTAAAGGCCTTTATAACGAAGAAGCCCTAAAGGGAAACATCCATAGTTCGCAGACCGGCAATCTCCTAAGCGGCGCTCCCCTTGAAGCAGGAGGCGGAATACGAAGCGGAACCAGTATCGATCAACTATTGGCACAAAACTATGGACAAACAACCAAAGTTCCTAGTCTTGTCCTGGGTTGTGAGAAAGGGAACCCATCGGTTCATAAGAATTACTCGATGATCTATAGCAGTCACATCTCATGGAGTTCGCCTACGACTCCGACGCCATTGGAAGTCTATCCAGCTCTTGCATTTGATAGACTATTTCGGGACGCGACGAGCAAGGGAGACAAGAGTGTACTCGATGCTGTCTTGGAAGACGCAACTACCCTGCGCAGATCCATCAGTTCGAGCGACCAGCAAAAGCTCGACGAGTATTTGAGCTCCGTTCGCGAAGTCGAACAACGCATTGTGGGTGCTGGCAAGCGAGGCGAGTTGCAAGGCTGGAGACCAACACTGGACCAGCCAAATATTCCGCGACCAGCCGATGGTATACCTCAGGACGTCGCCGAACATATGCGACTGATGTGCGACATTCTTGTACTAGCATTTCAAACAGACACGACTAGGTTGTGCACTCTCAAACTGAACAATGACCACTCGTCCCTGCGGTTTCCAAACCTCAATGTTGACTACATGATCCATCATTTGCTGTCGCACCAAGAGTCTGAAGATTGGCTCAAGGTGAATCGGTTTTTTCTTGAGCAATTCGCATATGTCGCCAGCAAACTCGATTCTATCCAAGAGGGAGAACGCACGGCTTTGGACAATTCGCTCCTGATGTATTGCAGCAGCATGCTTACAGGCGGGCACGATGCGACTAAGTTGCCTGTTGCGATTCTTGGCAGCGCCGGCGGAAAACTGGAGACAGGTCGAGTTTTGGACTACACCGGCAAGCCAAATCGAAAAATGTGCAATCTGTATTTGTCTTTGCTGGACAAGTTTGGATTGAATTTAGAAAAATTCGGCGATTCAACAGAACGCTTATCCGAGATTTGACCCCATTCATTCTCGAGGCAGCGCCGTCTTGCTTTCAGACCGATCAAATCAAAGGATTTAACACGGGTGGCACACCCATAGGCTGTGATTTTATTGTACCAATCACGCTCCGCGTGATTTTCGCAGTTTAAAAACCTCTGGTTTTTGAGGCAACATCACGCGGAGCGTGATGGGTACTTTCTTCAGATTCAAAAAATCACAGCCGGCCTGAGGCACGAAGGGCTTGTGAGTCGCCAGCATCATTTCCCAAACTCCACAGCCATCGCTATCGCTATCGTTCCAGGAGGCGGTGGTTTTTTAGAATCGTGGGCGGGTTGCACCGCAACTCGGAATCAATTTAGAATTTCGGCCTTCCATTCCAACAGTTATCGCGATTCGCGAAGTAACTCGCCCACAAAAATCACAGCCTCTGGGCTTGCCACTATGCAAGCAAAGGCCACGCCGCTCCCCCATTCCCCGCCTCTCGCCGCCAATGGCGGCGAGAGGCGGAACGGCAGACGGAACGCTTTAGATGCTTTTTATGCATTGTTATTGGCAATGTTGGTGATCCCTTTCATGGAAGAGGGATCCATTTGACGAATGTGACTAAGAAATCGGTGTTGAACGTAACGACCCGTATGGATTTGAGTTCTTGCTCGGAGGCGCGACACGATGCGTCACAAGTTTCTTCGCGCGATTGGTTTCGCCTCCGTAATGTTTGCAAGCGTTTTGAGCTGCAACAATGCCATCGCCGAAACACTTCTACCAGCTTTGGGCGCGAGGGCTGCAGGGCGAGGTGGCACGAACTTTGCCTTCAGTGACAATGGCTATGTCCTGCATGACAATCCCGCCGGGCTGCTTGGTGCCACGCGGTGCGAATGTGGTGAAACCAAGGACTTGCTTGAAGTGAGCGGAGCCTTGCTATTTCCGAGTTTGCAATACTCGGACCCTCAAAACCCAGGCCTTAGCGCTAGCAATGATCCATTCGGCCTTGGTGCGCTTACGATTGCGCATCGAGTTGACGACGACTTGGCCGTCGGTCTTGGTGTTTATACGCCGGCCGGATTTGGTGCCCGATGGAATATGGATGGACCGCCCGGGCCTCTGGCTGGCCCCCAATTTTACAAATCCATCGGCATGCTCATTCGGTTCTTGCCAGGTTTTTCGTATCAAGCTACCGAGCATTTGCGCATCGGAGGTACATTGGGCATAGCCGCAAGTCACATCGAACTGGAGGGTCCGTACTATATCAATAGCGCTCCGCTCACGGGAACGCCCACAGTCATTGATTTGCAGTCGACTGGAACAGCGATTACCTGGTCTACCGGACTTCAGTACGACGTTACCGAACGGCTAACATTGGGCGCCCGATATCAAAGCCAAAATCGGTTCAAGAACAATGGGAACGCACGGGTGACGATCCCGGGGCTTGGGACTTCAGCCTACGACATGACCCTTGATATCGTTTGGCCGCGTACCCTCGGCGTTGGCTTGCAATACAAACTAACCGATTCGCGGCGAGTTGGTCTCGACTTGGAATGGCAACAGTGGTCACGAGCGATGAACAGAATCGACTTTGCATTTAGCAATCCAACGAACCCTGTTTTCCAGCAGGTCGCTGGCCCGACACTCAACGATTCCATCCCACTCCGTTGGCATGATGCGATCGTTGTCAAGTCAGGCGTTGAGCAGGACATCGGCCCCGACAAGACCATTCGGGCTGGATATAGCTACAACAATGACGCGGTTCGAAACAGTACGATGACTCCCTACATCCCAACAATACTGTCGCACTACTTTACGGCTGGGTTTGGACTGAAAAAATACGGATGGGAATATGACGCTGCGTATCAGTATTCGTTCCGACCAACACTGCATGAAGGCACTAGCGATTTGGCTGGCGGTGATTTCTCATCTAGTTCATTCCATACCGCCGCTCATTGGATGTTTCTCAGTGCTAGCCGAAAGTTTTGAAGTCCGCCTTTCTAGAGCAGATGGTCAGGATGGTTGCGCGAATCGATTGGCCTAAATCCCAACTAGTCGGATTGACCAAGTTGACGATTTGCCGTTTGGCTCTCGCTCTACTTGCCCATGGCATGCATTTCTATTCAACTATGCCCATCGGCCAGCAACTGCCGAGAATTGGTTAAAGCTGTCGTTTTTATAGAAAAAAAGGCTCAGACAATGATTAGAAACTGCATCGCAGCATGTATTGCAATTTCGTTTGTGTCATCCGCGTTGGGGCATGAGGGGCATGGTGTCCCCGGCCAGGGACACACGGTCGCTCACTTCGCATTCGATCCACTCCACTTGCCCTTGCTAATTGTCCTGTGCATGGCAGCCATTGGCATAGCGTTTTGCGCACGAATGTTCTTCTTGAGAGCACATCGTAAAGTTAGACGTTAGCCCTGCTTCGTGTCCGCCATTCATTGATCTACATCCATTTCGCTAAACGATTCGTAAAACGGTCGGCTCCGACTCGTTAGGCTGTCGGCTAGGGTTCCGAAATAAAATCGGAATAATCGTCATAGTGCTACCCTACGCTTTGCGAAATGGCTGGATGTGTGTTTTTTTAAAGGTGACTAACATCTGAAATACCGAATTCTGAGAGTATCACAGGGAAGTGATACGCAAACTTTCAGAAGGAACTGATCAAATGAAGAACGCGCTTTGCTTTATTGCCATCTTAAGCGTTGTTTACTTTTCCACCGGTTGTACTCCGAGGATTCGTGTGATCGCAAATCCGAAACCGCATCAAAACGGAATCCGATACTACCGACCCAAGCCATATCTCCTCGTCACGTCAGGTCAAACCGCGAAGATCGTCAACTCTGCCGAGAAGACGGTTACTACCACAACAATTCCAGACATTAGATATGTCAACATCCAATTACAATACCTGCCCGATTTTGAAGAAGAATATGCTCTCGATGTTCGAACTGGTTTCGGAACCGCTGAAGTTGGTATCACGCTAGAAGATGGTTGGAACCTGACGTCAGTGAGTCAAACGCTCGATTCGAAAACAAATGAAAACATCCGCGCCGTTTCCGACTTGATCGGCTCAATCGCCAAAAGCGCTGCCGCGTCAGGGCCTGAGGACAAGTCGGTTCGTAACGCCTCTGGTTCTTCGTTTTCTATCCAAGCTTCTAACGTTCCATTAGGCTATTACGAATCGGTCATCGGGCGCGATTCTTGCGGTCGCAAACGGCTCTATGGCTTTCGCTACCTTGGATTCATACCCTATGCGGCTTGCCCTCAACAAATGAACGGAGCGGAATGCGGCAATTGCCAATCCACTGAGATGTATGGTCTTGTGTTTGAGGGAGATTCCATGGTCTTCCGCCCATTGAATCAAGTCCAACAGCTTGATCGAAGCAATCAGTTCCAAGAAGTTGCTGCAAAAGCGTTAAGTACAACGGCAAAGGTTGAGCGAACCGTCGTGTTTACGAAAGAAGGTGAGGCATCCAAGGCCAACGTTACCGTCACCGATGCTTTTATCGTCGAACGCAATGATAACGACGAAATTGAGGTTCCACTCCCAACGTTGAAGGTTCCTGTAACTGACCGTTCCAGATAAACGCACGCAAAGAAACGGAACGCAATGGTAGCCGATCATTCAATAGCGTTACAATTGCGACGCCAACGTGGTAAGCTTTTGAGCAATCGACAGGTGGCGAGACTTTGGGAGCATTACGTAACAGCACCGCGAGCATTGCCGACTCTAGAGCTGACTCGCTGCGCTAAGCGAATGAACATCGAATTGGCAGGCTCGACTGATGCTACGGAGGATACGGTTCCCAAGCAATTAGTGCAAGTGAATTCGCAACCGCGTTGCTTGGAGGATTGGGTCAAGATAAATCGGGTATTGCGAGGTGCAATCATTGCACCCTCACAACGGCACAGATTGCAGGCCGCGGATATCGAGGAACTTCTAAAACCGCGCTGTGGACATTGGAACATCGCTCCGGACGGAATTCCCAATTTCCCAGATCGGTTGCGAAAGGGTTTTGAGTGGGCTGAGCAAACGGAAAAGGGATGGGACAAGACCAGCATAACTATTTTTGTAAACTCACATAACCTTTTGCCTTTGGGAATCGATGCGAGTGACTTCCAAACAGCCTTCATGCGTGCTGCTGACACCTGGAACCGAGCATGTGTTGGCATCCGAATCGGGTTCGCGGACAGCGTTTCGCAATCGGACATTGTGGCTTCATGGAGTTCCGAATCGCTGGATCCACATGGCGTACTCAGCGACAATGTTATCGCCCATGCAGATTTCCCTCAGCCCAATACGATGTATACGTCATCGCCGCCACTCAGCATCTGTTTTAATCGTTTGAAACTATGGAGCAGTCATGTTGGCGATGAAGTGAATGAACCAACTGTTTTTGACATTGAGTCCCTCGCCCTACACGAGATCGGTCATTGCATTGGTTTGTTTCATCGCGACCTGGGCAGCGTCATGTATGAGATTGTCGAAAAAGGACGCCATCGCGACTTGGATAACGATACGATTCAAGCTGCCCGAAGTTTATATAGTACTACATCGCAATAGTGTCAAATCTCGGCATGCCGGACTAGCAGACGCTTTACCACTTGCGTCGGTCCAACGTTGCTTGGTTTGGTTAAGCGTAGTGTGCCCTCAATGGTACCCGCGGCTAGTAGCGCCGTCGGCTGTCGATAGCCGACAGCACTAGCTGCGGGCGCAATTCCACGCCCCTTTCCTGTACCCAAATCAAACCGCCGGTGCAGCAAGCAATCGTGCATGGGCAATGCCGAACTGCCCCGTTTCGCCAATCTTCAGCACCACCATAAAATTATATAGTGAGGGCTTGCTGTTTGAATTGCCCAGTTTCTGCACCGTTCCTATCCCTAGAAGCGAGCGGACCAGTGTTTGCAATAGGATAGACACTTGCTAAGCGGCTCAGTTCAACGCACAATCTATTCCACCGTTACGCTTCGCTCCAGTTGGGAAAGATCGTTATTCGTTCGGCGTGTTGTGAAGCATTTTGGCGTTGCATTGCCGGCGAATAGTCACTCTCGGCAAGAGTGACCTACGGTAGGCTCGCACCTGCGGGTGCGATTAGCCTCGTGGGCACTGATTCAAGCTGAAAGCCTTTGCCACGAGGGTAGATTTCAGAATGCCAGTCGCCTGCTCCTGTTCGAGATTTGAAACCTACAGTGGTCAAAAGAGATTGTGATACGAATGCAAAGCATTGAAGATAGACGCGATGAACTGAACGAGGTCAACGACGAAACGCGATTGAAGGTGCTATCGCGAGTCGTACCCCAAGTGTACTTGCCTCGAAAAGTTGGATTTGCAGGAGCGATTTGGGGTGTCAGCGGTGCTATGGCAGTGCTTGGTTTTGCAGTAGCTCGTATGGTCGGCCATTGCTTTGAGGCAATGGACTACACACTTGCTATTCATCATTGGATAATACTAATTGTCTGGACGATTTTTATGGCTTATAGCGAAGGGTATCGCGGTTTTCAGCGAGGCTATTCGCCCCGCGTTGCTGCTCGTGCGCTCTATTTGCGGAATCACTGTACTGGTCTTAGACTGTTGCTGGCGCCGTTTTTTTGCATGGGTTTTTTTGATGCGCCACGCCGACGAAGAATTACCGTGTTGGTCTTGCTCGCGATGATCACGCTGCTGGTGATTCTCTTTAGGCAACTCCCGCAGCCGATGCGAGGCGTTCTGGATTTCGGCGTCGTCATCGGACTGACATGGGGGATTTTGGCGACATTGATTTACTTCATCAAGTATCTCTTTACCGATGAAGTCCCGTTGGATGCTGAGGTGCCGAACACCTCCACCGCCTCGGATTAGCCTCAACCGCCTCGAATGTTGACAGGCAGAATTGCGCATAGAGCCATGCACGCACAAATCAAGCGAGGGATTAGTTTAACTCCTGGTCGGAAGGTATGGGCTTTTGGTAATGGACATTGATGATAGTCGATCTCTGCATCGACCTGCGTTTCCTTCATCTTGCCTTTGCCAGATTCCTAAAGGCTGCCGGCAGAAATTGGATTAGGTCGGTCGCAAGAGTACTTGGCGTTGCCAGTTCCGCGTGAGCTAGGTCACCGGCTAGGCCATGGACGTGGGCAGCCAATCGAGCGGCAGCACAACCTCCCATTCCTTGACAAATCAGGGCCACTACAATGCCAGTCAAACAATCGCCGCTCCCCCCGACGGCCATGCTTGCATTGCCGGTTAAATTAATAAAAGAATCCTCTCCGTTGGTAATCAGTGTCCGGTGGCCCTTAAGCAAAACAATGCAATTGATTTGTCCCGCTATGTTTTGAGCGGCCGCGATTTGTCCAACTCGGTCCTTGGCAGAAATACCACTTAGTCGCTCCCATTCTCCAGGATGTGGCGTAAGAATTCGTACTGACTTGATTGGTTCGATTTCACCTTGCACAAGCTGTCGCCAAAAACTGGACTCGCTCAATGCGTTCAAACCATCTGCATCGACAACGAGTGGTCCGTCGAATTTTGTAAAAAGGCTTGCTACGATCGAATCAGAATCGACGCTTCGCCCCAATCCAGGTCCAATTGCGACGCATGACACCTTCTCAAGAAGATTGGCGATTCTTTCTTCGGCCGCTGAGGTCACTCGACCTTCGGCGTCGCATGGTAAAGGCAGCGTCATGTAGTTCGGATTCATCGATGCGACGATTGGGTGGCTACATTGCGGAATGCCCAGTGTCACCAATCCTGCTCCGGACCTTAGACAAGCTATGCCCGCCAAGGCAATTGCTCCTGTCATGCATGTGGCTCCGCCGATCAATAACGCATGACCAAACAAGCCCTTGTGAGCATCGATTGGACGAGGCAGGAGTAATGGCGGTTGTAGGTTTGACAAGGGTTGGATCCAATTTCTAGATTAGGCAAAGTTCTTCGACCGGTCTTCGATTATCTCGGATCATTCTACGGTGAGTCGAGTTTTGCGCCCTGGCAAAATCGAATCAGAGACTACAATCTTCGGAAAACACGCTGCGAAATCTAATTTGCAATTCACTACACCATCATCCACTCTCAACATCAAATCGTGAACATGCTAGCAACGGACCTCTCCATCCCTGATCCAGCCATAGTGCTCGACCTTCTTGAAGCATTTCGAAGATCCAAAACAATGTTTGCCGCTGTCGAACTAGGTGTGTTCGATGCACTGAAGTCCCCAAAACTCTTAGACGAACTTACTGCCGAACTTCGCTGCGATCGCATCGCGCTGATGACTTTGCTAGATAGTTGCGTTTCGTTTGGATTGCTCGAACGAAACGATGAGCAATATTCAAACAAGCCAGTTGCAGAAACCTACTTGACGCATGATAGTTCGCGTCGTTTGACTGGATATATCCACTATTCCAACCGAGTCATGTGGAGGATGTGGGCGAATCTCGAGGATGCTGTTCGCGACGGTTCCAATCGTTGGAAGCAAACGTTCGACTTGGATGGTCCGATTTTTTCACATTTCTTCCGCACTGAAGAGGCGATGCAAGAATTCCTCATGGGAATGCATGGTTTTGGCATGATCACTTCGCCACATGTGGTCAACGCGTTTGACTTGAATCGATTTAAGGTGCTGGCCGACTTGGGCGGGGCAACTGGTCATTTGGCCATTGCCGCTTGCCAGCGATACTCTCATTTGCGAGGGATTGTGTTCGATCTCCCACATGCGCTGGATTTAGCCAAGAGCATGGTGGCAAAATCAGGTGTATCCGATCGAATGGAAATTCTCGGTGGAGACTTTTTTCAAGACGCCCTGCCAAAAGCGGACTTGATTGCATTGGGACGAATTGTGCACGACTGGAGCGAGCCGAAGATTCGGAAATTACTTGGACGCATTTTCGACGCTTTACCCTCTGGGGGCGGGCTGTTGATTGGCGAGAAGATTCTTTGGGAAGATCATACCGGTCCTCGCTGGGCATTGATGCAGAGTCTCAATATGATCGTGTGCACTGAGGGACGTGAACGAACGTTGGCGGAATACGCGTCGCTTCTGAACGATGCTGGCTTTAATACTGTGGAAGGATTTCGGACTTCCGTTCCATTGGATGCAATTCTTGCGACCAAAACTTAGTGCATTGCAAAGCTGTAATTGTAAGTAGCCTGATAGTACGATTACTGCTTGCGCTGCCACCAGTAATTGCGAAGAGTTTTGACTGGCCTCTGCTTGGTGTCGATTGCTTTGGTGTCGACGCGCGAAGCCGATTTGGTTCGATTCTCGGAGGAGCGCGGCTGCACTTCGTCGGCATCCGATTGGCTAACTCGAACAGGCAATGCCAACTTCCGATCATTCGCGGTTGAGTCCCCCCATTGAATCAACCGCCCGCGAGGAGAAATGAGCATTGCAACGGCTGGCCCAGAATCTCCATGTTGCAAAGAAGTTCGCGCGAGAAAGAGTTCGGATCGCAGATCGCGTCGTTCGCTGTCACGTAGAAACGTCGTCGAGAGAAGCACGTCGTCCAGCCACAAACGCCCTTGGCCCTTTACCTCAAATTGCAATCGAAATAAAGTTGCGTCATTTCCCTGACTTGCCTTTTGGAACTCGCTTGAAAGGTCCAAACCGATGTTTCCCCAATTCACCTGCTCCTTGGGTTGTTGAATTCGATCTGCCAAGTCCAACACGGCGACGGTTTCAAAGCGATCCGATTTGGGATCGAATTTTGTAAGAGACAGGTTTAATTGTTGCGGGATCTGTTCTGCGGCACATTGAAATGAAACGAACAAACGATCCGAGGGAGTTAACGCAAACGGATCACTTTGGATCCATGCGATCGATGACGAGCTTTTGCATTCAATGTTTACAGATGATTTGCCATCGGTCGAAGCTCGCGAATCAACGTCGACCGAAGTGTTTGGAGCAATGGACGTTGTCCATCCTGACAGGCGTCCGTGGCGAATAGAAGCGTTATGCAATTCAAAACTAGAATTGGTGAGCGTAGCTGCTCTTGGTTGTGGAATACTCAATCGACTCACAGCTTGTTCTAACGATTGCAAGGCCGAATCCAAGGTTCGGAGCGTAGCGGTCTCTTCCACATACCAGCTTACAGGTGAGTCGGTATCATCAGGTATATCGATCCGCATTACCTCGCCAGCTGATACCCGAACAAGCCATTCCAACGCCGCATCATTACGCTCAACACGCTTTGGAGATGTCGACGAATCTACACCACGCGTAGAAAATAGTTGATAGTCGGAGGGCATACGATTCCAAACCAAATGAAGGTACTCTGCGACCGCACCTGAGTTGGATACGAGCAGAGAATTCCCCGTCGCACGGGTGGTCCAAATTCGCGTTCTTGAAGCGGTTCGAGCGTTGTCACGATACGATAAAGAGCGGACATTCTCGGCTTGGAAAGGCTTGGCAAGTTTCGCCAAACAGACCAATGAACTGTCAAAACGATGAACGGGCTTATCCATAGCGACACGGATTGGTTTCGGTGATCCCATGCTCCACTGGTCCTGTATCATCGCTAGCAACCGAGACGGGTCTTGACTCTGCGCTTCCAACTGAATTGGCGAAACAACGAATAGGGATGAACCAAATTGAACCGCCGCTTGTTCATTCTCAACGGACACCCATCGCGGTCGGGTTTTTAGATTCGCAAGGAACTCGGCAACGGATTCCTTAAGCCAATGTGCATACGCGCTGTGAAAGCGTTGAGAAATGATCTGCTGTCGCTGAGTTGTCTCCTTGGGTAGGCCACCCCCCATCGCGTTCACGAATTTGTCGAGGATTGCCATGTTCGTCTGTTCGATAGGTACGGACACATTCAAATGACTTGGCGTCGAGGCTCTCAAGGCAAAGCCCCGGTAGTTGGGGTGAGAGCCGTAGCGACCTTCAAACTCTTCCAAGGCTGTTGCGATGGACTGCTGCACTCGCGAAGAAAGCGGATTGTAGAGATGGTTGCTGTGGGCGGTGATCGTAGCGCCTTCGCGATGTTGCAATAAATCGCTACTTTCCATTTTCAAACGTAATTCTTCCACCTCGCGAAAGGGGCTGTTCAGTTCGAGCATTGGCACGAACTCAATTCCACTTCTGGAAAGTGCACGGTACAGCAATTCCACGATGTCTTTGCGTATTGGATCTCGTCCATTTGTGCTGAATGTCCCAGTATCAAAGCGTGCATTCGAACTCCATTTGGAACTAGGAAAAAGTGTTCCACCGTCAGTATGTACCATCATGGCGAGCGCATCGTATCCGTTGGCTTTGCAATAGCTTCCCACCTGATTTGCAAATCGGAGAAAGAGACGCCAGTCGTCATAGTTGGGTGACGCGGCTCCCTGTTTCACACTAAATTCCGATCCGAATAAATTCCGAACACTTGCCGAGTGAAGTTCAAGGACATTAGCGACGCTTGGTTGAGCAACGCGTGGTCGCGCGTTTTGCACCTCCAAAGGCTCACGCCAAACATCGATATGCGTTGAAGCGATGCGTAACGGCTTACTCGCGTTCAAGTTGGTAATCTCCAGCTTTGCGCTGCGCGAGTTGGGCCAAAATAGAATTTCAAATGCTCCTTCGTGAACTTCAGCCATACGATGGAACGCATGTTCAATCGTACCAATTGAGGATTCGTCGTAACTATCATTGACCATAGCTTCCACAGGTAATTTCTGATCGCGAGGTCCCGTCGGCGAAAGAGAAACGCGGTAGGTTGCGTTGCGATTCGAAGTTGAAACGGTAAGTCGATGCAATTGTCCTGGGACCAAGCTGTTCACGGTGGTCGTGGCTATTGCGCCGGAAGCGATAGCGACATTCGTTTCATCTGCCTCGGGGATCGGCTCGTGCGGTTCTTTCGTCATTATCGAAAAGGAACGTGCCATCTCGAAGAATGGAAACCGCCTCGATCCATCGATTTGACTTATGAGTAGACTGGTCAGCGATTGCGATTCAAAAGACTTCAATGGGATCTGAATGAGCGGGTGCCAGTGTGATATTGCATCGTCTTTGGGCGGAGATTTCCCATTCGGTGGCCAGTTTGCCAACGCGTTGTTATAGACTACGAATTGGACGATGCGTTCCATGCTGGGATGACGAATAATAATCCCTGGCAACACGCGTTTCGGTTCGATTTTGAACCGAAGCTCGTAGACTCCCTCCTCCTTCGGAGCTGCCGAGAGAACATCGTAAGGCTCTCCACTTCCCCGACCATCCAAGGCCATCTGTTTCGATCTTCGAAATACCTGATGTTCGTCGTCCAATCGTACTAAAGTGCACTCGATGATTCCAGTCGTCGAAACCCATGGTAGGGCGTACGGTTGAATTTGAATGTTTAGCGGTTCGTCTGAGTTGAATACGAGATGGCTGCGACTTGTAATGACCCGCAATCGATCGCCGGGCACGCGATCGATGGACAGCCGACTGTCATTGAATCCTAGCTCAAGCAATTCAGGATTGTCGCGAAGGGATTTCAATGACCATGAGTAATCTTTCGTGATCGCTTGAGCCGTTTCCGGATCGGAAATTTGAATTTGTAATTTTAATCGGCTGCTCGATTTTGCGTGAACCCGGATATCGCAGCCACCGAAACGTGTTTCTCGATCATCTATGAAGAGTCTGCCATTCGAGTCTTTTAAGATAAAGCTCGGATCGTTTGCGTCGATGCCAAGCTGCTGGATTCCCGAAAGGTTGCCACTCTCTAGTTCAATCGTTGTAACGTAACTAATAGACTTTGTTCCTCCCCAAACGATTCTCAAGTTCAAATCGATTGGAGCAATCTCCGATGGCTGTTCCGTTGTGTCGCTACCTGTCGGTTGTGCTTGAGCGGTACTATTTGCGAGCAACTCGGCCAGGGCAAACAACCAAATCATGAGATAAAGATGCGGAATGATCCTTTTTAAACTGAGCTCAGCCTGGACGGCGAGATTCGATTGTCTGGAATGAATGAAATAGACCATGCGCGGAAGGATATCAATTTTGACCGCGCCGAGCCTATGTCAATTCAAATTGATAGCAATATCTCTTGCTTGATCGATATCCAACGAAAGCTGGGCTAGTAACTGATCTTTGGATTCGAATTTTTTGACCTGGCGAAGCTGGGCAAGCAGTTCGATCGCTAACTCCTGGTCATAAAGATCGCCATCGAAGCCAACAATGTGTATTTCCACTTTGTATTTGGTGTCGCCAAAAGTTGGATTGGAGCCGATGTTGATCGCCACAGGCATACCGACCGCGCATGGCGAAGTGACTCGACCTGCGTAAACTCCCGGTGGTGGGCAAAGGACTGTAATGTTCTCGAGATTGGCGGTTGGAAACCCTAACGTACGGCCACGTTTGGCGCCATGAGTCACGATGCCGGATATGCGATACGGTTCGAGAAGTAGGTGATTTGCTCCAGCAATGTCCCCCGACTCAATCCGCAATCGGATGCGGGTGCTGGATATCCATTCGCCTTGGTCTTGTTGTGGTTGGAGCAATGAGAATTGCAGATGGTGCTCGTCACATAATCGCTTCAGCATGGCAACATCGCCGCGTCGACGTCTCCCGAACTGGAAGTTCTCACCCTCGGCAATAGCTTTCGCTCTCAATGATCGAACGACGACATTTTCAAAAAACTGCTCCGGTTCAAGATCCAAAAGCTGTTTCGTAGTCGGATAAACGATGACGAAGTCGATGCCGAGTTTTTTAAGTAGTTCGGTGCGACGGCCTATTCCGGTGAGAGATACAGGCGCAAACTCCGGACGCAACAAATGCGATGGTGGCGGATCAAAGGTAAAGACGACAGCTGGTCCTGAAACCTCGTCCGCCAACTTGCGAACCTGCTGGATGATGGCTTGGTGGCCACGATGTACACCATCGAAGTTCCCAATCGTAACTGCACCACCCTGAGCAGCCACTGGGAAAATGGATTGAGAATCTAGCGGTAAGTTCATTCCGTATTCAATAAAGGTGGATGTTGGACTATTCGTAAAGTTCACAAACGTTTTCGCATTTCGAACAATACGAATCTTTCCAATACCATAACGAAAGAACCAGCGAAATGACTACTCCCCCCATTATATCCGAAAGAAAATGAGCGCTCGATTCGAGCCGTTGCAGACTGGCAAAAGTAGCCATCAAAGCAAATATCCATTTCCCGCGAGGATAAACTTGCGTTAAGCCGATGGCAAAGGCAACTGCGGTGGCCGTGTGCCCCGATGGGAAACTGCGCAACTGTTCTTCAAACCAAGAGCCAGTCCACGGAACCCCCCAAGTTTGCCAGCTAGATGCAATTTCAACCTCGGACAAGTTCAGTGAATGTGGTCGATAGCGCGGAACCACTAACTTGGCCGCGTTGGATGCAAGCCCGCAAACCAAGGTGAAGATGGCTGCCCGCCATAGTTTCGGTCGGTTTTTGAAATCGATCCAGAGCAGTGTTGCAAAAATCACAATTCCGCCACTGGCGTGTCCGAAGGATTCGGAAAGGCTGAGGGCTTTCCGCAAATCGCCAGGGATTTTAACTTTTTGTACGAAACGAGAAATCTCAAGATCCCAATGCTGGCATGCCACTCCAACAGCGCACGCGATCAGCGTTCCTAGTGCCATCTTCGCTTGAAATCTTCGCCAGTTCTGCATCCAGGGGTTTTGTTCGCATAAGCGGTTGAAACAGAAATATCTATTACCAAGTTGAGCCTAACGTAGCTGATTTTGCCAGATTTCAGAAGACAGAACTTCAGTAGTCCGGCTCAAACCGCAAGTTGGAGAAATGGCTAAGCAAACGCTTCGACCTGCCGATTTCTCAGCCTGCTTCTCCAAATATTTCAACTTTTTCACAGCGTTTGACCAACCGTGTCACCTGCCTCCGTTCCTTTGTGAATTCTGAGCCTCAATGCGCTAGCATGAGGGCTGGATTTGCAGGTGATTGCTTGACTTCCCGCCCGCACGCTTGCGCGTTGCGGCTCAAAGTGATCAGCCATTTGGCTAACGCCCAATGGCTGATCAGTAATGACCCTGTGAATAATCCGGACTAGAGCGTGAATGCTGTCGTTCCTATTTGGGTTTCAATGGACGCCAGACATGGCCAATGCTAGCATTAGTGTCAAGTCGTAACGAATCTGCGAGCTGCACCATGACACCTTACTTACCACTGTTTGATCAACCGCTGCTTGAGCCAGCGACCTGCGACCCAGGTTTGGCACCTGGGGAGCTCACGGCTTTCCAGAAACTAGAACAATTGTCGCGTCAGATTCGCGAAATGGAAACCGCCGGCCGGCCAGATCGCGAATGCATTTCGAGTGGTTGTCGTACCATGGATCGGCATCTGCCGCATGCCGGTTACGCGCGTGGGAGCATGTTGGAGTTGCTTCGTAGCGGCCCGGGTTCAGGCGTCTCGTCGATCGCACTCATGATTGCTCGACAAGCTATCGTTGAGGGAAAATATTTGGTGGTCGTCGATCCACAACGCCAATTCTATCCACCCGCGATGAAGTCGCTCGGCATCCCTTTGGAACGCGTGATCGCATTGCAACCGACCAACCATGCGGACGCGATTTGGGGGTTGGCTCAAGTGTTGCGTTGTTCTGCGATTGGGGCAGTGATCGCGGAGGTTGGAGCACTTGAAGATCGCGTCGCGAGAAAATTGCAGTTGGCCGCCGAGCAAGGTGGCGGGTTAGGTATTTTTATACGCGATGCCAGATCCGTCCGCGCACAACCAAGTTGGGCGGATGTCCAATGGTTGGTCCGCGCTGCAACACAGGAGCACAACCCACAACACAACCTCGAAATGCAACAGCAGGATGTCCGTTGGTTCAACTTAGAATTGACTCGATGCAGCGGCGGTCGAACGGGCGCACGCATAACGGTGGGCGTGAACGGTCACGGCCAATGGATCGACGCTTCATCGACTCAGGGGGCTCGTCATGAGCATGCGAGTGCTTTGCATTTGGCTGCCCAATTGGCCCAGCCAACGCGTCGCAGCCGCGAAATCGCAGGCTGATCCAAAAACAAATCCAACCGCCACCGGTCCGATCATCTTGCACTCACGCGACCCGCGGCGTGGACGTGTGGTGACCGCCGCCAACGCAACTGCCCGCGCATTTGGTGTCATACCCCAAATGCAACTCAGCCAAGCTAGCACGCTTTGCGCCGATGCGCAGCTAATCGAACACGATTCGCAAGCAGACATCGAATCGCTTTGCTCTTTGGCTGAATCCGCTCAATGCTTCAGCCCAATAGTCGGTCTCGAACAACTCGATCCTCTGCCGTGGGCAGGTCGATCATTGCACCAACCGCAATCGATACTACTCGATGTAACCGGCATCGCACCTCTCTTCGGCGGCGACGCAAAACTTGCATCCTCTGTGCACCAATGGGTTGCCGATCAAGGTTATATGGCCTCCATCGCGATCGCAAATACCATCGGCACCGCTTGGGCGCTTGCAAACTATACCCACCGATCTCAAATCGCTTTGGGCTTGGCCGAAATAGAACGTACTGGCAAATCCTCTGAACGTCCCGCCATCACCATTTTCGAACCAAATGAAGCGATCGGTATTGCCACCTATCCGCTTCCTATCGAGGCCTTGAGACTGGAACAAGCGACTGTTACCAAATTGCATCGCCTAGGTGTTCGCAAAATTGGACAATTAGTAGAACTTCCTCGCGTGGGCTTGGCGTCTCGGTTCAATGAGCAACTGCTCCGCCGCATGGATCAGTCACTTCACCATCAATACGAACCGATCCTGACTCTGCATGCGTCCCCCGAACTAGCCATCGAAGAATGCTTAGAGCACCCCACACCCTTGCGATCGACGATCGATTCGATTGTTACCGAACAAATCCATCGGCTAGCTCATGTGTTGAATGGTATCGGACACGGCGTTGTGCGTTTGGTTTGCCGAATCGAAATGGAGCTCAATGCCATTCCCATCGAATCCGAAATCGAAAACCAAAGCGGACAGCCACCGCCGGTGACTCGTGTCTTTCAAATCGGGCTTTATCAACCGTCGAACGATCCCGAGCATTTATTATGGCTATTGACTGGCCAACTGGATGCGCATTACGCAAAAGGCACCAGTCACTATTGGGCACGATCGATTTCGGTCCAAGCGACCTTGACGGCACCATTGACTTGGCAGCAAAGCGATTTGTTTGATCGCCATACCACAATCCATCGCGATGCCATTGCCAAGCTAGTGGATAGCCTCAGCGCGAGAATGGGTCGTACTGCCATAGTTGCACCTGCCATCCAACGCGACCCACAACCTGAGCTCGCTTTTTCCTGGCGACCGCTTACTGGCTGGAAAAAAGACGGCCTATCTCAAGAGACCAAACGCAAACTAGCACGTGCACCGAAGCGCAACTTCGCCGAAGAACGCGGGATGGAACCCAACGCGAACGAACTATGGCGTCGCCCCATGCGATTGCAAAATCCTCCGAAACGCATCGAAATGCAACGTGTTGATGAAATCGGAAGACCACTCCGAATGATCTACCATGGATCACCGCTTTCCGTGCTTCGCGCAGCAGGTCCGGAGCGCATCGATACAGGTTGGTGGCAAGGCGCCACCCAGCAACGCGACTACTTCCGCATCGAATTGTCGACAGGCTCTTGGCTGTGGGTGTATCGTGATCGCCGTGATCAAGAATGGTATCTTCAAGGCGAGTTTGATTAGGCACTCCGAGTAGAACGTTTGTCCCAATTGTTTCCCGAGCGATTGGGACAATCGCTCACCTTTCCTAACTCAATACATCCAGGCTGCATGACGGCGATGGTCGAAGGCCTGTTCCTCGGATTCCCAGTTCGCGGCAATTTCTTGCCATGGCCGACCTGCTTCGATACGTGTTCGCTCGCGATCCGATCCAAATAGCAAGTCGATTGCAATCGGTTTGCTTACAAACTCGTAGACCTCCGTTCGCCATTCAAACCGATCACCAGACATTTCGCGCATAACCATCAACAATGCCAAGCTCGTTCGCACCGACTGAAAAACAGTCCGGTCGGTAACATGCAACTGCACACCGCCACAATCCTTGCCCGCATGCTTTTGAAACGTCGGTCGAAACCAAGCAGGGCGAAACGTGACACCTGGAAGCTTGGCTGCGTTCATCTCGCTGGCCAACTTGCCGGCATCCAACCACGGTGCACCACAGATTTCAAAGGGTCTGGTCGTGCCTCTACCCTCGCTTAAGTTAGTCCCCTCGATCAGGCACTGACCCGGATAGACGATCGCGGTGTCTAAGGTAGGCATATTCGGAGACGGCATCACCCACGGTAGCTCCGTTGCATCGAAATAGTCGCGACGCTTCCATCCCTCACAGGGGATTACGCGCACTTCGCCCGGTCCTAGTTTTAACTCCCTTTGGTAGAGTATGGCCAGTTCGCCGACTGTCAAACCATGTCGAATAGCTAGGTCATGCGCGCCTACAAAACTCTCATACCCCGTTCGCAAAGCTGGCCCCTCAATCACGTTGCCACCCAATGGGTTGGGCCGATCAAGCACCATCACAAGCAAACCTAGCGGCAGTGCCACTTCCAAGCAATATCGCATCGTGGCTTGAAAGGTGTAGTATCGACTGCCAACATCCTGAAGATCCACCACGAGTACATCAATCCCTTGGAGTTGCTCAGCGGTTGGGCGTAAGCTGGCGGCGGATGTACCGTATAGGCTGTACACTGCTGCGGGGACTGCTCTGGCTTCGTTGCCCGCGACACTGATTAGGTCCTGGGCTTGTCCGTGCAATCCATGTTCGGGGCCGAAGATCGTAACGAGCTTGACGCCGTCCGCAGCAGCAAACAAATCGACTGCGCTGCGAAGCTCCGAGTCGACGGCTGCCGGATGGGTCACGAGCCCCACACGTTTTCCACGTAGAGTTGCGAACTTTTGCGAGACGAGCAGGTCGAGTCCGGTTTTAACTTTTGCCACGGATGATGTTCCCCTAAATGGATATCGCTAGCCTATCCGTTCGGAGCTGGCCCCCGACGGATGCGTTTTGGCGTTCTAAACAATATTCTACAACATTTATCCTACTCACTTGACTCCGGCTGTTAACTACCGTACCATGTACCCAGTACACCGGTACTGCATCGCGGGACTTGGAGTTTATCTATTATGTTTTTTTCGATCAATGAGAGTAATGGCATTGCGATCTACGAACAGATTGTTCGGCAGGTCACGTTCGCCATCGCCGAAGAGACGTTCAAGGTTGGGCAAATGTTGCCCAGCGTCCGAGCTTTGAGCGTCCAATTGGCAATCAATCCGAACACGGTGGCGAGGGCTTATCAAGAGCTCCAAGTCGATGGGGTCTTAGAGACTCTGCGTGGCCGTGGGCTTGTCGTTTGTGCAGGCGCTATCAAACGTTGCAAAGAAATTCGTCGGTCGGTGATTGCACAGAGCCTCAAAGAGGCCTTAACGCAAGCGCTTCATGGCGGGCTTGAGGCCGACGAAATTCTCGAGATTGTTCACAAGCAATTGAACAAACTCGACGGTAATGTGGCAACCGTTAGTTCGATAGGAAATGCGCCATTGTCGAGCTAGTGCAGAACCGCACTCAGAAATCCACTAGTAGCATTGCCCCCTGGGCCGTGTGACCTAGTAGCATTGCCCCCTGGGCCGTGTGACACTCGGGCCAGGGGCCCAAGCTACGGTAGCAATAGGACCCAAGAGTATCAGAAATCCATCGAGTCGATCCGAGGTGAGATGATGTCCGATAGTATTACAGCGATTGGTTTGGAAATGCGATTCCCTGGCTGCGAGGCGCTTCGGGGTATCGATCTCAAGGTGCCAAGCGGCTCGGTATTTGCCTTGCTCGGCGAAAATGGGGCTGGCAAGACAACACTCATTCGCATCTTGACAGGCTTTCAAAATCCGACGGCAGGCCATTGCACTGTATGCGGCTTCGACCCAAAAAGCGACGCGCTCGAAATTCGCCGCCGCATTGGATACGTCTCCGACCAACCAGCTCTCTACGATTGGATGAGGGTCGACGAGATCGGTTGGTTTGCTGCCTCGTTCTATGAGGAGGGGTTCTTAGAACGTTACGGCGAATCGATTGGCCACTTTGAATTGCCCCGCAATCGCAAGATCAAGCATTTGAGCAAAGGGCAACGAGCCAAAGTCGCTTTGGCTCTGGCTCTGGCGCACGATCCTGAGTTGCTGATTCTAGACGAACCAACGTCCGGGCTAGATCCACACGTTCGTCGCGAATTCATGGAGAGCATGGTCGATCGAGCGGTTACGGGTCGAACGGTTCTCATCTCAAGTCACCAGATCTCGGAGGTGGAGCGGGTTGCCGATATGGTTGCCATCCTCCATCAGGGCAAAGTGCGATTGATGGATTCGATGATTCATCTTAAGGAATCTACATCCGAATTGACGATCAGCCTCGATGATCCACTCATTGCGTTGCCTCGCATGACAGACAGCGTCGAGGTATTGAGCGAACAATCATCGGGACGGCAGCGCCGTATGGTTGTGCGCGGATTTGATCAGGCAGCCAAGGAATTGCTTCAATCGAGGCCAGGGGTATTGAGCGTTCGGAGTCGCCCGGCTTCTCTCGAAGAAGTGTTCATTGCATGCACACGCGGTAATGTTGCCGCCGCCATAGACGATGACCGCTTCGGACGGACGGGCAAGCCGTCGGACGGCCTGCAGCCCAGTGTCAGTGGAGGCAGCCATGAATCGTAACTTGGTGTTACGTCGATTGTGCTGGAAAGAATACCGGCAATTGTGGCCGTTGATCGTGATGTTGGCGGCCATAGCACTGGTGCTCCAGACACTGGTAATGATGATGAATTCCTGGGATCGCGGTGAAACGTCAATCGCATTTTTCTTCGGACTTCCTAGCTTGTTCGCTGCAGGTGTGGGGGCATTGCTCGTGGGGCAGGAGAAGGATAATCGTACGCTTTTTTGGATGGCGTCCTTGCCGGTTTTCAAGAAGGATATCATTCGAGTAAAATTCCTCGCAGGGTTTGCGGGATTGTTGGCCGTTTGGCTCATCAGTTTTGCGTTGCTGTCTTTTACGAACGGTATTACGCCCACGTTCCATCGAGGATCGGTCGAGGATTTTGACACGTGGTATAGCATCCTCTATTCACTCTTTTTGTTAACTGTCGGTTTCGCAACCGCTTGGAATTTTAGATCCACGTTTGTGGGTCTTCTTGTATTGGTAGGCGTCGCACTTGTTTATACTCTCGCCACCAATTTCTTGACTCCCTCCAGATCTTCGGATTCTGTCACCACGATTGTTCTCATCGCCTCCAGCGCGTTGGCTCTCGGCGTGGGCTGGGTTGCCGCGCTACGAGCTCTGTCGCCAACCGCTCCTGCTCGGTTTTCGCAGCGAACCATCGCGGGCCGTTCGTTCTTCGACCGTTCCATTGTCGATCAGCGAACCATCCAGACTCCTTGGTCTGCTCTCATCTGGCAATTTGCAGCACAAAACAGAGGGATGCTGATCGGAGTAACATTGCTTTTCTTGATTCCGCTTTTCATTTTGTGTGCATCGACCAAACTAGCACCGGGCTCTCAGCAGCAAGAACTGGCCGTTCCATGTTTTCTCATTGGGTTTATTGCAATTAGTTGGTTGGGGGTGATCGCTTTTCAAGGGGATAACGTAAATCAACGCATTCGCTTTTTGTCAGACCGAGGAATCGCGCCCAGATCCATTTGGCTGACCAGGCAAATCGTTCCTGTCGGCATGGTCATCCTCGCAATAATCACTATGGCTCTCGCAGCTGCCGTGACATTGATTGTATCTCGAAACGGCAGGCTACTTTCGGCAATCGGACCTCTCGTACTCGTTGCGAGTGGCCTCCTATGGATAGTCTATTCCGTTACCCAATGGATGAGTCAAATCATTCGCAGTCCCATTATTGCGTCGATCCTTGCTCCGGTAGTAGGGTGCTTGCCATTGGCTTACGGTGCATTTGCTTTGGAAGTTCTGGAAGCTCCCATTTGGATATTAGCGTTTGTTACGTGCCTCCCGATGTTTGCCACTTACCGTATGACGAGGCATTGGATGGATACGAGAACGGGTAAGCGATACTGGCTCGAGCATTTGGGCTGGCTTGCACTGACGGTTCTCCTCCCGGCAATACCATTCTTTATTGTCTACACGACCTATCCATCCATGCCAGCCAACGATTGGGCAGAGTTTCGGGTTGAGGGCTCGCGAGTATTCGCCTCAAATCGTAGCCCTATCGAAATCAGCTTACTAGTTGCAAAGGATCCGACACCTCAATCCGACGCGGAAGGTGGTTCAACTGGCGACGATGCCATCGACGTAGGGGGTATGCCTGGAATGGGCGGCTCAGGGAAAATATCTGGAATGGGCTACGCGGCAAGTGAACCGAACAGCCTGCCGAACTACAGGACCTTGGACGAGGAGCGTGAGTTGCAGATGGAATTCATCGAACGGCAACTGCAATCCTTCGATAGCCTCTCGCCGATTTCCAGTTCCTATATTGTCACCAAGAGATTGATGGGTGATGCGATGCTTACACGCATTCGCATGGAAGATGATGGCAACTCTGACGCGCTTCTCAAGCGATATCAGCAAGACATTCGTTTAGTAGTTCGCATCATTCGCGGCGTTCGTCTAATGACTGACCTGAAAACGCAGCAGATAGCCGATCAATACGAGGCCTGGCTCGTTCAGGAAGTGCGATCTCCAACGGCCAAAGAATTCATGGGATCAGACGTGTACATTGACGCGGTGGCTCAACTTAGCGATAAAGCTGGCCGCCAACGCGCAAGGTTTCTGGCCCTCACCAAGGATTGGTTCATTGGCATTCTCGAAAATCGGATTGATCGTTCCAACGGTACCGGCGTCTATGTTAAAAAAACGCCATTGGAACACACGCTTGGCGGCTACTCGATCCCAACAAATAAAAATGGGACACGCTTGATTGCAAGACGTCACGTTTCGACAGTAGCTTGGCACATGAAACAATATCTCAAAGCAAGCGATAGTTCCGCCATAAACCAAGCCAAGGAGTCTGTCGCACGCGACTGGAATGTGTCCGAGGCGAAATTTGGCCTTACAGCAACCCCCTTCTCGCCGAGTCAAGGATATATGGAACCATGGTCCTTTTGGTACGGCGAGTGGGAACGGCAGGCAGATGCGTTGAAAGAGTAGAACAATTGTCCTCAATGGTTCCCGCCCTGAATGAATGACCTGTTGACGCAAGCCAAATGGCCCCTACTTTGAGCCGGAACGCGCTAGCGTGCGGGCCGGAAGTCAAGTAATCACTTGCAAATCCGGCCCTCATGCTAGCGCATTGAGGCTCAAAATTTACAAAGTGAGTGCCTTTGGGCGCAAGCCCATGCACTCTAGCCGCAGCCGATTGCAACTATCGAACACAGCCGCAAAACACAACGCGGCACGCGCCCGTGGCTCAAACTAATTGACAATCAATTCGGAGACTTCAAATGACACAAGAAACCAGCAAGCCTCTACAGGTCGGTAAAACCATTTTGAAACGTCGACTCAAGTGGATCGGACTCGTTAGCTTGCTACCGATCTTTATTCTTTTTGTATTTTTTGCCTTCATCGTCTACCGAGAGTCCGTCGCGTCTTCCGACCTGAAACAGAAACTCGCGGACATGCGTCAATCGGGTGAACCTTACGATAACGATTCGATGGCGAAGTTCTTCGAAAAGCTCTCGCACAAGGAGGGGACATCGGCCTGGAGCGAGGTCCTTGCTATGGGCAAAGCAAGTACCGCTGTTTTGCCGCCATCAACGGACTTGCCAATCGTGGGTGCGCGTTTGCTCCCTTTTGACTTGAGGCCAGGGAGCGAATGGCCAGACGAGCCGCGAGTGGCAGAATTCCTGCAAGAAATTCGTCCCATCATCAAACGGATTCAAATGGCAGGAGAGTTCCCAAAACCGGTTTGGATGCCGATCAAGTTCGATGGGTTTCTGACATTGCTTGAGCCCGTTCAGGAATCAAGAAACCTTGCAAGGATTCTTGAATTGGATGCGGTTCATGCTCTCTATCAAAAGGAGGGGGAGCGAGCACTGCATGACATTGTTGCAATGGGCTGCGTTGCAGATGCCTTTGACTGGCGGTTCTGCACGGTCGTAAACCTCGTTTCGTTCGCGATTCACGGGATGCAGGTTGGTACTATCAATCGATCTCTCGGTATGGACGTATGGAGCGAAGAACAGCTTTTGGCACTCTCGGCCCAAGTCGATCGCCCTTATGACGTCGCCAAAGCTTGGAATGCGGCCTCCTCTGGCGAGCGTGCCATGGCGAACACATCACTCGACAATTTGCAATCATTGGGTTCGCCTGAGTTCAGGGACAACCCATTTTTCAAGTTGCCAGTCCTACCCAGCACGAAGCTAGCGGTTCTTCGAGCTTACGAAGAATGGCAACATTGTGCTGATGCTGGTGAGAGTAGACTTGGTGAGCGCGCGCATCAAGTTGCATCGACAATGTTTGCAAATGGGGTATTTCGTATTTCCGACATGTACCTTGTTAACCTGATGCCGGGAATAGAATCCTATGCGTTTGCGTTCCATCGAAAAGAAATGTTTCGTCGATTGACGTACACGTCGCTCGCTGTGAAACGCTTTCAAATGAAGAACAAACGTTGGCCAAAGAGACTGAGCGAACTATCCGATGTTGGCTTGTTGCTCGATGATTGGACAACGTCGAATCACCAAACGTTTGGATATGAAGTGGAAAACGATGGTGCGTATGTTTGGTCATACGAACCGGGTAATAGAAAAGATGTTTCCGCAACTCGACCGGTCATTGACCCGAACTCACCGGAAGTAACGTTGAGTTATATGGTTGCCATTCGATGATGAGTGGGTGGCACGCTCTGAGGTACGAAGGGCTTATGAGTCGCCAGTCAACCTTTGCCATGGACACCACGCCCAACGCTATCGCTCTGAGGGGCTGTGATTTTATAGTACCCATCACACTCCGTGTGATTTCCGAAGTTCAAAAACCCTTGGTTTTTGAGGCAACATCACACGGAGTGTGATGGGTACTATCTTCGGATTCAAAAAAAATCACGGCAAGTTAGCGTGCCACCCTTGTCACCCATAGAGTAGGTACTTTAAAAACTGCCGCTCGCCTTAGAGTTCAAGTGGCCAGGCATGATTTGAGTCTTGGGCAAAAAATTGGGCTTTGCCATGCGATTGGGCTGAGGCGAGTGCAAGCTCTGCGCGTTGCACGAGCAGTTGTGCATCATCTTGATCGGCCACTTCCGTGACTCCGATAGAAATCGAGTACTCGACCAACTCCGTCGGGGTCGGAAAGGCGAATCGATGCATGCTTTCACGAAGCCGCTTTAGAATTGGATCGATCAAGGCCAGTGTGGATCGCGGAAGGAGTACGATGATTCGTGTTGAGCCCGTGCGAGCGATAATATCCAAATCGCGAAGGTTGGCATCCAGGTGCAGCAATTGAACGCGCATCATAAAATGAAGAGCAACAGTACCGTACGAACTGGCTATTTGAGGGCCATCATCCACCTCGACCGCCAATATGCAAAACGGATCTCCACCTGCTTTCCATTCGGCAAGACGCTGTCGAATATTCCAGAAAAGCATGGTGCCATCGCACCAGTTCGCACGCGTCGTACGCAGGTTGAGGGCGGATGCCGATTGAAATGGCATCTCATCGCGCGGTGAAGCAGATGTCTTGAGGCAGCTATTCAGCTCGACAACGTTGCTGCATCGGTTGCGAGTACCGGAAGCTGTATCGTCAGTAGCTAGTGGTTCGTCGTTGGTTACACAATGTAGACGTTCGCCATTGCTCCAGAAGGTGCGATTCCTACCTGCTTGTTTTGCGGCATACATGGCGGCGTCGGCTCGCTGGAGCAAGCGATCGCAGTGGTCTTGCGGGACTAATTGGGCAATTCCGCTACTGATCGTCAGGCCGAGGCTTCGCCCCTCGTATCGAAACTCGGTCCCGCAAACGATTCCTCGGACGCGCTCGACTATGTCGATTGCGTTGTCTAACGATGCTCCAGAAAGAATGCAACCAAATTCCTCGCCGCCGTACCGAGCCAGGAATGTTCCGCTAGGGAGACTGTTTTTAAATAGCTTGGCAATGCCTCTTAGCACTGCATCGCCGACATGATGACCGAAACTGTCATTGATAGCCTTGAAGTGGTCGATGTCCAGAATCACCAAGACCAATGGACAGCAACTTTGTTGAGCAGCCATGCAGCGTTCGCCAAACTCCCTGTCAAACAGGCGCCTGTTAGCGAGCCCAGTCAATCCGTCGGTGTGAGATTCACTTGCTCGAGCTTTTAGTTGTAGGCGGAGTTCGTGGTTGAGGGACTCGGCCTGTCCCAGGCGTTGCTTCATGGCTCCTATAGATGCATCCACTCCGATGATTAGCCTTGAGCAGGTGTCCATCGGATCATCAGGACGAAAATCATGTACGATCTTTTGCGCAGCCTCATTGTCGACTCGTTCGAGGAGTTTGCCAAGTTCTCCGACAACACCAGCCAGTTGGTCGTCTGCGGTCGGAATGACCAAGTCTATGGACTGGCCGGATCCCGAGCACATCAAATTGTTGTTATGGATTTCCATGGTTGCGTCGGCGGTTTTCGTTAAGTTTTGTTATCGGGCCATGGAATCAATCGATATCGGCCAACGCTATTCGCACTTCTAAAATTTCTTCTCGGACTGCCTTAAACGCATCCACTACCTTTGGATCGAATTGAGAACCGCTCCCCTCGTCGAGAATTGCGAAGCATTTTTCGATCGGGAAGGCCGGTTTGTAAGGTCGTCTGTTGCTCAGTGCATCGAATACGTCGGCGACTGCAACGACGCGTCCGCTAATCGGAATGTCTTCCCCGGAGAGCCCAATAGGGTATCCTTTGCCGTCCCATCGCTCATGATGCGTGAGGGCGATTTGGGCTGCCATGGTGAGCAGAGGAGAGGTGCTAACATTGACCATCATTTCACCGAGTACGGTGTGCGTTCGTACGGTTCGCATCTCGTGGACTGACATCGGCTCAAATGCACCCTTTCCGAGCGCGACATGTCGTTGCATGATTTCATACTCTTCAGGTGTCAATTTTCCTTGCTTGAGAAGGATCGAATCCGGGATTCCAATTTTGCCGATGTCATGAAGTGGTGCAGCTTGTTCGATCAATTCGGCCGTTTCCTCATCCAAGCCTAGTTGTCGAGCCAACAAGCCCGAGTATCTTCCAACGCGGATCACATGTCGTCCGGTTTCGTTATCTCTGTACTCGGCTAGTCGGGCCAAGCAGTGAACAAGCTCAGTTCTCGAGCCGAGCAATTCAGCTGTACGTCGGCGCACTTGCCGTTCAAGTTCTTGATTGTAGTTCTGCAAATGCGCAACGTGCGATTTGAGTACGAGTGCATTTCGAACGCGTGGCAGCAATTCCGTGTTGCGAAGCGGTTTCGAGAGAAGGTCCGTTGCTCCCAACTCCAAGGCCTCTGCGCGCAGGGACTCGTCGTCCGAAGCAGTGACCATGATCATCGGGATATGAACTAGAACAGGGTCCGAAACAACTTGCCTCAAAATCTCCATGCCCGACACCGGCATATTGACATCGCACAGGACCACATCAGGACGTTGCGCTGCGATCATCTCCATGGCAGTGCCAGAGTCAGTGTGAGCGATAATATGCCGATAACCAGCTTGCCGAAGCGCCTTTTCAACGATTCGGATATCGATCGGCTCGTCATCAATGATCAAGAGTCGAGCCTTTTCAGGTCCAAGCCCACTTGCATCGGAAGACAAGATTCCTGCTGAATTCGTTTTGCGGCACAATTGGCTCGATTTGACGATCGCTATCGGCGGAGCGGTCAAGCTGGTAGGCTTAAGAACGCCACCTGATTGCGATGAAATAGTAGTAGAAGTCGTTTGCATCATAATATCTTTTTACATGGACGGATTGCACTTCGAGAGGCGAGCTTAATAAACTTGATCTCACTTGCTTGTTTTGAATTACGCAAGACTGGAACAGCTTCAAGACATCGATTCAATTCGTTTTGCATAGATTCAACAACCGTCAAGAGGGAGTTTAGGTCACGATTCGCGTCGCGATACTCTCGTTCAATGGAACGACTTGCAAAGTTGCGATTTGGCTGCGAAGTGACACTATTTTTCCTGCTGCGATTTTGAGCGGTATTAGAATCAAGCGTTTTAGGCGATAGACAACGAACGCACCAACTGTAGGACATGAATTGTGCGTCGCCAGTCGGCCCGTAAGCTTTCACTGGGTTCTGTAGGCGGTTTGATCGACATGGTCGCCTCAACCGCTACAGTTCGACGCAACGGATCGAAACATAGTAGATAACGCTTGCCGAGCGTGACTTTGCACAGTCATCGCAAACAAGGTGAGGCAGGCAAAATTCCCAATCTACAATCATCGACCTCAGGCCGAATCAAACAGAGCTCACTACGCGTGTCCCAGCCAAATAGTCGTGCAGGCATCTACGCGATTCCGAAAAGATAAAGAGCAAATCGATCAACCCGAGAAAAGGTACAAACGAGAAGAGGAGCCTAACCCAATTGCGAAGAACGACCGCTTGAATAAATCCAGGCAGGACGCCCGATGTGCTAACAATTCGAATCATCAATAGCTTCTTGCCAATCGTTTGGCCTGAGGTTGATAGGAGTATCCATTGGCCGAGGATCAATAAGACGGGGAACGAGAGCATCGCCAAAATCGAAGCTAGATCGAGATCCTTTTTGTTCCGAATAGCGTCTATCGGGTTTTCCCATATACCAAATTTGGCCAACCAGACAACGAAAATGAGCCCAGCCGCCAGGGAGGTAAAGACGAGCAAATTGTCGACGACGGTAGCTACAAGTCTGGCGATGATTGACGCTGACGGGTATCCCTCAAAATTCATCTGGTTCAACGGAACAAAGGATTCTCGCCTGGCTAGCTCAATTAACTCATGGTCGCTCGGATGGTGATCGAATGGTGAGATAGATGGCTTGACGGACGCTTGCGGTTGGATACGAAGTTCGGGTTGCTCGGATAAAAGGGACTCGGCGCGCGCGATCCGTTCCGGAGTCGCCTTTGGGACGGTAATTGACTGGCCGCAATTGCGACATTCCGACTCGGTACCGACGGTCTCAAGTTCGGCGCAATTGCTATACCAACAGCGATTGCAACGGAATTCGACAAAGACGGGGGCGACGGCAGTTATGGAAGTCATTGAATTAGCGCTTTTAAAAACTTTTTGCGACAGCCAACGTGCTTTACCGAAAAGCGAACTGGGCTTGAAACAGGAAAGGCTAGGTTGCAGCGAATCCCCTTTCCATCCCAGAAAATTGATTCGAGGCTAAAATACATGCCCCGAGTAGGGCGACACCGATTATCGGGATTATGCAGATGCAAATCGCAAAAAGGTGACTCGGGCTTTTAAGGCGAACGGCAGACTGAAATCTACTAGTAGCATGGCCCCCTGGGCCGTGCGAAACTCGGGCCAGGGGCCCAAGCTACGGTATACCAACTCCTGCCGCTAACCTAAAAACGCCGGTATCGTATAGACTCAGTGGGAATCGGTGGGGCGGGCTCCCAGCCTCAAAATGCTGAACAAAAGGTGAAGAGATGAAACTTAAGATGCTGATGGGATACTTTGCAATTTGCCTGACATGGCCATGGATTGCGACAAGTGCTGACGCAGCCGAACCGGAACTTGTTTCGGAACTCGTCTTTCCATTGAATCCAAAGCACAATCATGCCCCAGGGATCGTCGAATGTCCAAATGGCGACCTATTTGCTTCTTGGTATCGTGGGGCAGGTGAGCGTCAAGCGGATGATGTGGCCGTGTTTGCGGCTTGGAAAAAGCGAGGCGCCGCTGTCTGGACGGAGCCATTCGTTTTAGCCGATACCCCAGGCTTCCCCGATTGCAATACGGCACTATTCATCGATCGCGACAAGCAGCTTTGGTTGTTTTACCCGACCATCCTTGCAAACAGTTGGGAGTCTTGCCTCACGAACTTTAAGATTGCGAAACACTTTGATGCACCGGAGTCTCCCAGTTGGACTCGTGAAGGAATGATTTTGCTAAAGCCAGACGACCGCGATGCAAGCCCACGCAGTTACCCAGTGGTCGTATTCTATTGCCACTTTATGCGGATACGTTTTCCATTTCGTTGATGGCGATTACCGATGACAGCGGTTCGACATGGCACGCCAGCAAACCGCTCTTTGGTTTTGGGAACATACAGCCAACAGTATTGCGTCGCAACGACGGCACCCTAGTTGCCTACATGCGAGAGAATGGTCTTCGAGAGAAAGTGAGAGTTTCGGAGTCTAAGGATGATGGCGAAACATGGGGGCCAGTTGGTGTATCCGAGCTACCCAATCCAGGCTCAGGAGTTGACGGTATTCGACTGGCAAGTGGTAAGTGGTTGATGGTGTACAACGACATGACCAAAGGTCGACAGCGACTGGCGGTATCTCTTTCGAGCGATGAGGGGCGAACTTGGCCACAGACGCGGCATCTCGAGGATCAGCCAAGCGGATCGTTTCACTATCCCGCTGTGACACAAGGATCCGACGGCATCATACACGCGATCTATAGCTATTTTGTCGAAAGCGGAAAGAGCATGAAGCACGCTGCGTTCAGAGAAGACTGGCTCAAAGATGACGCGAAGGCGAAATAACAACCGATCCCGGCGGAGATGAAGTCATTTCGTTCTAAAACGGAAAAAGCAATCGTTTTTAGCCAAAAAGACCGGCCGCTTCAAGGATTTTGGCTCATCCGCTTGCAATTCTACTTAGAAATCCAATAGACTTTCGTACGTCGTAAGTAGTGTTTTTTCAATTCAGTCCATTCCTGAGGAGTATGCGATGCGATTTCGGCTAATAGTGGGTTCCTTGGTTGCAGCAGTCGTTTGTGGCGGAGGCGCGATGGCGTTCAGCAATAATCTTGCCGCACCAAAAACGGTCAAGGAAGTAATGAAGATTGCTCACAAAGATGGGCTACTGAAGAAGATTCTTGCGGATATGGGTACTGCGGATGACAAGAAGCAGTTACTCGATCTCTATATCGACTTGGTCGAAGGCGAGCCCAAGAAGGGCGATAAAGGCGAGTGGCAAATGCAGGCAGGGGCTGCCATGATGAGTGCTGCCAAAGTGTTGATTGGTCGAGAGGGTGCAACAGACGAATTGAAAAAGACCTCCGACTGCAAGTCGTGTCACGACAAGTTCAAGTAGGCCTTGGACCTAGTTCGACCGTACTAGATTCGACCCACATCGCATAAAATCTGCATCGCTTGCAAAGGCAATGCAAGGGTCGCAAGCCCGGAGGCTACGATTTTTTGTGGGCGAGTCGCTCCGCGACTCGCGCTAGGTGATGAAATTGATCAGAAAAGGTCAGAAAAGGTGAAGGCAGAAAAGGTGTCAGCAGAAAAGGTGTCAGGAACCGTTTCGGAATTTTCTCACACGAAAAAAGTGTTACAGCGCTAAAACGATTCCTGGCACCTTTTTCTCACGCATGAAAACAACTGAACTTCTCGATGGCGGCATACTCCTCTACGACGCTGCATTCCTGCCGACCGAGCTTGCCGATCGCTATTTCGTCGAATTGCGTGACCAATGTGCGTGGGAGCAGAAGCCAGGCATTTTTGGTCACATGCAACCACGACTGATTGCGTCCTATGGTGATTCAGGCATCTCCTACCGTTATTCGGGCGTCGACAATTTAGCGCTCCCCTGGAATGCTACGTTGCTAGAGATCAAGGAAAAGATCGAGACCGTCCAGGGCGAGTACAATTATTGCCTGCTCAACCGCTATCGCTCAGGATCCGATAGTATGGGCTGGCACGCTGACGACGAACCTGAAATGGGGAACGTGATCGGTTCTTTGTCCTTGGGAGCAACTCGGAAATTTCGCATCAGGCACAACTTCACGAGAGAAACTCAAACATTCCTCGCGGGCAACGGAACGCTCATCATCATGGCTGGAACCATGCAGCAGTTTTGGCAACACGAAGTCCCCAAGACCAAAATGCATGTTGGCGAGCGAATCAACTTAACGTTCAGACAGATTGTGGAGCCACAGTGAAACTAACCGTGGATTTGATCTTAGAAGAAGCCGGGCTGTCATTGGAAAAGGTGCCAGGAATCGTTTCGAAAAAAAGTTTTCCAGCGTTAGAACGCACCCTGACACCACCCTGACACCTTTTTCTTGAACGTAGAGCATTGTCCAATTGAGGGACAAAAGTAATGGCATCAAAGCAAAGTACTGTTGATTTTATTCTGGACCAGATTCGCGGCGCTGGTGAAGTTACAGCCAGAAAGATGTTTGGCGAATACTCGATCTATTGTGGTAAGAAGATAGTCGGCTGGGTTTGCGATGACAGGCTGTTCGTAAAAAAAACGGATGCAGGTAAAGTGTACGCTATTCGCTGCCTTGAGAAATCGCCCTACGATGGAGCTAAGCCGTGCTTTTTGATCTCACAAAAGCGAATTGGGAATCGTGAGTGGATAACTGTTTTCGAAGGAGCGTGGATGGTCGGCGACGTTAAAATGGAAATCACTGTTTCCAAAGCTGGTGACGTCCTATCAAATGAAAATTCGTTGAAACTAGACCAATTGCCGGAGGCATTGCGTCCTTTGGCAACCAAGTTTGCAGGTAAAGATGAATTGAAACGCGAACGAAAGACCGTCGTTCTTTACGAGCTTGAGGTCCGCCGAGAGGGAGAGACCATCGAGATTTTCGTGGATGCTACCGGACGCGAGATCAAAGTGCAGGTCGTCGGAGATGACGAAGATGAAGACGACGATGACGACGATGATGACGATGATGACGATGATGACGATGATGACGATGAAGATGAAGATGACAAATAGTTCAGCTGCGACGATTTCGACGAAGGAACGCTCGATCAAGTCTTGCGGGGAGAGTTCGGGTTGAAAGTACCACAAAGAACCCGATTTTCACCATTGGAAGTCTTCGCTTGGATACTGTTGCGAAAAAGGCGAAGCGAAATTGTGGGACTTGCTCAAGGATTCAGAAATCATTTCTTATCGGGGTCATAGAGACACGGTTAATGACGTTGTGTTCTCTCCAGATGTCGCTAAGGCTTTATCATTTTGGTACACTTTGCTGAGTAAGCTGGTGGCATCCCAGCCCTTTTCAAAACCGGGCAGAAAACTGACAATGAAGAACAAACCGTTGAGTCCTTTGAGTTGGCTTCGAAAATGGAATTACGCGGGCCGCTCGAAGCTGACTTGCGCAATCCTTTTCGTTTGTACCGCCGTCCTCGCGAGAGCGCAGGAAATTACCCCAGAGTCATTGTCGAAAACGGTCTTGGTCGATTTGGAAGGCAAGGCGATCGAATGGCCCGACCAAAATCAGATTCGCGTATTTTGTTTTCTAGGGGTCGAATGCCCAGTCGCACGATTCTACGCGACCCGCATCGATGAACTTGCCAAGCGATATGAAAACAAGAAAGTCCAATTCGTTGGGATCAACAGCAACTTACAGGACTCGACCGCTGATTTGCAGCGATTTGCAAAGGATCTTGGATTGTGCTTTCGTCAAGTGAAAGATAGCGACCAATCGATCGCTCGGGCATTCGGTGCGACGCGAACAGCTGAAGTAGTCGTGACGGATAGACAACAACAGCTTCTGTACCGTGGACGAATCGATGACCAGTACGCGCCTGGAGTCAAGCGATCGGTGTCGTCCCGCAACGAACTCGAGGATGCAATCACAAATTTGCTCGATGGAAAAACTCCGGCTACTTCACGCACAGAGCCAGTGGGTTGCTTGATCACATTCGACAAGAAAGTAGCTGAATCCGGATCGGTAACCTTTTGCAAACAGGTAGCTCCCATTCTTTACGAACACTGCTACGAATGCCATCGCCCAAACGAGATTGGACCGTTCGACGTTAGCAACTTCGAAGAGTTGCGAGGCTGGGCGGACATGGTGGTCGAGGTCATCGAGCAAAAGCGAATGCCTCCATGGCATGCGACGGAAACGAAATACGCTTTCAAAAATGCGCGACATCTCCCTGCAAAGTCATTGGACGTCCTCAAACAATGGGTCAAAGATGGCGCACCATACGGCAGTGAAGTCGATTTGCCCAAGCTGCCCGAAACCATGGACGGCTGGCGACTTCCTAAATCTCCTGATCTCATCGTCGCGATGCGAGATCGCCCGTATACGATTGCCGCGTCGGGATCCATCGACTACCAGTACTTCGTAGTGGATCCCAAGATCACGGAAGATCGCTGGGTATCCGCTGCACAAGTGATACCGGGCAACGCATCCGTGGTGCATCACGCCATCGTATTCATTCGGCCGCCGGACGGAGTAGACTCCAACGGCGTCGGATGGCTTACCGCGTTTGTGCCTGGACAACGTGCAACCATGTTTCCAACCGGCTATGCCCGCCGTGTGCCCGCTGGTTCAAAGTTGGTTTTCCAAA
>JAYVPJ010000214.1:0-12008 GCA_043757445.1 Pirellula sp. | reverse complement strand
CTATAAAATCACAGCCTTTCAGAGTGAGAGCGATGTGCCAGGTGTCCATGGCAATGGTTGACTGGCAACGCCCTTCGTACCTCAGAGCGTGCCACCCGTGCCACCCGTGCCACCCGTGCCACAGAGTGTGCCACAGAGTGTGCCACCCACTTTGTTGCTGGCAGATTTCAGCCTGCCACTCGCCTAACAAACCCAAGCCAAGCCAGACTGAGGACAGACTGAGGACAGACTGACCTCCGTGCTAAATCATCTTTCTAAATCATCCCAATCCATTTTCGGCCGATCCAAAACGTAGCCAAGGCCGCAATCAACAAGGCGACCGTCAACGGATGAGCCCAAGGTTGCAATCTGCGCAAGGTCGAAGGCGGATCTGGAATATTGCCAATAGCAGTCAGCAATTTGTCTCGGTCAGTCGAAGCGAATACCTTGCCATTGGTGACTTTGGAAAGCTCCTCAAGCACCTTGGGACGAGCTGCCAAACCGATGCGCTCGCGCGTAGCACCTTGAACGAAAAAGGTAGTCTCTAATGTCGCGCCGGTCTGCTTGCACGTGAGTATCACCCTATGAGAGCCTGGTTCGGCAACTTCATACCGTCCCTCAAAAGACCCCCAACTTTCGGCACCTCCGCTCGCTAAACGAATCACTTGAAATTTCCCCGACGGCGCTTCGATTCGGACGGTTACGTCACCACCTGACAATGGCTCACCATTGGTCTCCATTACGTTTGCCCGCAGCGCCAGCGTTTGTCCAAGCATCGGTTGATCGGGCGAAAAATAAAATCGCATCGTCTCACCCTCGGCCATGTTCCGCTGATAAGCCATCCACCGTACGACTTGTCCCCAAAAGCGATAGTGGTATTTATCCTCGACGCCTCGACGCCAACGCCATGCCCCGTCGGTCCCCATGAACAGAACTTTGCCGGCGCCAAAGGTCTTAGTCACCAACAACGGTATACGGCCGAATTCGTTGCTCATCTCCTGGTGCACACTCAGGACCTCGCTTCCTGCTTTAGCCCGTATCACCGGTGCATACCATTGAAAACCGGGCAAGCTACTCCATGCATCTAAGTTCTCGTCCTGCGTATCCGCCAATTTGGTCAAGAGACTCTTTCGGCCGGCTTCGGTCAGCTCAAATCGCATCGGTGTCTTGGAACCAAATCCATACGGCTGCGACGGATCCAAGGTAACGGGCATTAGCGGTTCAAGGGCGGTATCGACCAAGGAATGTTCTCGACCTTGCCAACCAGGCATAAATACCAGTCCGCTTGCTTGGAACTCCACCAAACCTCGCAGCAGTTTGCATTGCTCCTCGCTCAAATGCCCTTGGTCCAATCCGACGTCACCCAAAAAGACAACGTCAAACTTCGACAGTTCATCCATGCCATTCGGAAACTCCTTGATGTAGTCTTTGTTCCCTCCACCCACTTTGCCAAGCCCGGGGTGGAAAAGCAAACAAGCCACGTCCACTCCCGGATCACGAGATAGCGCATTTCGAAGGTATCGATACTCCCATCTCGGAAAACTATCGATTACCAATACCTTAAGTTTCTCTTGACGAATTGCGATAGGCGTCGACATCGTGTTATTGGTCGCAATGACTTCGTCGGGATGCTGAGGCACCTCTACAGTCAACGTGTAATCGCCTTCCGTTTTAGGCGTCCACATAACGGCATCGGTTGTCCTCGACATGGCTGCAATTCGCACTTCCTTGGTAATACGCTCGCCATCGGAGCATGTCATTACAACGTTGGCAACATGATCGCGAGGTAATGAAGACTCAATCGAAAAGGGGATTCGAACCGCCTTGTTGGTGATTCCAAAGGTCGGCGTGTCGACGCTAAGGAGTTCGATGTCTGGCAAACGCGTTGGAGCGCCAACGGGAATGGATAGGATAGGCACACCCTGAGCCCGATATCGCATCGCTGCATTCATTGGAGATTGGCCTAGGTTCCAATCACCATCGGACAGCAAGACCACTCCGAGGATCCTGGGAGTCGATTCAATCGCTTGATTGAGCGCTGAGTTGAGATCCGTGCCGTCTGCTTTTCCGTCGGCCGGAAACGAACTAACCCTAACATCCATCCGCGAAGCGAATGCGCTCCATGCCTCTGCATCTAAAAGGGGCCCGATAGCGGAGGCTCTTGACTGTGCCTCGGATTGCCCCGAATCGTTCTTGATTAGAACGTCCTTCGTCTGCATGCTTTGTGAACCATCCGAGAGGACGAGCAAGGCAGGTTTTTCTTCCGATCTAAATTCTTGAACCCACTCTGGTTGATTCAACAATACAGATCCAACAACCACGATCCCACAGCGAAGCAATTCCAACCAAAACACCGACTTCAGAAATCCGCTTCGCCGCCAAGCAAAGTAGGACAAGGCGAATGTCACAGCGCAAACAACGATAGAAAGTCCCACCAGCCACGGCTCGGTGGAAAAAGTTAGAGATTGTTTTGAGGCTATCATGCATGCCATGATAACTCAAAAATTGCACCCGTGTAGAACAGTAGGTCACGCTTGCCCAGAGTGACCTTGAACTGCCAGAGAGAAGCTACTCCAAATTAACCTAAGTTGCTGCGCAAGACGTCGCTTGCAAGACCGTCGAGGTAATCGAATTCTTCTTCGCCACCAACATGTTGGGCCAAGTATTCATCGACACTAAAAGCCTTTTTCAAGTCATCTGTCGAAGGCAACGGCCCGTAAACGTATGCCGCACTCCCATTGGATCGTTTCGTTGCAAATGGAACTTCGACCAACTCAGCCTTGAAGCTGGTAGCAGTTGATGAAGCGAGCGGTGCCGCTTCGCCTTCTCCGTTACCGCCATTCTGGCGATTATTGAGTTCATTGATAACCATGAGAGCATCCAGCGGTGACAAGTAATTGTCGCCGTTGACGTCCATGAAGTATCGACCCGTTCCACCCTCGCCACTCCCAATATCTCCCGGAGGTGACAACGGCCCACTGTTGCCCGTGTTCATCGAATTGACCAAAATCAAGACGTCGATGGGCGATACAAATCCGTCGTTATTAACGTCGTAGGCGTTGGTTAGGTTTGTATTGCCCTCGCCACCGCTCGAACCGCTGCCACCGGTTGTCGCCACGATCAAAATCGAGTCCGAGACATAACGGATCTGGCTAGGTGTCAAAGGCGTCGTCGGATCAAATACGAAACTGTCATGGAAAGGTTTGATATCCGCTGGGTCTCCAATGAAGTTTGCGGTTCCAACGTTGCGTGCAGTCAGCGTTATCGTAAACTGCAGTTTTTCTCCAAGCCCCGTTGGGCTGCTGGATGTTTGAACCGATCCAATTTCGTTTATCAATCCTGGTATGCGAATATCGCCAGCCTTTCCGTTGGCGTATTGAGGGTCATAAACCACCTGGAAGCCAGGAGCGGTTGCACTGGTATTAACCGACACGAGCCCCTTGTTGTACAAAATATCCTGGAAGGCCGCGAACACCCCTGCTCTTGTTGGGCTCGTTCGCAAGTCTTCGACAAATCCTCGCAACTGGAATTGCTGACCTACTGTGATTTGATCGATGGGCGTTCCCGCCAAGTCGGTAGCACTCAATCGAAGCTTGATCACGTCATCTGCCGTTGAAACTCCGACATGCAAAGTGACGGTTGCCGTTGAAACAAATCCTCGATCGTCCGTAATCGTATATTGGAATTGATCTAAGCCGACAAAATTCGAGCTCGGAATGTACGTTACCGTATCATCTGCGAAATTGTTTGGAGTGTTGTTGTCATTGACTTGGGTTTGACCATTCGATGGCTGAGTCACCGACGTAATTCGAATGGGTGGTTGTGTTCCAACCGTGTCATTCGTCAAGACGTCCACATTAAATGGACTTGCTTGGGGAACGTTGAATCGCGTGTCATCGACTGCGAACGGGAAGTTCACGCCGTTCGGAACGATCTCTATCGTCGAACGACCAAATCGAATTTGCTCGTTCGGCACGCGTGCTGAGGAGGGAGCATTGTAAAAAGTTACTTCGGAACCTGGAATCTTGTCGGCTGGATCACCTACGAACTCTGCGATACCCGCAGAAGCGGCCGTGAAGTCAAGTACCACCACAGGAAGCTTGTTTGGCTGATTGAACGCTGATACTTGTCCGATGAACGCCCCCAGTTCGTCAATGATCCCCGGAGTCGCAGCGGTTCCACCCCGACCCGTTTGATAGGGCGCAATGAAGTTTGCTGAGAAATCCTGTCTGCCACTAGTGGGTGCGTTAGGTGTTACGAGTCCGGAAGTATAGAGGAGGTCCAGGTAGGCCGAATAAACACCTGGGTCCGTAATGTTTCTAGGTGGAGTCTCGGCCGCGGCTTTTTCCGGACGCAAATCGTCGACGTAAACGACAACTTTGAAACTGTCCCCCTGGCGAACTTCGGTGATAGGTTCGTTGACCGCATTCAGGAACGCAAAGCTGAATTCGACTTCGTCATCGAGACGGTCACCTTGCAAGGTATGGACGGTGATTTTGGCGGTCGATGTCTTACCTGATGCGTCGACGGCAGTGTAAGAAAATTGTTCTGTACCGCCGAAACCGCGAGTTGGAGTGTATCGAATACTCTGACTACCGGAGCCGATGACTACGGCACCACCCTTGTCAGGAGCAGTAACACTCAAAACAACCAAAGAACCTCCTCGCCCCTCGACGTCATTGGCCAGAACACTCAGTGGAAACCCAATGGAATTGGTTGGAACGTCAAAGGAATCATCTACGGCAACTGGATCGACAAATTGAAGAACTACGTTGACTGATACAGTGGTCGTTTCTCGACGGCCAGTCACACTCGTTGTAGTGTAGGTAAAGGTCTCTCGACCCGTGAAGCTGAGGCGGGGAGAATACTTAATCGTCTTGTTCACCGTATCGATGGTGGCTCGACCACCTTGCGTTCCTGTGCTCACACTGGTAATGGTCCATTCATCGCCTGGCAGATTGAAATCGTTAGCCAAGACATCGAATACATTGTCTCGGCTATTGCGAGCAACGGTAAAGGAATCTGGTTGGAGCAGTACTCGAGGTCCGTCAACGATCGAGTAAACGTAATCTTCGACTTCACCTGTCCTGGAACGACCAGTTGGAGCCAAGTTTTGGTCCTGTGAAAGTCGGAATCGAGCATAGGTGCGACCGACAGCATTGGTTGGCGTTGTAAAGGTGATATTGCTGGATCCACTTCCTGCGAAGACAACGTTGGTTGCGATCTGTTCACCTGGATCGGTCCAACTGCCGTTGCCGTTGAAATCGATCCAGCCTTGGAGGAATGCAGGCGAACCGGCGGTGTTGGTGACGCTGACACGAATCACATTGGAACCGTCGCCGCGAACAATCGGAGTGAGCTGCGTAACACCATCTTCATCGTCGATACCCGTCGTGTCATCACCGTCGGCGTTCACCGAAGGTTTTCCATCGGCTTCGGAATCGAAGAGTGTACCGAGGGTAAGTCCAGGGGTCGTTCCGTGCGAGGCACCATCTTGCGCTCGTGTTGTAGCATAGGGAGCTGGAGCATCGCCCCAATCGGACGACTCATTGTTTCCAAAGTCGTAACCGCGGAGCGGATTAGTTCCATCGTAGGAAACAATATGCTGACCGGACGCCGGGAATGTTTGTACGAAGCCGGTTTCGACCACTTCGCGAATTGCATAAGCACCAGCTGCCGGAGGAGTCAGCGAGTAGGATCCATCTGCCTTGGTGATGCTAGCAGGTTCACCGATATCGGGCCGTTTGTCGCCGTCTAAATCGAGATAGATGTAGACGCCAGCCAATGCGGGCTCACCGACATCGCGAATTCCATCCGCATTGATATCGAGCCATTTGAAACCAGTAGCGATATCCGAAGGGATCACCGATCCGAAGTTAGCTGTCGCCGATCCGCCGGTAACAGTTACCGACTTAACCAGTTCGGTACTGGTCGACGGGATCCATGGGGTTGGTCGAACAATTCGAACATTATAAGTACCGGCTGCGACCCGGAGGTTGTAATTACCAGCGGTATCGGTGCTAGTTTGAGGTTCGCTTGCATCGCGAACACCGTTGTTATTGATATCTGCAAAGACTACCCATCCACCAATGCCTTCGTCTCCGGCATCCTTTACCGCATTACGGTTTCGATCGTTGTAGGAGTTACCGATGATCGATGCACCTACCTTGCCGGTAGACATACCAAACGCGAGTTGATTGGCAGAATTGTTGATACCGCCGCCAAAGGTTGTTTCGCCGGGCCGGAAATCATCGTTTCGGAAACGGAGTGGCTCGTCGTCCGCATTGCCAAAAATCCCGTCTCTGCCAAACGTGAGCGTAGGGTCATAAATTGCATCCATTATGGTATTTATGGCGCTATTGGGGTCTTGATGCATTCCGCCCAAATTATGCCCCGCTTCGTGTGCAATCGCGCCAGCGGTTAACTCTGCAAATGCATCGGCCAGCGAAAAGTTACCAGCTAATGGGTAAGTACGTGCGAGCAACGCCAGCAGGTCAACCATGACAATTGCAGTATCTTCGTGGTCAAAGTTTCCAATGTCGACTTGTTGCGCAATACCTAATAATCCACTTGACGTGGGAATGCCGAAATCGGCTCGAGCACCACCGACAAGAATTCGCGAAACATTGGGTTGCCCCCACACGTCCGCATTATCTGCACTGTTCAGAATCTGGATGTCAAAGTCGCCGGGATTGCCTGTTTCCGCATAGAATCCATTGTTGGAATCTCGTGCCAACTGGAAGCGGATTTTCTGTTCAACTCGTCGCGAAATGTTTCTCGCAAGATCCGGGCCATCCTCTGGCTTCAAACCCAGCGAAGGAAGAATCCTATCGATCGAGGAAACGCGAACGGTTTTTCCTGGAGTCGGTGGAGTCACAAAAGTGTTAAGGCTTAGAAGGTCATCTCTTACGAACGAGCCATCAAAATCTAGAAAAAGGATTTGCTTGGTACCAATTGGCTGTTGCTCAAATGTGGGCCGGTAGGTTCGTAAATTCAAGGTATAGGCACCGGTCGCATCGCCAACACTCAAGAAATAGCGTCCGTCCGTATCAATCGTATAACTAACTGTCGACGCACCCGTCCGCGCAAGCGGTGTCTTGGTGGAAATTGGTCGACCAATAGGAGAAGGATAAAAGAGCCCCTTGCTATAAATAAGTTCCGTACCACGTGAGTTGAAAAGGCCTAGCCCAGGTGCCGAAACTGTTGGCGGGGTGGTGGCGCGAATGTCTAGGATATCGCCTTTCTTTAAATCGAAAGCATAGAAGTCCTGGTCAAAAATGGTTTGCATTTGACCGGTGACATTCACGACCGGATTCTTTCCCATTTCGTTGCCAAGTGGCAAGTAATTGGCAGTCGCAAGTACGTTGTTTGGCTCGATTTCTGTTGTATTTAAGGGAGCATTCCCTTCGCCGCCTGTTTGACTTCCAGTCGCCGCAGTATTTCCAAATCGCGCTTGAAGCATTTCACCGGTGCGTTGGTACGAAGCTTGATCGGTAAATAGCATCGTTCCGAGAGCAGCAATTACGCCAGGCGAAAACGCCATCAGGTCGCGGCGTTCCAAAACCTCAAGCAATCGGGCACGTTTTGCCAGTTTTGGGCTTTTCGCCCTTTTATTTGACTGGGACTTCATTGAACCAAGAACAGGCTTACGTGAATTCACCATGGGATCCCCAAGTGACGAACGGACAGAAAAGAAATGCAGTGTTTTCGTTGTCCAAATAGCGCAACCCCCACTTAAACTGGGAATACTACCGAGACAGGCGAAATTCTATGGTAGTTGGAGGCCATTCACTGTCAACAAAACGAACCGCCAGTACGATGCACTTAAATGTAGCGAAGTTCCGATTAACCTGAGTATTTGGCAATATCGACACAACTGTACCTCCAACGAATTTGTTTATTGGTTGCTATTTTCGCCGCAACAGTCGAAAATCGAATTAGGCATGAGGAATTTTCCGCGTTGAAGCGCAAGCCAGTGCATTGCGGCTGATTAGCCATTGGGCGTTAGCCCACGGTTTGCGGCTCATGTTGTGATCGACGCCAAAAAACTCAGTCAGGTCCGTTTGAGGTTCACTCAACGATTTCGTTGATTCCCATTCTAAAGAAGTATTGGCACGAAGACTTTGACCAAAGTGAAAACTGCACCGAAATTGGATTTGCTCAAACGACGCGATCGTAGCCTCTTCGTTTTCGAGCAAAAATCTTGGTCCGATTTCCGCGCGTGGATAGCAAGTTGCCTGTTTCACACCACTATTTTGGTCGTAATGGCGCTTCTTTGGCGGCCGTTGACCCGCGGAACTTCCGGAGAGCCAGATCGCCCAGTTGGCATCGCGGTCGCTCACGAAACCAACCAAGGCAACGAATACTCGCTTGAGGGGGGCGCAAGCGGCGCTAACAATGCAAACGCCGCGACCCAAGCTGTTTCTTTGGCCGTCGAAAACATCCATGGACCGCCAATTTCCATTGATAATATTCTGTCCAATCTGGTCGGCAATCAGACTGGACCGTCAGAAAACAACCTTAGCGACGATGGTTCTATTGGGAAAGGACTATCCGGCGATGGAGGAACCGGTTCCAGCTCCGGGGGTAAAGGACGCGGCAGCGGAACAAAAACAAAAACGTCCTTTTTCGGAGTCGAGGGTTCGGGATCCTCGTTCGTTTACGTAGTCGACCGATCGGATTCGATGAATTCGTACGGCTCTGCACCCCTGCGATTTGCAAAAAAAGAGTTGCTCAAGAGCCTGGATTCGCTAAATGAGTACAACCAATTTCAAATCGTATTTTACAACGATTCACCATCCCTTATGTCCAGCCAAATGATTTTTGCAACGGATGGAAACAAGGGGCGAGCCAATAACTTCGTGCGAAATATGCCTGGGGATGGCAGCACTCAGCATCTGCCGGCCTTGAAGCAGGGTCTAGCCATGGTCCCCGAGGTGCTCTTTTTCCTAACAGATGCGGACGATCCTAGCTTGACCATGCCCCAATTGCTCGACATCCAACGACGCGCAGAGATTACACGAACCACAATTCACACCATACAATTCAATTCAGGACCGGCGAGCAATGACGGGAGTTGGATTCGAAAATTGGCGGAAATGAATCGTGGCTCCTACACGTATGTCGATGTGACCATTATCAACAGTCCGCCAGTAAGCAATCCCGTCAAATAGTTATGCAAAACCTTTTCGAGCTCGCTCATCCATTAGCCGCCCATCATCTATCGGTCCTAAGGGACATTCATACGAACTCCGCCCAATTTCGAATCCAAATCCATTTACTCGCCATGTTATTGGCGGTTCGCGCAACGGAGGATTTGACGTTGAAACCATCGGTGGTGCAGACTCCGTTGACCCAAATGTCCGGTCATCGGATGGCTCAAAGAATCGGAATCGTCCCCATCTTGCGAGCGGGTTTGGGCCTTGTTGAACCGGTTCTGCAACTGATTCCCGATGCGGCCGTTTGGCATCTGGGAATGTACCGTGACGAAACGACGGCTCAACCGGTCGAGTACTACTGCAAGCTGCCTGTCGGCAATGCCGTCGACGTTGGACTTGTTCTTGACCCAATGCTTGCTACCGGCGGTTCGATTCGAGCCGCCGTAATGGCTCTGAAGCGATGGGGAGTCCAAGACATTCGCGTATTAAGTGTCTTGGCTGCGAAACAAGGCATCGACCAATTCCATCAAGAGTTTCCCGATGTCAAAGTATATGTGGCAGCCATCGACCCTGAACTAAACGATCATAAGTTCATTGTCCCAGGACTAGGTGATGCTGGGGACCGAATGTTTAACACACTACGTGAATAACATGTTCTCCGATTAATTATTAGGCGAGCGGCAGTTTGCAAAGTACCTACTCTACGGGGTGGCACGCTCAGAGGCTGTGATTTTATAGTATCAATCACGCTCCGCGTGATTTTCGCAGTTCAAAAACCTTTGGTTTTTGAGGCAACATCACGCGGAGAGTGATGGGTACTTTGCTTCGGATTCAAAAAAATCACAGTCTCTCAGAGCGTTAGCGAAGGGCGTGTGAATTGTGGCAAAGTTTTGAAGCTATTCACACGCCCTTAGTACCTCAGAGCGTGTCACCCACTTTGACGCTGGTAGATTTCAGCCTGCCGCTTGCCTTATTCCGCAATGCAAGCAAGCTTCGTTTAACCCCGAGCCACAGGCGACGGACGTACCGCCCCGTCCTATCGCACATCGGCCAAGGACTTTCTCGACACTATTTGCGCCCTGCTTTTTTCTAATAAATTTGTTATATTACACCGATGACCCTCCGGTTCGGGGAGCGTCACTCATTTGGCACTCTGAATAGGAATGATGATTTATGCGTTGGGAAGGCCGGGAACAATCGTCAAACGTTGAGGATCGACGCGGGATGGCTATGGCCGCAGGTGGACTTGTCGCTGGCGGTGGATTGGGAACGATCGTCCTCATGCTGATCATGATGTTCCTCGGTGCCAATCCGCAACAATTGATGGAGCAAGTTGGTCAGCAACAGGAATTGAACGCTTCCCATGCTAAATTGACGCCAGAAAACGATGTAGATGCTCCACTCGTGGAGTTCGTTTCCGTGGTAATGAAAGATACCGAAGACGTTTGGGCAAAACTGTTCAAAGAGCAACTTGGAGCTCGCTACCAAGAGCCTAAACTTGTCCTTTTCAAAGGCGAAGTGCGTTCTGCATGCGGTCAAGCGACCGCGGCTGTCGGCCCGTTTTACTGCCCCGGCGATAGCAATGTCTATTTGGATTTCGACTTCTTCCGAGAACTGAAAAGTCGATTCAAAGCCCCAGGCGATTTTGCTATGGCTTATGTTATCGCGCATGAAATAGGCCATCACGTTCAGAATCAACTAGGACTATCGGCAAAGATCCAAGGCATGCAAAATCGAGCGGGTGAAGTTGAAAGCAATCAGTTGAGTGTTCGACTTGAGTTGCAAGCCGACTACTTGGCGGGTGTTTGGGCAAAGCACGCCCAAGAAACCAAACGGATCCTAGAAACCGGGGACATCAAAGATGCCATGAATGCTGCTAACCAGATCGGAGACGACAAACTTACACAAGGTCGAGTCCGAAAGGAAAAGTTCACACACGGTACATCGCAGCAACGCGTGAAGTGGTATTCGGCTGGAATGGCGTCAGGTGACTTGAATAGCATGATGAAACTATTTGAAGTGGATTTCGACGCACTATAATCCATTTGTGTTAGCGACTAGAAAGTCTCGATCAATCGCATGGCCATTCGAATCCCTGTCGTTATCAGCCAACACGAACGCCGTGCAGGCTCCATTGCCGACTACGAGGAACAACTCATCACCCGACTCGTGATGGAAAACGGACTAGATGCGACGCTCATTGCGGACTTGAAGTCGATTGATAAGGACACAACCGATCACCTTTGCATCGAGGGCCTGAAAGGGGACTTCGCTCTTGCGACATGGGAGACAGTCCCATATGTTTGCGAGCATCTGCATCGGTTGGGTATCCCGACGCTTGAGATCATTCCAGTAGACGGCAGCCAAAAAACTCATAGCGGTGACCCTAGTCTTCCCGCAAAGAAGATCTTTACGATTTCGCTCGCAACCAAAAACCTCATCGATACCACCATAAAATCGCTTAAGGACCTGCTTGCTTCTCGCGCGACGCCGGTTTTTTCAATCGCCTCTCCTCTTAACCAAAACAAGCCGACAATAGTTGTGCCGGGTCCAACGTTGCCCGCTACGCCAACGTTGCCCGCTACGCCAACTTTGTGCCGAATGGATCCGTCAGTCCCTAACACTCATCTGGCATCATCAGCCGAATCGGATTTCCCAAACATCGATCAATTGATGGACGAGCTCGACCAATTTCAAATGTAAGCACGCGTGAACAAGGATTTTGGCATAACATGTAGCCGACGTCGCTCCGCGACTCGGCAATTCAGTGTCGCGGAGCGACACTGCCACAACGATCGAATCAAAGAACTTCTGCCGTGGTGCTCATGTGCTGTTGCTTATGTGAAAGCTTGACGTTCAGCCGGATTGTAC
>JAYVPJ010000213.1:0-12056 GCA_043757445.1 Pirellula sp. | reverse complement strand
CCTTCCTGAATGTTCGTTGCAATGTTGACGACGGGTCGCCAAACTCGCACGCTCGGTCTATCCTGTGACAGTAACCACGTCTGCCGACTTTACCGAACCTGCCGTGGTTGATGCGGAGGATATCGAAATGGCGTAAGTGAGGTCAAGATGGATTTCAATACAAGTAGTTCACATCGATCAAGTAAACTGCGCAGATAGGGCTTCGCACATGGATTAAGCCTAGGCGGGCAAACTGGGATTAGGGACTCAATTCACCAAGAACAGCAAGGAAAAGGTCATGTCGGATTCTGGGCTATGCCGTTGGGGCATTTTATCGACGGCGGCGATTGCCAGGAAAAATTGGCGTGCAATCGCTCAAACAAAATCTGGAACGCTGGTTGCCGTAGCAAGTCGCCGCATCGATGCTGCCAGGTCTTTTGTCCGCGAATGCCAAGCCCATACCCCCCAACGCCAAACTCCGGATGCGGTAGAAGGTTACGAAACATTGCTCGGACGCAACGATATTGATGCCGTCTATATTCCGCTTCCGACCGGCCTCAGAAAAGAGTGGATTATTGCGGCTGCTGAGAGCGGCAAGCATGTACTCGCTGAAAAACCATCAGCCTTGTCCGCCACGGACCTTCAGGAGATCTTGACCGTTTGCCAACGCAACAAAGTTCAATTCATGGATGGTGTCATGTTCATGCATAGCGCTCGACTGCCCATGCTACGCCGATGTCTCGACGATGGCGAATCGATTGGAGCCATTCGCCGAATAGCTTGCCACTTTTCCTTTTTGGGAGACGAGAGTTTTTCGAAAAAGAACATACGAGTGGACAGCCAGTTAGAGCCGTTCGGGTGTTTAGGGGACCTTGGCTGGTACTGCATTCGCTTTTTGCTGTGGGCCAATCATTGGCAAGTTCCAACGCTGGTAACGGGTAGGTGCCTTACCGAGTTGCGAGGGGAAAAAAGTGGGGCGGCTGTTCCCGCTGAATTCTCAGCCGAACTCCTTTTTCCAACTGGATCGTCCAGTAGTTTCTACTGTTCTTTTATTGCGGGAAACCAACAATGGGCGCATATCAGCGGCACCAAAGGCAATATCGTCATACCGGATTTTGTATTGCCTCACTATGGATGCGAAGTCTCCTTCGATCTCGAAAAACCCAACTTCGCGATTAATGGATGTGACTTCCATATGCAACAGCACACCAGAAAAGTGATCGTCGACGAGTATGCAAGCGGTCATGCACCAGCCCAAGAGATCAACATGTTCGAGACGTTTAACAACATTGTCCTCACTCGAGAATTGAATCCTTTTTGGGGCGACATTTCTCTAGCGACACAACGTGTTTTGGACAGCTTGCTGGCGGATTCCAAATCAGTCTGCATGCTGTAGCGCAAAATGCCATTAGGCGAGAGGCAGTTGGAATCCTAACATAGCCATCTCGTGGCACGGGCGTCTCGCCCGTCAAAACATGGGCGGAACGCCCATGCCACTTGGTATGTTTGATTCTGCCGCTCGCCTTAAGCAATCGTCTTTGGACGCATCAGCCAAAGACCGGATCTACTTCTTCCTCGGAGTTCTCTTTGCCCTCTTTGATTCGACGACTCTCGCGTTCCACTTTAACGCGTTCAGGTGTCTCGATTCGAAGCACCACCACATCCTTGGCGGTTAAGAGAATGTTAATAAAAACAACAGGCAAGGTAGTTAAAACTAGGCCTACCACCGCAAACATTTCTTCGGGTGTACCCCAGTTAGAACCATTGTCTGGAAACAGCTTGAGCAGTGTCCAAAATAGGTTAGGGAAACAATACCAATCAAAACTTAGAACTTGATAATCGTTGGCCGCTAAATTGACAGAGCAAGTAAAGACTACCGACAAAACAATCATGACCAACGTCAAGGCAAATGCCATCGTCAATCGACCAACTAGAACATGCCTCAAAAAGAACATGCAGGCCAACCGAACTAGGCCCAGATAGAGAGCCAAATAGCAAGTCATCGCCGCAAGGTAAATCAACAACGAAAATTGAATGTTTCGCTGGTTGGGCTGGAGCAAAACCCATGGCGCTATCGCTAACGTGAAGGCAGAGCCGACGAAACTCAGCAGAATGAAAATATAACCAGGGCCAGCCCCAGGGTTCAGCCAAGTCAAAAAAACGCGTCCCAACAGCGAACTAGGCAAAGACCGACGTGCGCGGGCCGGAATCGTTCCACGCTCTCCCATCATGATGCTTCCAGCGATTCCCCAATGAACAAAAATGAAATTCACCGCGACCGCTATCATTTGCTGCATCGCAAAGGCAGTGCCATACGATGCAATCATGAAGCCTGACAGAGTGCTTATGACAAGTCCGATGACTAACAGGGGTATTCGAATCGGAGTGGAACGGTTATCGCTGCTGACCCCTATCGCACACGCACCGCATCGCAGGATCAACCATCCATACAAAACAACCGCCAACAAGAATACGCCGAAAGCGATCCAGCCCTCCAATCCATACCCACCAGTACTCACCACGGCAATGAGAACGCCCCCGGTCCAGAAAGCGCAGATGACCTGTCCTGCTAAAAGAACAATAGAAAAAAAGACCTGCTGCATTCGCGTTTGAGAAAATGCAGCAACCGAAATCGCGATGACGGACAAAGCCAAACTGCACGAAGTGATGACCATGATTGTCATCGCTATGACTTCTAGCGTAACGCCTCGAAGGAGATACGTTAGCGCAATGCAGGGCGCAATGACCGACAGGTAGACGACCAGCTGAAGAGCCGCAACGCTCAGTTTGCCAACAAGAATATGTCTTGGCGACAGTGTCGATAAGGACAGCGTTTCAAACGTGCCGTCCTCAAGCTCCGATGCCATGGAGCGAAACGCTGACTGAGGAATGACAATCAAGGCAGGCACAATCAAAATGATGACATACCCGCTCAGCATCCCGGCCCCATTCGAATTGTAATAGATACTGGGGATCATGCCTACGATCGCCAATATCGACCAACCAAGTACCACAATGGTCAGGAGCAACAGAGTCCAAGAAAACTGCCTGCTCTTGAGGGCTTGACGTGTCTCCTTGACCAGAATCGGGTTGATCCAATCGCTACATGCAATGAGCCGCTTGTCCCAAGCGGTTTCCCCCTCAACCAATTGCTGAATTACGGCCGCATGTTCCAACTGGTCCGGAGCCAAAATGGGAGGCTCAGCGAGGATTGGGCTATTGGGATCAGTCGAAATCGACCTCACTGGATGGCTCCTGTGGTAACTTTCATGAACACATCTTCAAGCGTTTCGCGGTGGGCAGCAAACTCCAAAATTGCGAAGTCGGCATTGACGATTGCTCTTAGCAACGCGACTTGCTCGACCGAGCCCCCCTGAAGTTCCAAGGAAAGGGCATTGTCTTTTCGCTCAATGTTCGAGACCCCTGGTTGCTCGTTGAGCCAATGGTGTAATTGTTCTCCCCGGTCGATGGCGGTTACTTCCACACGCAATGCACCTTGTAGGGTGCGACGTATTTCGGCCACACTCCCTACGGCCAACAATCGACCTCGCTCAATGATTCCAACTTGATCGCACATTTCGGCCAGTTCGGTGAGGATGTGAGACGATACTAAAATCGTGGTGCCCTCTACTGCCAACTGCTGGATCATTTGTCGCAGCTCGATCCGCGCTCTCGGATCCAAACCGTTGGCGGGCTCATCCAAAATCAAAACCGCCGGCGAATGGATCATCGAACGTCCTAAGCAAAGACGTTGTCGCATGCCTTTTGACAAGCCAGTGATAGGCTTGGATGCGATTTTGTCGAGACCGGTAAAGTTGAGCGTTCGACGCAGCGCGGCTATGCGATCCTTGCCAAGAAGACCATATGACCTCGCGAAAAAATCCAAGTACTCAACACAGTTCATGTTTTGGTACATGGAAAAACCGTCGGGCATGAAACCGAGTCGGCGACGCACTAGGTCCGGATCATTGATTACCGAAAAGCCATCCACAAATGCATCACCATAGCTTGGCAATTCCAACGTTGATAGAATTCGCATGCTTGTTGTTTTGCCAGCGCCATTTGGTCCGATGAAACCGAATACCTGCCCTCGATACACATCAAACGAAATGTCGTTTACCGCTTTGGTACTCCCAAAGAACCGATGGATTCGACGCAGTTCGATCATCGGTTCTGTATTGGAATGGACATTTCGATCAACCATCAAAATCACCTTTCGCTAATGAGCTCGTTCGCGGTCGAGTACGTCTATTTGCTTATCCGGCAACCTATCTTCAGCGAAAGGGCTGGTGCCTGGTGCAACGGATTCGCGCGTCATGGCCGCGATGATACCGAACGGGAGCAGCATCACGAATGCAAAACCAAACAATCCAAAAGTCACGACCGGAATCAGGACCATGACAGAGATTCCCACATAGACATTTTGGCCGCTATTGAGCACTGCCAAACGAATCACCAACAGCAGGATCGCCGTCAAGGCCGTAACGAAAAACAAACTTCGAAGCGTTATCTTGTCGCCCAATGTAAGTCTCCTGTAGGTTGGTGGAAATCAAATGGGTCTATGCGGAAGCTAGAGTTCAAACCACCCTACACTTCGCGGAGTTATTGCGAAACTGACCTAGATATTACTATACCGCATTTGTTCGTTGTTGGATTCCAGCTGGGCTTCGGCCCAGGTGGCAACATTCTACCAGTAGCATTGCCCACAGGGCGTGTGGTAGCATGGCCCCCAGACGAAAAAACAGCAGTGCCGATTGGGGAGAGATCGAAATCCATCTACGACGTTCGACCGACGGTGGAAGGTCCTGGAGCGACGCTCAACATATCGCACACCTAGGCCATCGCCTCGAAGGCAATCCGCATAAGGCCGCATCGAGCGAACAGACGGTGAACAACCCCGTTTCGATTATTGATCGTGTGACAGGATCCATCGAGTTCCTGTACTGCGTCAACTATGCCCGATGTTATTCGATGCGCAGTGCTGACGATGGGCTTACTTGGAGCAAGCCTATCGAAGGCGAATACGGCGACCCGAATGAAACGATGATTACCGAGACGTCCGACGAGCGTGTGATGCTTGTGTCTCGAAATGTTTCGAGAGCAAATCGAAAACTTATCACGACCAGTGCGGACGGTGCAACCCATTGGAGCAAGCCTGTGTTTCACATTGAGCTTTGGGAACCAATCTGCATGGCCAGCATCATTTCGCATCCATCGAAACCCGGCACAATGTGTTTTCCAATCCTCATACGCTTGGACTCGATAGAGAAGGCCATGAGATCCCCGCAAGCAAAGGGAATCGGGAGAGTCTTTGCATTAAGCTCCGTCGCGACGATGGCAAAACTTGGCCGATCAATAAAGTCCTCGATCCAGGCAAAGCCGCGTATTCCGATCTTGCCGTGTTGCCTGATGGAACCATTCTGTGTCTCTACGAAGCGGATACGTCAATCAACTGCGCACACTTTAATCTCGAATGGTTAACCACTCCATGACTGAAGAACGACCGAGCTAAGGCGAGCGGCAGGCTGTGAGATACCAGTTGTAGTTTGGGACCATTGTCCCGAACGAGTCAACGGACGGGACATTGGTCCCATCCTACGGTACTTTTCATTCTGCCGCTCGCCTAAACAAAAAAAGCCCGCTTGATTTTCAAGCGGGCTTTCTGTTAAATCTATCGAAAAAAAACGACTACCAAGCGAAGTGAGCAAATGCCTTGTTGGCGTCCGCCATTCGGTGCGTGTTCTCTCGTTTGGTAATTGCTGTCCCTTCTTTGCGGTAGGCAGCCATCAACTCGTCCGCTAGCTTCTGATGCGTGGCACGCCCTTTTTTATCTCGAACAGCCGTTAAAACCCAGCGGAACGCCAAGCTTTGCTGTCTATTCTTGTTAACTTGCATAGGAACTTGGTACGAAGCACCGCCAACTCGCTTGGAACGCACTTCGATGTATGGCTTGACGTTTTCGATCGCTTGCTCAAAGACTTCAATGGATGGCCTATCCTTTATTTTTTCAGCGATCTCATCCAGGGCGCTGTAAAAAACTCCTTGAGCCGTTGTCTTTTTTCCATCGTGCATCAAGCAGTTGATGAACTTGGAAGCCAACAAGGAGTTGAACCGTGGATCAGGTCGCAGATTGGTGCGAGAAGCAGTGATTTTACCCATAAGAATTCGAAACTAATCTACAAAAAAGCTGGAGATACGAGGTAGAAACTACGAGGTAGAAACTAAGCCTTCTTCGCGCCATAACGACTGCGAGATTGCTTACGGCCGACAACTCCGAGTGTATCTCGGCTTCCTCGAACGACTTGATAGCGCACACCCGGCAAATCGCGAACACGCCCCCCACGCACTAACACAATGGAGTGCTCCTGCAAATTATGACCTTCGCCTGGAATGTAGACGGTGACTTCCTTGCCATTGCTCAAGCGAACTCGAGTAATCTTTCGGAGCGCCGAATTCGGCTTCTTTGGCGTCATGGTTCGAACCAATAAACAAACGCCCTGCTTTTGAGGACACTGCTCGAGCACAGGGCTCTTGGTAGCCTTGCGTTGAACAACGCGATTTTTTCGAACCAATTGATTGATGGTTGGCATACAGTCGGAAATCGTCTTGCAAACTGGGTGTAATACAATGTTCAGGAAGTATCAATTTCCAAAGACTTCGACAGTCGAGCAGTACCAAAGGTGGGAATCGAACCCACACGTCTGTTAAGGACACTGGATTTTGAGTCCAGCGCGTCTGCCGATTCCGCCACTTTGGCAAGTTGAATTAGCCGCATGCCGATGAATTTGGGAGATGGAGTTTAATGCTGACTAGTGGCATCGGACAAGTCCAACCGCGGTTTTTCGCATAAATTCCTCTGAGCTCGGATCGCGTCGAAAAAATTGCCGCTTTTTCTCCATTCCCGATTATCGTTGGACGAGGTTTTTGGGTTATGGCGGCTGACGCGTTTAGTCGATCCGACATCGGAGCGAAAGAGCCCAATCGTTCGTCCGGTTTCTTCCAAACTAAACCGATTGCCATCATTGTGACTTGCTGCTGCAGTCGAAACGATGTCATGCTTCCCGATCCAAAGAATTCGGACCCGAACGCCTTTCACGATTTTTCCAGTGGAAATATGACTGAATACTAAACAGAATGCCCTTGGCCCACGGTTTGCGACATGATCTCGTAACTAACCGCTAACACTTGGTATGAATCCATCGTGGATCAGTCAAGCTAATCGTGCGACAGGAAAATCATGTTGCTGGATATATCGCCGGCAGCTGCTACCGAACACAATAGAGTGCTAGCTAAGGTTCTCTCCAATTTAACAACCAAGGTAATAGAGGAAGTCATGCAGATTCTCAAGGTAAATAAACTCCGAGGTCCGAACATCTGGGCAAACTTCCCGGTGCTCGAAGCTTGGGTCGACCTAGAAGAACTCAAGGATACTTCTTCGGAAATGATTCCAGGATTTAACGAACGGTTGATGGCATGGTTGCCAACAATGGTGGAACACCGATGCAGCGTGGGCGAACGCGGTGGTTTTTTTGTTCGACTGCGTCGAGGAACGTACATGGCCCACATTCTAGAACATGTTTCGTTAGAGCTTCAATCGTTGGCTGGTACTCCAGTTGGCTATGGTCGCGCTCGAGAAACGAATACCGACGGCATCTACAAAGTTGCGATCGCGTTTAAGGAAGAGAAGCTTGGGCTGGCTTGTATTGACAAGGCTTTCTCGCTCATCCTGGCGGCTGTCCATGACACCCCGTTTGATGTAGCAGCGGAAGTTGAAAAGCTTAAGGAGTTTGGCTATGACGTATGCCTGGGACCGAGTACTAAGGCAATCGTAGAAGCGGCCAGGGCACGCGGCATTCCGTGGCGGCGTCTCAACGAGGGAAGTCTCGTGCAACTCGGACAAGGTCATTTGCAACGTAGAATTTGCACGGCCGAAGCCGATAGCACCAGCGCGATTGCGGAGTCGATCGCTCAAGACAAAGATCTGACTCGCATGTTGCTTAAGACGATTGGAGTCCCAACGCCTGAGGGACGTCCGGTCGAGAGTGCCGAAGATGCGTGGGAAGCTGCGGAGGACATCGGTCTGCCGGTTGTTGTTAAGCCACAATTCGGAAATCATGGCCGTGGGGTGGCAACGAATCTCCAAGATCGACAACAAGTTGAAGCTGCTTATGCTGCGGCACGAGAAGAAGGCAGTTCGATTATTTGCGAACGCCATGCTCCTGGCGATGACTACCGCGTCCTTGTCATCGGTGGCAAAATGGTAGCGGCTGCTCGACGCGAACCAGCACATGTTATCGGTGACGGGCAATCAACTGTCCAACAACTGATCGATGTCGTCAACCAGGACCCTCGACGAAGCGATGGCCACAGCACCTCTCTCAGCAAAATCAAAATCGATGCGGTTGCTCTCGGAGTCTTGCTCGAGCAGGGCTTAACTCCGGACACGATTGCCCCACTCAATAAGAAAGTTCTAATACGCCGCAACGCCAATCTCAGCACGGGCGGTACGGCGGCGGATGTTACCGATTTAGTTCACCCGGATGTCGCTCGTCAATGCGTTGAGGCGGCAAGGGTTATTGGTTTAGATATTGCCGGCGTTGATGTTGTCGCTCAAGACATCACACAACCGCTCCAAGGACAACGCGGAGTGATCGTGGAAGTCAACGCCGGCCCCGGCTTGCGAATGCACATCGAACCTTCCTCCGGAACTCCTCGTCCGGTCGGACAAGCGATTATCGATATGATGTATCCCGCGAATAACAATGGTCGAGTGCCCATCGTTAGCGTCACGGGCGTCAACGGTAAAACAACGACGACGCGACTCATTGCTCACATCGTTGCGTGTACGGGCAAGAAGGTTGGCATGACCTGCACGGACGGTATTTACATCGCCGGTCGTAGAATCGATTCAGGCGATTGCAGTGGACCTCAAAGCGCTCGTTCGGTTTTGATGAACCCGTCGGTGGAAGCGGCTGTTTTAGAAACTGCCCGTGGCGGGATCCTGCGTGAAGGACTCGGTTTCGACATGTGTGACGTTGGTGTGGTAACCAACATTGGCGAGGGTGACCATCTTGGACTTGCCGATATCGAAACACTTGAGCAACTTGCCAGAGTCAAACGCTGCATCATCGAAGCAGTGCATAAGAATGGTTATGGAGTTCTCAAGGCCAACGATCCATTGACGGCTGAAATGGCCGAAAAATGCAAAGGGTCTGTCGTGTTCTTTGCACTCGATGGCAACGATCCGGTTCTGCTTGCGCATAGGCTCAAGGGCGGACGTGGCGCATTTGTTCGCGACAATTCGGTGATACTAGCCGAAGGTGAAACAGACTTCGTTCTATTGACCTTGGACAGAATTCCTTTGACCCACAACGGTCGGATCGGATTCCAAGTAGAGAATGTGTTGGCGGCTGCAGGAGCATGCTGGGCTCTGGGAATGCCCTGCGAACAAATCCGACTTGGTCTAGAATCCTTTTCATCGCACATGGACAAGGTGCCTGGCCGGTTCAATTTGATGGAGATCCATGGCGCGACGGTGGTTGTCGACTACGGTCACAACCAATCGTCCTTATTGGCTATCGCCGAAACACTTGACCAATTCCCACATCCTTGCCGCACCGTGATTTACTCGGCGGCGGGTGATCGTAGGGATGTTGATATGATACGCCAAGGAGAAATCTTGGCCGATCATTTTGATCGCATCATCCTCTATGAAGACCAATACCTTCGAGGGCGACAACCGGGCGAAATCATGTCCTTGTTCAAGCGGGGAATGGACGGGGGCAAACGTGTGAAAGAGATTCACGAAATGCAAGGTTGGCAAAACGCTGTCGATCGGGCTTTGAAGCTGATTCGCAAAGGGGAATTTTTACTGATGCAAGCCGACACGATCGATGAAGCAGTACAGTATCTGCATCATTCGATCGAGCACGAAAGCCTTGGCCGCGAAATCGAACTGGATGCAGCGATTCTCAAACCTGCAGAACCGGTGGCGAAATTGGTACCTTCAGCAGAGAACGCGCAAGAAGCAAAAAGTCGAATTGGTTAGCGAATCGTTTAACCCCGAGCCATAAGCGACGGCTGCGACTATTAGCGAACTTCGCGGAGCGTTCGGCTTCGCTTGTGCGATAGTGAATTTTTGGACACTTCTCGCTGATTGCCGGCAAATCAGCCTTCCGTCGGATTTCATCCGGCGGAGGGACATCTGACAGCTACCTGTCATTTGAAAGACCTTCCACAGAAATCCGTCCGGCACAGCTTGGCCTTGCCGGACGGATTTCTACGGCGAATCGCTTTGGACGATTTTATGTAGCTGTCAGATGCCGTCCCGCTGGCGTAAAGCCAACGGAAACGATGGCATTCGAAGGAGCTGCATACTGGCGATAAGCATTGCCTTGGCGATGGGGATTTCCAGGGCCACAGCGGTCCGCAGTTGGCGCGATGTCCGTGCTCTGCACGACAAGCAAGAGAAACCATTTATTTCTGAACTCTTTTTCAACGAATGCCGATTCCCGTACCACCCTTTAACTTGCCATTTTCGCAGTGAGGGCAAGAGACTTTCTTCCATCCATTACAAGCTCCACATATTCCTTTGGTTGGTACTTCGCCAAAGAGTGGTTTTCCGCTAATTGGATCAAATGCAATTTGAACTCTTGCGATCCCAGTTTGGACTTCTCCAGAACCACGGCAAGTTCGACATGTGAGAATTGATTTTCCGCTACACGTGTTGCACCAATCATCGCGGATAACAAGGAGGTCGTCTAAATTATTTGAGTTGAAAAAACGACCATAGATCGGATTTTGTAGTTCATGCTTTTTGCCCCAAACCAGAATAGGAACCACCGATTTCCTTAAGTTGTCTCGTTGTTCTTTTGGACTCGCTGCTGTCCCCATGTTGAGACTCACATTCGGCAGATTCAATTTTGTCCAAGCAGTAATGGCATCCACCGAATAGCAAATTCCACGCGATTCATTTCCAGTTGTCCCTTGCCAACCGAGACCAACTACTCGCCAAACTGTGTCGATACATGGCCCCCCTCGATTTCCTGCGTGGACAATGGCAGTGGTTTTGAAAATTTGATTCTGTTCATCAAAAGCCTGGAACGTTCCTTTCTCGCTCTTAATTCCGGCATTCAGAATCTCGGGTCCTCGTTGCAAGCCGAGTACTGTTATCTCCCCTTTAGGCTTATCGCGTGTACCATCAAAACATACCGGATTCAAATTCACGTTTTCAACGACAAGCATTGCCAAGTCGGTTGCCTTATCTCCCTGGACGACTTGCTTGACGGGGACCAGTGCCCAGCTTCCATCCTGTTTCACTACGGCTATCGTTGTCGAAGCTGCCGCGTGATGAGGATGTGTAATGACTTGTCGCAATGTTAAAACATGCCCGGTTGCACAAACGAAGCCAACGCCACTCGCAATGAGTTCTAAACTAGGGTCAGGCGGGCCAATGCCTAGAACAGAAAGTTCGCTTCCAAAACTATCCGGAGGTTCTAAATCTAGACTGTAATACCAGCCTTGCTGCATCCTTGATTTCACATTCGTAGACTGTAGCTTCGAAAGAGCCACCGAAAGATTGGTTCTCGATGCAGCCGGAAGGTCAAGGAGAAAGGCTGGATGGCAGACTTGCAACAAGATAGCAGGCAGAGACTTTTGGCGATCGAAAACGATCGTTGGCTTATAACATTAGACATGACTCAGGTCCTCGGCGTTCAGAACAAGTGTTCGAAACCTAGTATACATGCCAACTGGTTGCGAAAAGTTGTGTCGCCAATACCCAAAACAAATTCATCGAGTAATTCATATGGCTGGCAGACTATAGCTGTGCCAAACGCTTTGATGCGTGGTAACTAGGGTAAAGATTTTTAAAAAACACAAAATGGAAAAACGACGTTAGGCTACTCGAAGACTGAGCGTCGATCATAAGTCGGGCTAAACCGGACCTAGCGCGTTGCTGCTGATTAGCCGAAGGGCGCTAGCCCAATGCCATCTACTTTGGATTCTTTTTACAGAATCATTGATAATGGCACGATATTCGCGCATTTGGAGGTAGTTTCCCCTGAAACTGCCTAATT
>JAYVPJ010000212.1:0-3302 GCA_043757445.1 Pirellula sp. | reverse complement strand
AATTTTTAGCGGAATGGCGCGAGCCATCCGGTTTCGTTGCGATTCTCCCAATTCACCGTACGGCTCGCGCCGTTACGCTTCCAAAGTGAGTGCCATTAGGCGTTCGCCCATCGTAGAACCACCCAATGTGAAACCAACAGCCTTAGAACCATGCCGCGAGAACTAACACCTAGCCCATCTCCGAAGCCGAAACCCGACGACCCGAACGTTATTGCGGTGGTAATTTCGGAATACAACGAAAGTATTACCGGCAAACTGTTCAAAGCCGCGGTGCAAACGCTGATCGCGAACGACATCAAGGATGCGGATATTCACGTGATTCGAGTTCCTGGCGCATGGGAATTGACTTACGCCACTCAGCTTGTAATCAAGCAGCCAACGTGCCGCGGTGTGATTGCCTTAGGAGCAGTCATCAAAGGGGAAACCACGCACGATCAGCATCTTAACCGCGCCGTCAGTATGGGTTTAATGCAGCTTTCTATGGAACACAACAAACCTGTAGCACTTGGTTTGTTAACAGTCAATTCGCTAGAACAAGCGATTCAGCGCAGCGGTGGGAACGCAGGCAACAAAGGCGAGGAAGCCGCAAATGCGCTGTTAGCTTGCCTGAAATTGGCCAACGCGATCAAGTAATTCCTGGCTGATGTAGGACGCAAAAGGTTTCCTCTTGGTGGGGAGGGCACTTGACGATGATAGAAGCGTGTCAAAAGGCGCAGTGCAAAAACCTCGCTCCGTCCATGATCTCCCAGTCAAAGTAGCAATTCCGTCGAGGCCAGCTTTCGCAACATCTCACAAAATGCCTGCGTCGATCTGTTTGGACGGACAGCCGCAGCCATGGTAGAATAGGGATGTCGCAAAAAACACCATCCATCGGGAGAGTTCAATGAGTGGCCTGACTAGTTCGACCGTTGATAAAAACGTAAGCGATATTCCGCTGGATCAACGAAATGTGCTCCAGGACCTCATCGGAGGAAACATTGTAGCCGGTCAACGTATTTTCATTATGGCCTACAACCCCAGCACCGAACCGAACGAAGCGGATAGGACTCAGGGCAGGAAAAGGGCACTTGAACTTCTAATGCAGGCGCACGAGAATGCCTCGTCGCTCGAACTTCCTGATGCTGAAATAAGTGATCTACTTCGCGAGGCGACCGAAGCAGCCAAGAAATAATGGCAAGAATCGTACTCGACTCTAATCTCATCGCGAGAGCGGTGATATCTCCAAATGGATTGGCTGCGGAAATCCTATTTCGAGTTTTGACGGGCGATCACTTGCTCTGTAGCTCCAACTTCATGTTGGCAGAATTAGACCGAATTCTTCGATACCCAAGACTTCAAAAAGTTCACGGATTGACCGATGAGCGAATACTGGAATTCGTTGCCTCAATTCAGGTATCGTCATTCGTGGTCGATGTAGACATTTCCACTGTCCGGCGAATTACTCGGGATATCAATGATGACCCAATAATTGAGACAGCAATCCAAGCAAAGGCTGCGATTCTATGTAGCAACGACAAAGACGTGTTGGATAACACGGTTGTCGACTTTTGCATGCCGTACGGAATCCAGGTTCTGAATGACGTCAGTCTCATCAAATTGCTTAGTGGCCGCTAAGTTCCTACATTCTTCCGTGCGAGCGGAAGCGAGGACCAAGCAGTTCCTAATTTTGGTTGCAGACATTTTTCTTGCTCGCTTACAAGTTCAATTACAGAGTTAATCCAGTCCGAATGCGATCTGGTGGCGTCTTTAATTCAAACGACAAAACGAGGAGTTGACGGAGATTGCTGTAGTCGATGTTTTGTCGAGTGATACGCCAACACTATTTGCAAACGACTCTTTAAGCGGCAACTTCGGAAGAGTGCCGCTAAGCCAATTGGTTATCGCAACTTGATTCCTTTGAATCACCTGCGCAATAACATCATCTGCTACCTCCAAACTTGGGTAGGTCGACGATGCAGATACATTTTCTGCTGCATTTCTTCCAAGCAAAAACTCGAATGATTTCTCAACATGCTTGGAAATTGTGTGAGCTTTCATTGGGCCACCCTCGTGAGCCTGAAGGCCTCCACCCGGAACTCTTTGTCTGCTTCGTTCTAATTTCGAGAAAAGGTCAATTACGCGATTCCATGTTTAACCCGGTACCTGCATTCCTCTTTGAAACACCGTTCTCGCAAAATCAGCCCAACGATTGAATCCCATGTAAACGAGAGTGAATGCCGTCGAGATCGTAGACATCGCTGAGTAGTACAAAATCCGAAGCTGAGCACTTGCATAGGCAGCAAGATTTGCTGCATCAGACTTATCGGTGTTTTTGCTTCTTTCCTGCGGTAGTCAACATCGGTAGGTGTCCCGCCCCCCTCTCTGTCGCCGCGTAGAACAGAACGAAGGAATGTCGTGCATTTGAATCCGCTTGAGCCATCGAATCGATCCTGTACATAAACATCACAAGGCGAGTACTCGGAACGCCGGAAGAGACCGTTAGGCTTCGGCTATCGTTATGTACCGGCATTTTCAAATCCATTTAAGCTGGGTGGCCCCATGCGAAGGGGTGGCCCATCGGAACGATTATCTCACCGTTCACTTTCAAATCCATAACACATGTTGCTCGTCTTCCATCAGCGCGGACCCAAACTTGGCGAGTGCAAAATAAAGGAAGATCTGAACGTTCAAGGTTTTGCGAAGATTTCTCGATATAAACGGAAATCGGCGAACTCGCAACGCAATCGTACAAGACCACGACACGATAGCGCGGATCAAAACCCGGATCAGACGCAGATCGAGTTAGCACTATTCGGGAACCGTTCGCCAACCTATAGGCCCGGACAGCTGGTATAGCTAGGAGCATAAGAAATGCGCAGGCAGTTACAAGAATAAATAGCGAACGGGTTCCAAATCTAAAGCGCAGCATTTCTATCGGTCATCTGTCATCGAGTTTCTGGCCTTTAGTGGGCGACCGGTTGGTACACAGTCGAATAAATCAAAACAGCGCGCCCTCACTGTTCCCAGGGACAACGAACGCGTTATCGTAAAACTCTCATTTCAGTTTTCCGTTAGCTCTGGCCACCATCGACTGAACGTCTGCAACTGACAACGTGCCCAGCCAGTCGGGCATAATCCAAATCACGTTTGAGCGAAATTTTCCGTTCTCGTCCTGCAATCGAAATGCGATGGTGTGGTCGCGTGGCGCACGATGTCCGCCATAATCGCTGTGAGAACCGAACACGGGCACAAGTTCGGGGAACGCTTCACGGATCACTCGGCGTGCGTGCGACATCTCATCCTTCGTGGCTTTCCTGTTTTGA
>JAYVPJ010000211.1:0-3303 GCA_043757445.1 Pirellula sp. | reverse complement strand
TGGCGCCATTGACTTGTCATAAATCCAATGGATACCAGATCGAAAGCTTTCGCGCTATAGGGGTAGAACAAAAAACCTATGCAATATCCAGGCTAGCACTGTTCTCCGGTACTGCCGAACCATTGAGTTCGACACTACTGGGATTGCGATTCTGCAATCGGAAATCGAAATCTAAGTTGGTTGCCGAGGCACCGCTCTTGTTGATTGCAGCCACTCGCCCGATCGGTGGCGAGATTTGAACGAATCCGTTGGGTACAACCGCTCGAACCGAATAGTTTCCAAATGCAAAATCGACATCAGCCGCCGTTGTGCCGGCGGCAAGGTCTATCCGTTGAACCCCGCGATACGCGACGGTTGGAGATGTTTGCTTCGACGGTGAGTTGCCAGAGGAAGTTGACATAGTGTCAGGAATAGAACCATTCAAATGGTTGATGACCGACAAAACGTCCAACGCATTCACGTATTCATCACCATTAACGTTGTAATACATCGAACCATTGAGCATATCGTTCACGACCATACTGCCCGTATTCTCATTGATAAGATTGATAATCGTCAGCACATCGAGAGGGTCGATAAACCCATCGTCATTGACGTCGCGGTGGCCCGTGGCGGAATCCTCGACGGAAAGAGCAAATGGGTTCTGGAGCCGTGAGGCACCAAGGGCATTTGCAAGTGTACCCGGATAGGTTTGAATCCAACCGGATTGGACCAATTCGGCGATCGTGTAAGTACCCAGACGCAGGCCCGAAAACTCGTAGAAGCCTCCATTCGCCGTAACTCCAGAACGTTCGCCCAAGTCGAGCGCACCGTTGTTGTTGGCATCGATGAAGATGGTCCAACCATCTAAGCCAGGTTCGTTGGCATCCTTGCGCGCGTTGCCATTCATGTCTTCGAACTTGACCCCGCGAATGTTGGACAATGCGACAACCGTCGTGAACGCATCGGGCACGCTCGGGGCAGTTTCAACATTTCCAACGGTGTCGGTCGCAATGGAGTAGAAATGGTACTTTCGTCCAAATTCGCCGATGAAGACACTCGCAGTGAGGCTAGTCCCGCTAAGCCACTTGCTAAACTGCCCGCCGTCCACCGATACAAAAACATCGAACGAAGCAACCCCGCTTGCATCATCCGTACCGCTCCAACGGACAATGAACGACTCGTCGTCGCTCAAAGGCGGAAGCGATTCGACACGACTTTGCGGAGGCGTTATGTCAGGCGCTGCCGTTGCAGAATAAACCCAGTTTGAAATAGAACTACCAGTGCCGGCTACTCCGTCGAGATCTGTGACACCATCAACTCGGATAGTGAATTCATACAAGCCCACAATTGCAGTAAGACCGGAAAGACCGGTGACTCGGAATTTACGATCTGATTCTCGACTCAAGGCTACCGCGCTATTGAGAATATCCGATCCGCCATTGCGAGTGAGTTTCAGATCCGCAAGTGTAAACGAACTGGCCGTGATGGCCTTCGAGAATGATATATCAATGGTATCTACAACGGTATTCGAACGTAACGAAGGCAACCCGTCGATTCGCTCGATCAAAAGTGGTGTCGGGTCGAGAAAGACTTGCAAGCTCCAATCCGCATAATTCCCTGCGGCGTCAAAGACTCGTACTTGAATCAAATGGTTGCCCATCGTTCCAAGATCTACTGGAATTGCGAAGTCTGAAGCGGTCGACGTAAACTCGCTCAATTGTCGGCCACTCGTCAAATCTGAAATGGTAACCTTCATTCCGACCGCCGTCGTTCCCGATACGGATCCAGTTGTTGGCGGTCCATTTACTGCCGACGGTGAAAGATTGCGAGCGAAGCTCAACCCCGATGCAGCATTAGGGGAAATACGGTCCAAGCTCCAGCGGGTTGATTTGACACCAGTTCCTCTATTTCCAGCTTCGTCGATAACGCTAGCCGTAGAAACATTCAGTACGTAATCCCCATCGATATCATTGAAGGCTGCCAAGCCAGTCACGCGGAAAGTCTTTCGATCGATTGTCGTGAGAGACAAGCCTGATAGCGCCACCGCAACTCCATTTCGAGTAAGGCTGAAATTCGATGACGTGAATGACTGTTGCGAGATTGGCCTTGAGAAAACGACGATTGTTGACGTGACGGGAGTACACGTCGATCCGGTTTGATCCGGTGTCACACGCTCAATTGCCGGGGCGATTGTGTCGGTTTTCCAAGTGGCAACGAGCCGACCTTTTCCAGGCGTTCCATCTGGACTTGTCACGCCACTTCCATCAATTGTCAACGTATAGTCACCGTCGTTCACCGTCGTTGTTGCCAATCCATCAATGCGAACAACATTTGGACTCTCTGCGACGAAAGTTAGTGTACCTGTTATCGATATCTGGCTTCCGTTACGAGTCAATGATAAATCTTCAGCTGTAAAAGATGACGTATTAACGGGTCGGGTGAAGGTAACTCGCACTGTGCCTAGAGGCGTATTGCGAAGGGGCGGTAGGTCGGTGCGGCTTGGCGATACTATGGACCCTGCCATATCCCAATCCGTCGACTGTGTTCCGAACCCGACCACCCCGAAATTGTCAGCGATGCCCGTTCCCCGGACCGATAGACGGTACGAACCGTCGACTGAAGTGACGGTTGTTAGCCCGCTGATTCGGTAAGTAGCATTCCCAAGTTCGGTAACGGAGATTGTTGGCGGCAATGCGATTACCACACCGTCACGCGTAATTTCCAAATCTGCAGCAGCGAAGGTACTGAGGTCGATTGCACGTGAGAAGACCACTTCGATGGAATCCACTGGAGTCGCAACGATCGCGTCGATCGGGCCTGTGACGCCGAGCAGAACCGGCGGTGTCGTATCTTTGGGCTCATAGTACAGGGTGTAGCTTCCGGTCGAATCCTTATCTGCAAAGTGTAGGATGTTCTCTCGAATTGGCCGTTTTCCCTGGCCGATAAATGTTCGGTCGGTCTGCCAGAAATTATCAACTGGTAATTCGACCCCGTCTGAACGAACCACTCTTGCCAGTCGGAACTGGCCGCTACCGGGGTCGAAAACACGGAAGTAGTTCCAACCACTTGTCGCATTAGCCGTCAGCACAACCTGTCGGTCAGCGACTGTTGCAAGGCCGTCGGTTACGATATTTGTGGCGTGGGCGACTGAAGCAATAGAATTGTCGGTCAAGTACAGAGTATCCGGAAGATCGAAAAGATCATCGGCCACATTAAACATCATGGCTCATCCGGTGTTCCGGGGAGGTCATACCAAAAGTCGCTCAACGAGCGAATTGAGGAGTGCTTTCCCTCGTTTTCGAGTGTTGTGAACGAACTGAA
>JAYVPJ010000210.1:0-98266 GCA_043757445.1 Pirellula sp. | reverse complement strand
GCCACCCATTTTTTTGCCAAATCATTACTGGCAAAAAAATTAGTGGCAAAAAGATAAAGGCAAAAGCATATGGCAAAGAAGTCTGCAAAATCGAAGTTGATTGTCGAAGCCATTCGACATGAAGATGCATCGCGGAAGAACATCCCCACCGCTGAATACGAATCGGTCATGGAAGAAACGGCCAAGTACGATGTTCGCGTCGCCTACGAACGTCGTAACCGCGACCTTGATCCACAACTGGTATGGAGAGGCAAGGATGAACAAGACTGGTCAGACTTAGTCGTCAACGCTCCACCGCATTACATTCAAGAAAAAGTCCATCCCAAAGTTTTGATCGATGATTTGTTGCGGCAAACCAAAGATGCCAAAGACGCAGGCAAGCCAATGCGTCAACTTGATTTATTTGCTGACTTCAATGGCCTTCCCGATCACGATGCCAAGACCGAATTCTATCAGCACGATCAGAATTGGTCCAACCGCAAGATTCTTGGTGATAGTCTACAAGTCATGGCTTCACTTGCCGAACGCGAGGGACTGAAAGGTAAAGTGCAGTGCATTTACTTCGACCCTCCCTACGGCATTAAGTTCAACTCAAATTTCCAATGGTCAACGACCAGTAGAGATGTCAAAGACGGCAGCACATCGCATATTACTCGTGAGCCGGAGCAGGTCAAAGCTTTTCGCGATACTTGGCGTGACGGGATTCACAGTTACTTAACATACCTCCGCGATCGATTGGTTGTTGCTCGCGATCTGTTGACTGATTCTGGTTCGATTTTTGTTCAAATCGGAGATGAGAATGTCCATCGAGTTCGAGCGTTGATGGACGAGGTGTTTGGAGATGCAAATTTTGTTTCGCTGATTCCGTTTAAGACAACGACAAGTAGCGGGGCAAGTCTGTTGGAAGGCGTGTGCGACTATTTAGTATGGTTTGCGAAGAGTAAGGACAAGATCAAGTATCGACAACTCTACTTTGATAAAGCGGTTGGCGCAGAGGGCGCCAGTGCATACGGACGAATTGAATCCGCCCCTTTTGACCGACGTAACTTGACGTCCAATGAAAAGAGCTCACCGGAACAGATTGACATTAACTTTCGAATTTATCGAATCGACAACCTTACGAGCCAACGACCACTTCAAGGGGCCGATCTGTCAAATTTTGAGTTTGAAGGGCGCAAATATTCGCCGGGTAGGGGAACATTCAAAACTGATTCAATTGGCATGACACGTCTGTCGAAATCATCGAGGCTTGAACCGACAAACGCGACCAAACTCTACTATGTTCGATACATCGTTGACTTCCCAGTATTTCCCATGTCGAACCAATGGGCTGACACTAGTGTTGCGGGATTCGCTGCTGATAAGCTCTACGTCGTTCAGTCGAGCACAAAGGTTATTCAACGTTGCATACAGATGACGACCGACCCCGGCGACTTGGTCCTAGATCCAACGTGTGGCTCAGGTACAACGGCAACTGTCTCTGAGCAATGGGGGCGACGTTGGATCACTATCGATACGTCACGGGTCGCACTTGCGTTGGCTCGCGCTCGAATCATGGGCGCTCGTTATCCATACTATCTACTCGCTGACTCTCGCGACGGTGCTGCCAAAGAAGCCGAACTTCAACGTTCTTTAACCAACCACCAGCCTCTAGCCACTAACCACTCCTCCAACATACGACATGGATTCGTCTATCAACGAGTTCCCCATATAACTCTCAAATCGATCGCTAACAACACTGAGATCGATGTCATTTGGGATAAGTACCAAAGACAACTAGAACCCATTCGCGATCAACTAAACAAGGCTCTGAAACAGAAATGGGAAGAATGGGAAATCCCCCGCGAGTTGGATGACAAATGGGCGAAGGAAGCAAAACAACTTCATGGTGATTGGTGGAAGCATCGCATTGCTCGCCAAAACGAGATCGATGCGTCGATCGCTTCGAAAGCTGAGTTCGAGTTCCTGTACGATAAACCATACGAAGACAAGAGTAAGGTTCGTGTAGCCGGACCATTTACGGTCGAAAGTCTTTCGCCTCACCGCGTGCTCACCGTCGGCGCTGATGATGAGTTGGTGGATAGTGGTTTGTGCCTTGTGGCTGGTGAAACACAAACCACAAGTCACAAATCACAAACCACTGCTGATGTGGCTAGTGGCTTGTGGTTGGTGGCTGGTAAAACACAAGACACGAACCTCAAATCACAAGCCACACTCCTCGCTGCAATCCAATCGCTAAGTCCGCAGGACTTCCCCCTAACACAAACCACCAGCCACAAAACACAAGTCACTATTCATGGCGTCGACGTATTTCACCCGCACACCGGCGAAGTCCGTAGCGATGGAGCCGACGGCATCGCCTGCTGGTTTATCGACTCCGACTGCAACGAAGAAAGCTTCTTCGTCCGTCATGCCTACTTCCTAGGTGCCAACGATCCCTACAAATCGCTGAAGACAACACTCAAAGCCGAGATTGACGAAGAGGCGTGGTCCTCCCTCAACAGCGACACCTCCCGCCCTTTCGACAAACCCAACTCAGGCCGAATCGCAGTCAAGGTAATCAACCATCTGGGCGATGAAGTCATGAAAGTGTTTAAGGTAGTGGCTGGTGACTAGTGGTTGGTGACTTGTAACGACTAACCACCAAACTCTTATCACAAATCACTAGCCGCAAACCACTAGCCATTTTCAAAATCGAAATGAAAAAAAAACAGAAGTTTAAAATCGACCTCGAGGAGATCTTTGAAAAGCTTCCCAAGGCACCGATCGTCGAGGCCGTCATCCATTGGCGTGCGCAGCCAGCGGAGAAAATAATCCCCACAACATTTTTGAACCAACTTCGCGAACGATTGCCGGACTACCCAGTCGTTCAACCGCAACACGAATTGGAAATCAATCATCAATCGGGGCCTAGTGGTAGTTCGCTTAGTCAGTCACATGCTTGGCAGGCGTTTCAGTTCGCATCGGCTGACCAGATTAATGTTGCTCAGTTTGGGCGGAACGGATTGGTTGTCAGTCGGTTGGCACCCTACGAGCATTGGGAGCCTTTTCGAAAAGAAGCGCTTCGACTTTGGCAGGTTTACAATGATCTTGCTGCTCCGCCGGAAGTTCAACGACTAGGAGTTCGATACATCAATTTACTACCAATCGACTCAATATCGGATGCGGGAAAACTGTTAGCCAAACTTCCGTCTTTTCCTGGCTCATTCGAACTTACCCTCGATCAATTCACGAATCAGACAAAGTTTGAGGTGCCAAACAAGGAATACGCCTTGAATTTGATTCAAACTATTCAACCTGCTCCCCCAAATGCTGAACATCGACTAAATTTGGTCGTAGATATCGATGTCTTCACAACTTTGGCGACGGTTCCGAATAATGAGTCGGATCGAAACCGGATGTTGGCAGAGATGCGGTGGATCAAAAACAAGTCTTTTTTTGGCCTCTTTTCCAAATCGGCAATCGAGCAATTTAGGGAGTAAGCAATTGTTGACGGCGCTTTCACGTTCAGCAGGTCCAACGGCACGCGAGATTGAGCGACAGGTCGATTCTGTGAATCGAAAACTTCGTCGCTCGGCCAAGTTTGGTGTAGAAAACCATATCCAAAGTGAGCTGACAGAGGTCTTCGAGGAATGCAGCAAGTCAAATTGGGACGGTTACAACGCCTTACCAGTTACTTACGACTCGTATCTGCTGGCTGAGCGATTTTTGATCGCTTTGCCACTTGGTATGCCTTTGCCGAGTGTTGGAGCTGAACCAGACGGGCAATTCACTTGTGAGTGGTGTTCTGGCGCGCGTCGCTGCTTGTCGATTAGTTTCGATCCTTCAGGTGATTTGCATTTCGCAGCGTTAACAGGACCAGGGCGGGCTTGCGGGTCAGTACCTTTTGTTGACTCGATCCCGCAAACCATTCTCGACTTGATTCGTCAGGTTATTTGATGTTGTCTGTCAGCCAGATGCCTTCAGTCGGAGCCAACGAAAAACTATCCCGCTTTGTGCTGAGCAGTCGACACTTTCGTAAAGATAACGAGACGGTAAAGGCAGATGCGTTTGTCCCTCATCCGTATGAAGAGCTTTCGGTAAATCGAGATTTGGAAGCGACAGACGACGAGACATGGGCGATTGGCCGCACCGTTGCAAATGGACTGAGTAAGACTCTCTATGGCCGAGGCGATGTGATTGCAGCAACTTACCATAGTCAGAAATTGAAGACGATCGAAGCACCCGTCCTTGGAAATCCAAATCACGTCAACGTCATCGGATGGAATAAGGACGACAAGGCATCTCAAAAACTGATAGCGCAAGAGATCGCGGCAGTGGCAAAGTTCGTTAAACCACCCCATGTGCATGGATGACCACTGGTGGAATTCCGCATATCTGACACGTTCAGGGCCAGCCTTTCGAAGCTGACCGGCGACGAGCAAAAGGCCGTGAAGATGACGGCCTTTGATTTACAGCTTGACCCAGTGAACACAGGAATACAGTTCCACAAACAGAACCGAGCCAAGGACAAGCATTTTTGGTCGGTTCGGGTTAGTCGCGATATTCGGATCATCATTCATAAATCCGATTCCGCGTTGTTGCTTTGCTACTTCACAGCACAATACGCCAGACCAAACCAAACGACATCGGACTGAGACCGTCGACGTAGAAATGCAATTGAGACTTACTCAGTTCGTCGGTTTTGCTCAGTTACTACAAACTACATGATGCTGCCGTGGATTGGTTGGGAGGGACCTACAGGGCGTGTATTTGCACCTGCGGCTAACGCAGTCGGCTATCGGCACAACATTCAAACGCACCTAACCAACAGCTCAGATTGCGTCGGGATTATGATCTGGATTGGTATCTGTTTGAGCCTCAACATCGTCGCTTGTAGCTGTTTTCTCACGCCACGATGGTTTGCGTTGACGGGCCCTTGGATGATGGGAAGCTTGCATCTCGGGTATGGATTTTTCGTCGAGCGTTTTCGACAATGGGCGTGCAGGAGTTTGCACGATAGTCGCTTCAAGTTTTTGTTCGTCTAGTCGCAAAATCTCGTTGATCTCAAATTCGACCTCCTGGTTCTCTTCAAGGAATCGTCCTTGAAGGCCGCCTCGGAGGGCGGAGAAGTGAAAGAAAACGTCGTCGCGAAAGTGGTCTGTTTTGATAAAACCAAATTTGCGGTCAGGTATTATCTTGATTATGTGTCCAACTCGCATCGACTAGCCTCGCCCCTCAGGACGCAATCGCCCTACACTACTCTGAAAGTATTTCTTTCGCCTTGCCACGACAGCTTCCCGAAGGTGACTGTCCGACAAGTCGTCCAAATTCGACTGGCAAAAACGACAGCCAATTTGTTCCAAGTGAAATTTGATGTAGTCTGCTTGGTCGTCCATCATCGCGCCTAGCAAATAACTTCCAAGATCCTCACGACTTGGACAACTCAGTCGATGCCGTCGCCAAATATCTCCAACGGTATGCACACCGCTATCTCGTCGAGCGATGACTTGACCAAGCTTTTGACGCAAGGCATCGTCGCTTCGTAAGGCCGCTTCAATACGAGCCATCACGTCCGCGGGTAAAGATTCCTCGATGTACGCCAAGAGAGTAGAGTCATTGATCATTTGCGATAACCATTTCTCAATGTACCGACCGCGAGTGTTACATTTTGCCCACCGAAACCAAAGCTATTATTCAACGCAACTTTGATCTTCGATGGCCTCGCAACATTGGCCACATAGTCCAAGTCGCAATCGGGATCGGAAGTCTCTTGATTGATAGTAGGTGGTAGGACACCATCGCGAATTGCCATCAAACAAACGATCATTTCCGTCACACCCGCGGCGGCGATCAAGTGCCCCATCATGCTCTTGGTGCTGGAAACTGGTGTTAGTCGTGCCCGTTCACCAAATACACCTTTGCAGGCCAATGTCTCTGTGCGATCGTTGACGGAGGTACTCGTTCCGTGTGCATTGACATACCCAATCTCGTCCAGGTTCAATTTCGCATCAGCAATAGCATTTCGCATGCATCCGATGGCGCCTCTTCCCTCGGGATGGATATCGGTGATTCGATATGCGTCCGCAGTGCTACCGTACCCGAGCACTTCACCAAAAATCGCCGCGCCCCGTTTTCTTGCGTGTTCGTATTCCTCGAGAATGACTATCGCAGCTCCCTCGCCGAGCACAAAACCGTCCCGATCTTTGTCGAACGGCCGAGATGCCTTGGTTGGATCGCCGTTCCTTTGCGAGAGGGTTGTAAGCAAGCTAAAGCCGGTCAATCCGAAAGGGTGAATCATGCTGTGGGCTCCACCAGCAATCATGGCGTCGGCATCGCCGCATCGTATCAATTCCGTCGCTTCGCCAACCGCTTGGCTGCTGGCCGCACACGCGGTCAAGCAATTGCTGTTCGGCCCCTGAGCGTCAAACAACGCGGCCAAATGGGCGGAAGGCATGTTCGGCTCTTGTTCCAATTCTGCCTCGACATCCAATATCTCGCGACCTCGCCGAAGAAAGGCGGAAAGATCAAATGCACCGTGCTCGACCCCAGCCGCCATCATGCTAGTAAAGTTGGGGAAATCTTGATTTCCCTCCCCGGCTCCCATGTAGACTCCAAGCCTCGTTGGTACCAAACCGGATTCAAGAATTCCGGATTGGGCAATCGCTTGCTTGGCAGCGCCGATCGCGAAACGAGTGTGTCGCCCACGGTGTTTCCAAACGGCTGCATCCTCACCCGCTTGGACAATACTCCAGTTCTTAACTTCAGCAGCAATCGTGGTTGGATAGCCAGTGGGGTCAAAGACCGTGATTTGGCCAACTCCGCTTTTGCTCTCTTGGAGTGCAGCCCAAACCGATTGGACATCATGCCCGAGCGGATTTATCATTCCTATACCGGTTACAACCACACGACGGCGCATCAACGCAATCACTCCCAAATTTGGTGTCTGCAAAAATCAAAACTATGGCGATTACGATGGCGTTTTTCGTCAGAGTCGCCAGCGATAGCCAATCAAAGTCCCTTTGACTTTGAAAGAGCGATCTCGCGACTCAGAACAAACCCTTGCGCCGCTTGGCGTTCGGCCTCGAGCATGTGTTCGGGCGCTTGTATTCTATTCCCGTTTTGATCCACAGCAACATCGAACAACTTGAGAATACGCAGTGTTCTTAGCAAATCTTCGGGAGGAAACAAACCGGTGGCTCCAAATCGGTCATCGAGAAAGGCGAACGAAAGCTCTAACTCCGCTCGAACCTGACCGTTGACTGTAACCTTACCTTCAATAATCGCCCCGGTTGGTTTCTTGTCTTGGACGACCGCGGACAATAAAACTTGGTCGCCTGGAACTATCAATTCATGAAAGACGGCTCTTGAGACTTTAGCTAAAACCGTTTTGGTCTGAAAACCGCCCGCTTCGGAAACCAGCAAGCCTCCCGTTTGCGCCATCCCCTCGATGATGAGGGAATGGGGATAATGGGGATGGCCCGGTAAATAGTCGTCGATCGGTTCTTCGCCAATAGAGACGTTTTTGATTGTGGTCGCGCGTGTATCTCGAACGAACTCAATAAACCGATCAATCCAAAACCACCGCATTTAGACTCTCAGATACACTAAGCGATCTTGGACTCGACGTAACGGCAAAGGTCGCTGACCGTCAGCAAATCGCCAAAGTCTTGCACTCGTGGATTCTTTTCAAACTTGCTTAGATCGGCCCATGGCATTCGCTTCTTTAGTTCGGCAATCCCTGTGGGGGTCACTTTTCCATCTTGAACATACGTGCTTTCCGTCAAGATATCCTTCGGGAAAAGGTCTTCGGTAGCTACTTTGATGCCGAAGCTTTTTTCGAGTTTGAATACGATATCGAGAAAGTCAATGGATTCGGCCCCTAAGTCACCGACCATGGTCGCATCTGGAGTAACTTCATCATCGTCGACACCCAAGGCGTCAATCAAAGCGGTTTGGACCTTGGAAAAAACATCTTCGCTAACTTGCATTTTCGATTGTTCCTCGAACAAAGACTTTCGAAATTTCTTTGAAATGGTAAATAGTGGAAACGGTCTGAGAGCTTTTTGGGGCTCTTTAGATAACGTTTCCGCCACAAATTGCCTAGCCCAACAGCCTTTTTTCTTTCGGTTTACGACATTCGCATATCCAATAGCTGACTCATTTCGTCCCACCAATCGGATTCGCTCCAGTCTAACTGGCGCAGCGCGTTTTTGGACTGCTCAAACTGTTCCGGGACCGACAACGACTCGTCAACAAACAATATCGGGGCTCTTCCAATCCGAACTAGGCCGCCGCGGACTCCGCCTAGCCACTCGCATCGTACGGCAATACCCTCGTTTGACGCAATTTCCAATAGTTTTTCCAGCCGGTCGAGCGATTGAAGCATGATTCTCCACTTGGTATCCGGCTTGATTTTCCAGCCAGGAATCGTGTATTTAAGAACTTCGAGCGGTTGCGAAAGACGAACTCGATAACCTCTCTGCACGGTAGCGTCTGACCTTTTCGACCGCCATATCAACTGAATGCCACACATGCCGGAAAATATTTCCACCGACTTTTCCACGATCCGCTCCGCCGGTTCCCAATTCTCCCCTCAAGAAGCTTTGCCGGCGGACAACACCGTTGCACAATTGCAGCTGCGATTGGCACAAGTGGAACGCCTCGCAGCCGTCGGAGAACTCACCAGCACCACAACCCACGAATTCAATAACCTGTTGATGACCATCCTGAACTACGCCAAAATGGGGCTTCGCAATAAAGACGAACCGAGTCGCGAAAAAGCTTTTACTCGCATTCTTGACGCCGCCAACCGAGGTGCAAAAATTACCAATACGGTCCTCGGTCTAGCCCGCAACCGCAGCGGTGATATGGAGCCTACCGACCTTGTTCCCCTGATCCAAGATACGCTCGTACTACTCGAACGGGAAATGCAAAAATACCGCGTCGCCGTCGAAACCCAGTTCGAGAAAGTACCTAGTGTGATGGCAGCCGGCAATCAGATCCAACGATTGATGCTCAATCTATTGACGAACGCTCGACAAGCCATTGGAGAGGTGGGGACGATTCAAATTCGTATCGCTTTCGAAAAGAAAACGAATTCGGTTGTCCTTACCGTACGTGACTCCGGCCAGGGTATTGCCCCTGAGAATCTGCCAAAGATTTTTGAGCCATTCTTCACTACCAAAAGCGGCCCCGATAGCAGCGGAAAAGGGGGGACTGGCCTAGGCTTGTCCGCCTGCAAAGAAATCGTCGATCAACACCATGCGCGCTTAAGGGTCGAAAGCACGGTCGGCAAAGGCACTGCATTCAGCATTCGATTTCCCGCAATTGCCGCCGAACATGCCGAACATACTGCGTAGCGGCTTCAATGAGTCCGAGGATTTTTCATAAAATACAGCCGACCGTCTTCAGCTCCCCCTAGGAAATCTGGTACTCCATTGCCATCGAAGTCTACGACCGCAGGACTCACGTCGTGCCCTTCAATATTTTTGTTGGCTAACGTTCCGACGTTTTTCATCGTCCAGTTTCCAGCTTGAAAGTCAACTTGCTTCAAAAAGTCTGCGTTGGCTGAATTCAAAAGAAAATCAAACTTACCGTCCCCGTCCCAATCGGTGACGCATAATTTTCGCCGACCGCTTTTGCCGGCCGCCCCGGCGTTGAGCTGAATGGGTCGTCCCTGCTCATCGACAAATGCGCGGCGCGGGGCTTCTAGAATCAGCTTGCCATCTTTGCGAACTCTCGCAAAGAATGCCAAATAGCCTTCTTGATCCAACATGGCAATGTCCATCAATCCATCAGCGTTGAAGTCAAAAACGACGGGAGTTGTTCGCCACTGAGTTAGGAGTCCTTCACCGACGGGTTGAAGCCAGCCCCACGCCAATCGGGGCTGCTGGCCTGGCCACACAACGTCGATGCTCTGCGGCGACGCCATCCGTGGCGAACTCCGTGTCCCAGTGTTCCTGAGCCAAACCAAGCGACCGAGAATCGAATTCAAAATGATGTCTGGGAGTCCATCGCCGTCCCAGTCACCAACACTTAAGGTCGTATATCCCCACTTGGCCTCCGCCGGGCCTTGAATACTACCATTTGAGCCGGCCATCATTCGAAAATCTTCGCCATTGATTTGGATGGCAGCAGGTCTATTCCATTTCGGACTTGCAACTTTCGGTCCGCTCATGTTTTCGAAGTACTCGATGAAACCAGCCGTGTTGCCGCTCAAAATATCCATATCGCCGTCACCATCCCAATCGAAACCGACCGGCGTTGCCAACGCCCCGCACTTGAGCGTGTCGGCTTCCTGCTGGAAGTAACGTGGGGCCGCAAATGTCGGGACCTTGGACGCCGTACCGATTTCGCCAACGTTTTCGACGATGGCCACTCGGCCATCTTCATCTCCTACGATCAAATCGAGGTCTCCGTCTCGATCCCAATCAAATGCAATCGGGACAATCATTTGCAAGTCCATCGTCAGTGGCTTGCCCTGAGCTGTTTTGATCCTTTGACCCGCTGAGTAACTAGGCGAGTTTCTGGAACCTGTGTTTTCAAAGTACGTAAACGAATCCAAAAACTCACCACAAATCAGATCGAGATCGCCATCGAAATCGAAATCACCGAAGTTCGGTGACGGACAACCGTAAACTTCGATGCGATTGCCACCTGCTTCGAGAAAGACTGGCTCAGCATAATCAGGTGTGTCCGTTGTGCCCCGATTCCGAAATAAATAGATCCAACCATGCAACGCTCCATTTCTCCAATTGCCCTGGTTATCCCATGCGTCGTCCCATCCGTAGTCGCTCCAATCCTCGATGCCGACAATTAAGTCCAAGGAACCGTCACCATCGTAGTCCACGTACCGCCATTGGTTGTGCCGTACCTTAGGTCCTTTGGTTTGATTGCCCAGCGGTTTGTGAAACTTGGACGCGATCGGTAACTGCTGCGTTTTGCCAATGCCGCTCTCGGTAAAGTCAACATACTCAACGCCCGGAGAAAGCACTCGCATCGAGCCGTCGACATAGCTAGGCATCAAGTAGTGCACGGTTTTACTGATCCACCGCCCTGGTTTAAATATTGGCATTTTATCCTTGGATGTGTCGCCGGTTGTGTTCTCAAAGAGCCAAACGCCATTCGAGGGTTTGTCTGGACACGACACAATCAAATCGAAATCCCCGTCATCATCGGCGTCGCAGGGTATTGGCCAAGCCCATAGCCCAACTCCCAAATAGACAACTAAACCTGGATGGTTATACCGAAGCGGTTCAAGCTCATCCGCGATCGTTAAACCAGCCTGTGTCGAGAAACAGAACAAGAAACTGAAACAAGTGAAAAACAAAAGCGCATTGTTTTTTGAGGCAAGACGCATCCGCCGAGCTGGCAAATCGCGGCTTGGACGTTCAGACACAGCAGGTGTGACCCAAAATGATGGTAGGTCGTTCACTGACGATTGCTTTCGCATAAATTTTTCTTTAATGACTCCAAGATCGCTCGGACACGCTCTCGTTCCGGTGCACGAAAGCGATCAAATGGCTCTGCCATAAAATCATCGCAAATCCCCAACAATGACAAACAGCACTTGGTCGCCTTTATGTACTTCGAAGCGTATTTGCCTACCTCATAAATCTGTTGCAATGCATTGATGGCTGTTTGCATTTCGTCGATTCGTACTTGGTTGCCAGCAACACAAGCCTCATAGCAATCTACAAAGATTCGCGGGAATAGGTTGGCACCACCTGCCACGCCACCATCGCCCCCTAAACGCATCGACTCGGTTAGCTTGGCTTCGGGACCAATCATGACCGACCAGTCAGGCCTCAACTTCTTTAGCCCGATCGCTTTTTCAAAATAACCCATATCGCCACTGCTATCTTTTAAGCCAATGATTTGTGGGATTGCAGAAAGTCTTTGAAGTGTTTCGATTTCGAACCAAACTTTTGTCAGGCTTGGCATGTTGTAGAGGACCAATGGCAACGGAAGTTCCGCGACCAAGTTTTCGACATATCTCGCCAACTCCGTTTGTCCCGCCGGAAAATAATAGGGGGTCGAAAGCACCAGCGCCTGCGCGCCAGCCTTGGAAGCGTGCTCGGCCAAATGAACCGATTCGACAAACGAGGTGTCCGTTATGCCGACAAGGATGGGAACCCGCCCCGCCACCACGGCGGAAACTCGCTCGATCAACTCTCGCCGCAATCGGTAACTCAAACTCGGGGCTTCGCCAGTCGTGCCGAGCAAAAACATTCCATGAACGCCACCTGAAAGGACATGCTCAACCAAACGCTCAAGCCCCTTTTGGTCAAGTTCATCGCGAGCTAGTAGCGGCGAAATGAGTGGCGGAATGATACCCGATAGCATTGGACTCATGAATGGTTACTCAATGAGGATGGAACCCAAAATAGATCAACAAATGTTGCCCTAGTTTACACTAACAAACGAATCGTCTTCATTTGAGAAAGCACAGAATAGCTTCCCTTGCTCTCACGTTAAAGCCGTATTTGCTATCGCTCGCGAGTACTATTGCAGTCGAGAAGGCGATTTTCCTATACTCTCCGAGGATGTCGTAAAAAGTCTCGAAATCGCGACGATTTGATCGGGAACCGCCCTGCGGTTCAGTCATGGAAGACGGTTAGGATGAAGAAAATCATTTCAACACTTGCGATGGGCTTTGTCGCATTGAGCGTCGTCGCTCTAGCACAACAGGATTCTAACCGCTACGTTCCCTACACTCCAACCGTCGTTGGCGGACTGCCTCCAGGTTCAAAGGGACTCGAGCAGCCAGTGTATGTGGCAGACAGGGTGAATGTGAACCTGCCCGCCGAGTCTAGCGAAGACTTCCCCTCGGATTTCTTGTCGGCGAACAGCCTGGGTTTCGACGAAACCAAAATCATTCCCGCGCCACAGAAGATGGACCGCTTTGAAGCTGGAATTCGAGTCGCCGTTGTAGGAGAGGAACCCATACTTGTAGGCGATTTAATTCCACCCAGCAGGTTAACGCCCCAGGTTCTAGGACACAGTCAATTCGAAATACAATTGCGAAAGGAACTGATGGAAGTCGTTACTCGCAAGGCATTGGCACAGAGGTTCCTCAATGACAAGGTCTCTGGCAAACCCCTGAAGGATCGCGCCGACGCCAAGAAGCACATGAAAACCCAAACGGCCAAAATATTCCACCAAAAGTGGAAGCCGATGCAGATGGAACGAATGAAATGCCAATCCGATCTCGAGTTTGAGGAAAAGCTTGCTGAGGCGGGTAAGACCCTATCGTCGATGATGCGTGACTTTGCCGAAAACACCTGGGCTCAAGAGCACGTTCGAGAAAAAGTATCCGAACGCCCCATTGTAGAACTCAGTGAGATGAGCGACTACTTCAACGATCATATCGAGGACTTCAAACGACCTGCCCGTGTTCGCTTTCAAATGCTCACCGCAAACTTCTCGAAATTTCCAACTAAGGATGCCGCATTCAAGGCAATTGCGGATATGGGAGACCAAGTCCTGTTAGGTGGAGCCCCCTTTGGCGCGGTTGCCAAACGTCAATCCACAGGGCTCGGAGCATCCGAGGGGGGACTGTTCGACTGGACAACCCAGGGGGCTCTCAAAAGCAAAAAGATCGATGCCGCGATTTTCGAATACGAATTGCGACGACTTAGTCCCATCATCGAAGATACCGAGGGCTACCACATCGTCGAAGTGCTAGAACGGGAAAAAGCCTACACGCAGTCGTTTGCTCAGACTCAATCAGAAATTCGAAAGATTCTCGTCAAGAACAAAGTCTCCAAGCAGCGAAATGATTTTATCAAAAAAGTTCGTGAGGAGACCCCCATTTGGACAAAATGGCCTGAAGACATTCCAGGATCGCAGGATATTTTGTTGCTACAGCGATAGCGACTAGTAAAGAACATGGCAACCCTTGCAGAGAGATGGAAACTCAACCAACGCGATTCACTTTGGTGCATCTTTTTGTTTATTTGCGGGCCAGTGGCATTCGCTTCTCCGGCGATTGCAGGCGACAAGATTAGCTCGGTGGCCGATGGAGAACTTCGTGCGTGCCAAATTGTTACCGTGGACAACGCATGGGCCGTCGGTGATCGCGGCCTGATTCTGTTTACGGGCGATGCCGGCAAGCACTGGGAAGTTCAGCATCCAAGATCCGATGCCATCTTCTATGGCGTTTGCTTTTCAGATGAGTTGAACGGTTGCGTGGTTGGCGGAACGATCGAGCCCTATTCGCATCGAAGCTCTGGTGTGGTACTGACGACCACCGATGGCGGCAAATTGTGGCAGAATATTGCAACAGAGCTTCCTCGAATGGTAGGTGCACAGCTCGTAGGCAGCGGACATATCTTGGCCTGGGGAGATTGGTCTAACCATTACCAGTCAGCCCTGTTTGAGAGTACGGATGGTGGACAAACATGGGCTGGAAGGCCCATTCCATGTGGTCATGTTCAATGCGCCGCCGTTGGGCACGACGCAGTCCTGGTCGTAGTGGATCGCGCCGGCAAAATCCATCGATCTAGGACTGGTCTGGAATTTGAATCGGTTGACTTGCCGGTTACTCCGTTTGAGCCGGTTCGTTTTTGCAAATATATTGAGGGAATGTGGTGGCTAGGCGGCGAAGCCGGAAAGTTATATCGGTCTCGTGATATGGTTCGGTGGGAACAATTGGACTTGCCGGGTACTGGTGCGGATCGATCTTTGTACTCGCTTGCGGACGCTATCGGTTATGGAGACCGACTTTGGGTCGTTGGTACACCTAGCAATATCGTTTGGGCCTCGGAAGATCGCGGCAATTCGTGGACAACAATTGCCACCGGCAATCATGCTGCTATCCATTGCGTTTCCTCGCTAAACGGCGAACTGCTGCTAATTTGTGGAGCCAAGGCCAATCTGATTGCGAGTCGTAACGGGGGTAAAGCGTGGTGGCCTCAGCACCAATCAGGCACTCGCGATGCAGTCCTAAATATCTCGTGCACTTGTTCGGGCGTTGCCTGGGACTTGATGGCACAAGTGGTGCATGAAAACAAAAGGCATGCGTCTGCATTAGTTCTCCATGACCAGTGCTTTGAGGAACGAATGAGCCAATTGCCAGAATTGGCATCGCGTTTCGAAATAGCAGGCAAGTCCGTCGGCTTGGCTCAAGCCCGCGTCCTAGCTTGTTTGCCCGTTGGCAATCTCTACTCTGGGATACGCGACAGCGATTTGGTTTACTATGCCGAGAATGCGTCCAGCGCCAATACCGCGTCCGGAGTTTCGTCGCTTGTCAGGCGGCTTGTTTTTGAGATCCGCAACAGTCGCCCTGACGTCATCGTTTCGAATTGCAACAGCACCGGCAACCCGCTTGAGGTAAAGGCAGCCAACGCTGTGGAACGAGCCGCTTCACTCGCAGGACGCAAGGACCTAAAAGTTTTTTCTGCGAGTAGCGGAATCCCTGAAGAAGCTTGGGAGACTCAGCGAATCCTTGTTCGAGGAACGAATCCGGGATTGCAATACTCGCCGTCAAAGCTCTTGGAATCCAACGTGGTTCTGGGTAGCGTCATGACGAACATAAAACCATTGATCGAATCGCATGGGTCCTTTCCTTCTCAGGACAAGCGGTTCTCCTACCGTATCGCAGGCTCCAAAGCCGGTGGTATGCACGAGCCGCCCCTAAAAGGGATCGTACTCGACAACGCAACGCAAGTATTTGAACGGCACAAAGCCAGCTCGCGAATCGCCTTGGTCATGGCGACAAACCAGTGGTTTGATTGGAAGCAACTTACCAACTCGGAATCCGGTAACCCACTTACACCGGATCGTGTTTGGGACAGCAAACTCAGGTCGTCTGCCAGGGATGTTTCCGTCGCGTCGATTTCTCCAGTTTTACTGGATATTGCAATTCAGTGCCGACGGTCTGGGGATTGGAACCGATGGCAAGCTGCGCTCGAATTCCTTTTGGAAACGGACAGTCAGTCCCCGGTTGCAGAGGCTGCTTACTGGGAACTGATGGCGTACACTGGCAGCATCGAGGTGAAACGATCCATTGCTAGTCAATTGCAGTCAATAGCCCAACGCAATGCCGAGGGATTGCAGGTCTCGGCCGCAACGTTACAACAAGCCTCGCCATTTGCGAAATTGCAACAGGCGTCTTCCGTTCAACCAGCTTCTTCTTCCAATCCGATTCGCCGAATTCCGATTGCCACCGATCGCGACTTGTCCGAATTTACAAGGCTACTTTCGAAATGGCCCGATGCATTTTTACATAGACGTACCGAACCTCGGTGGGCGTGGCTCATTGCATCTCGCTATCGAGCCATGCAGCAACGAAACGAAACGGCCAATGCAACCGTCCATTTGGGCCGCAACTATTCTGATTTCTGGCCACCACTTTCCCCCTACCTACCCGATTGGAATCCAGTAGCCAAAACCGAACGCCAAATCTTTAACTCAAGCGTTACCCCACCCCAACTCACATCGTCGCAACTCTCACAGCAAACCGTTGCCATGAAGCAAAAGCCTGTGCCTGCCATTGCTTGGACCGATCAACGTCCCTTACTCGACGGAAATGCCGATGAAGATTTTTGGAAAACAGCCACGCAAATTGAGTTGCGAGATCCGTGGTCAAAGTCCAGGGCAAGTAAGACGTCGATCAAGTTTGCTCGCGACGAACAATTCCTGTACGTATTTAGCCATGCGCAATCGTCCAATACTACCCGCATTAACCAAGTAAAGGAGCGAGATTGTATCAAACCGGATAGCGATCAGATCAAACTCCGAATCGATTTGGATAGGGACTATGCATGCTGGTTTGAAATCGGTTGGTCATCCTCCGGAGATTACGTCGATGCTTTGAATGATATGCTGCAATGGAATCCGACGTGGTGGGTTGCCACACGGAACGATGGCAATGCTTGGTCGGCCGAGATCGCCATTCCATTGGAACAGCTCGTTGTCTCGGGAGAAGGGGCGACCAAGGATTGGACCAATGAAGTTTGGGCGATCAATGCAGTCCGAACGATTCCGGGAGTTGCCACCCACTCAATGGCTCCTACGATCTCAGACCGTGCTGCCGCGGACGATTGGTTCCTTTTGGATCTCAATGTTGCACGGCGGTCTGCACCGTGAATTGTTCCTGTCGAACCGACATGCGCCAAGCGAGTTTCTCTTGACAACCACGAACATCCAATGTTGCGAATGGGCTTGGTAATGATTTGGTCTTGTAGTTCATGGCGACTTTAATCTATATGCCTAGATTATGGAAAATAGTTGGGCGGTGAGTCGCTGCCCGTGGACTCCAACAATGCAATCGAAATCGAATTGATGTCAGGCCGAAGAAGCAGGAAAAAGGAAGTCGTTCAGATCGATGCGGATTGGCTCCTGGGGAAATCCGTAAATCCATCCTCGCGCGATTTCTCTTGGTTCCGACGCATCGTCGTCAGCTTGATTTGTATCGTCGCTGCAGTTTGGAGTTGGCCCTACGCCTCTCAACAGTGGCTCAAATGGGAATGGCAACAGCAACTTGCGGACACCTCCGGCAAGCAATCCGAGGATGTGCTGCCAATCTTGCTCGCTCTAAACGAGTTGGGGTCAATCGGCAATGCTGAGATTGTTGAGCAAATGGCGAGTGCTGATTACGACAAACGCTCCATGGCCTTTCACTTGTTGGAGCAACGGATTAAGCAGTGGAGGCAGAAAACTCCGTCGAGCGCTTCCGAGATCATTTCGCTGGTAGATGCACTCGGCTCCGAACGCATTCGAAGTCCGGAATCCTTGCTTTTGCGAGGTCAGTTGGCTGCGCAGTTGCAGCCAATACTCAACGACTTTCCCGGTGCTTCCAAGTTACTAGCATCCGTTGATGCGATGATCATCCGGGGAGAACGTTCGGGTATGCCTAATGATACCGCTGCTAGGAGCACCATCCCGCTAGTCAAATCAACGGCCATGGCTGCAACCATTCGAATCAATGACAACGGTCCCATAGCAGTTGATTCAATAGACCCACCCAACCTGAATAAAGTCCAAAGCCTTCCCCCTACTGTCGTGAACAAAGTCAGGGGATCGGGCCCCGTTCTGACCAGCATGCGAACCCTTACTGATCAAGCTACGTCCACTTCGATTGCACAACTGCCGAATCTAAGTATATCTATTCCAAGAACCGTCTCTAAGGCAGTGATTGTTCAGGCACCCCTCGATTCCATTGAAACCACCGATGCTAGCGCGGCCAGCATCGAGTCAACGGCTCATGACTCGCCAGAGCTCACCGTCATTAACGGAATCGAGAAACGAAATTTGGAAGGGCTATTGCCATTGCTGACCAGTGCGCAGACAAGGATTGTACAGCAAGCCCTCATTGAACTTGGTCGACGGGGGATGACCACATCCCAGCTTGAAATTGCCATGACACTTGCTCAAGGCGACGTCGAGCAACGACTCAAGGCATTGGAGACGATTGCCAAAGATCCAAACTTTGACGCAATTCCATGGCTGGCCTGGATGGCCGGTGGTGCTGACCGAACGGTCAGGCTTCGCGCAATCGTGTTGCTGGGCTCAATGACCGATCCGGACGCCCTACGCAAGCTGCGCATTTTAAAGTCACGCGAACCAGATGGCGCGATCGCAGATAAAATAAGTCAAGTTTTGTTAGCCTCCGGAACTGCAGCTAGCAGCATTCGATGAAGGAAATAGCCATGATACAAATCCAAAAAAAATGCCTGAGACGTAATTCCATCGGGATTGTTTTGCTCTTCGGAGACCTTCTCTTTGTTTCCGGAAAATGCTCCATGGCAGAAGATCCCACGCAAGGCAAAGCAAAGCAAGTTCCTGCGTATGTCCTTGCTCAATTCGACAAGCCCAAAGTGCGGTTCGTTCATTCCAACAAGGCGAATGTCCGATCCGGTCCATCTGAAAAGTATTATGCGACAACAACGCTTGCCAACGGAGCGTCAGTCGACGTATACCTTGAAACATCGGATGGATGGTCTGGAATTCGTCCTCCCGCTAAGAGCCATGATTGGATCCCGTCCAACATCGCCTATCTGTTGCCTGGAGGCAAATCAGCAGAGGTCATCGAAGACAAATCGCCTGCGTGGGTCGGTAGCGAATCACCCGATGTCTCTGAATTCATGTGGCAAATAGAACTTGTCAAGTCTCAACTGGTCCAGGTGCTCGGTGAAGAGTTGCAAATGACAGACGATGGAAAGAAACAACTTTGGTATCGCATTGCACCTCCTCAGGGTGAGTTCCGTTGGGTCAAGACATCGCAACTTTCCGAGTCGTTTCCACGCAGTTCACAATCCAACGGCGTTCAATTGGCGAACTACGTGGAAGAGCCAATGCCGAATGCAGCATCTATGAGCTCAAAATCAGAGGCCGGCAAAGTAGTCTGGTCTGACGAAAAAAAGACGTTGGAACACGTTGAGCAGCAAATTCAACGTGAGCAAGCCGAGATTCAAAGCAAGATGGCCGCAGATGGTATTCACGTAAGTCTAGACTCACCAAGAATCGAAATTAAGTCTCGAAGCAACAAATCCAAGCTGGTTAGTCAAGGCACTTCGTTACTAAACACTGCCGAAGAAGAAGCGATTGAGTTGGATTCAATTGGATTCGATAACTCAACTAGGATCGCGTCCACGCAAATTCGTCCCATCGCAGTGCGGCCCAATCAAAAACGGACGAAGGCTTCGGCGGAGCATCAGATCGATGGCCAGCGACAATGGGAAGCAATGCAATCTTCAGACCCTAAACTCCGCGTGAGACCGGTGGGCAGTCTACTCGGACTGATCGGGCTAAATATCATCGAAGCAGAGCGCGCACCCGTGACGACTCACATCGCTCAACAATTTCACACGAGCCAATCGCCTGGGAATATTGGTAGGGTCGGTGCAGTCGGTAATAGTCGGTTAGATCGATTGCCACGTCCGGGGCAAAAGGGTTCGAACTACGAAGGGACAACAAGCCTAAACTACGATGGTCAAATCACGGGTCAAATCACGGGTCCTATTCCTTCCAACGCACCTATGCATCAAGGTGAAACGACGTTTTCACGTTGGATCCATTCGCGAGACCCCGTTTTTGGTTCGACTCCGACAGCCATCAATCCCATTTTCGCCGCGAACAACATTGGTAACCCTTATGGAATTCAACCGCAACCAATTCCAATCCCACTCGAAACTTCTGCTTGGCATGGCCTAAACCCTTCGCTTCGAAATTCAGTCCCTCAACCGATTCAAACAGCGATGAACTATGACAACTCAAACAACGAAGAGGTGCCGGAACAATTCCAGACGCCAGAAATCCAATCGGCGCTCGTCCATTTGACTAGGGAAGTTGCAAGCCCAACGGAACAATGGAATTTCGTCGAATTGAAAGACCAAGCCTCGTCTTGGGTTGAAAATGGAGCAACAGCCATGGTGCGTGGCGAAGCCAGATTGCTCATGGAGAGAATCGAGCGTTTCGAGTCCCTGCGTCAACGCACTCTTGGCCTAGCGCAGGACGTATCGATGATGGCTCAACAAACGAGGCTAGCGAGCCCTGTTCTGCCCGCTTCGGCTAGCAACACAGGAGTCAATGGAAGCGCCGTGGCCAATGCCTTTGCAACAAACGCTGTGGCCGAAGGGGACGCATCGGGCTGGCTCGTTCAAGTCCATACGACGATCAAAGGGCAGCCTGAATTTGCATTGACAGATGATACGGGCAAAGTGATCACTTACGTTCAATCGACGCCGGCTCTCAACCTAAGGCGTTATCTCCAGCAACCCGTTACTGTCTACGGAATGAGAGGGTACATCCCAAACCTAGCGGCGAAGCAAATCCTCGCCGAGCGAGTCGTCCGAATGAGGTGATAAGCTGCACGACGCTACAGCTTTCCGAACCATGCCCATAAATTTATTCGTTTCCGTTGGCTTTACGCCAAATGGCACTCACTTTGAGCCGCGACGCGCTAGCGTGCGGGCCAGAAGTCAAGTAATCACCTGCAAATTCGGACCTCATGCTATGTTTCCTGTCTTCATTTGGCTCGGAAATCTTTCGCCGCAACCCTTCAAACTGAATACTCTTGCCGCAATTCGCGTTTGAGGATTTTGCCGACGGGGCTCTTTGGCAGATCCGCGCGAAACACGACCCTCGCTGGAACCTTGAACTTGTTCACGTAGCGAGCGACATGACTTTGAATCTCAATCTCGGTCGCGGAATGCCCTGGTCGCAACACAACGACTGCGCATACTTGTTCACCAAACGTTGTGTCCGGGATTCCTATGACAGCCGTTTCGGCAACTGCCGGATGTTGATAGATCGCTTCTTCTATTTCGCGAGGTGATATGTTTTCTCCTCCTTTAATAATCAAATCTTTTATTCGACCCGTAATAAACAAGTAGCCATCTTCATCGACCCGTCCGAGGTCGCCCGTATGTAGCCAACCTGCTCGCATCGCAAACTCAGTTGTGGCCGGATCCTTCCAATAGCCTTGCATGACGTGCGCACCGCGAACACAGACTTCTCCCTCTTTGCCCGTGGGAACAGACTTGTTTTCATTGTCAAGAATGCACAAATCCATTTCGTGAAGAGGTCGCCCTACGGCCCCAACACGGTGGGCCTCTTTTTCATGGTAGCTACTGATGGCACATGTGGCTTCGGAACAGCCATAGCCATCTCTGATGCGGCATTTAAAAGTCCGCTCGAATTCGAGGCGAACTTCCTCCGGCGTGGCCGCCCCGCCAGTACTCACGAGCTCTAGGCTCGAACAGTCGTATTGCTGGCGGTCAGGGAAGTTCAGCATATAGGTAAGCATCGTCGGTACAACCGAGAATCGGGCGACCTGAAACTGTTGAATCGTTTCAAAGACCTTGCGTGTATCCCAGTGAGGAAGGATGATCGATCTGCAGCCAAAGAACGCGTTCAGGTTCATCCCAAGCACTCCGAAGACATGGCTGAGCGGCAATACTTGCATAGCCATCGTAAATGGAGGCATGTTCCCTAGTTGGGTTACCGCGGCTACGTTTGTATGCAAATTTTTATGGCTTTGCATAACTCCCTTTGGCTGCCCCGTCGTTCCCGACGTGTAGATCAACATCGCCAAGTCATTCTCATCGCAGTCATGCATCGATTGATGTGGCTGAGCATTCGTCATCAGTGGTTCGAGTGCAATCGTCGATGCAGTTTCACAGGCCCCATGCACCAGAATGGCCTCTATGTTCGAGTTGTTTTCCGAAGCATCAACAATCCGTTGCGCTAAAGGCGCTGATGTGATTACCACTTTGGCACCTGAATTTTCCAGCACATAGCGAACTTCGCGAGCTACCCAATTGGGGGTCACAGGTATCATGACTGCCCCCAATCGCCAGATGGCGTGAAAGGCATCTGTGACGATCGGGTCGTTTGCCATCATGACTACGACACGATCACCAGGTTGGACTCCCTGTTCAAGCAAAACGGATGCCATTTTCTCTGCGCATTCCAAACGCAGCACATTGCTATGCCAGCGGCCCTCATGATAGATAGAAGGGTATTCCCCAAATCGGTCGATGTTGTCCAGAACTAATTGTGCAATGTTCATAAGTGACTCAACTCGCCGGCGCATCTTCATTAGCGAAACACAGCAATCTCGAACGATTATGAAAGTTTACCGTCCGTTCGGTAAGACGCAAAGAGGGTGGAATATCCTATGCGAGCCCACGAAGACCTTGCCCTGCTTGCGAGTAGACCGACCGTTCGGTAAGATCGCTAAGTCAGACGGCTAGCGCTTCGACTAACCTTAATTTTTGGGGTTGGCCTCGTAACTACGTTCGCCAGAACGTGAATAAGTATTTGGATTTTCTCCGCGCTCAGGCGAGCGTAGCTACCCTCCTGCTTGCGACAAATTTATGACTAATTCTATATCGCTAAATTCCAAAGTGGCCATTGTAACCGGCGGTGGGCGTGGAATTGGTCGCGCAATTGCAAAACGCTTTGCAGAGGCGGGCGCCCATGTTGTAATAGCTAGTCGAAAACTTGAAAACCTAGAAGCGACCGCCCATGAGTTGGCTGGGTTGCCAGGCCAAGTCATTCCAATTGCTTGTCACATCGGGCGACTTGATCAATTGGAAAATCTCGTGCGAGAAACCGAACATCGCCTTGGACCAGTCGACATTCTGGTTAACAACGGCGCCACCAACATCGGCCAGGGACCATCACTGGCCGTGACCGATGAAATGCTCGACAAAATGGTAGAGATCAATATCAAGGCCGCGCTGCGGCTGGTTCGATTGACCGTGCCGAAAATGATCGAACGCAAGACTGGCGGATCGGTTATCAATATCAGCTCGATTGCTGGCCTTCACCCACAACCGGAAGGGCTTCTGTACAGTTTTACCAAGGCAGGACTGATCATGATGACGCGGAGTTGGGCCCGCGAGTTCGGGCCGCATGGGGTCCGCGTCAATGCGATAGCACCCGGCCTCATCAAAACTGACTTCAGTGAAGTTCTTTGGAGGGATGAGAGATATCAGACTGCAATTCAAACGACACAACCCATTCGACGCATTGGTCAGCCCGATGACATCAGCTACGCTGCTCTGTATCTCGCTTCCGAGGAGGCGTCCTTTGTAACAGGACAAGTGGTGGTGCTCGATGGTGGGGCGACGGCCTGACGATAGAACTGGCAGGAAGCCTATCCCACATAACACTCAAGGAAAAACCATGAAGAGTCTGCAGGGAAAAGTCGCCATCATCACGGGAGCTGGTGGTGGCATCGGTCGTGAATACGCGCTGTTATTCGCCGCCGAGGGGGCCAAAGTCGTCGTCAACGATATCGGATGCGAGGCCAGCGGCACTGGCCAAAGCCCAACGGCGGATCAGGTCGTCTCGGAGATAATTGCTCGAGGTGGCCAAGCGATCGCCAACATCGAACCCGTCGGTTCATTTGCCTCGGCAGGTCGAATCGTACAAGCTGCGTTGGATACCTATGGTCAACTCGATATCATGGTCAACAATGCAGGCATACTTCGTGACCGCACGCTTTTAAAAATGACGGAAGAGGAATGGAACCGAGTGATCGAAGTTCACTTGACAGGCTCTTTTAGTTGCATGCAAGCGGCCGCCCGCGCCATGGCCGAAAGGGACAATGGGGGACGCATCATCAATACATCGTCCAGCTCCGGCTTGCTAGGCAATTTTGGTCAGGCCAATTATGGCGCAGCCAAAGCCGGTATCCATGCAATGACTCGGATCGCTGCCTTGGAATTGGCCAAACTTAAAATTACTGTCAATGCGATTGCGCCGGCGGCATTGACTCGCATGTTTCAGACGATACCCGGTGCAGCAGACTCGGTAAGTGTCGACACCTTTGGTCCCAAGTTCATTGCACCGTTAGCTGCGTATTTGGCCTCGGACGCGTCATCGAGTATCTCCGGCCAAACCTTTGGCATCGAAGGCCAGCATGTCTTTATTTACAAGATGATGACCAGCCACGGAGTAGCCCAATGGAATGGCTCACAACCCTGGACGATCGAGGAATTAGCGAAGGCAATGGGGCAGATCGTCCAGTGGTAGCTTTCGAAAAAAAACTACGTTTGGCAGAGAAACATTTGATCTCCGTATGCCCGAAAATGAGCGGATGGATCTCCGAAGTGGGCCGTTGCGAATTGAATCCCATTTGGAACAGGGAACCGATGGAATCGTTAGTGCGAGCGGTCGCTCATCAACAACTTCATGGGAAAGCTGCCGAATCCATCCTAGGTCGCTTGATCGATAGGTTTCCCAATCAGCCATTTCCATCGGCAGAGCAATTGTCGCGAATGCGAGTTCCGTCGTATCGCAAATGCGGCTTTTCACTGGCCAAAGCGGAAGCCATTCGTGGGATCGCGAAAGGGTTTAGCGAAGGAGTTGTGCCGAGTCGGCTCATTGCCAACGGCATGACGGATGAGGCACTCATTCAAAGGCTCACCTCGCTACGAGGCATTGGCCAGTGGTCGGTCGAAATGTTATTGATCTTCACCATGGGGAAATTGGACATCATGCCAGTGGATGATTTTGGCGTTCGGGCGGGGCTCATGCATCTTTATGAATTGCCCGAAATGCCCAAAAAAGCAGATTTTGCGAATTGGACAAAGTCTTGGCAACCCTACCGCACCGTTGGGGCATGGTACCTGTGGCGACTCGCAGACGCGAGGAAGCTGAAGGCCTAGTACTAAAGGCTAAAGGCTAAAGACCAAAGGCTTAAGGTAAAAGGCTTAAGGTAAAAGCCGGCAATGGCGTCAGTAAAGTAGATTATAATGGACGGAAGGGCAGGCAGCATATCATCGCGTGTCGTGGCTAAATTGCCTGGAATTCAGCTGGATATGATTTTGTTGAAAAATCGAGGATTCGCATTTGGAAACTGAGACTGTGATCCAACGACCGTCGGCTGAAGATAGACGAACACCAGAAGGCTTGCGATGCAACGCTACAAAGAAAATTTGGGAACAGCTCAGACTGTTCGGTCAACTACTGCGTGTTGGTCAACTAGTACTACAGCGCATGCTGTCCGAGAAAACGCCACTGTTGTGCTTCTCGCAACTTTTGCGGAGCAAAAGGCGACTATCCTGCGCTGTAGTACTAGCTTGGGTTGTGCTCGCACTTGGACTGATGAGCTGCACATTACTTGGCGAAGATTGGCCGATGTGGCGAGGCGATTCTATGCGAAGCGCCTCGTCGACGGAGTCGCTACCCAACATGCTTCGAATGGAACATGTTTTAAGAGGGACGGCCAGAAAACAAGGTTGGGAAGACCCGTTGAATGCAGACGTCATGGCGTACGATCGTATCTTGGAGCCGATCCTTTTGGGAGGCCAACTGCTTTTTGGTTGCAACGAGTCGGACAAAGTAGTTTCCTACGATCTCAAATCGGGCCAGCTAATGTGGAGCTACTTCGCTGATGGGCCTGTGCGATTGCCTTTGGCGTCAGCCGATGGCGTGGTCTATTTTTCGAGCGATGATGGCTATCTCTATTCACTCGATGCTGTGACGGGCGCATTGAAATGGCGATTCCGTGGAGCACCACTCGAACATCTTGCGATTGGCAACCGTCGTTTGATTTCTGCTTGGCCTGCTCGAGGTGGGCCGGTTATCTATGGTGAACAAGTCTATTTTGCGTCAAGCATTTGGCCATTTATGGGAACATTCATTTATGCTCTCGACAAGCGGACTGGAGAGGTCATTTGGCTTAACGACGAGACTGGTTCTCAATACATCAAACAGCCGCACAGCGCACCATCATTCGCTGGCGTTGGACCTCAAGGCGCGTTGCTTGCAACCAAAGATTCCTTGATCGTGCCGGGAGGAAGGTCCGTCCCTGCAGTTTTCGATAGACATACGGGTAAGCAGCGTTACTTCGAACTAAACGCAGGCGGAAAAGGAACTGGGGGTTCGTTCATCACAGCGAACGAGGACTATTTCTACGTTCATACACGGCTCAAGGGCACTCGCCAATTTTCCCTGGGCAACGGCGTGAAAACCGCATTCATACCCAATGAACCTGTCCTAGCAGGAGATATTCTTTATTCTGCCGAATTGGAAAATGGAGTTGCCAAGATTTGTGCCTGGAAGCCAAACGGCACCAAACTTTGGGACGTTCCGGGCGATGGTCGAGGTGACCTGATTCTAGCGGGAGGAGTTCTATACGCTGCCGGCCCACAAACCAACTCAACGCAGTCGATGAGTCAACTGACAGCCATCCGTCTACCAAGCCATGATTCCCAAGCCCAGACGCTTTGGACGATGCCAATCGAAGGGCAGATACAACGTCTCATCGCTGGAAACGGCAAGCTCGTGGCGGTATCACAGGAAGGAGACATATTTGTATTGGGGGATGCGACTCTCATTCCGAGCAAACCGTCGCCCGAGGTGGCTATGATTTCAGCTCCGTCCAAGGATCTTTTTTCGGACGATTTTGCGCGGACCAAGGCCACGGAATTACTCTCTCATGCGGATGCGTCAGGCTACGCAATTTGGTTCGGGGCCAGCGACACTCGCGTCCTCAATGCTGTCGTCGGCACTCAATCATTTGAGCAATTGGTTGTCGTCGATTCTGACTCTCATCAAATTGACAAACTTCGGCGAGATTGGGATGCCAAAGGTTGGTATGGAGTGCAGGGTGCTGCGATTACCGCACAACCCCTCGAGTTTCGCGCTCCACCGTACATCGCCAACATGATCTTTGTGAGCGAGGAACTGAGTCAAACGATTTCCCAAAAGCCCATCAGCTTACGTCGGATCTTTGACTCCGTGCGGCCATACGGAGGCGTCCTGCAACTCCTGTCCTCACCGGACAAACTGGATAAAATATGGGATCATGTTACCGCTATCCGAATGGAGCAAGCAGAAATCAGTCGAACAGCCTTCGGCGTCACTCTCAAACGAGTTGGTCCATTGCCTGGCTCATCGGATTGGACACATCAATACGGCAACATTGCCAACACCATCAAGTCGGATGATCGCCTCGTAAAATTACCACTGGGGGTTTTGTGGTTCGGCGGGAATAGCAATGCGGATATCCTACCGCGACATGGCCGGAGCGTTTTTCCTAAGCGATGGAGAGCAAAAGATGATTAAGAATCCAGTCTCCGGACGAATGCAGCCTTGGAAGATTACTCGCGCATACGGCTGCAATACGATTTCAGCCTGCGAGAATTTTTTGACCTTTCGATCTGGAGCAGCTAGCTACTACGATTTGAATACAGAGAGTGGGACGGGAAACCTGGGTGGCTTTAGATCGGGATGCACGTCGAACCTCGTCGCTGCAAATGGGATCTTAAATGCTCCAGACATGACGCGTACATGCAGTTGTTCCTATCAAAACCAAAGTTCCATCGGATTGGTGCACATGCCGGAACTCGAAACGTGGACCATCGATAATGCAGCGATAGTACAGGACAAATCCGATCGCGTTGTGCAACTTGGAGTCAATTTGGGTGCACCAGGCGACCGACGCGATGAGAAGGGCTGTCCATGGATCGAGTTTCCCGTCGTTGCAGGGGCATCCCCAAGCCTTGGAATCGAGATCGATGGCCCCATTACGACCGTTTCAAGACTATCCCGCGTCTATGAGTGGTGCGATGAAGCCATGGATTTCCGCCTCAGGCGTACAAGGCCTCACCAAATTGCAATTTTGGTTGAAGCCGGTGAGTCCTTATAAATTGATTTCCGGCATTCCCATTCTTGAGGTGAACGACGATGCGGAAGAAGGTGTTGACGGTATTACCGATACGTCCAGCAGCGATCTTGCATTGGTCGTGGATACGACAACGCAAACCGTAGGGCTTCGTTTCGATAAGGTCAACCTCGCGTCGACAAGTGAAATCCGATCGGCTTATGTTCAATTCACTGCACACGCTGGTAGCGATGAAGAAACCGAACTCGAGATTCACGCGGAGATGATTGGATCCGCATTGCCCTTTGAGAAAACCAAACGCAACATTTCGTCGCGTGCAAAGTCAACGCAAAGTGTTATTTGGAAACCGGAGGCCTGGACAAAAGCAGACGAGAGTACTGAATTGCAAAGGACCCCCAACCTTTCGCCATTGATCAAAGAAGTACTCCGGCATCCCGATTGGAAACCCGGCAATGCCATCGCGCTATTGATTCGAGGCCGTGGAAAGAGAGTAGCGACTGCGTTTTCGGCAGGAAAGACGGGAGCTGCGCGATTGTTGGTGGATGCCGAGGAAATCAGGCTGCAACCTGATCCAAACGCTGAGCGAAGGCCGTATCAGATTCAATTGTTCTTCGGAATGCCAAAGAGTGTCGGCAAGTCGTTGAGGCAATTCTCGGTGGCGGTCCAAGGCGACCCTAGACAGCTTGACGTTGAACTCGATCCATCGAAGAATCAAGAAGTCGTCAAGTCCATAGAACGAGTCATGCTCGGCGATTTGCTAGAACTCCGGTTTACGCCAAAATTGGGAATTCCTCTCCTGTCCGGGGTCGAAATAACAAAGCTCGATGAATAGAAATGTCGTCCGACTAAGTAGCTCCATCGCAATCATGGCGAGTTTCGCTTCGTTCGCTTGGTGCTGTTCGATCCCAGTGTTTCGGTACGCTCTTGAGCACTGGAGCCCCGAAACTTACCTAGTTCGCGTTTCGTCCGATTCCAAATGGAGCGAAAGCCAATTGGCCTTGGTCAAGGAACTTAGCGAATTGGAGAAAACAGCCAACATTCGGCTGATACTGAGCGAGGGACAAAAAGCAACGAGTGACAATCACGACTCTGCTAGATTGGAGGTCCATATGCCGCGGGCTGTGGGCGGGGTGTCGCCGATGGTATGGGATGGCCCATTTACTAGAGAAATAATCCAGCGGTTGTTTAGTAGCCCCGTTCGACAAAGAATATGCCAAGGGCTTGCCAACCAAGATTCTGTCGCATGGGTTTTTTTGGAGTCAGGCGATTCAGCAGTGGATGACGCCAAGTTCTTTAAGCTGGAATCGGAATTGCGTAGACTCGAGCGCGTCATCAGGCTTCCTACGATTGACGAGGCCGATTTAAAAGATTTATCGACGAGTCCCGAAGAGCTCAAGCTAGAGTTAGGCAAGTCAATAACGCTACTTGGTCGTCAGTTCAACGTCTGCAAGATTCAACCCGAACGGGGATCCATTGAAGACATGTCGCTATGGATTGAGCTCGGGGCAGCTCAAGAGATGTTAGGAATGCAAAATCTAATACATGCGATCCTTGCACTGGAATGCGATTGCGCCGGTGATCGAATCTCCGAGATCCGTCGCGAGATTGCGGCGATTTTACCTGGAACACAAGTCATCGAACGGTACAGTCAGGCGCTTACCAGGGCCGAGGCGCGCACCGAATCGAAACGGGCTGCTGAAGAAGCCCTGGCTCTGGCCAAGTCTGAGGGACGTATCACATTGGAAAGGGAGCGTGAGCGGCGATTGGAGTTATTGCACCAACAGCAGGCGTTGAAGGATACGCTTGGCCCCATTGTCATCGTGTTAACTTGCGTCATGGTGGCTGCCCTTGCTTTTCATAACTTTCGTCAACGCAAGTCCGAAATCGGTTTGATGCGAGCGCTGGGACTTGGATCGACAAGTATCTTGGGAGCCTTTCTGGGCAAAGCAGTACTGATCGGTGCATTAGGTGGTTTTATCGGAGTGGCAATCGCGTCGGCCATGATCGCTGGTAGAATCCTGCGATCCAGGGATTCGACTTCCATGTTGACGATTTGGAATTCCGCATCGCTGACAGCGACCGCTATCTGGATTCCAGTTTTGATGATTGTATTGACGGTAGTAGCAAGTTGGCTTGCCGCTTTTCAAGCGATCAGGCAAGATGCCGCCATCGTATTGCAAGGGGAATAGCGGATGCTCTTGCAACTGGACGGGTTGTGCAAAGTCTACCCCACCAAGTCAGCCAGTGTTCAAGCACTTTGCGGTGTTTCGCTGCAATTGGATGAGGGGGAATTTGTTGCAGTGCAAGGCCCAAGTGGAAGCGGCAAGTCGACGCTGCTACTGACCTCGGGGACGTTGCTGGCGCCTGATTCTGGAAGGGTTATGATATTCGATCAGGCACCGTACGCGATGTCAGCCAATGAGCGAGCGGCATTTCGAGCGAAAAATGTTGGCTTTGTTTTTCAACAGTTTCATTTGGTACCGTACTTAACCGTGTCGGAAAATGTTCAAGCCGCGGCGCTAGGTCTCACTGCATCCAAGCGGATGACGAATTCAAAAGTGGAACAGCTCCTGGATGAGTTTGGGTTAACGAGTCGCAGTCGACACTTTCCATCGCAATTGAGTGTTGGGGAACGCCAACGTTGTTGCGTTGCGAGATCGCTGCTGAACGATCCCAAACTTCTCCTTGCTGATGAGCCATGTGGTAGCCTCGATGAGCCCAACGCTCAAATCGTAATGCAAGCCCTTAGGCGCTTTTCGCAAAACGGAGGAGCTGTGTTGTTAGTGACCCACGATTCATTATCAGCCCAAATGGCAGACCGCATCGTTCACATGCAAAACGGAGTCCTATCATGCTTGACTTAGGCGATCGGACTCATTCGTCTGTCTCAAAACGAGGTGCATTTGAGTGTTGATTCACATCCAATTTGAGTCGCAAGTACGGCGATTAGCTGGATGCGAGAGAACTTCGGTCGATGTGCGAGCATCGGACTCGTTAGAGCAGATAGTTCGCCAGGTAGCAAAGGCCGGGACAGAATCATTGCGAAGTGCTCTGTTAGATGAGCATGAATCGCTTCGTTCATCCATTCTCATTTTTATCGACTGCGAACTTGTATCCAAAGTGCAAGAATTAGTCTTGCAAGAGGGATCGGAATTGACGTTAACGACTTTGATTTCGGGCGGTTAAAGATGTCAGAGAGAATTCGAAGGAACGATGAATTGGACGAACTGCCGGAATTGGATGAGTTAGACCGTTCTATCTACGAATGGCAAATGTGGGCAGAAGGGATCGGCGAGTTGGGTCAGCGGAAACTAAAGGCGGCCAGTGTTTTGGTTTCACGGGTTGGCGGAGTTGGCGGAACGGTCGCATATCAGCTGGCTGCAGCGGGAGTGGGCAAGATTATTCTGGCACACGCGGGTCAAATCAAACATGGCGATTTGAATCGACAACTGCTGATGACCTATGAGGGAATCGGTCAATCTCGGGTTGAAATTGCCCGAACTCGATTGCTGGCCCTTAATCCTCGGTTGGATGTAGAGATTCACGCTGAGAACGTGAATGAGTCCAATGCCGAAAAGTTGGTGAACAAAGCAACCATCGTAGTGGATTGCGCCCCATTGTTTAGCGAACGTTTTGCGATGAATCGAGCCATTGTCAATCAGGGAAAGCCCATGGTTGAGTGCGCCATGTACGAATATGAAGGGAGTCTAACCACAATTGTTCCAGGAAAGACGCCCTGCCTAGCGTGTTTATCACCGGTTGCTCCGACAGCCTGGAGTCGCGAGTTTCCTGTTTTTGGCGCGGTCTCCGGAACCGTCGGATGTTTGGCTGCAATGGAAGTTATCAAGCTAATCACGGGCGTGGGCCAATCCTTGGCGGGATGCATGCTCATGATGGATCTTTCCACGATGGCCTTTTCGCGCCGCAAGATCGTCAAGAATCAGAATTGCGAGGTCTGCACTTAAGTCGCTTCGTCGATACTGGTAGTTGGATGCAAGGCATTCTTGAGAAGTTTTTGTACAATAAGCCTTCGTTTGGTTTGGTTCCCCGTTCTGCATTCGTTGGAGTCTCCACAGTGTCACCGCAAGAAAAAGCGTCACCGCAAGAAAAAGCACTCGCATTGAATATTAAGTTCACTAAACAAGAGCCTGGTTACTTGGCGATGGTGGCCAAGTCCGGTAATTTGTTGTTTACTTCAGGGCATATCAGCGACATGAAGGGGAAGCTTGGTGCGGGCATCACGGTAGAACAAGGTCAAGCTGCGGCTCGCGAGTGCGCTGTGAAGATTCTGAATTCCGTTTGGAACGCGCACGGAACGCTCGATGGGCTGCGAGTGCTAAAGCTGTTGGGATGTGTGAATTCGACGCTTGAATTCCACGAACAGCATCTTGTGATTAACGGTTGCAGCGACTTGTTGCATGAAATTTTTGGAAAGACGGGAGACGGTTACCATGCCCGAAGCGCGTTGGGCTTTGCTCAGATACCTACCAATTCGGCGGTCGAGGTTGAAGCCATCTTTGAGATAAAGGGATAGGTCGATACCTACCCAAGCGCTGGGCATAGTAGGTAGTCATCCATTTTTCACCTACCATTTTTCTGCCCTCTACTTGGTTTCAATTTTGGCAGAAAGATGTGAGGCAAAAAAATGAGCACCACCGGCAGGTAGGGACGTCAAACCGATTGGCCCGGGGGTTTGCTCTTGCTTTTGCATGGCCGCGATGAGCGAATTATCCTGGTGTGGTCGGAATCGACTCCGGGGTACTCGGAATTCGGTTCAACTTCCATGGCAACAACAGTTCGAATTCCGTCCCTGAGCCGACTTCGGATCGAACATCGATGGTTCCACCATGTTCCTTGGCAATCTTGAGACTCACCGGCAAGCCCAAGCCTGTTCCACGATTTCCTTTGTTGGATTCAAACATGGAGAAGATGCGACCAAGGTCATTTGGAGCAATCCCCACTCCATTGTCGCGGACTTGGATCCTCGCATAATCCTTGGACTCGCACAGTGATATTTCCACACAGCCGTCCAGCTTTTCCGCGCATGCGTCGATGGCATTGCCGACCAAATTCATAAGTGCGCGGTGAATTGCCTCGCCATCAACCATCATCTTACGGAATGCTTGTGGCCGGTTCCATCGAATGGCGATGGATTTTTCTGTCGCCCGCGTTTTCGATAACTCAATCACCTCCTCGATGACCATGCGGAGATCCAAGCTGGAGCGATTCGGCTTGCGATCCTTGCTCATGGTGAGCATATCCATCACAAAAGATTCGATGCGCTCTTGGTTGCGTTCGCAAATTCGCCAGCCGTTTTGGACGGCTCCCATGTCGCCCCCCTTGATTCCCTGATCGATGAGATAACCACCGCCTCGAAGACCTTGGACAATATTTTTGATATGGTGCGAAAGGGTGGCGATCGTTTGTCCCATTGCGGCTAGCCTTTCGGCCTGCACCATGCTTTGATAATAGTTGGTGTCTTCGATAGCGAGGGCCGCTTGATGTCCGATAGCAACCAGCATTTTTAGATGCTCTTCGTTGAAGACTTTTTCGGGTTTCATTGCATACTGGCCAGCCGAAACCGACGTATCGATATAGATCACGCCTACGCTACCGTAACGACCCTTCATCGGGACGCAAATGGCTTCGCGAATTCCACCGGTTGAAATGCTCGCGCTAGCGTCCCAGCGTTCGTCAATGCAAGCGTCGCTCGTTAACACCCCTTCCTCCTTCTTGCTGACGTAGTCCAATATGGTCTTGCTAATGGTCATTCGGTTTGAGGAAACATTGACTCCACGATTGCGGCGGCAGCTGGGCATCAATTCACCGGTTTCCTGATCGCTGAGCATGATGCAGCCACGATCGCAATTCACCCATTGAAAGATCAGTTCTAAAATCTGGTGCAGCAGTTGGTCGATATCCAAAGTCCGACTGACGGCCAGCGCGGTGCGGTACATGATCTCCCAATGACTCTTCGCGTCATTCGATGCCTTGCTGGACTGAATCTTAGCTGTCCAATCGTCTGTCTGCTCCAACAACTGCCGTTCAAGATCCAAACGACCGACGATTTGAGACGACTCGCTGCTTTCATTTTGCACGATGTCGACGTCGTTATCAGCCGGGCCAAATGGTCTAAACTCCAAACGGAACAGCAGCAAACGCTTGCCAATCTGCACGCGGTCGCCAATGCAAAGGGTATGCTCCTCAATCCGAACACCGTTTACGAATGTCCCATTGCTACTTCCAAGATCACGCAAAACATACTTGCCGTCGACGAAATCGATTTCCGCATGAGTCCTGGAAGCCTCGGAGTCTTCTAAATGGACGTCACAGTGGCTGTCGCGACCAAGCCGCTGTTTGGTTTCCCGAACTAAATAGTGAGTGCCGACGTTTGCACCGCGTACAACCAAAAGCGAAGCCAATTTTTTTCGAGTCCTCTTTGATTTGAACGAGATCAAGGATTCAGTCGTAGTTTTTTTCAGCGAAAGCTCGATCCATTGTAGCTGAACTTTCGTCTTTGTCCCATCGCTTGCCTGGATCGTTGAACCCGCGAAACGGTTGACGCAGCGCTGCCTCAGAAGCTCACCTCCACGCCCACGATCTACTCTATCGCTTCGATCGGTTAAAATTTTGCAGGATTCTGCGATAGGCATGTCCTCGATCGCGATCGTCGCGACAATATCTAGGCATGGAACAGTCGCCAGGTGAAAATCCGCGAAACAACGCGTAAGGTAAATTCTGTTCCGTAACTACAACGGAATGCAATTTTGAACGCAAAACGGCTCTTTGAAATCTTAGTTCGCGAAAATTCTCGCATGCTGCTCGGATTCATTCGATCGATCCAATATGACCACTCCGACCCCGAGTCTATGGAGTATCTAAGTCAACGCTTTGAATCGGTTCAAAGACTCATTGGCGACACGCTCGACGAGAAACTAGCTTCTTTGCGAGCGTGTATTGCTTTGCTACCTGACCATGAGCGTCAGTGCATTGAGATGCGATATTCGCAAAACCTGATGCCAGCCGAATTGTGTGAACGCTTGAGTGTCGCACTTGAGACCGTAAAAAAACGCCTAGTGCGCGCAAAGTTGCGTCTGATAGATTGCATGACGAGCAAGATCGAGAACCAGCCATCCGAGGGTGTGTCAATATGACTCTCGATGCCGAACGCCAAGCGGAGCTAAACCAAGCTTGGATGGATTCCTTGCTGCATGAGGTATTGAATCCGGAACCCCATCGAGAGCAGGCGCACCTGAATGCCCTCTTCGCTAAACCGGAGTTTGCCCCGAACGAATCCAATTCCGGCCTGACCCGAAAGTTTGCGACGCCCGTTCGATGGATACCGATCGCGATCGCAGCATCCATTGTCGTTGTGTTGGGTAGTTGGTCTCTATTTCCAACGTCCAGTCAAAGAGCGTCTGCGGCCATCGCTCGAGGTTTGCAGGCTACACCCGTTGCTCGCGAGTACGCGATTCGCGTTGTGGTCAATTCTCTTTCCGGAGCCGATGTGACCAAGACGGCGAAATTGTATTTGGATAGCAGTAACCGGTTTGTCGTTCACCGTTGGGGTTGGCTTGGACTGGGTGACGTTTGGTTTGGAAATGACGGGAACAATCTATGGGTAGTGCCTCGCTTGGGGCCTGCGATTATCGGGAGTGAGAAAGTCCTCGGCGGATGGATGGCCAAAAAGGATTCGACGGCCCCCTATCTGCATATCAAGACGATTCTGAACAGAATGGAAAAAGGGTACACTTTGTATATGCTCCCTGACGCGGACTTGGAAGGAGTAGACGGTCGGGTGATGTGTGAACGTGTGCGAGCGGATTTGAAAGTAAACACTAAACCACAGAGTACATCGGTGTTACCAATTGCTATTGAACTTTGGGCGGATAAGGAGACCGGCGTCGCACATCGCGTAGTTTTGAATTGGGATCGTGAACCGAACGCATTTGGCCCAGTCCAATGGACGATTGATTTGCAAGGTTTTCCAGCCCTTTCGGAGAATTGGTTTTCGCCCTATGGTCACACATCTCAGGGGCAACGTATTGTTAATATTGGAACGGAATCTGAATTGGAAACATTGCCTGAAACAAATGAACAGTCCTTGTAGCAGAAAAGTCTATCGAATATGAAAGCATCCGAAACCGTTTTGTTAGCGTTGATCGTGACCAGCCTAAGCGTAACGCGTTCTTCTGCCGAATCCGACAATGTGCCCAAAAACGTAACCTTTGCCGAGCCAATCGCGTCTGTTATTCACAATCACTGCTCCACTTGCCATCGACCTGGACAAGCTGGACCATTTTCTCTACTAAGCTATGCAGATGTTTCGCAACGAGCGGAGACCATTCAAGCCGTGATTCGCGATAACTATATGCCCCCGTGGAAACCAATACATACGGGCCTGAATTTTTCGAATGATCGGCGGCTCAGCGATCAAGAGAAGAAACAACTCGACGTTTGGATCACCGCAGGCTGTCCCGAGGGAGATAAATCAAAGATTCCAAAGGCACCGGAGTTTCCAGACGGTTGGAGTCTCGGCGCGCCAGACCTAGTCGTGCAAATGGATCGTCCGTTCCAAATTCCTGCCGATGGCCCGGATCTGTATCGGTCGTTTGTCTTTCCTGTTGGGCTGCCGGAAGACAAATGGATCAAAGCGATTGAGGTGCATCCGACCGCACGAGGGGCTGTACACCATGCATTGTTCTTCCTCGATATCGACGGTGCAGCCAAAGAACAAAAGAGTGCCGATGGCCAGCCTGGATTCGCAGGCATGAATTTCTTGAAATCCCGTGGCAATGCGCTCGAGCGTATGCCTGAGAGCTTAGCACGTGGTCTAGGCGGCTATGTTCCGGGTGCTACACCCAACCGACTACCTAGCGACTTGGCAAGACATCTTCCGAAGGGGAGCGATATTATCATGCAGACTCATTTTCACCCGACAGGCAAAAAGGAAATCGAGCAAGCGCAACTCGGGCTTTACTTCGCGGACAAAGCGCCCAAACAACTCTTGGTTCCCCTTCAGATGCCGCCGCTCTTTGGAATGGGTGCGGGTATCGATATTGACGCTGGCGATGCGAACTATTTACTACATGATGAGTACGTTTTGCCGATCGATATCGTGGGCTTCGAAATCGGTGGGCATGCCCACTACATCTGTCGAAAAATGACCATGACTGCGACGCCACCGGTTGGCAATCCAATCGAGTTATTGCGCATCGATGACTGGGACCTCGATTGGCAAGATCAGTACTTGTTCGAAAGTCCCGTGGCACTTGCAAAAGGGACCAAAATTAAAGTTGATATCATTTACGACAATTCAGCACAGAACCCCGAGAACCCATTCTCGCCACCCCGCCCTATCAGTTGGGGACGTGAGTCAACCGACGAAATGGGCTCCATCACGATGCTTGCGACCGCCAAGAACGAGAGCGAACGTGGGGTACTAGAACAGGACATTAAAGCCAGAACACGAGAGAGCCTGCGAAAGCGAATCAGTTCGCAAATGGGTGGGATCATGGGTCGTGGCAGTCCGTTAGGTGGCGGAGTTCTCAATGGAGGGATCCTCAAGCTATTGGATCGCAATCGAGACGGAAAACTACAGAAGAGTGAGATTCCGGAAAAGCAACGAGACCGTTTGCTAGACCTCATGGACAGCAACAACGACGATATCATTGATCAAAGCGAATTGGACAACGGTCGGAAGTCGATCGAGAAGTTTCTCGAAATTGTACCGAAAGGCAAATAGAGCGATGATCGCCATTGCGAAAGGCCTTGACCGCAGAGCGCTCGTCACTCTGTTTCTTGTCGCGATACTACCAAATATTGCCCGGACCGAAGACGACCACGTTCAATCGGTTCCATTAGGTCAAGGGCTGCGATTCTCCGACCTAGATGGCAAGTCGTATTCGCTTAAGGCCCCCGCGGAGAGTCGGGCGCTAGTTGTAATCTTTGTGACCACGGACTGCCCGATTGCCAATAGCTATCAGCCGGCACTAGCCAGGATGTACCGGGAGTTTCAAAGGAATGGATTCGAATTTGCACTTGTCCACGAAGGACCCGATCAATCGATCGATCAGCTGAGGGATCATTCCAAGTTATACGAAGTACCGTTTTCAGTTGTTATGGATGCCGATCACTCCGTTGCACGGGCGGCGAAGGCGACGAAGACCCCGGAAGTGTTTGTCTTTGGGAGAGCAGGCGAAATACACTATCAAGGTCGCATTGATAATCTACATCCAGCATTTGGCAAGAAACGTGCGAAAGCCACTCGAGATGATTTGCAGATCGCATTGACGGAACTTGAATCAGGTCAACCCGTCAGCCTTCCGAAGACCGAAGCGGTTGGTTGCTCGATTCAATTGAAATGATATTTTCGGAGTTGACTTGTGGGAACACATGCGTTGAAATGGAAATCGTTGACCCCTAGCCGAAGGCGTCGGAGATGGATTCAATGCCGCCGTCGCCTACGGCTCGGGGTTAAACGAGATGTCGATGTTCCCTATGTTGTAAAAGCACTGACTAACTAGCAGATCGCTGCGGTGCACAGGATGAATCTTTCGAAATTAAGGCGGTCTATCGCCCACGAAGCCGCTCGGCTTTTGTATCTTCACGAAGAGTCCGAATATTATCGGGCTAAACAAAAAGCTTCGCGCAGATTATGCCAGGGTTGGGTCAAGCCTGCCGATCTGCCAACGAATGCGGAAATCCGGGATGCTGTTCAATCGTTTGCTCGCACGCACGAAGGTCCTGCTCGGCTCGACGCGTTGCGAGACATGCGATTGACCGCGCTGAGGGTCATGCGACTCATTAGCAAATTTCATCCGAAACTCATAGGTAGCGTTCTTACCGGTCACGTCAGGCAAGGCTCGGATATCGATATTCATGTCTTCTCCGACAGCATCGAAGCGGTCGCGGCTTTCTTCGACGAGGAGTGCATTCCCTACGAGATTGAGCAAAAGCAAGTTCGCAAGGACGGAATCCACACGACCTACACGCACATTCATGTGCGTGAATCCTATTGCATAGAACTGACCGTCTATCGCGACAATATGCGCAGCCATGGATTCAAGAGCTCCATCACAGGTAAGCCAATCGAACGCGCCAGCATGCATGAGCTCGAAGCGTTACTAAGGCAAGAGTATCCAGCCATCGACACGGAACAGACATTGTCCGACATGAATGAAATACCCGATCCGTTCCAAGTCTTTTATAGTTTGTTGCTGCCACTCGAAAACGTCAAGCAACATCCGAAGTACCATCCGGAGGGGGACGTTTTGTATCATAGTTTGCAGGTCTTCGACTTGGCTTGTGATGCTATGCCTTACGACGAGGAGTTCTTGCTAGCCGCCTTATTACATGATGTTGGCAAAGGGATCGACTCCAGCGCACACGTGGAATCAGGCTTGGAGGCGTTGGAGGGTTTGATCACACAGCGAACACACTGGATGATTGCTAATCACATGGAAGCCCACAACATTTTTGATGGAACCATCGGTTCGAGAGCCCATCGACGTTTGCGTGAGAACGAAAGTTATGAGGATTTGCTGCTGTTGTCCGAATGCGACCGCGGTGGACGAGTGCCAGGGGCAGTTACGACGGAATTGGAAGAAGTCATCGACTACATTAGATCGCTAGGCGATGAGAACTGGACCCGCGACCGGTGATTTAGCCGATGGTTTTCGTAGGTCGCACTTCTCGCTGAACGTCACCGATTGCGATTCTCGATTTCTCGTTCAAGGGATCTGCCGGAATGTAAGATTTACTTCTCCGCCAAGTGATTGCAACTGAGTAGAACAGTCCAAGTGTCGCCTTTTGCTCCGCAAAAGTAGCGAACTCCACGCAACTTTCGCGGAGCGAAAGGCGACGCTACTAATGGATCGAACGATCCTTTGTACAATCTATGCTTAATCGCATAGCATCTTCGGTATGCTGTTGGCTGCGATACTACCCAGACGCAGGGCGGGAACAGTTGAGACAACTGTTCGACTATCGCTTCCGCCAACTATTGGACCAATATTATTACTTTTTGCCCCTAATTTTTTTGCCAAAATTCTTCCTTGGCAAATCCTTTTTCGGCTTCTTTCATTCCGGTCGGCAAGTGCGAGCTACCGACGATAACGCACGCACTTCCCGAAAATCCTGGCTACAATCTCCGTATCTCATTTTTTACCCCTTGGATTCAAGTCTAATGAAGATCGTTCGGATATTCGCACATCGCGTCGAGTTGCCATTGCACGAAGGAACGTACAAATGGTCGGGGGGTAAATCGGTTTCCGTTTTCGACAGCACCATCGTGGGTGTCGAGACAGACTCAGGCTTGATCGGCTATGGCGAGGTCTGTCCACTTGGACCCTTTTATCTACCGGCATATGCCGAAGGGGTCCGGGCTGGCTTGCGAGAACTCGGTCCACACTTGATCGGTTATGATCCTTGCGAGCTCGCGAAACTAAACCATCGTATGGACGCGGCGCTCAAAGGGCATCCGTATGTCAAGTCCGGGATCGACATCGCTTGCTGGGACATTCTTGGGCAAGTATGTGGACTACCTGTTTGCGTTCTCATGGGAGGCCGATTCGGTGAAAGCGTTCGGCTCTATCGAGCCATTTCCCAGGAGTCCGCTGAGACGATGGCTCGCAAGGTAGCAGGCTATCGCGCTGAAGGCTACAGTCGCTTTCAATTGAAGGTGGGTGGCGATCCCGATACCGATATTGAACGCATTCATGCCGTGCGCGGCATGCTCTCTCCCAACGAACGCCTTGTAGCCGACGCAAACACAGGTTGGACACAACACGAAGCCATGCGTGTCGTACGAGCTGTTCGAGACGTAGATGTTTATATCGAACAGCCTTGTTTGACTTACGAAGAGTGTTTGGCTGTTAGGCGACATACCGATCATCCCTTTGTGCTGGACGAGAACATCGACGACCTTGGCATGCTGCTTCGCGGCAAAGCGGATTTGGCGATGGACATTGTAAACTTGAAAATCAGCAAATTAGGTGGGCTCACAAAAACCAAGCAAGCCCGCGATCTTTGCGTTTCGATGGGGATCGCCATGACACTTGAAGATAGCTGGGGAGGCGATATCACGACGGCAGCCATTGCGCACTTGGCTCACAGCACTCCAGAAGAGTATCGCTTTACCAGTACAGACTTCAATAGTTACGTAACAGTCAGCACGGCTTCTGGTGCACCCCAGCGAGAACAGGGGTTTATGCGGGCTAGCGAATCACCTGGACTCGGAGTAACGCCTCGCTTCGAAGTACTTGGTGCACGCGTCGTGGATGTGGAGCGATCAACATGAAATTGCATACCGTTCGATTTGCACTGCTCTGCTCGCTATTTACTCTTTCGCATTCTGCGTTCGCTTTTGGCCAAGAAGCTGCGACCAAGCCAAATACTCCAAAGGGAGCCGTAGACGGATCCCAATTAACTATCGATCGCATTTTTGACGACAAGGATTTCCAAGAAGAACGGCTCGGACAATTAACATGGAGCCAAAGCTCCTCGAGCTATTTTACGTTTAGACCAACCACCGGCGAAAAGAAGGGACGCGATTTGGTTCGCGTGGATTGCGAGAGCGGATTCGAGAAGATCGTCGCCTCCGCTGAAATGCTTATTCCAAAAGGCAAACAAGAAGCGATCGCAATCGATGGTTTTGACTTTTCTACCGATGAAACCAAAGTGCTTGTCTATACGAACAGCCAGCGAGTCTGGCGTCGCAACACACGCGGCGACTATTGGTTGCTCGATCTCGTCAGTCGCGAGTTCAAGCAACTCGGTGGCGATGCCGCTCCGGCATCGATGATGTTTGCTAAATTTTCGCCAGACAGCACGCAGGTTGCTTACGTACGAGAAAACAATCTCTACTCGCAAAGTCTTTCGGATCTTCGAATCAGTCCGCTAACCACCGACGGCACCGCAACTTTGATCAACGGCACTTCGGATTGGGTGAACGAAGAAGAGCTCGACTTGCGAGACGGCTACCGATGGAGTCCCGATAGCAAGGCGATCGCTTTCTGGCAGTTTGACACTGCGGGAGTGCCCGAGTTTACGATGATCGACAACACGTCTGGGAAATATTCCAAGACCATCCGGTTCGCGTATCCCAAGGTCGGCGAACGCAACTCGGCCGGTCGTGTGGGTGTTGTAAACGTCACCAATAGCATTGACAAGAAGGTCAAGTGGCTCGATGTCGAAGGCGAATCGCGCGAGCATTACATCGCACGAATGGAGTGGATGCCGAATAGCCAGCAACTCATCTTGCAACAATTCAATCGATTGCAGAATGTCAATCGCGTTATGATCGCCGATGCAAAAAGCGGCGCAACAAAACCGGTTCTCACCGAGACCGATGATACGTGGTTGGAGAATGAAAATCCGGTGCAGTGGTTGACTCCCGGCAAAGAATTCCTTTGGATAAGTGAACGAGATGGTTGGCGACACGCTTATCGAGCAAGTGGGGAAACGGGCAAACTCGAATGCCTCACATCCGGCAACTTTGACGTGATTGAAATCGAAGCGGTCGATCCCAAGAACGGCTTCCTTTATTTTGCCGCTTCTCCTGAAAACCCAACACAGCGTTATCTTTATCGCGTATCGAGCGCCGGGGGTGAAGCGACGCGACTCACGCCGATGAATCAGCCTGGAACGCACGCGTATGATATTGCTACCAACAATGCTTATGCGGTTCATACCTATTCGACGATCAGCCAACCACCTGTTTCAGAACTGATTCGTCTGTCCGACCATACGGTGGTGCGGGGGCTGACAGCCAATCGCGTTATGAAAGAGAATTTGGCTAAGCTGCAACTTCCGACCACTGAGTTCCTCAATGTGGACATTGGCCAGGGCTCGCCGCTCGATTCTTGGTGCATCAAGCCAAAGGACTTCGATCCCAACCAGAAGTATCCGTTGTTATTTTATGTTTATGGCGAGCCGCACGGGCAGACGGTGAAAGATGCTTGGCAAGGGCAGCGAGGATTGTGGCACCTGATGTTGGCTCAACAAGGCTACGTTGTCGCGAGCGTAGACAATCGCGGAACCATGTCACCACGCGGCCGAGCGTGGCGTAAGTGCGTTCACCGGCAAATTGGCATTCTTGCATCTCAAGACCAAGCGGCTGCAGCCCGCGCGCTGCTGGATCGCTGGTCCTTTGTGGATAGCACTCGAGTTGGTATTTGGGGTTGGAGTGGCGGAGGCAGCATGAGCCTCAACGCGATTTTCCGGCACCCGGATCTGTACCACACGGCGATTGCGGTAGCTCCCGTTCCAAATCAGTTGCTGTACGACACGATCTACCAAGAGCGGTATATGGGTCTACCGGACGACAACGCCGCAGGCTATCGCGATGGTTCTCCGCTGACATTTGCCAAGCAGTTGAAAGGCAATTTGTTATTGGTACATGGCACCGGAGACGACAACTGCCACTACCAAGGTGTTGAGTTGTTGATGAACGAATTGATCGCGCATAACAAGCAATTTGATGTGATGCCTTATCCAGGCCGGTCGCATTCGATCTCCGAAGGGACCAATACCGCTCGCCATTTCTATGCGTTGTTAACTCGATACGTCGACGAGCACATGAAATGATCTGACGCTAGCAGCGTCAGCCACGTGGCGGACGCTGCTAGCGTCCGTCCGACCGCCCTCCCGCGATCACTCCAACTCAATCTCATATTTGAATCCGCGATTCTCAATAATCGCACCTTGAAGTGTCGCGGATCTGCGGTCGAGAGAAAGGCCATATAGCCCGTTGGGCTACATGCGATCGATTGGCATTTCTGCTAAAATGAAGAAATATTCGACTTCACCGAAAGCTTTCTTGCACGATATCATCCGGAACCTTTCCTTCCACTTGCCTACTCTTTCAACATGATCCAATCTTACCTTCTAAGTATTTTCGGAATCGGTATCAACTGCCTCAATTTCCATTTTGCAACGGCAGAAGATAAGACCCTCGATACTTTTCGGACTCAACAAATCTCCGATGTCTACTACTCCGAAGGTGCCGCGGCCGGCGACTTGAACAACGACGGAAAAGTCGACTTCGTCTATGGACCCCATTGGTACGAAGGACCCAGCTTTCAAATCAAGCATGAAATCTATCCCGCCAAGCCTCAGAATCGTGAGGGATACACGGATCACTTCTTCGCATGGATCTGCGATTTTGACGGCGACGGATGGAAAGATGTTTTCACAGTTGGCTTCCCAGGCACCCCCGCATTTGTCTATCAAAATCCGGGCAGGGAAAACGCTGCTGAACTTTGGACGAAACACCAAGTCTTTGATTGGGTCTCCAACGAGTCGCCACAGTTCCTACAGCTAGTTGGCGATGATCGGCCAGAACTCGTTTGCTCACGCGATGGTTTCTTTGGCTATGCCTCAATCGACTGGGCTCGTCCCTTTGAGCCATGGAAATTCACCGCGGTCTCCGCTCAAGTCACGGACAAAACATTTGGTCATGGTTTAGGCATCGGAGACATCAATGGCGATGGCAAATTGGATGTGATTCATGCCAAGGGTTGGCTCCAACAACCGACCGAACTTGCTGCAAGCAAACCTTGGCAAGCACATGAGCAATCCTTTTCGAGCGCCTATGGTGGCGCGGAGATGTTCGCGTACGATGTGGATGGCGATGGCGACAACGACATCATCACCAGCATCGCGGCTCACGATTTCGGATTGGCTTGGTTCGAACAAGTTTTGGACGGAGGCGAGCGCACGTTCCTACGTCATGACATTTTGGGTTCGAAGGCCCAAGACAATCCTTATGGCGTTGTGTTCAGCGAACTGCATTCCGTCAACTTGGCCGATGTCGATGGCGATGGACTCAAGGATATCATCACTGGCAAAACGTATTACTCCCATCATAAAGGGAGCCCAATGTGGGATGCGGGTGCAGTGGTCTATTGGTTTAAATTGGTACGAGGCCCCAATGGGATCGATTGGATTCCTTTCAAAGCTGCCGATGAATCTGGTATCGGTCGACAGATAGGATTGTTCGACCTCAATCAAGATGGACTGATGGATATCACCGTCGGCGGCATGAAAGGGGCACACGCCTTGTTTCATCAACGCGCCAAAGCCGAAGAAGCTGCATGGCTTGCAGCACAGCCTGTGCGTCAGATCGTAAAGCCGGTTTCCACAGGCAAAGCGCTCCTTTTCGAGGGCGAGAAGTTAAAGGTGCTGGCCGTTACCGACGGCTCCGCTAGCGAACAAGGCATGGGAGGATTTTCTGCGGACCACTGGAGTAACGATTCCCAACTTTGGTGGACAGGTGGCAAGACCGGCTCTACACTTGATCTGGAATTGCCGATCACGATCGCTGGCAAGTTCGATGTGCTGATGGTATTCACAAAGGCCCCTGACTATGGGATTGTACAGGTGATCCTTGATGGCACGAAACTTGGTGAACCGATCGATTTGTTTAACGCTAAGAACGTCATTTCCACGGGTGTTGTCCGAATCGGGCAAAGGGATTTCAAAGCCGGATCTCATAAGCTGAGCCTTGAGATCGTTGGCAAGAATTCCGCTGCGGTCCCAAGCTATATGGTCGGTATCGATAGTTTGCAGTTGGGAGTCGATCCAGGCGAGGCACCGAAGTCCAAAGCAGGCAAAACGTTAAACCTTGATTTCGAGAAAGGGACACTTGAGGACTGGACCGCTACCGGGGATGCGTTTGCTGGCCAACCTATTCGCGGCGATGCGGTTGCCGCTCGTCGACAAGACATGCTGAGCGAGCATCAGGGTGAATACTGGATTGGTACGTTTGAAAGATCCGGTGACAAACCGACCGGCACTTTGACCTCTGCAGCCTTCCTTGCGGACAAACCGTTCGTTTCGTATTTGGTGGGCGGAGGTAGCGAAGAAAGCATTCGGGTCGAGTTGATCGACTTGCAGAATGACAAAGTAATCCATCGCACTTCGGGACGCGCAACCGAAAACATGCGGCCCGTGGTCGTGGACCTGGCGAACTATCAGGGCAAAGAGTTGATTGTTCGGCTCGTGGATGAAGGCAAAGGGGGATGGGGGCATCTCAATTTTGATGGATTCCGATTGCATACGAATCAACCCGGCCCGGTAACCAAATCGGAAACGCCTCAAGTGTTGGACGAGTATCCGTTTGAAGGTTTAAGTGCCGAGCAAGCGGCGAAGGCGATGAGATTGCCCGACGGCTTCAAGGTGACCGTGGGCGCCGCTGAGCCAGATGTTAAGCAGCCTATCGCAATGGCCTTTGATGATCGTGGCCGAGTTTGGATCGCTGAAGCCTATGAGTATCCACGTCGAGCGGAAGAAGGAAAAGGCCGCGACCGAATCCTTGTTTTCGAAGACACCGACGGCGACGGAACGCTGGATAAAAGGAAAGTATTTGCCGAAGGATTGAATCTAATTAGCGGGATGGAAGTCGGCTTCGGTGGAGTCTGGGTTGGTGCTGCGCCGCATCTGCTTTTTATTCCCGATGCCAACGGAGACGATGTTGCAGATGGTTCGCCACAAATATTGCTGGATGGATGGGGATATCAAGACACGCACGAAACGTTGAACACCTTCATTTGGGGACCGGACGGTTGGCTCTATGGATGCCATGGTGTGTTCACGCATTCTCGTGTTGGCAAGCCAGGAATGGCAGACCAAGATCGCCAAGGGGTCAACGCAGCCATCTGGCGATACCATCCAACACGTCATACCTTCGAAGTGTTCGCGCATGGCACCAGCAACCCATGGGGAGTCGACTTCAATGACCGCGGACAGGCCTTTCTCACCTCGTGCGTTATCCCGCACTTGTATCACATCATTCAGGGCGCACGCTATGAACGACAAGGGGGCGTGCACTTCAATCCATATACCTACGACGATATCAAGACCATCGCCGATCATCGTCATTACATTGGTGCAACACCGCACAGCGGGAATGGAAAATCCGATGAAGCGGGTGGCGGGCACGCGCACGCTGGTGCGATGATCTATCTCGGCGGTGCGTGGCCAGAAGTCTATCGTGATCGCATCTTCATGAACAACATCCACGGTCAGCGTTTGAACGTCGATATCCTCAAACAAAAAGGATCAGGATACGTAGGCAGTCACTCACCAGACTTTTTGTTAACAGGTGACAAAGCATCGCAGATCCTCAACCTGCGATATGGACCCGACGGGCAAGCGTGGATGATCGACTGGTACGATATGCAAGCTTGTCACCTGACCGACCCAGGCAAACACGATCGCAGCAACGGACGCATTTATAAGATCACCTATGGAGACGTAAAGAAGTCGAGTGTTTCGCTTGGAACTGCGTCTGACATCGAACTAGTGAAGCACACCTTGAACCCGAACGATTGGTATGTACGGCACAGCCGCCGAGTTCTGCAGGAGCGTTCAGCGGCCGGCAAAGTTAGCGAGGCAGCGGTTTCGCTATTGAAAAAGATGGTCAAGGAAGAAGTCGATGAAACGCGGCGACTCAGAGCGGCTTGGGTATTAGCGGCTATGGAAAAGTTCGACGCAACAACCTGCGAAGGAATGTTAGCCGACGAGAATGAATACGTGCGAGGTTGGGGGATCCAGTTAGGTCTTGATTCCAAGTTGGCGTCAAGTGCCGTTAGCCCGCGCACGTTGGCGAAAATGGCTACTTTCGAAAAATCGCAGGTAACTCGACTTTACCTAGCCTCTGCCGCCCAGCGCATTCCCGTGGACCAACGTTGGGAACTGGTGCAGAGCTTGCTCGGTAATGCAGCGGACGCGACGGATCACAATCTGCCATGGATGATTTGGTACGCAGTGGAACCACTGGCTGGACAAGACGCTGAAAGAGCCATGGCGATCGGCTTGTCGGCGACGGCGACCATTCCAATGGTTCGGAACAATATGTTGCGCCGAATCGGAGCCGTCAACACGGAGCAATCCTTAGCAACTCTTGTCAGAGGACTTGGCGAAGCCAATAGTGAAGACGTGCAGTCAGCGTTTCTAGAGGCCATTCGGATCTCGCTCTCTGGTAGAAGAAAAGTGGATCCGCCCAAGGAGTGGGATGCCGTCTACTCGAAACTCGCGCAAGGTTCTGCAACAATTCAGAACCTTTCTCAAGCGTTGGGCGTTACTTTTGGAAATGAGGCAGCCCTAGATGCAGTTCGCAGGATTGTCGAGTCTAGCAGTGCTTCGAACGAAGCCAGGACAGCCGGGATAGGTACTCTGCTAGGAGCAAAAGATCCCAAACTAGCACCCGTGCTTCAGTCTCTAGTGACGGACAAAGGGCTACGGGCCACCGCCATCACTGGCTTGGCTCAATACGCCGACCCCAAGACGAGCGCAGTGATACTTTCGATCTACAAGGACTTGCCGCAAAACGAAAAACGCGCGGCGCTATCGACCCTTTCGTCGCGAAGCGAGTATGCGATAACGATGCTGGAAGCGATCGATGCAAAGAGGATTGCCGTTAGCGATCTCACTGCCGATTTGGTGCGTCAGTTGGATTATCTCAAGAACGATAAAGTAAAGTCGCTCTTAGAAAAGAATTGGGGCACCGTTCGCGAATCGCCTGCAGAGAAGACGAAGCTGGTCGAGGAATACAAAGCCTTGGTTCAGTCGACCAAGGAAGCTAAGCCTGATTTGCCACTTGGCCGGGCTGTATTTGCGAAGACTTGTCAACAATGCCATGTGCTTTTTGCTACTGGCGGCAACATCGGTCCTGAACTAACGGGCTCGAATCGAGCCAATTTGGACTATCTCTTGAGCAATATCGTGGACCCGAGTTCCGTCATGGCGAAGGAGTACCAGCCGACGATCCTCAATTGCGGTGGCCGGATTGTGACTGGTATTGTGAAAGCGGAGGACACCAAGTCGGTAACGCTTCAAAAGGTCGACGCAATCGAAGTGGTACCGCTCGATGAGATCGAGGATCGCAAAATCAGCGACAAATCGATGATGCCCGAAGATCATTTAAAGCTCTTTAGCAAGCATGAGATTCGGTCGTTAATCGCTTATTTGGGCAGCGATCGCCAAATACCGATCTTAGCCACAGTCGCAAATGCTCCGGAGTTCTTCAATGGCAAGAATTTGTCGTATTGGCGAGGCAATGAAAAGCTCTGGACTGTCGAAGGGAGTGAGATTGTTGGAAAAACGACCGGTCTTGCAAAGAATGAATTTCTTGTAAGCGATTTTGCGGTGGAAGACTTTCATTTGAAGCTCGAGGTAAAATTGGCGGATAACGCGGGGAACAGCGGTATCCAGTTTCGAAGCCAGCAAACCGACGAGGGGATGCTGGGTTATCAAGCGGACATTGGTCCCGGTTGGTGGGGCAAGCTCTACGAGGAGGAGGGCCGGGCGCTACTCTGGGACAAATCGGGGGAACCGCACGTCAAGAATAACGAATGGAACCTTTACGAAATTCGCGCCCAAGGATCGAAAATACAGTCATGGATCAACGGACAATTGTGTGTCGACCTGGACGACCCGAAAGGTGCCAAACGCGGGATTATCGGGCTGCAATTGCATTCCGGGGGTGCAACCGAAGTGCGATTCCGGAATGTAGAGATGAAGATCATCGAATAGGTTATCGTGTTCAAAAACCTCGGACTCAAGCGTGCAGGGCGGCATGGTTGGAGGACGAGTCCCACGCCGCACCCTATTGGCCCGAGAGTTGCGGCCCGAGAGTTGCGGCCCGAGAGTTGCTTTGGTGTTGCATTGGTGCTGAAGCGAGCACAAACCGATTGAGGCAGTAGCATTGTTCTTTGAACCACGTTGCTTTTTGACGACAACTGCACTCAACTTGGTTGCATTGCGATACCTCGAAAGAGTTTAGGCAGGGCTGATTGATGTTGAAAGAAAATATCGTGATCCTTTTCAGGCCATTTTTTTATGGCATGTTTTGTGTCATCGTAAATAGCTCGTTGGGCCAGAAGCCTTTTGAAACATTCATGGTCGGAAACGACCTTGGAATTGAAGAAGTCGCGGCAACTGTGCTTCCCGAGCAACCAGCGGTTTCCGAATTCCAAGACGATGACGACGGCTTTGAAACGTTGACTCGCGGTCCCCTACATGAGGCTTTTGCCGAACCGATCGTCTCAGATCCGGCACCGGGGCTAATCGTTACCCAAGAGCCACCAAGCCCCATCAATGAGCTGGCGCCCGAGTTTCGGCCGGACGGGGACGATGCTATATGGATTTCAGGCTATTGGGGATGGGATGAGCAACGCGAGGGTTTTATCTGGATAAGCGGTGTCTATCGCATTCCGCCCCAGGGGCATCAATGGGTTCCAGGCTATTGGCATCAAGTTAGCGGTGGTTGGCAGTGGGTCCAAGGCTTTTGGGTAGAGGACACAGCAGAGTCCATCACCTACTTACCTCCTCCACCGACAACGCTCGAGAACGGGCCAAGTAGTCCTTCACCCGGCCTAAACTACTTCTACATTCCGGGGAACTGGACGCAGTCTGCCAACTCGGCGTACCTTTGGAATGTCGGCTATTGGCATCCCATGCAAGATGATTTGATTTGGATTCCATCTCACGTCGTTTGGACACCGCGTGGCTGTGTCTTTATTAATGCATACTGGGATCGGCGTCTACCGACGCGAGGGCTTTGCTTTGCCCCAGTATCTATTCCACGGGCGACCTATAGTCGTCCAGGTTGGTGTTTGCGCCCGCAGGTCGTGCTGAACTCGCAAGTGGTTTTGCACAACTTGTTCGTTCAACCCGGATATAACCATTATTTGTTCGGGGACTATTATGGATCGCCATCGGCACATGGGCATGTTGTCCCAGCCTATGTTTATCACCAACGACGTGGTTCTTGTGATCCGTTGATCTCGTTTTACTCAGCGTACAATGCTCGGCAAGGGCAAGATCTAATTCGATGGTACGGCAACCAGCATGCAGAACTAAATCGTAATCCGTCGCTCCGTCCACCACAACATTGGTCGCCAATCCAGTCGAACGTGATTGGCAAATCCTTGCGTCCAGACAGAGAGCCAGTCCACATTGCACACACGCTTGACCAAGCAAATAAGATTGCCGGTGGCCCTCAAATTGTCCCGGTCCCTGAGAGTTTCAAGCAAAACATGTTAAAAGCAGACCTGGATCGCAAACGGCTTTCGAGAGAACGCGAAGCGACCGAAGGAAAGGGAAACCTACTTGGTTCGGTCGCAACCGTTGGCTCGATCGCAACCGTTGACAAAACATTTCCCACTTTAAGCTTGCCCAAGACAGAGAGCATCCAACGCAAGCACGATTTATCGAGTAAAGAATTGGCGACTACCATGCATAGCGACGTGAAAGCTTTGCGAATCGAACCAAACAAAGTGGAACAGGGAGTGCGTCGCGCCGCCGTTCCACAGCGCAGCCCCGAGCTTCGCAACTCAGAACTCAATCGTCCAACAAAGCCACACCTTGACACACGTGATATCGATCTGGGAAAGCGTTTCGAACAGCCAACTCGCATTGAATCGAATCGCATTTCCAATCCATTGGATACGAACCGAATTCTTGAGCGATCCAAAAAATCGGAGCCAAAAATCGAGGCTCCAAAAATCCAATCTCCGTTGCCTAACATTCAGCCACGACTACCGAACATCCCAACTCAACCGCCAACCCTTCAATCACCGTTACATAATCGCGTTATTCCGCCGAACGAGTCTCGAGCACGATCCATTCAAAATCCAGGCGGACTGGGAAATGTACAGAGAGATACAAGAATCAGGGCTCCGTCGCAGCAAATAGTTTCACCCAACCAATCTCAGCCAAGGTTTCAACAGGAGAGACAATTGCCATCTCGAAATCTTGAGTCGAATCGTCGGGGCAACTCCGACAAGAACGAAAGTGGCAAAAAGCTGAAGTGACGCTTGTCACTGAAGAAAGATATTTCTGTTGGTTGACGATGTCGCCAGCACTTTGTCGGACCAAGTCTTCTCCCATTCTTTCCAATCGGTATGTGTCGCCGAAAACAGAATCTTCTCGCGTTCAATGGACGCCAGTCCAGCTTCAGCAGCTTTGCTCTTCGGCAGCGGGTAGATCGTTCCCTCGCCTTTTAAGTCTGCTAAAATCTCAACATCGAATCGATTGGTTGGCCAAATGAGCAGACCGGCCGGATCCACATCGTAGGGATATTCCCGAGTGAGATTGGCTTCAAGCTGCTCTCGTACAATGTTGATTCCACATTTTCGAAAGAACCCTTCCAGGGCATTTAAAAACGAATTCCATTGTTCTTCGGATACGGAATTCAGCCATCCCATTTGAGACACACTTGTCACTAACCACCCGCTCTGTTCCTGGAGACGAAGCTGCAACGGTGATTCGCTTTGCGTCGCGCACACAAGCTCTATTGAGAAGCTGTTGGAGGCAGCTACTACGTGTGTGCACCGTAGCGGACGGTCAATCCACACATCGCACTTTTGAAGCAACGATATGAGTTCGCGATCGACGAAAGATTGGATTGCGTGCTCGACATGGTGAAGCTGTTCCTGAGTGGATCGCCGACTCGTAAAGCGGCCGAGAGATGCGTCTTTTTGTTCCAGCTTGCGCAACTTGCGAAATATCTTTGGCAAGGTCCCTGAATGGAATCCCGGTCGAAGCAAACGCGCTATCGTTTCGCCGTGGCTCCCTACCGGTACGGGTTTTAGCCTGTCGGTTCGGTTCGCAAAATACAATTTCCAATTCTCCTTCAATTCCCAAACGGCAAATCCAAAGAAGCCAGGCAGGAAGAGCATGTTGAACCAAGTGAAGGAACGGGCCAGTGGCGTTCCAACATACTGCCCTAAAAAATGGACCATGTTTCCTTCCAGCATGATGAGGGCGGGAAGAAAGATCTTGTGGGCCACGGTTACGACAGGAAAATGCTTTACCGGATGAAATGTCGGCTCGATCAAAAGATTGACGTAGATTCGAATCAGGAAGGAAACAAAAGACCAGATAACTCCCAGAATCGCTTTCACTAGGACAGAAAGTAAGTTTTCGTCGCTGTGAAATCGCAGCCACTCATCGACCGCATATAAAACTCGCTCTAAGGTGCTCAACATGAAGCGAAAAAAATCCACGACCCAGCCAATCATCGCAAATACGAGTCGGGCCTGTAGTTGATGTATTGCATTTTCGATCCAGTCCCGTGTTAGCTCCTGCGCATCGCGGCCAATTCTCGTATTCAGAATTGCACTCGCTAAGAAGGCCAGCGTTGTTACCCACCACCATTCAAGCAGCTTCCAATGAAATATCCAAGGCAGTGCCCATCCCCAAAGTACAGCGAGAACAGCGGGCATGATCACATACCGTCTAAGCCGTACAAAGTGATTTGCGTTCCAAATATTGAGCAAAATAGGCAACTTCAATAGCAACAGCGGCGTCTCAAAAAGGATGGCCCGAACGAAACGCCACGCTTTTGAAATCAGTCTGAAAGATAACTTGCGAAACTTGGGTGCATGAATCAAAGCCATCAGCAGAAGGCCCAAAATGATTACCAACGAAAAGGTTGGCGTCTGCCTAGAAACGATTTGACGGGCAACCTCATCGGTCGTCTTAGGCGGCACGGAAATTGTTGTCCCAGAGTCGCTGGACAACCATTCTAATGGCAAGGAAGCTCCTTCAATCGGCTCCGGTTTGTCTTGCAAATCGCCGACCGAAGACTCGTGGGAAGGTACCATTCCAGCATCCGATTCAGAGCTCCCATCCTCGGCACTTTGTTTTTCAGTCGCACCATCCAGCGATAGTGTTGCTAACGATTCGGAAGCGTGGGTTGAACGTCCAAACATGTGTACGATGTGAAGTGTCCCTTCCACGATAACAACCGCGCCGCCGAAGGGAATGATCAAGAACATCGTGGCAAATCGTCCGAAGCGAGTCCCAAAGAAAAACGAACTGACGACTTGCAGCCAACGTAGATAAAACTCACCCCGAAGATAGACTCCGTCCAAGGCTAAATCTAGTTGATCATCCGCTCGCAAAAGCTGATCGCCATGCCAAACCTCCCGTAACTCTTGAATGTCCGGTAACTTGAGATCGTTTCTACTAATAGCGTCGCGGAGATATCCCATCGTCAGATAACCGCGTTCCGCTATGCAATCGAGTGCTTCCTCTACCAATTTTTCCGAGGCAACCTGTTCTGGAACGCTTTTGGGAACTAAGTCTACGGCTAACAAGGTTTGCGCGAGTACGGGTCTCATTCTCTCTCGCATTTGAGATTCAGAGAGTTGCGCGGCATGCTCAATTAACTCGGTTAGATGATTCCTATCATTTCCGCTCAATCGGACATGCGTGAGGCGAGAAGCGGCGCTAGCCAGATGCTTCGTCATGGCGACTTCTCGAATGCTATTGAGCGGACGGCGAAGTGGTCTCTTTCCGCGACTGACGATCCATTTTACGAGATCTACTTTATAGGTCAGTCGCTCATGGTCCAGACAAACCTTCTGAAGATCGTAAAGCAAACGCTTCTCAGCATTCCAGAAGCCATGTACTGAATTCTTCGCAAGTTCCCAGAGAGCATTTTGCCATTCATCTTTATCCTGCTTTGCAAATGCGATGGCGTTCCGCAAGCGACTAACGAGGCGTCTCACATCGTCTCGAGCCTTCTTTTCCGCCCCCAATCTCTTTCCATCCGTATTCGCCCGCTGAGTGGCTCGAATGGCACAAGCGATTGCATAAACCGTATTGCCACGTTCGTTGGCTCGGTCACGTTTTCGAAGTTGGCGCAGATAGCCTCTCTCGGATTGAGAAACACCAGTCGCAAGCGACCAGTTCCTACGCGTCGTTACCAGGCGATCCTCATCGCTCTGCGAGTGTGAAATTAACTCAGGGGAAGGTGTCCCCTCTAGCCTCGAATCGCGATAGAATTCGTCCATGTCCAATCCATGCGACAAGATCCTTTCTACGTTTGCGCTGTCTCGAAGCGATGGGAACCAGATTGGCAATAAATCAGGTTCAAAATAGTGTAGCTCAAAATACACCGCAGCGAATTCGCGCAATGCTTCGTCGCGAGAGTTGGGAGATATCAACCGAAGTTCGGAACGTAACACGTAATGCGCTTCGTCGAATTCGGCTTGACCGATGGCTGAAATGTTTCGTCGCAATATTTCGGAACTGCCCAAAACATCCGAACGCTGAAATTCGCGATCCAGTTGGGCATGGAAAAGGCGTCTCCAAACTTGCTGTTTCAACTCCTTTAAAGGCCAATGATCCAGCTCGCCGTTGTCTGGCTCGCAAATCAATAGACATTCGTCGGCCAGCGCGTCGAAAGAGTCCAAACCCAATTCGTCCGGGTGCGCGAATTTGCGAACATCTCCGCCGCTTACAACTTGGCTTTGGGTGTGCGGAAGTGCGACCACCAAATTGGCAACGCCGTGTCGATCCCGAATGACGCGCCGAATCACGCGAGCTTCAACAAGATACGCAGATCTATCGGCTAACGACAGCGCCTCTCGCAATACTTGAATCCTGGATATCTCATCAGCCATCGATACAGATTTTCACCGCAAAGGGATCAAGTGAAAAACAAGGCTGCAAAATCAGGACTCCTTTTATTCAAGCAACAAAAACAACCGAATCTCGGATATGCACATGATAATGGATTCTCGCGATATGGACATTCGACTAATGGCTAACCTTCGGAAATTACTCGATCACCAGCTCATTCTTGACCCGATCAATTCCTGGCTCGAAGCTCAACAGTTGCGTGAGCAATTCCGCCGTTTTGGCTGATTTGACAGCGCCTCGAAGTATCGCCGTGTTGCCTGACATAGTGACTGTAGCGCCGCCGGCCGAAAACTGCGAAATGCGTTCCTTGGTATCTTGGTTGGCCGGCGATTCTCGGACCAACTCGGATGGTGTGGATGTTGATTCAAAGTCAATCTCGAGCCGTGGGTAATACATGCCTTTGGCCGGTTGGAGTGGAAGTGGTCGGTTGATTTTGGTTTTCGTTGTTTCAATGCGCAGGTTTTCGACCGCCGACGGAACTCGACCAACGCCCAATGCTTGACTCGAGCCTACAAACCCAGTGAGGTCGGTGCGATTGGATCCGACAAAGTTTTGACGCGATCGGTTGCCACGAACAAACCGAGTGTTGTCAATTTGCATTCTGTTCCCAAGCGAACCGATTGCATTGCTTGCGAGCCCAGGGCCGATATTTGCGGATGCAGCATTGCCTGTTGTTCGCTGTTGAGTTAGCGACAGTGCCGGGCCACCAATGGATTGATTTCCAATGAGTTGGCCTGATGCGTTTTTTTGTTGAGCTAGCAACGACGCCGTTGCGACCAACATCGAAACCTGCAGCGTGAAACGGCAAATGATCATCGTATGACTCCAGTTGAGTTTTCTTGCTTGGGCGAACATACTTCACCGACGGATTGCCCCAATTTAATCCAGTACGGATCCTCGTTGACGCGGATGAGCACTTTGTTATGGAGGACGTCTACCACCAGAATGTCGTGTAGTGGCACCGGAATTTGATTGCCGGCTGCGATGGCTTTGGTCGTCCCTCGACTGTCAATACGAAACCAAGCTTGAGCGATTCCTTCTCGATTCGATGTAATGGCTTTGAGCTCAAGTTCAAATAGTGCCTTGGCAAAGCCACGGGCGAAAAGGTTTCTGCGGACCAAATGTTCGTAAGTGACAGGAGCGACAGCCTTTTCATCTGTAATCTCCCAAAAACCAAGCTGTTCTTTGTTTGCAGAGGCCTCCAAGCTAAGGACTTCAATAGTCAAGTTCGCATCCAATCGCCCTTCGTTACCGATAGGGTTCAGCGTGATTGTGCGGATCTTATGTAGGTGTCCCGCCCTTCGAAAGTCGTTCAGGAAACCAGACAGTCTTGCAAGCGTAGCTTGGCCCCGTAGCGAGTAGTTGATTCGGTGACCCACCAACTGCCGTTTGCCCTTCTTCGTGCGCGAACGAATCTCGAGCCGTACCGGCTGAGACGCATCTACCGAGGCGGACGTTAGCTCGTTTTTTTCAACCACGTTGAGCAGCCATTGCTGGTAGAGGGATCTCGCTAACTGCGGATCATCAGGCAAGGCTCTAGCCACGAACGAATCTAAACGCTTGCCTTGCTTTTGTGCTAGGAGTTGTTCGGTCTTGGATGCATTAAGCTTTTCTCGAAGGTCGTCAATCTGGCTGGCTAGTTGCTGGCTTGGACGCTCAATCCAACTGCGATAGAGAGCGTCTAGTCCGTATAGTCCGAATACACCCACTCCAGCAATCAGCAACCACTTGATGCGCGGAGTCATAAGGGTTTCTCCGCAGGGCCATACGCATCCACTTTTTGGACTTCAATTGGAAAGGCTACACGTGTTTCGAATTGCCAAGGATACTCAGCAGAATTCTGGTTTTGACTAATTTGTTTACTGGTGGCCCCGTATTTGGCGCTGCGAATGCGAGACTCCAATTGTGATATGAACTCTTGTTCGGCTACTTGTACAGAAAGATCAATAGTTGCATTGTTTGGGTTGGCAGACGCCGTTAGCCTCCGGACCGTGGCGTCTTGTCCATCGGGTAGCCGACTTGATAGCTCGTTCAATTCCGATAACCAGTCGACTTGATCCGACAGCCAAGTTTGAACAGCGAGCACTTGGTCCGACTTTTCTTGGTACTTGGCAGTTACCTTCTTGGAGTTGTCCAGCTCATTTTGAATTGTCTCAAGTTCGTTTTGCAATTGCCAAACATCCGACAATAAGAAATAAACGGCGATGCACAGGACAGAAGCGGCACACGCTCCAATTGCAGACCATCGAACCAAAGGGTTCTTTGGTTTTGGAGCTTGCTTTGGCGCCAACAAATTGATAGGTAGTGTGTTGTGGACGAAGTCCCAGGCAGCCCCAGTGTTCGCGGCCGTAGCCTTTCCCGAAGTACCAGAAGACGCCCAATCGACGAGAGGGTCTATCGTGGTGATCGAAGACTCCCCTCGATCCCTAAGCGATTGCGCTACAAGTCGAGCAGCGTCGCCGGTCTCAAAGACGAACCAACCCAATTGCATTTCAGCGGTCTCTTGAGGCAATAGGGTCAAGCATCGTTGCATCTCCATCCATATTTGCTCGGCGACGCGACTTGGTTCCTCCGTACTCAACCGAATCGTTCGCAAAAGAATGGGCTCCGCTCCACGGCAGACTGCAAGTTCGACTTCTCCCGTATAGAGGTGAATGGAAACGGCTAGCGTGTTGTTCGGTATATTTTGCCTACGAAGTATGCCTAATGGGGCAAGATGACGTGAGCAGATCGCTGCCAACTTGAAACCTGCCGCAGTCACCTGTTTCTGCAAAGAACTCAGCTCTTTGGCCGGCAATGCAAACACCAAAACTTGGCTACCTACAGTCTTGTCCGCTTTTGGGTTAGCAACAACATGGAAGTCCACAATGGGTGACTCGTCGGTCTCGCCCAGTTGTTGCTCCACTTCGCTTGCGATAAGGGCAGGAAGATCACTCTGTTCCGCTGGTGGCAAATTGAGCGTCGGCAAATCCAACTCGGGACGAGACAACAGTACCACGAGTCGCTGAATGGCGATCGAATGGTCCCGGAAATGATTCGCCAATGCTAACAATGGATTACCAGCGTCGACATACGATATCGCGCCGATATCGGCTTCAGCTATCGTCTTGGATTTGAGCGAAACCAAAAAGAAGTAAATCGTCTCGCGGTCCCAGTGCACCACCGCGACGCGACCCGTTCCCGAGTTGCGTTTCGCATAATTCTGTAGATTCGATAGTCGTTCAAATAGCTTCATAGTTTTGAATTGGCCAGTTGCTCAATCGGAAAACCACGGTCCCATGGATGCCAGACCTTTCGATTTCGCAATTGTGTAGGGTATTCACGCGCGTCTATGGTTGCTGTCGTGCGATGGACGGCGCTCTGATTGTCGCGGTAGCCGATCGCCTGCACGGAATAGACATCGCTTCGGCAGGTAAGGTAAGGTTCCAGTTCTTTTAGCTTGGCAAGATCGATAACGTCGATCAACCATGCGATCGTTCCGAGTTCCTGAGTTTTCGACGAAGTGTCTAACGATCTGGATCGCTGCTGAACAATCCGTTGGGCAAGTGCCAGTTCCAGTCCAGGCACTCCAGCTAAAACTTCAATGGGAGCTTCGGAGACATCAATACGCCCTTCTGCGACCGGCGACGCGTCGACCGTTACGTCGTCGAGCACCATCCCAACATAGTTACGAACCGACGACAAGTCACTTGAAAAGGGGTTACGAAGCGTCCGCATTACGGCAGATGACGGAGTTGTTGAGCTAGGAGAAGTAACGATCGAAGGAAGCACCACGACCGCGCCAGCCAAGTCGAGCGGACTTCGAAAGTTGAAAACCGGAGCCTTTCCAAAATCAGGCGTCCAGTCTTGAACGACCTCAACAGACGAAACGGTGGTCGCCGGAGCTTTCTGGTTTTCCGCCGAGGTGGCCGATTGCGATGGAGTAACGCTCGGTCCAAATTGCCGCATCGCAATCACAAAATTCGCCCAATCCGCAGACCAAACCAAAGTGAGTTTTTGGTGCAGCGATTGAAGATTTGGATCGTTCAAATAGATTCTCGCCTTTCCATTTAGAGTCGCGTTACGATGTCCGCTACACCATGTTACGTATCTCTGCAACGGCTTGAATGTGCCTCCTAGATTCGATGAACCAATCGCCTGCTGCGACGCAGCGCGATTCTGACTGAGTAATTGATTCGCCAATCGGATCTCAATAGGATCGAGCCGATAATTCTGATTGAGATCGCCGCCAAACCAAACATGCCTCAGGTCACCTAGCGACGCAAGTTGAGTTTGCGATCCACCTCTATCAACGCGCGCCGAAACGCCAAACTCCCGCAGCCAACCGTCAACTATAGACTCGCTGATACCCGGCAATCCAAGCAAAGTAGTGCGAGCATGCCCAGGTCTCATTCGGTCCCATGAGATCAATGTAGGGATATGAAGCTTGGCAGATTCATTCTCTAGTCCAAAGCGAATGGGAAGGGATGCCGTTCCCGCAATGGGATTGGAGGCAGTTGAATTGCTGTTCACCTCCTCGGCAGTCTCTGGCGAAACCAAGCAAAACCGCCAAACATTCGGATCTCTGCTCGACAACGTCGCGGAAATGGAATCGTCCACCGCAATATCGCGAAAGGCGGCTGCATTGTCTCGCAATCCTCCAATAAGCATGCGTTGAGTTTGCGACATCTCCACAATCGCCGCCGCAAGCTCCAATGCACTCGTAGCGGCCAGTCTCGCATGCACCTGTTCCTCGTGCAATCGAGACAAGCGGTATTGGCTCTCCATGTAAAACGAAAACCGATATGCCCCTAGTGAGATCAACATCACGAGGACCACAACCACCAATAATGCCATTCCATTGCGTTGACGGTAGTTTATCGTTTTGCGATGCCTACGTTGACCATGGCATGAAAACGTACCGAAACCCGACAGCTTGGACTGGTCCACTAAATCGTTGGCCTTTGTCACGGTACGTCTCGCCGTTTCCCATGATCTGACGCAGGCATTCTCGTCGGAGGTCCGCTGCGGACAAGAATCACGATCTGCACTTCGTTGGTCGACGATTCCATTAAGCCTTGATTGGCGTTCCGGCTTTCGGTAGTTGCGTCGGTTGCCAAAGCAGAATCAGTAAATGGCAATTCGCTAACCAAAGCAATCTCCGATGACGAATCGTCTAGGTCTTTATTTTGTGTCCTGACGTCGTTAGGTTTTTGAATGTCACTTGTTGCGGGGAAATCGAATCCGAACGCGATTCCTAAAGGCAATCCATTTTGTTGAACGTTGTTCCATTCGGACTTCCAGGAGATTCCGTCGAAGTAACGAAATTGAGCATTCAATAGCCCCTCAAGTCGAGATTCGCGAATCGTTCGGCCACTTCTTTCCAGTCGCGTCAAAACAAATGGTGTCTCTTTCGAGTCGTTGGCCATTCGAAAGGCTGAAGCGGTCGAAGACGTTGGTACAGGCGTCAATTGGTATTCAATTTCGATGGCTTCGTCGGGCCAAGGAGAATTGTGTGCCGTTGCTACACTCGATTCTTGACCAAAGGATGAGTCCCGCACAGCTGGCTCCAGTTCCATTGCCTCCTGGTTGGACATCAGATTTGCCAAAAACGGGATCGGATCGATCGATGGTTCGATTATTGCTGAAAAACCCATGGCGTTGCCGATAAAACTATTGGGACTGACCGCGGGTACTAAGTGTTGTACGTCATCTTCCAGCCACGTACTTGCAGAACGAATGGTTTGCGTGCGGTATGAAACTTTCCATCCTCGCATCTCTGCATCACGAAACGTCCCTAGAAGCGACCAAGCGACAGCCATTAGTGCACCGAGCAGACCCAGCGCAATCATCAGTTCTATTATAGTGAAAGCGGACCGCCCTGTTGATATGGAGCCTGAGGTGATCGGAGGTCGGCCCCACGTTTTTTGCAAGCTGAGCGAGCATTGACCTGTCATAGCGATCCGCCTCGGTCATTGCGATTCGAGGAACTTCCAGTAGCGCCGGCCATCGGTTCGTTCATTCGCGGTCGTCGAACAAGTCGAGAAATTTCAAAGAGCGGGGCAAAGTCTTCATTTCCCAATTGTGCGTTGGATTCAAACAGCTTGACACGAACACGAAAGAGGACCGTTTGCATTTCCATGGCGGCGCCGGTGTTTCGGTTGGCTCCCTGATTGGTCTTCAGTTCAAACGGTGTGACGTTGATGCGAAATTTGCGAGGAGGGATACTCGGCAAGACTCCGTTCACTTCCTCCGGCAATTCAGCGCCCGACATGCGAGCAATAAACTCGTCCAATATCGACTGAGTTTGGGCGATCGCGATTGTTCTTTCCTCGGCCCGAAAGCCGTACTTTGTACCAAGGGATATCAACGAGAAAAGAACCATCGCGCTCCCGGCCAGAATAGCCGTCGCGATGATAACCTCCAACAACGAAAAAGCCCGACGCGTTGCTGCGGCCGAGCGGCTCACCGGACGATCTCCAATGCGCCCGTTGCGGACGCGTAAGTCACTATCATCTTTTCATGGATCGACGTGTCGTAAAGGACGATCGATGCGCTCCGGCTTTGTCCAGTTGCACTAATTGGCAACCACCAATCGTTGTGGGATGCCCCGATCTCGGCGATCGCCGTTTCCGCATTGGTCGAACCGCTTCTCTGAATGTCGCCACTCTCGTCCGAAGTACCATTCGACTCGTTTGACTTGAGCTCTGCGCTCGTTGCAAAAAAGCTGCTATCGTCCTCTTCGGTTCTCGATTCTGAAGTCCAATTCACTTCCGTAATAACAATGGAATCGGGTAGACGCCAAGTCCTCGGTGTTCTTCCATCGGAATGCAATTCCCCACTATGCCCGTGTCGATTTTCTGCGTGGTGAGTTTCGACGGCACTTTGGAAGGTCCCTTTTCCTAAAGGAGCTTTGAAAGAGTCCGTTGAATCTTCGCTGTTCGCAAAATTAGCAAACGACCCCGTGCGGACCTCGTGGTTGCCTTGTTGCATTTGAACAAAGATCGGTTCACCCGTAGTAATCGCTTCGTGGCGTCCTTCGTCGATCGCTTCACGCAATACTTGAGCTGCCTCATTGAGCGTAGCACGACGTAGCGGACGTTGCATATTGGGCCAAGCGATTGCTAGCAGGCCAACCATAATCACAAGCACAATCATGACTTCTAACAGCGAAAAACCCCGAACAATGCGACGCCTGAGAAAGTATTTACACATGCTAACTCCGACTCGTTACTTTCTTGAAGACTTGCTGGAATCGGATGTCTCGTCGTCGCTTTGAGGCTGATTCGAAATATCGTCGGTCGTGCCAGGTTGTCGGTCCGGTCCCAACGAAAAGATGTGTGGGAAATCCGATGACTTAACCTTGGCGTTTGAACCGCTGCTATCTGAACCCGAAGAATCGGTAACGAATTCGTATTGAAAACTATTTCCCCAAGGGTCCTTGGGCAACTTACCACCCTCGATATAAGGTCCGTCCCACTTCTTTGCAAGAGCTTCGTCTTCCGGTGGGTTGACCAAAAGATCAAGACCTTCTTCGGTCAAAGGAAAGCTCTTCATGTCCGCTGCATACATCTTGAGCGACGAAGCTAAGCTACCGATTTGGACCTGAGCCGTTCGAATGTCGGCTTTCTTTTGCGAGCCCAAAAGACGTGGCCCCACAATTGCTATTAAACCGACCAAAATGATCAAAACGATCATCAATTCAAGCAAAGTTAGGCCGTGACGAGCGTGGCGTGAAATTCGAATAGTCTTAAGACACATGATCGAGTCCATGTTGTAGGGGGCGGGATGGTGGAGGGGGAAATGGTGTTGGCGGGTGACGTTGAACCCCGAACCATAGGCGACGGTTTATCCATCAGCGGTAAGGGTTCAAAGTTTGTCATGGTGTTCTCACAATCATTTTAACCAACAGATGAGTTTAGATCAAACACAGGCAGTAGTACCCCCACAATGACGAACATAACCATCCCTCCGATCAAAATAAGCATCATCGGTTCGATCATGCGAACAAGGACTTCGAGACGACGCTCAATTCGATTGTCGATACGGTCAGCAATCTTAATCAGGACTTCATCGAGCGTATTTGATTCCTCTGCAACTCGAATCATCGCCATGACTTGTGGTGGAATAAGCCCACTCGCAGCAAGCGGCTTGGAAAGAGTATCTCCGGCGGTTACATTCTCAACCGATTTCATCATAGCCTCTGCCAACAGCGTATTTCCCGTAGATTCGCTACTGATTCGGAGCGATCGAAGGAGCGGAACGCCATTGCGAAGCATGGTTCCAAGCACGCGGCACGCGCGCGATACGGCCGCATCGTGAAAAATGGAACCAACCAAGGGTGTTTTCAATTTCCATTTGTCGATTACTCTTCGCCCTGCCGTAGTCTGAATCACACGGTAAAGGCCGAAGCCTACCCCAGCAATAGCTAGCAACACAAATAGCCCGTAGTTCAACATCAAATGACTCGTTCCCAGCAATACGATCGTGATCAGCGGGAGTCCCGTTCCGTTTTGCTCAAGTCGATCAAAAAACGGCTGAAACTTGGGAACCAAAAAAACGACCATCAGTGTCGTGATGATCGTTCCCACGATTCCTAGAATCATTGGATAAGCGAGCGAGCCGACGATCTTGCTCCGCATTTCATCTTGTTTTCGCAAAAACATGGCGGTGCGTTGCAGGGCTTCTTCGAGAAACGCCCCCTCTTGTCCGGCTCGGACCATACTGAGAGTCAATTCGGAAAACATTGCAGACTCTTTGCTCATGGCCACGTCTAAGCTGTCCCCTTGGGCAACCGCGTCATGGATTCTCATGGCAATTTCTTTTAGCCGCGGGTTTTCGGTCGCTTCGGCAAGGATTTTCAATGACTCAAGCATTGCGACACCGTTGCTCAATAGGTCGGCTAGCTGCCCACAGAAGTCTGCGGTTTGTTCCTTGGACACTCGCACCGGAAGGGAGATGGAAACCCATGTGGACTTGGCGACCGTTTGGTCCACTAAGGTCATTGGAAAAAGGGACTGCGAACGTAGACGCTGCATTGCTTCGGACCGACTGTTGGCAGCAATAGTACCGTTTCGTTTCTCTCCGGTAGCTGATTTGGCGGTGTAGGCAAAGTCAGTCATCGCAATCAGTCTGCTTTCGTCACTCGGACTATTTCATCGATGGTGGTGATGCCAGACAAGGCCTTGTCCCAACCATCTATCCGCATAGTACGCATGCCGTTGCGAATAGCAACTTGTTTGATTGCATCCGAGGTCCCCTGGTGGGTCATCATTTTTCGGATCTCTTCGTTAGTAACCAATAATTCATAAATTCCCAATCGACCGTGATAACCTGTCTTGCGGCAACTGGCGCATCCTATGGGCCGATAAAGTATGAGCTTGGGATCAACCCGATGGTCCATGGGAAAGTCGTCAGGCAAGTCTGCCGTTTTGGGTTGATACGGCTCTTTGCAATCGTCGCACAAAACGCGTACCAGCCGCTGAGCCAAGACCCCCTCGACCGTACTTGCGACCAAGAAAGGCTCAACGCCCATGTCGCACAATCGCATGAACGCGCTGGCCGAATCGTTCGTATGCAACGTGCTGAATACGAGGTGACCGGTCAACGATGCTTGGGTTGCGTTTTCTGCTGTTTCCAAATCGCGAATTTCACCGACAAGAACAACGTCGGGATCATGTCGCAGAATGGCGCGCAAACATGCAGCAAAAGTAAGGCCCACCTTGGTATGAACTTGAATCTGATTGATCCCCTCCAGTTGATATTCGATGGGGTCTTCGGTAGTCACGATCTTGATGTCTTCCGATTTGATCTCGCTCAATGCACTATAAAGCGTTGTCGTCTTTCCCGAACCAGTTGGCCCAGTAACGAGAACAATTCCGTGGGGCATCCGAATGAGTTTTTGAAAGGTCTCATAAACCGACTCCGGCATGCCGATCCCGCGCAACGAGAATTTTAAGTTCGTTTTGTCGAGCACTCGCATGACGACTCCTTCGCCATGAAGCATCGGGATAATCGAAACGCGCACGTCGATCTCACGACCGGAAACACGAAGCTTGATGCGTCCGTCCTGCGGCACACGTTTTTCAGCAATGTTCATCTTGGCCATGATCTTCAATCGGCTGATGATGGCCGCTCGGAACTGATTCATCTCGGGTGGCGTCGGCTGCTTTTGCAATACTCCATCGATGCGATGTCGTATCTTCAAGCCGGACTCTTGCGACTCAATATGAATATCACTGGCTCGTGCCTGGACGGCTTCGCTCAGAATCTCGTTGACAAGTCCGACTACCGAAGCCTGCTGCGCTTCCTCGGCATCCTCTAGACTGTCAGGGTCGATCCCCTCTAGCATTTCTACATCGCCGGCTTGCTGTCGTTGCAATGCAATCAACCCGTCGATCGTTTCCGAGCCGACGCCTAAATGCCGCTTGATCAACTTTTGTACGGTTTCATGCATTGCCATCACTGGCCGAACTTCAACCTCCATCGCGGACGCAACAGAATCGATCGCCGCAAAATCAAACGGGTTGCTAACTACCAGTTTGAGCCAACCCGCACCGCGTTCAAGCGGAAATACCGTATGCCTATGGATCAGCTTGGCTGGAAACCCTTCGAGCGTTTCCACCGCCAGTTCAACGCTATCGCTTTCAAGCCATTCCAAATTCATCGAACGAGCACTAGTCGCAAGCAATTCATGGGGGCTGTTAAAGGACCATTGTTCCGCAAGTTGTTCCAGCGAGTCTCCCAAGCTAAGGCAATCGGCCAATTGGCGCAATTGAACGGAGTCAAGCAATGGATGCATTCCCGTAGAATTCGAGATCATCGAGTCAATCCGTAGGTACGAGGGACGCTTGCCTAAACGACGAAATCACGCAGAGCGGAAGCCGTTCATTCGTTAACGCAAGAGCAACAATGGTAGGGGTCGATCGACGAGAAATTTCCTCTAAATCGTTCGAACAGTTAGGCGGGGTGGGGGATGGGTTGGTAACTTATCGAAAGCTACTCCTAGATAATATACTAAAAAACGGGGAGAAGGACAAAACACCCCCCATATTGAGTGGTTTAAGTGTAAGAATGTTTCCTAGCTACGTTCGCCGGAACGGGGTTCGTCGCGACACACGGCTGGCGTTTGATCGGATGCTGGCAGCATCCGCCACGGCTGTCCCTATTCCCGCGACTCCAATAGCCGCCAAAATATATATCAATCCATAAGTAGGCACCAGAAAGCGTCCCCCCAAACTATAGGTCCATGCCACTAGGATCGTATTCATGACGAGTGGTCCCACGAGCCAGATCAATGCGACACGGTTATTCCGCATAAGCCAGATCCCACCGATCGCGGCAAGAAGCTTCATCAACAATGCCTTTCCTCGATAGGGATTCCATTCCGTTACCACTCGCTTTAGGGCCAAGGCTGGTAGAAGTTCCCAATTCTCGGACGACCATTGATTGACTTTGAGTTTAGCTTGTCTTTCTATTTCCAACTCAAGGTCCCTGAGGTCCTTGGCGGAAGTTGTGTTCCAATCCAATTTCGATTCCAATTCGAATCGCAATGCTCTTTCCGGAGCGAATTGCCATAACCCCTCGGATTGGTACGACTCGTCGCAATAGCCTCCCATCAGAGTTGTCGATCCCTTTGTGCCAAGTGGATGAAAGGATTCGAGAACACAGCAGTTTCGAACCCACCAAAATGAACTCAGTAAACCGAACGTCAACATGCAAACAAATATCCAACGCATTGTGTTGATTGAACCGTAGCCTGGCCCCCCGGGCAGTGTGGATCGCGCGTCAGTTGCCCAGCCTATAGCTAACAACCATATTGTCACAAACGGTACCCATAGCACGAACACGCCACGACAGAAATACATTCCTGCGAACATGGCACCTGTCGCTGCCGCCCATTTCCAGTTTCCTTTCTTGGTTCCGTACCAAGCAGCAACGAGAAAGGCTTGAGTCAGTAGGAGCGCGAACGGCTCTGTCACGAAGTCGGTCGTGTAGTTGCGCAGATTGCGTTCGGAAATGACGATCGCAATCATGGATACACCCACCATGGTTGGAAGGAGGGAACCCTCTCTTTGACTCATTGGAATGACAATCGCAACGCCCCAAGCGACGGCCATCGCGCAGCCAATGGAAAGACTGCAAGCCAGCGCAATTCGAATGAAACCAAAGGCGATCGGACCGCGAGGAACCAATTGGTAGACCATCGCAATGAAAGCCGGAAAGAGAGGTGGCCGATTCGAATCTGCTACGATCGGCCCGCGACGGGCAAGCGGAACGGAGTAATCAAGCCCAACATCAGGATCTTGAACAACTTCATAAACGCGGCGCCATTCGGGGTCCGAAAAGGATGTGGACCATCCATATCCTTTACTCAGTCCAAACCCAATAGCTTCGTAGTCCGGTCCATCACCAATCGGTTTGGGGGGAAGTAGAAACCACACGTCGAGTACGACCGCTAAAATGTGAAGCGGCAGAAAGCAGACGAGCGCGATCAAGAACCAACGCAACGGACTTGGAGTGCTGTTTTGCCTCGTTGGTTCTCGCAAACAATTCCCTAGCGCGTTCTGAATCCACGTCGATAACCGTTAGACACTGGTTTCAGTGTATCCAGATCATCGGTGTTGGCCATACCTCCTCGCACTTGCTGGATCGCTTGATCGACGAGGGCTGGATTGAGCATTGACGCAGGAGTAATTTCTCCCTCGCCTGCACCGGTTGTCGTCGATGTCGCCGATGTCGTGGTTGTAGCCGGTGTGAAGTTCAGTTCGGAAGGAGCGGCTTGAATCCGGAAGAGCGAAGAGTTCCCTTCTGTGCCTCGAAGCACAACCTTGGAATCGCTGACTGGCAAGGTCGCTTGAACGTTTTGATTGGATGGGTTGGTAGCCCGAACCGTCAATTGGTCGCCAGCACCGTTCAGGGACACTTTGACGTTGCTGAAGTTCTTCCAATCACCTTGACCATTGTTCCAAACTGAATCCGTGTTCGGAGTCACTGCCGCAGTGATACCGCGTCGGAGATTCTGTCCCATGAAATCTCGGATATCAATGTATCTCGCTTCGCGTGTTCCTACATTAAATGCAGTCGTTAGAGAGCTTGTTGAGGTAGCGGCGGAGCTAACCACCACCGATTGGTCGCCGCCAGCCAAAAATGGCAAGTCGGGCAGCTTGAATCGATAATCACCAGGTCCAACATTGACGACTTTTGCTCCGTCGGCGGTGAAGACAAGTGGCATCGCAATAGTGTTCGCGGCACTGCCAGACGGTGGAATCACTTCCACTGTCAAGGGTAGTCCTTGTAGTCCCACGGGAATCTGTATTCCTACTTCACGAGGCGTATAGTTGCTCACGGTCAATGTGACCGTTGCCGTATCCGTTAATGTGCTACCATCGCCAATGGTGTAGGTGAAGGTAACTGTTCCGGTGAAATCCGTATTCGGCGCGGTATACAATATGGTTTGGCCATTTGGTCCGATCTGCACGGTCCCTTGGCCCGTGGCCGGTTGTGTTACGGCGGTGATCGTAAGTGTTTCGCCAGCATCCACATTCACGTCGTTGGCCAGCACATTGAGCGACTGTCTTGGGGCTGAGATCGCTGCCAAAGCATCATTGACTGCGTCTGGAGCGTCGTTTACTGCGGTGATGTTAAACGTTACGGTTCCATTTGCAAGTCCGCCATTGCTGCTGCGAACCGTGTACACCACCGTGGCTGGTCCATTTAAGTTCGCTCGAGGGGCGAAGTTCAATCGCGAACCGTTGTTCGTTATGGAGGCAGTCCCGTTCGGAGAAGTCACGTTCGTAATCGTTAGCGTATCTCCCGTCTGTGCTGGGGTATCATTCGAAAGCACATTAAAGTCAGCTGCGGCGGCGTCTTCAATGATCGTAAAGGACTCACCCACAACGGTTGGCGGAGGAACGGCTGGAGATACGGTTACCGTCACGGTGGCAGTAGATGTCCCGCCATTGCCATCGCTAATCGTGTAGGTAAAGGTCTCAACACCGGTAAAGCTTGCTCGCGGTGTATAGACGACGCCGGCTCCGGCGGTTCCCACCCGGACTGTGCCACCTTGCGATGGAGTGCCCACAGCGGTGACGGTCAGCGTTTCGCCGGTGTCAGGACCCAGTGTGTCGTTAGTGAGCACTGGAATGAAGACATCTCTATCTGTGGTCTTGACCGTATCCAACGAATCGTTCACCGCTACTGGATTGTCGTTCACGGCCGTGAGCCCTACCGTCACCGTTGCAGTAGCCGATGCTCCTGTCTGATCTCGGACCGTGTAGGTAAAGGTCTCGGAGCCGTTTATATTGGCTGCTGGCGTATAGATCACACGTCGGTTGTCCGATGCGATTGAGACGGTTCCACCTCGCGACGGCGTTGAGACCGACTGCAAAGTAAGTACCGTATTCGTGCCTGGGACAATCGTATCGTTATCGAGAACTGGGATCGAGTTGTTGCTGCTATCCTCGTTGAAATTGACTGTGTCATTCACGGCTACGAAGTTTTGGCCAACCGCTATGTTGGCTGTGCCAAACGTCACAAGACTCGCAGGCACATTAACGTCTTCTTTGAATACCGTGATGCCACGGCTTGCATTCTCTGCTGGATTGGAGCTCAACAGGGCTTGTCCCGAGGCCTTGGCTCGCATCTTCACCGTAGCCAACGTTTGCGGATCGCGGCCTGGACCAACGTTGAAGCTCGAGAAAGCACCTAGCTCATTGATTAGACCTGGTGTTGTGATATCCGGTGTGCTTCGTCCATTGCCAAACAATGAAGCGTAGGTCAAAGGTGTCGTACCAACCAGTTCGAGAATATTCGAATCGTATTCGACGTCCATGTACGCAGAGAAGACACCGTCCCCGTCTGGACTCCCCCCGGTTCGCAAATCGTTGACCAGAATTCGCAATATAAATTCTTGTCCAACGCCCACCGATGTAATAGCGGTTGTATTGGTAGAATCAAACAGTTGTAAACTGATTCCCACCTTGGCCTTGTCCGCGACAGTGATTGCCATGGTTTGCGTTTGCGAGTTGCCCGATGCATCGGTCAGACGCAGGTTGGCTGTTTGAGGACCGACCTGCGACGAAATAGGGGTCCAGGTCAATAGTCCAGTTGTCGCATTGACCGTCAGGCCAGCCGGGGCATTCTCTAACGAGTAACGCAGCCCTTGGCCCTCTTCCGCAGCGGCTAAATCGAAATCCAAATTCGTACCAACGTTTGCGATCGTAGGCAATCCGGCTGCAGAGATTGCGGTAGGAGCCGTCGCATCGAATGTAACGGCAAGGGCAGGCGATGCCGCGCTAGTTGAGCCACTTTGCGTCTGGGTAGCGACGATGCTTCTTGTGCCGCTGCCGAGCTGCGAAACAAGCGTTGTTGTGATGGTCGTCGTCGCACCAGTCGCAACTGCGGTCCCAACAACTTGATCACCTACTTTTAAGTTTACGGTCGCGCCAGCAGTCGTGCCGCTGACGATGAACTGCATCGTCGCTGAGTTTGTAATATTGTCGGAATCACTTGTGCCTGAATCGCTGGCTGCGGCCAAGTCGACGCTGGTCGGTGCCGCAGTGGCGGCCGTTACATTGAATGTCAATTTCTCTCCATCCGCTTTGTCGCCCGTCGTCACAGTTGAAATATCCGATGCTCGCACATCCACGGACAACTGAAAGGACCCAGTGAAATTCACCGGCGCGGTGACAGTCAATAAGCCTGTCGTCGCATTGACGTTAAACTGATAGTCCACCGCGCCAACCTTGGTGGCTTCATAGACAACGGGCTGCCCTTCCGCATCTTGGGACGACAGTTGGATACTGACAGTTTGCCCTGCCACAATGGGTGGCACAACAATGTCATTGAGGAACGGTGCGCCGTTGGCTGTATCTGCGGCCGCTGTGGCCGTGAAAGTTCTTGAGAACGTGTTGCCCGTTGAGTCTGTGACAGTCACAGTAATCGTAGACGTGCCCGTATTTGCATGTGCCTTCAACCGAATCAAGCCGTTTTCAGTATCATTGAAAATCTCTGCTGACTTGATCGAAATTTCCGTATCTGGGCGATCATTTGTCACTTTGGTACGAGAGATTCCTTCGCGAGCCGCATCACCCTCGATCAGCTGACCAAAGATCGAGTGATTGAAGTCGAGATGCCGTTGTGGCCCCTCGGTAATGAAGAACTGAGAATCGTTGGTGTCGTCGCTCGACTTGGCGTACGAGAGAATGCCGGTGCGGTTGTGTTGTAAGTTGACGTTGAATTGGTCGTCGAAGTTCCCGAGGGTCGAACCTCCGCTGCCAGTGCCAGTTGGATCACCGGCTTGCAACACAAAGTTGTCGATCACCCGATGGAAAATGATTTTGTTGGTAGCCGTTTGATTGTAAAAGCCACTGTTCGTGAGCGATTCGATGCGACCTACAGGTCGAGCCGCTTCGTCAGCGAACAATCGATAGACCATTTCGCCGTAGCCATTGACTGTCAACTTCCACGACTTGTTATTGGTAATCATTTCCGCAGAGATCATGGAGGGATTACTGCTTGCAACGGTAATCGTAAGCGGACCACCGTTTGGATCATAAGCATCCACTGGCACGTGCAACGGTGAACCATTGAGCACCGTTTGGTTTGGAATGACAGTGAATGTCGGGTTGCTGCCCGTTGGAATTGCAACTCCGGAAAGTGTCGAAAGCTGCTGCAGCGTCTGCACGCCAGTCACTCGCTGCCCGTTGCCAAATTCCCAGGTCGGATACGTTGTTACGTTTTCGCTAATCGCAGTCGCATTGCGAGTACGATCCGGATTCGACATTTCGATGAATGGCAGGAATTGAGCACCGTCTTGGAATAGTGCCTTTTGCTCCGAACAAAATGGGCACCAATCTGCCCCAAAGAAACGAACCCCCGCTTGCTGAAGCGCCTTCGCAAATTCAACCAAATTCGGTGCGTCTTCTCCCTCGCCCACCAGCCGAGTCGTGTTCATCGCATTGAACTGTACAGGCGTATTTGCTGATGGGAGAAGCGAAGAAGAGGCCATCGAGGCCGCATCGTAAAAATCTCCAGCCATCAATTGACGCGTCTCAAGTGGCTCGAAGTGAATTGGACGATCTCTGCGATTACCTGTAACGGGAAGTAACCCTTGCAAAATTGCCCTAAAAAAAAGTCTTGCTGTAAGCTTCAATGATTCTCGGCGTTGCATTTTTGTCATTTCGAAATCCTAAATACCACCCGCATGGGGAGGACTAACACGAGGTTGTCGCGATCGTCAAAAGAAAAACTAATACAAAGTTTTCGGTTCTTCCTTTGGGAGGTCTAGTGTGGAAACTCAATCATATTCGCGCAATACGACCGAATCACTAATTCAACTCACCGTATTCCTTGTTCTCGGAATCGTTGGGTGGGGAATTTGAGGGTTAGGTCGGATTATTGGGCAACTTTAAGTACTAGGTCGAACTTGGATGCGGTTTGTTTCGCATTTGTTCCAAAACCCAATCCCCCAAATAGCCCAATTGAACTAGCCAGAATTCGGACGGTTACCCATAATACGCGTTCCTGAATGTCCAAGAACGCAGTTTCTGTTGAAGGTAAGATTCGCATAAAATGGCCAAGAGCAAGAAGAAAAAGGAAACCACGTTCCTCGTTTGCCAAGAGACGGGTGATATCAACTACGTACTTTTGCGCAGGCCTGGCGGGGAGAAACTCCAGCTCAAGAAATACAATCGCCGCCTCCGTCGCGTGACGTTGCACATAGAAAAACGAAAATAGAGTGGCTCGGTGGTCTCCATCGGAAAGCGGCGGAAAACAAAAGCAGGGCGAGTTTTGACTCGCCCTGCTTTCATTTGTATATTATGGCCACTTTGCTTTCGCTGCTAGCGTCAGTTGCGTGGCTGACGCTGCTAGCGTCAGTGCGGTATGCTTTTGAACGTAGACGGCTTCGCCGCTCAGTTGGACCATCTAATTCACGGAGGGCTTCTCATGGCCAAGCAATGGCTATTCAAAGGTCACGATTCTGCGGCCATCTTGGCACTTGCAAAACAGTCTTCGGTCGAACCCGTTGTTGCCCAACTATTGCTAAACCGCGGCATCACCGAGCATCGCTCAATCGATTCGTTTCTCGAAGCTAGATTTTCTGATTTGCGTGAGCCGGAACTCCTTCCGGGCGTGCAAGCCGCCTCAGAACGCATCTACGCCGCGATTCAAGCCAAGACTCCTATTACCGTCTATGGCGACTACGACGCAGACGGCATGACTGGTACGTCGATCCTTTTCAGTTGCCTCAGGCTCCTCGGCGCGGAAGTCCAGTATTACGTTCCGAATCGACTCGAAGACAGTTATGGTTTAAGTTGCGACTCCATTCAAAAGCTTGCGCAGCGCGGTCGCAAGATGATCATCAGCGTCGACTGTGGCATTGGCTCGATCAAGGAGGCCGAACTGTGCCGTGAGCTTGCAGTCGAGTTGATCATCACGGACCATCATCGCATGTCCGATCAGTTACCAAATGCAACTGCTATCGTTCACCCCGCCTTGCCTGGCTTCGAATATCCATTCCATGGTTTGTGTGGTGCTGGTGTCGCATTCAAATTGGCTTGGGCTATTTGCCAACATGCTAGCCAAGCCAAAAGAGTATCGACCGCGCTCCGCGAATTCTTGTTTCAAGCTACGACACTTGCAGCGCTAGGCACGGTCGCGGACGTTGTGCCACTTCTCGATGAAAACCGAATCATCGTTCGCCACGCTTTGAAGCTGATGCAACAACACGGCCCGCTTGGGCTAAAGGCCCTCATCAAACAAACCAAACTCGATCAAAAGAGCACGCTGTCAGCCGAAGACATTGCCTTTACGCTCGCGCCGCGTTTAAACGCGGCTGGACGATTGGGCCAAGCTCAGCTCGGAATCGAACTGCTCACAACCCAGGATCCACAGCGAGCCACCGTACTCGCAGAATACATCGATCGACTCAATGGCGATCGCGAATCGCTAGAGCGCAGCATCGTCCTTGCCGCTACCAAACAAGCCAAGGAGCAATTCAATATCGAAAACGATTCCGCCTTCGTACTTGCTGGACATGGTTGGCATCTCGGCGTTATCGGCGTCGTTGCAAGCCGCTTGTCAGAAAAATTCCATCGACCTGTTGTCATTATCGGTATGGACTCTACAGGGCAAAAGCCGGCAACGGGCTCAGCACGTTCGCAAGGTATCATCGACCTACACGCCACACTACAGCAGTGCCGTGAACATCTTCTGACCTGCGGCGGGCACGCAGCAGCTGCGGGTTTACGAATCGAAGAACGCAGCATTGCTGCTTTCCGACACGCTTTCTGTGAAGAAGTTTCGATTCAACTCAAGGGACAAAAACCCATCGCCTCGCTCAGTATCGATGCGGAAGCAACGTTCAAACAAATGAACCTCAACACGGTCTCGACCATCGAAAGACTCGCGCCCTTCGGAGCATCTAACCCGCGACCTATCCTAGTTGCAAGCAATGTAGATTTAGCAGACCCGGCCAAGGCCATGGGAAGTGGCGACCGGCACATGAGCGCTAAACTGGTTCAATACGGAGCTCTGATGCGAGGCGTTGCGTTTGGTCAAGCCGAATGGATCGAACCTTTGAACAACCATCGTGGTCAAATAGACGTGGCATTCAGGCCAAACATAAACGAATTCAACGGAATGAAGCGAGTTGAGCTACAATTGCTGGACTGGCGAGTCGCCAAGATCCATGTCAATGCGCCCCATGCGCCGCAATCGTCCGAAATAGAAAAAGCAAAAAGTGTCCGATAAAACAGCCGCAGACGTATCGGCATCCATGCCACGAGCCTCCAGCTCATCGCAACGCATCGACTCCCAACTCGCTGAGTCCATCGGTTCCGTTGACAACGCACCTACGCTTTGCTTGAAGCACGACCAGTTAACCATCGACGGTTACTCCCGTGCTGCGGTCCAGACCTACTGGCGAATCGCGGAACTAAAACTCGGATTTGATCTCGGTGCTCAACCCTGGGACTTCATGGCCATCCCGCGTTTTATGGTATCACATGCCCACATCGATCATATTGCGGCTCTCCCTGCATATGTTGCTCGTCGTCGCATGATGAAAATGGAGAGACCAACGATCTACTTACCGGAATCGGCGGTCTCGACCGTCGATGCGCTCCTCAAATGCGTCTCACGCTTAGACCGCGGCAAACTCCCCTGTGACTTGATTCCAATGACGGCGAACCAAGAGATTGAGCTGTCGCGAGAATTGGTTGTGACGACCAGCGCAACTCGGCACTCGATCCCTTCGTTAGGATTTATCGTCTGGGACCGACGCAAGAAACTGCGTCCAGAATTCGCTCATTTATCAGGCGATCAGATTCGTGATATCAAACTGGCGGGTACCGATGTGACCCACGAAATTCGGATCCCTCTGATCGCCTATGCCGGCGACACCGCCCCCGAGGGACTTGATGACTGCCCTGACATGTATCGGGCCAAGATCTTGATCACCGAAATGACCTTTGTCGCTCCGGACCATCGCAAAGAAAAAATCCACAAGCATGGCCACACTCACTTGGATGACATCGTTGCTCGAAGAAATGATTTCAAAAACGAAGTCGTCATCTGCGGTCACTTTAGCACTCGCTACAATGACGCTCAGATTCGCCGCTGGGTCAACAAAGCGCTCCCAGACTATCTCGACGGCAGACTCAAGCTCTGGCTTTAACCTCACGCGTGGAGACAACGGCCACTATCCGAGCAACAGCATTGCTACGTTCACATAGATAAAAATACCGATGATATCGCTCAGCCCCGCTACGAAAGGATTGCTCATCATGGCTGGGTCCAAGCCAAGGCGCTGGAAGATTAGCGGCAACATGCTTCCCATGCATGTCCCACATATCACGACACATAAAACCGTGATCGGTATCACCATTGCCGCGTAGAACGATGGCGCGAGAAACAGGGCGCAGAAAAATCCGATCAAGCCCATGAAGCTTCCCAGGACTACGCCCATGATGGCTTCGCGTTGCAAGACTGTTACCCAGTCTCGGCCAAACACATCCTTGGTCGTTAACGCGGTAATAACTAACGTAGAGGACTGACTACCCGAGTTGCCGCCACTGCTGATAATCAATGGAATGAACAGCACTAACCATTCGTATCGCTCTAATTCTAGCTGGTAGCTCTTTAACAAGAAGGCTGTCGTTAAGGCTGCAAAGAACAAGATCGTCAACCATATACCGCGCTTCCATGACAGTGTCGTCAGAGGAGTGCGCATGTACGAATCCTTCAAGGGCTCCACGGCCGCGATACGCTGAACGTCTTCGGTGGCTTCAGCTCTCACAACGTCGATGACGTCGTCGTGTGTAATGATCCCAAGCATGTGACGCTGGTCATCGACGACCGGGATTGCCAGTAGATTGTAGAACGCAACTTTCTGTGCTACTTGCTCTTGGTCGTCTTGGACATTGGCAGTGACCAAGTCGGTCTTCATCAAATCAACGAGTTTTGTTTCGGGGCGACCAATCGCCGACACCAGCGCCCGTGTACTGACAACACCTCGCAAATGGTTGGTGTCATCCGTCACGTAGATGTAGTAGATCATCTCCAGCCGTTCAGCTTGTCGACTGAGTTGATCGAGAGCTTGCCGTAGTGTGAGCGACTCGGACAGACAAGCTGCCTCGGTCGTCATCATGGCTCCGGCTGTTCCCTCGGCAAAGGTCTGCAGCCTACGAATATCGCGCCGATCCGTGGCGGGGACCAGTGCTAGGATTTGGTCGACTCGCTCTGTTTCTACCTCATGGAGCAAATCGACCGCGTCGTCGGCTGGCAGGTGCGTGACAAGCACCGCCACTTGTTTTTCGTGTTGCGTTGCAAGCAGTTCGACTTGCCGATCCCACTCGAAATACTGGAAGATCTCGGCTTGCAGACCTGGGTCGGCATGCTGAAGCACTTCCCAGGTTTCGGAGCTTTCTAGCCCCTCCATGAACTCGGCCGTTCGGGCCGGATGCAGCGCCACACAAAATTCGCGCAGCTCCTCCGAAAGCTTGTCCGCAAGCATTTCTCGCAGTTCTGGGAGGAACAGGGTGTTGAGCATGGTGGAAACGTTCTTTCGCTGGGCGAAAGCTTACACGCGTCGACCCAGACGCATGGTCATCCGGGTCACTTGGAAGCGATAGACAAATTTAAGTCACCGGTCATATTTGGCCAGATCGAATGGATGTGATTGGCAATATTTTCCTCCGGATCTCCCTGGAAATTACACAACTAGCTGATGAATGGCCCTGCGGTAGGTGCCATGTGGCCCTGCGGTAGGTGCTGGCCCTGCGGTAGGTGCCATGCACGAATGGTGCTGTCGCCATGTCCTAAAGCGTTTCATTCGAAGGAGTTATCGTTCTTTTCGAGCCGCTTTTTTAGCCGTCCGCGGTTACCAACTCACTGTCCGGATCGATTCCCAAGAGGCTCGATCACCGCAAACGGTTCTTTGCCATTGCGAAGCTGAATGTGCAGCCGTCCGTTCTGGTCTGCGATACGACGATTGAGAATCTCTCCGTTGATTGAATGCAGCTTTGCGGCCAGGCCTTGTTGCTGGCCTTGTACTTGACAGGCATCGCTGCGAGCTACACCCGTTAATGACGAGGCAGAGCCTTGGGAGCACGTTCGGATCGCTCCCCTAAATCTTCTGCTGGATTTGTATTAGGCGGTATCGCTTGGAGTAGTGCTAAGGTTGACCAAGCGGTTGCCGCAACCGAAATGAATTGGTCTGTGCCATGCGGGAATCCCGATTCGAAATACTCCTGAACAGGCTTCGCTCGCGTCGCAACGTGCCACGTGCCGTCTTCGTGTTGCGTCGATAGGAGATAGTTCAATCCCTTGCGAATGAATTCGTTATTCAGCTGGACTTTGCCAGCCCGAATGAGTGCACTCAGAGCAGAACCCGTCGAATACGCGTCGCTCGGCATATCTTCTCGCTGTCCCCAACCGCCGTCGTCGCGTTGAATCGCTAACAAGGCGGAGGATGCTTCGTCGATCAAGTTGCTATGGCCGTCTACATACTGAAAGGAACCCAACCGAAAAACAAAGTCTTCCGTTTCAACGGGAGGTGTCGAAACCAACCACTCGGAGACCCATTTTTGTCGTTGCAAAATCTGTTCTTGCTGATCATCCGATCCAAAATAATGGAGTGCACGAAGAGCGACATAAGTCGCTGTGAAGTCACTACCGGACGTTGGTGGACGACTACCTCGATGTCGCCAGTGTTTAATATCCATTTGGGTCGTAAGCAAGTAGTGACTCACGGCTTTCGTAACTTCATCGGTTGGCCAACTACCCTCGTCAAGTGTCCACAAGGCGTAGCCCGCCGTTAAGACATCGCCCCCTTGCCCTTTCCCCTGTAGGTAGTTTGCTAGGCCGCGTTGGAGATGATCATGGGTATGTTTCAATTGCCGAGTAAGGTTTTCTTCGTCCACCTTGAATCCTCGGCGTTGCGCTTCGACAAATGCGAACACAGGAACGGCCTGGCTGTGACAAGTAAAACATTGCCGCTTGTTTGCAGAACCGATCGAGCCTGCCTCAAGAGTTGGCAAGGCTCTTGTGATAGCTGCCCGCACCCGATCTTCGGACGGAATCAGCCCGTCAGTGCCGATGGAAATAGGCAAGTAGGTTACAATACAAAGAAACGCGAATGGGACAGACCTGAACATGCTGGACAGTCGTTCGAAATCGTTACAAGGCGGGGTGGTTCTAAAAAAGATTATACGTCATTCGAGTCGCTGGCGTCCAAGATTTTTATTAATAGGCTGTCTTTTGCCAGTCGTGGGGACGTTGACGCGATTCTTATTTTGCGACTTAGTGCCTCTGCGCCTTTGCGTGGGAACGGATTCTCGGATTCTTACTTTGCGTTTTTGCGTTTTTATGTCCTATCATCTAGCGTCGTTAAGCCAATACACCTTTGATGACTTCCCCATGCACGTCGGTCAATCGAAAGTCGCGACCCGCGTATCGATGAGTCAACTTTGTATGATCCATCCCCATGAGGTGAAGGATGGTGGCATGCAGATCGTGAAAGTGCACTTTATCCTTCACCGCGAAGTAGCCGTATTCGTCGGACTCGCCGTATTTGATTCCACCTTGGAAACCGCCGCCGCAAAACCACTGCGTCATCGCGTGCGGATTGTGATCTCGACCATCCCGTCCGCCCTCGCTAACGGGCGTTCGACCAAACTCTCCACCCCACCAAATAATCGTGTCCTCTAACAACCCGCGGCGACGCATGTCCGTCAACAGCGCAGCAATCGGTTGATCTACTTCCTTGGCATTTTTGGAATGACCTTTTTGAAGATCGCCGTGCTGATCCCATTTGTAACTATGCGATATCTGCACGAACCGGACTCCACTTTCGACATAGCGACGCGCCATTAAGCATTGGATGGCAAAGTTTTTAGTTTCAGGGTTGTTGACGCCATACAGGCTCAACGTCTCTTCCGTCTCATTGGTGATGTCTTGGATATCCGGTGCTTCGTTTTGCATTCGAAAAGCAAGTTCGAAAGATTCGATGCGACTCTCCAACTCCTGATCGGGCCCGATATCGGAAATCCGCTGCTGATTGAGTTGCTTTAACAAGTCCAGTTCCAGGCGCTGAAGGTCTTGAGGCGTTCGCCTTGTAATGAATGGAATCTTGGCTTTCTCTGAAGAGAGGCTCGAATTTCCAATAGGAGTTCCTTGGTACACGGCCGGCAAGAAAGCGGAACCCCAATTGTTTGCTCCGCCATGCGAAAGAGATGGACAAATGGTGATGAAACCAGGCAAGTCTTGATTCTCGGTTCCAAGTCCGTAGGTCAGCCAACTACCTATGCTTGGTCTAATAAAAGTGTCGCTGCCGGTGCTCAATTCCAAGAGGGCTGCGCCGTGCCGCGAATTGGAGCCATGCACCGAGTTGATAAAGCAAATGTTGTCCACTTGCTTGCCGATTTCCGGAAACAAGTCGCTAACGTAATAGCCGCACTCGCCGTATGGCCGAAACTTCCATGGCGATTTCAGCAAACTCCCTGTCTTGCCCGAAACGACCCGTGGCTTATCAAACGGAACAGGCTTGCCATCGTCTTTTTCAAGCTGAGGCTTGTAGTCAAAGGTGTCCACTTGAGATGGGCCGCCATGCATGAACAGGAAGATAATCCGCTTTGCTTTGGCAGGAAAATGCGGAGGACGTATCGCGAGCGGGTTGGATCGAAGATTGGAAACAGTTGGTTCATCCGCGATCGAGGCATCTGCAAATAAGCCTGCCAATGCGAGGCTTCCGAACCCCACACCGCTTTGCTGCAGCATCTCGCGGCGACTGAGTGGACGAGTGTGCAAGGAGTGCCAATGATTCTGAAAATGCGTCATGTTTTATTACTCGACGTAACTGAATTCGTTGGAGGAAATCAAGACCCGGCACAATCCTTGCCAGAACGATATCTCGGTCTGGTCTGCCGACGAAGGTACGAGTTGCGCGTTGCGTCGCGCGGTGTTCAGAAATGTTCCGGCAGCGATCATCTCCGCAGTCGTCGCAGGTCGCTTCAAAATACGTCGGTAGGCTGCGTTAATCCGCTGTCCATCGTCCATCGAGGCATTTGCCAATTGCTTGGCGATAACTTGGGTTTGTTCATGCACCAGATCGCTGTTCATCATCAATAGGGCCTGCGGTGCGGCGGTCGAAGTTTGACGTTCACCGCTGCTCATAGCTGGATCCGGAAAATCAAGCGTTTGCAAGACCTCAAACATGCCGCTTCGAATCACTGGCAAATAGATGCTCCGCCGCGGGTTGGCATAGTTCAGAACTCCACCTGCGACGGCGGAATTCACATAGGTATGATTCTCGACTTTCATCAAAGTTCCATACATGCTGGTGTCCAATCCAGCGCCAACATCAATAATGGAGTCGCGAGTCTCTTCACCAGTAAGCCGGCGTCTCTGAAATTGCCAGCGAAGCTCATTCTCTGGATCGCTCTCCATGCCCCGGGCCAGAAGCTGCGTGCCCATTTGGTAGGTTTGCGACAACAGGATAGTTCGATGCAGATGCTTGATGGACCAATTGTTGGCTACGAAATGGCTAGCAAGCCAATCAAGCAACTCGGGATGCGTTGGTTTTTGACCAAGAAGACCAAAATTATCGACGCTCGACACAATCCCACGTTTGAAATGCCAATGCCAAACACGATTGACGATCACGCGGCTCGTTAGTTGGTGGTCTGTACGCGTCATCCACTGAGCAAGTTCTAGTCGCCCACTCGCTGACTCGCGGATCGACGCTGAGTCGGCACTTACCAATATCTGTGGAAAGCGACGCTTTACCAACTTCCCGAAAACCAGGTGACTGCCGCGCAAATGAATTTTCAAATCTTCTGGTTCGGCTTCGGTTACGCCCATTGCCATCGGCGGGTTGGGGCGGCGGCCCTTGATTTGAGCTATCATGGCTTCGAATTCTAGGGATTGAACGCTCTCCGGCTCGGAATAGAAACTCGCGATATCTTTCTCTGGACCAGCTAATGGAGAATCCTCGCCCAGCAATTCTTCTCTAAGTTTCCCATTCTCATCTTTTGCGTTTCCATCGTTTGCCATCACAGTACGTGCAACGACTTCGAAGATACGAGCAAACTCTTTCAAGGATTTTGGACGCGCAGAAAGAAATGCATCTCGCACGGCAGGTGGGGTTTGCTGCCGAAGCGTCGTTTCGTTTTCGAGCTCCGAATAGATTCGTTTCGCCATGGACTCGAAGTCCTCTTTGGCGTTGCGAACGCCAAGCCAAGGAGAAAAGAAAGATTCACCATGGGAGTCTTTGTTCAGGCGCTTGCGAATGTTTTGGAGATAGTTTCTCCACAATGAAAGCACCGGATAGCTAATTCCTAAATCTACCCCCGCGCGGGATAAAGAAACTGGTTCCGTCCCGAAGGGCCATACCGTTTCATTCTGAAAAACAATTGCGAATTTATCGATGTGCGGAAACAACTTCTTTGACTCGAATCTCAACACGTGTTTACCTGGACTGAGATTCATCTGCCGCCCCACGATCCAATCTTGGTCTTCGGGTTGCCAACCTCCGGTTGTTTCCACAAGAATCGAAGGACTGATCTCAACGCCATCGAGGAGCAACCGAATCGGCCGACGTTCTGCGGCCGCATAGCGAAACTCGATTGCATATCGGCCCGCGTGTTCCACCTCGATATCGTATTCTGCGTTGGCAATCGCCTTGGGGTTGGCACCTTCCTTGCTAATGATCACGCCAATTGCCTTGCCGTAATTCTCGGCTTCGCGAATAACGTTTCCGCGATGAAACCCCTCGGCTTCGATGAGCCCATATCCAGCATTGACCGGATATGGTCGATCCATGCGGTCAAGTCCTTGAGTGAGTTTGTCTTTAGCATTCGCGTTGAACTCTTCGAATTGGATCGAGGCAATCAAAGCGTTGGCGATTGAATCCTGTATGCTTTTCTTAACCCGAACTCGACAGTCTTCATTCAACTTTGCGATCAAAGCTTTAGCTGCGTCGATTTCGAGGTCGAACTTGCGAATGACCTCAAGTTCCGTGGGGGATGCGAGCGGGCGCTCAAACCATTTGGCTACCACCTTGTAGTTCTCCATGGTCTTGGTGCTCTTGAAAATGCCAGCTAGTGCGTAGTAGTCTGCTGTCGGAATTGGATCGAACTTGTGATCGTGGCAGCGGGCACATCCAATGGTCATGCCCATAAAGGCTTGGCAAACGGTACTCAATTGTTCGTCAATGATATCCATCTGCATTTTGAGCGGGTCATCCTCCGCTAGCATTTTCGCACCGATCGCCAAGAAGCCAGTAGCCGCAAATCGCTGTAGCGACTCCGCTTGTTCGGGGCTTTGATCTGGATTCGACTCCAGCAAGTCACCAGCTATCTGTTCTTGGACGAAACGATCGTACGGTGTGTCTTGGTTGAAACTGGAAATCACGTAGTCTCGATATCGAAATGCATTGGCATAGGCGATGTTCTCGTCAAGCCCGTTGGAATCCGCGAATCGCGCCACGTCCAACCAATGTCTACCCCATTTTTCGCCATAGCGGGGCGACGCAAGCAATCGATCGACAACCGTCGAAAATGCATTCGACGACTCGTCATAAAGAAACGACTCGATCTCGTCCTCCGTTGGAGGCAAGCCGATCAGATCGTAGGTGGCGCGACGAATCAAATCTCGCTTCGAAGCTGGCTCGGCTGGTTCTAATCCCTTTGCCTGCAACTTCTGCAGCACGAACGCATCGATGGGCGATCGCGACCAATCGTTTGAATCAACGTTGGGTGGTTGAGGGCTTCGGAGTGGTTGGTATGCCCAAAATGATTTCTGAATATCAGTGAACTCAACCTGCTCATGTTTCTTGTCAGGGCTTGCACTGTCTTCCTTGGATGACGCTGCTGGCCAGGGTGCTCCCATGGCAACCCATTGGGACAACAGTGCCAATTCACTCGTCTGCAGCTTGTCCTTAGGAGGCATTTTAAGAAATGCATCGTGATTGATTGCACCGATCAAGAGGCTTTCTTTGGGTTTGCCCGGAACAACCGCCGGGCCAAGCGTTCCGCCTCGCGTTAGCCCATTCTTCGAAGTTAGGCTAAGCTCACCCTCGGGCTCGGAATCGCCATGACACTCAACGCAACGTTGGAGCAAAAGCGGTCGTATTTTCGACTCGAAAAAATCGATGGCTTCGGCGGATGGATCGTCAGCTCGAAGCTCCCCTACGAGCCAAATGACCAGCCAGCACACAAGCATCGTAATCGTTCGGATAGACATCTTCAATTTTTCGAAACGCCGTGGGTAGAGACATGGGGTTGGCTCATGACAGGCTGCTGGTCAGGTGGGATGTTCAGCAAAAGGACACCATTATTCTAACGTTTCTTAGGGTAAGAAATCGATTGCAAACCAGGACTGAAGTGCATTTTCCAGCGAGTTTTTCCAGCGATCGGCAGACTGAAGTCATACGATCTCGGCCTTGAATCTTATCGATTTTGAGCTTTCCCAACTACTTCAAGCCCAATTTCTTTCGTCCTTCGTCGGTCAAACGATGAGAGCTCCAGCCTGGTTCCCAAGTCTGCTGGACCACGACTTGCTTCACTCCGGGCACTTGCATGATTCGCTCTCGAACAGGTACCGACAAAGTTGGATGGACTGAAATAGAACCATCGATGAAATAGCCTAGCCTTGGTCGACCTCGATGCGGCATCGACATGATCAAAGTTACTACATTTCCGCGAACACGAACATCGTCCACCAGCCCTAGATCAACCACGTTGATATCCGCAGTGTAGAGCTGAGCGTCTTTGCAGTCACGCAATGCCCGCCATATTTCTTGCTTTGAAACAAGACCGTCGCCGGCTTCTCCCGGCCTTGCTAATCGACCTAGGCAGGACAGATTATTCTCTTCGCCTTTCGTATCGTACTGACCGGCTTTGACGGATAACGGCATGCGTAGCGCTCTGCGAAGGCTTTCAATCGGTTCTGCTCCGCTTGTTGATGGATAGGTTGTCGCAACATAAGCATTCTTTTGGTGCAGTACTGCTCCCTTGGGCACGGACTTGACAGGAAGCGGATAGCGGCTCCAAACATGGCCATGCCAACGATAAAACATCATCGGCGAACCGGTATGCTTGAGCTCCGGCAGCCCTTCTGCCTTGTGTTCTAAAAAGAGTGCCATGAAGGCGTCTTTGCTTTCCTGATGAAAGAAACCAACTCCCCACAGATCATCCGATTGCTTTGGATCAACATCTCCGGTACGAAGCTTACCGTCGGGTCCCATCCAAAGCTTGTCGGTGAACGACTGCCCTGAAAACACCCATTCATCGTCGCGCAACGCTTCTGCTTGAAAACTTTGCACGGCTCTCATGGAACCGAACTTATGGAACCATGGTAGTCCGGTGTAAAAACGATATTCGACAAAGATACTCAGTCGACTTGGAGAAAAAACTGGGTGGACAGGTGAGTAAGGAAACCCCCATCGTCGAACAATCGTACAGATCGGCCCACGAATCACTTCGTAGTCGGGGCAGGTGTCCCAAAGTGAAATGCGAAGCTTTTGAAAGCTCCCATCATCGACGTAGTCATGAGCCCAATCGATGCCTGGTGGCTCGCCGTGCCCCTGGCCTCCAGAGAACAACTCGAGACCATGTTCGCGGCGAAGCGTTAGACGTTCGAGCTGGCCGGTTTGCCTTGAAAGCGTTGCCTGGTAAAAGGCGTTGCTAATGTCCAAACCAAAACCCTCCCCTTCGGTTAACAGATCGGAGGGGTATTCGGGCAATTCCGCATTCGGGTTTCCATAAAACAGAAGGTAGTTCTGCTTCTCATAGGGTCGACAATCTACCATCCATATAACGGTACAAAAGCGATCATCGCCTCGACGAACTTCATGGAATACTTGGCTCGGGATGTCGACAAGTTTTCCATCGCGCACGACAGCGACGCGAACTTCGCGCGCCAGCGATTGAACTTGGTCCGCTGGAAAGCTCAATAACACTTCGACTGGTTCTGATTTCCTTTGCTCGCCGGTTGACTCCTCGACAGCGATAGTCTTGAAGAAGCTCCAACCGTGCGCCCAATCCCTCCATGCGGTTGCCAATGTCTGGACTGATTTGAAGTCCGATGTCGGTACGATCGTGAGACCAGGTGATTGTTCCTCGATTTGCGTCTGAATGACAGTATCTCGTAGCGAGTGTGTCAACGATCGTGCTAAATCGAAATCCTTTCGTCGCCAGGCCTCCTCAAGCAACTTCATCTTGGTTTCGAAGGAATCTGTACGCTTGCTGTTCGCATTCTCCTGTGCCGATGAAGTGCAAGTTTGCACAGCAACTTGAACGCACAAAGAAAAGATGAATACGATGTTGCGAATCACATAGCGAGTCTTTGACATGATTGGCCATAGCCGGTGGTGAAGCCACCGGAATCGAACGAAATTGCGTGTCCGAGTAGCGGAAGGATGAAATTAATGTTAGCGCAAGAAAACTGCTCTTAGAACTACTTTGGTTCCGTCTTAGGCTTTTCGGTTTCTTTATCAGCGGCAGCTTTATCAGCGGCAGCCTTGTCAGCAGCAGCCTTGTCAGCAGCAGCTTTATCCGCGGCAGCCTTGTCAGCAGCTGCTTTGTCTGCAGCTGCTTTCTTTTCGGCTTCCGCTTTCTTTTCGGCTTCCGCTCTTTCGGCCGCGAGTTTTTCAGCAGCTTTCTTTTCTTCTGCGGCCTTCTCAGCAGCGGCCTTTTCGGCTGCTGCCTTTTCAGCGGCCGCTTTGCGATCTGCCTTCTTGGTCTCGGCGTCTTTGGCAACATACTGCATTTGACCTACGCTTTGTAGGATCGTCGGACCAAGCTTACGAGTTGCAACGACAATGCGGTCACTATTGATCGCGAGTACACCCCAAATACCCTTTGGGCCCTCGGCCCAGTCCAATAATATTTTTGGGTCTGTTTCAGAGGACCGCTTGACCTGCCCACGCATCGAGACGGCTACCAAGCCACCTCCTGGAAGGGTCGACAATGAAGTAACCCAATCATTCAGCTTAGCGATTTCGACAGGCTCGCCCTCGGTTGGAATGCGCCGTACCGTACCGTCCGCACTTCCTACCCATAGAAGATTGCCGCTGCCATAGGCCACGGACCAAAGGGGTTGAGTTCCAATCGCGACTTCTTTGATGGCTTCGAGGGATGGCCACTTGATGATCTGAAGTTTTCCGGAACCGGTAACAACGGCGAGAGTATCTCCCGTGGGGCTGAATGCCATGGCCATGATTTGACCTAAGCCCAATTCGCGGCTGCCGATCGCTTTGCCTTCGCCGATGGACCACGCGAAGACGGTACCGGCTTCATTGCCCGCCGCCAAATGTTTTGAGTCAGGCGCAAAGGCGATTGCGCGGGTCCACTTCGCAAAAGCCTTTTCAAAATGTTTGGTCTCACCACCGCTTGTCGGTGTGACAGCAAGGCTACCTTGAAAGTCGGTGGAAGCGAGGGTCGATTTATCTGGGCTCGTTGCAACGGCCCATACCGCTGCGGGTTGTCGATACAACTCCTTGGCTTCATCTGGATTGTCGCTTGAAAACTTAACGACCGAACCTTCACGATAAGGCATCCCGGTCGCTAGGGCACCGAATAGATCTCGATCGCTTCCTCGAGCAAGGCTCGTAATCCAACGGTCATGCCAGATCCATTCGGCAGGTTCGTCTGCGCGAAGAATGCCCAACGTCGGACACATCCAACATGCAAACAGGAAACAAAGGGACATTTTTCGAGCAAAGCAAACGAGCGGATGCATAGTCATGTGGAAATCTCCTTGATGAGTCGCGGCTAGGGAGGTGGGTGACAACGTGATCGATTATACTCCGCGAAAGGCACATGAGGGCTTAAGATCCGCGAATTGCTTGCTCGCAGATGTGATTCATTTTTTCACAAAACTGCAGAAACTCAGTCCGCACATGCGTATGAAAACGCCCGGTTTATTACCGGTTTATCCCAAGAGGGCCGTCTTACCAGCGCCCGGATCATCAACTTTTTCGAGCGTCGTAAGCAATGACACCAAATCCAACATTCTTGCCATCACAGATTCGATCCGCGTACCAACTTCGTTATCACTTTGGTTGGTGTACGAAGGGGCAAAAGCTAGCTGAGTATTGACTGTCCGTTTGTCAAAAGAAATCGTGGATTGCTTGGGACATGGAAGTGGTTTGGGATCATGCTCATTTACTGCTCGGCATATCACCGGGAGAAACACCTGAAGAAGCTGCATTGGCTTTGCTGAATAACACCGAACACTGGTTTCACGACCGATATAGCGCTGCCATGAAGCAGGAGGGTTTGGACACCGTTTTTCACGCAGGTTATTACGCCGGTACCTGCGGCGAAGTGGCTAGGCTGAATGTCAACTTCCTCCGGTGTAAAACCGGAGGCTTGTTTCGATACGATGATTTTCGAAGATCCATGCCGCAATACGAATGCCACCGAATTTATTTCGGTGGATTGTTACTATTGGCCTACGCGAGACAGGTCATGCAACCCCAAGCCATTTGGTAGCTTGGAACCTACGATCGCCGCAAACTTTGACGGAAACAGTTGGCTGTACTTTAAAAGTAAGGTTTCATCGCTCCCACTCGAATACTCTGTCTCGGTCCCCGCGCGACACGCATACTCCCACTCCGCCTCTCGCAACAAACGATAACCGGTAGTGCCGGGGATTTCCTCCCACGCATCGAACTTTTCGTTATTGCCTCCCTTCTCTTTGGTCCCGCTTCGCCTGTAACTGGGTCTGCGTCCCTCATTCAAACTTAGCCAGTTGCACCTAACCATGCGGGAACTAAGCGATTGCGGAATCCAGGCTCGTGATTTCATCATTTCAGCAAACAACGATAAGCGAACCGAGATGACCTTTTCGTTCTCTACAAGCCCACGCACGGCTTGCGAGATAAATTGCCTGACCAGCGGCTTTGGGATGAACATATAGTCTTTGCGTAGGTACTGGCGTCGAGGCTCTACTATTCTTTAGATTGATCTAGCGGACGGACCCAAACGCTGCGATAGCGAACCGGGCTTTGATGATCTTGCAGGTACAACGGGCCAGCGTCCGTGCGTTTAAGACTCTCAAGGATTTTGGTCGTGTATGCCGTCGATCGGTAAACGTATGGCGTATAAGGTGAACGAGGCTCAGTAAAAGTTACGTGGTTTTGAACGAGCACACCGTTTAGGATGGATGTGATCGTACCTGGTTCCGCTATCTTGCCATCTTTGTATCTTGGGGCACGATAGATGATGTCGTACGATTGCCATTCATCGGCAGGTCTTCCCGCATTGACTAACGGCAGTTCGTATCGATACAGCGATCCAATCACCTCTTTGCTTGGCTCGGTTGAACCGGCCGTATTGGATATTTGCATTTCGTACTGACCATGAATGTACACGCCGCTATTGCCATGACCATTGCCAGGCACCGAAAACTCGACATGAATTTGGGCGTCTCGAAAGTGAAACTTGGAGACGACAAAACCAGTTCCCACGGTCATTACCCCGTCCTTAACCGGCCAGTGACAAACATTGCCATCGACATCGAGAAACGCATCGTTTGAACGACCGTCGAAGAGTACAACCGCATCCGAAGGGGGCCTCCCTGGCAAAGCGTTCACTACTTTGAGCCGAGCTTCCTGAGCAATCGAACTCGAAAAAAATGAGCTGACGAACACAGCGATTGCGAAAAAGGGAACAACGAAGCCAGTGGTCTTGTACATGGAAACACGAAGCGGGGAGAGAGGTTGGGCAAAGTCCAAGTCGGTTGACGGGAAAGATCCGATCTACCAATTCTAAACGAAGTGCGATTAGCGTGTGAAGGGTCCGGGTCGGCTACGGGGCTGCAGGAACGAAAGCAATTGCTGCGAATCCTCGGCGTCCGAATGCAAGTTGACTTCCGCGATAATCGATTCGGAACCGTGAAGGTGTTCCTTTTTACCTCACATCTTTCTGCCTAAACAAGTCGCGAACGTCTCAGCGGGCTGTCCATCCAAGATCCAGCATATGGGCTGCGCCTGTGATGAAACTGGCCTTGTCGCTGGCCAGATACAAAACGAATTCGGCGATTTCGCTCGGTTCAATTAGCCGTTTGATGGCCGCCGGTCCTAGCATGATCTTTCCGATCACGTCGGCCTCGCTAATACACTGGGTGCGGGCCTGGTCGACGATTTGCTTGTCGACGATGGATGTGTGAACGTAGGCGGGGCAGATAGCGTTTACTGTAATACCGTGCATGCCGGTCTCTAAGGCTACGGTCTTGGTTAACCCTATCAGCCCGTGCTTGGCACTGACGTAGGCGCTCTTGAAAGGACTTGCAACGACACCGTGCATGCTCGATACGTTGATGATGCGGCCCCAGCTATTCTGTTTCATCGCTGGTAACAAATACTTGATGAGTTGGAACGGAGCGGTCAACATGACTTGTAGCATCGCGTTCCAAGTTGACTCTGGGAATTCCTCCACCGGATGAATCGATTGCAACCCAGCGTTGTTCACCAAGATGTCGATGCATCCGGCCGCGACAGTCAGCGCCTTTTGTGCAAAGTCTCTCACCGTCGCTTGGTCAGCCAAATCGGCCTGCAAAAAAGGCATGCCCAAAGCCGTGGCGACTATTTGCCCCTGCTCGGTAACATCATGCACAATGACCCGTTTTCCATCGCGGACAAAGGCTTCGGCAATCGCTTTGCCGATACCGCTGCCCGCGCCGGTGACCAGCACTTGTTTGATGTTATTGCTCATGGTTTCCACTCCTTGTAGTTTGCGCCCTTGGCCCGTGTTCCACGCGGCCCAGGGGCTAACGCTTATGGTAGCGCTTTGCGTTCAAATGACTCTATGGTCCAATACAGGTTTGCTGGAATGAACCTATTCCAATCGGGAGTAATAAAATTTACGATGTAATAGTCCTTGGCCTGGGTGGCGTCGGAAGCTCGGCGGCATTTGCACTCGCGAAACGCGGACAATGTGTTCTGGGCATCGATCAGTTTTCGCCGCCACATAATCGCGGTAGCTCGCACGGCGAAACGAGGATCATTCGCAAATCCTACTTCGAGCATCCGAGCTATGTGCCACTTCTATGCCGAGCATATGATCTTTGGCGAGAACTCGAGTCTCGTGTAGGAGCTAGGTTGTACCATGCGACAGGAATACTCGAAATCGGGCCAGCGGACGGTATTGTCATACCCGGCGTCAGACGAAGCGCCGCGCAGTATCATTTGTCGATCGAGCAACTCACCATGTCGGAAGCGATGTACCGCTACCCAGCGTTGCATGGAGATGAATCTTGGTCCGTTGTTCTGGAGAAAGATGCAGGGTATCTCAACGTCGAGCTTTGCGTCGAAGCTCACCTCAAAAGCGCTGCTGCTTTGGGAGCTGAATTGGCCATGCAGCAGAAAGTCATCGGCTGGGGAGCCGACGGAAATGGCGTCTCCGTACGCACCCAAACTCAAACGTATCAAGCGAATCGGTTGATCTTGACTGCAGGACCCTGGGCGGGCGAATTGCTTGGCCAATTCGGTGTTCCGTTGCAAGTGTTACGTAAACATCTTTACTGGTATGAGACGAACAACCAAGCCTATAGCGAGGTCGATGGCTTTCCCTGTTTCTTTTTCGAAACACCAACTGGGCATTTTTATGGTTTTCCCAATCGCGACTCGCTTGGTCTGAAGATTGCAAGACACAGCGGTGGCGACAAAGTCGATTCTGAAATCGACGGAGTCCACGTAAGGAGCGACGAAGATCAAAGGGCGGTCGAATCGTTTCTTGAAACGAGCTTGCCGGAAGTCAGTCGTCGCATGACTCGTTGGGCCGGCTGCTATTATACGATGACCCCAGACGAAAACTTCATTATTGACACTTTGCCGAACATGCCACAAGTATCCATCGTAGCTGGCCTATCAGGGCATGGATTCAAATTTACGAGCGTGCTTGGAGAATTAGCAGCCGACTTAGCAACCGGCGGTCGATTGCCGCTAGACTTGAGTTTCTTAAGCCTGGCGAGATTCCATTTGTAGGTAGCGACGAACTTTGACCGGCTTTCGCTTATCTGCTGTCGCATGAGCCCAAACTTCGGGTTATGATTTTCACGGATGACGCGTTGTGCCAGGGGCACACAGAGCGAAACGCCGAGCACGAACTTAAAGCGCTAACATGAATCTTGCCAAATTCGATAATCCAAACGGAAATGACATTTTTTTGCTCGATGTAGAGAAGCTTCTAAACTTGGAGCTACCCAAGGAGTGCATAGCCGGCATTTTGGCCAACATGGAACTCATGCGAATCCACGCTCGTAAAGTTGAGGCATTCGATAAATCCGAAGATGCAAGTGAGGCAAAAAAAGCTTGATCGAGCCTGCATCCATAATTGACATTGCAAGGGGCGTACGCTCTGGAACGCTCAAGGCGGCGGAGTTAACCAAGGCGGTTATCGAAGACATCTCGCGACGCAATAGCGTCTACAACTGCTTTACGCGAGTGTTAGGAGAAAATGCAATCTCGGCCGCCATGGCGATCGACCAGCAAGTTGTGAAAGGCATCGATCCAGGACCTTTGGCCGGTGTCCCGTTCGCCGTCAAGGACTTGTATGACCTGGCAGAATTGTCCACCACAGCCGGTGCCAAGATGCGAATCGCAGCTCCACCTGCGACTCGCGATGCTGTCGTTGTTGCGAGACTCAAAGCGGCCGGTGCGGTATTGATTGGAACTCTCAATATGGATGAGTACGCTTACGGCTTCGCGACTGTAAACCCTCATTTCGGAACAACTCGCAACCCACACGATGTCGATAGATTGGCAGGCGGTTCATCTGGTGGATCAGCAGCTGCGGTCGCTGCTGGCTTTGTCCCACTCTCTCTTGGCTCCGACACCAATGGCTCGATCCGTGTACCCGCATCGCTGTGCGGGCTATGGGGTATTCGACCAGCAGACGGTGCAATCTCGGTGGAAGGCACTTTTCCATTTGTGGAGATACTCGATACGGTCGGCCCGTTCACGCGAACGGCTGCCGATCTTGAATTGGTCTATGAGTTGCTATCAGGTTCGACGGTATCTTGTTCGACCAGCACGCCTCGGATTGCGAGACTCGACGGTTGGTTTGTTAAGAATGCTTGCCCAGAGGTTATCGATGCATTAGACAAGGTCATGTCTCATCTAGGAGTCAAGGATATTGCGGAAATGCCAGAGGCGGAGACTGCTCGCTCAGCATCGTATCTCATCACGGCGGCCCAGGGCGGTGCACTTCATCTCGATACGATGCGCACCCGGGCAATGGAATACGATCCCGCAGTTCGAGATCGCCTTCTGGCCGGAGCCATGCTCCCCACGGCTATCTATCAAAATGCGATGGCGTTTCGAAGTTACTTTCGCGACAAAGTGAAGACGCTTTTCAAGCGATTCGATATCTTGATCGCGCCAACGACTCCCGTGGTAGCACCTCGAATCGATCAGGCGACCATCTTGATCGATCGCCAACCCGCGTCAGCCAGAGCCAACCTAGGAATCTACACTCAACCGCTTAGTCTGGCCGGCATTCCCGTTGCGGCTGCTCCCTTTCATGTTCCGAGCGGCTTACCCATAGGGCTTCAATTCGCGACTGCGCCCGGACGCGAGGCAATGCTATTTAAATTGCTGCGAGAGTTGGAAATTGCAGGATTGCTCAAGTGCAGTCTGCCTGATGACTTAATGGAACGACGCGTCGTGTTATAGTATCTCCAAGCTTGGCTTACTTTACTAACTCGGCTAGATACTTCACCGGCAAAGTCCCCTTTAGCAACACTTCCTCATGGAATGGTCCAAGTTCAAATGCATTGCCGCGAGCCCGCTGCACATTTTGACGCAAGCGATAAAAAGCTGTCCTGCCAACGAAGTAAGTCGATAGCTGACAAGAGCTTTGCTTGGCTCGCTGGATCTTACCGACTGCTTCACCGGATGTCTGAAAGCCGCGATCGACGAGCAAGGCAAACGCCTCATCATCCGACATGGCTGAGCAATGCATACGAAAGTCCAAGATGGCGTTTAAGACCGCTCGCATATAGAATTTGAGCTGATGCAGTCGCAGCGACAAGTCGCCTTCGCCATAGCCCTCATCCAGCATCATCTGCTCAGTGTAAACAGCCCAACCCTCGGCGAAGACGCCGGACGAGAGGACTTTCCGAATAAGCGAATCGACGCGATTGCTATAATCCAATTGCACGTAATGCCCTGGATAGGCTTCATGAATAGTAAGCACCTGCAGCATCGAACGATTGTATTCCTGAAAGAATGCCTCTTGACGTTCTGTGGGCCAATCGGATGGGGGTGGTGATATCGCATACAAGCTCTTCGCTTTTGAATCCAGCGGAGGCGCTTGATTCAAGTAGGCGGCTGAGAATCCGCGCTGAAATTCCGGCATTTCGATAATCGAACACTGGTCTGGGTCAGGCAACGTGAGGATCTTCTTTTGGCGAATGAACGATTTGATCTCATCGACGGTGCTGCGAACATCGCTGACCAAAGTTGCAGAAACACCATGATCTTTGCCTAGCTCGGACAAGACAAAGCGAATCGTTTCACGTCGACCGATCGCGTCGTCTGCCGGCACTGGTTTGTTCTTGATGATCGAACTCCAAAGCTGTTTGGCTACATAGTACATTTCGCGTTCAACGCGATCCGCTTCGGCTTCGGCCGTATCGATTACTTCCTTAGCCGACAATCCCGCATCCAATTCCATCGCTAGTTTTTCGCCAAACTTTTTTTCTCCAATTCGCCATTCCCCATTGGATCGAGGCAACACCTCTTCCTCGAGGTATTTCTTGTACTCTCGCAATGATTCAACCGCCCGCCGACAGGGGCTAGAGAGAGCACTAATCTGTGGCGACTCTTCTGCGAGAGCAAAAATATCCTTTTCATAAAATGCGATCGCGCCATCAGTTCGCTTGATTGCAACCTCCGTGAGGATTTTGGGCGGGTTCTTGATCGATAACTTGGCGGCGGCAATCACCTCTGGAATTCGAGCTATTCTACTAACTGCATTTTCGAGGTTTCTATGACGCGGCAACGTCGATTGCGTGAACAATCCAAACACACTGTCGGAGCAATACACTAAGTAAGTGCGAGGGTCGTTTGCAAAATCATCGCTATTGTTAAATTGCCATACACGATAGCGAAGAAAATTCTCCCAAATTTCCAGATCGATCTGTGCATTTCGCGATAGAGTCGATCGGTCGAAATTTTTTGCTAGCTCGGCCAAGACAACTCGATCGCTTTTTGCATCTTCGGCCCGAGATTTTGGCGACAAATCGTCCATCTGGCCGTCGTATTCCCGATTGCCTTGTTGCGTGGAGAAAACGGGATGCCGTTTGCATTCGACATCCAGCCACACCTGAAAGGCTTTGGCAACATCCGCGTCCTTTGGTCCTGGGCTTGACGTAGTGACTTGCCCCTTAGCTTCCTTGGCGTGCAGCAAGCCAAATAAAACGCTTGCAAGAATTGCAAATTGCAAGGTCGCCACTGTGATTAGAGCGCATGGCTTTGGTTTTTTGAGGCATATCCGGCCTAGGACAGTTGAACCTAAGGCAATGGCGTTCATGGGTGCGTTTCTTCAAAGACAAAATGTTTTGTTCCGGACGAATGGCCTATAGCTTAGCATCGGGTGCGTCAAGGCAAAAAAGAAAAGCAGGGGTTCCGAGGCAATTGATTCGATTGCAGCAGAAAAGACCGCGACCTGCGCGAGGAATTCAGCGATGGAACAAACCGGCATACAGGTTAAGATTAGCTGCGTAGCTACGGCGTCTTCTCACCTGAATAAATACCCATAAAAAGGACACTTCTCGCCGAACGCCACCATTTTCGACTACCGGTAGCGGAATGCGTCAAGCGTTTCGTTGCGTTTGCGGCTGGTGCGAGTGCTTCGAAAGCCTTGACGGCTTCCGCTACAAGAAAACAAGCATTTGTAGTATTTTGGTGGTGATCAACGAGAAGTGTCAAAAAAAGTTAACGAATGCCAAACATGCTCGTTGGGTCGACCAGCCCCTATCTATTGCAACATCAAAACAATCCGGTTGACTGGTATCCCTGGGGGAGCGAAGCGCTCAATAAGGCTAAACGCGAGTCCAAGCCAATTTTCCTTTCCATCGGTTATGCTGCTTGCCATTGGTGTCACGTCATGGAACACGAGAGCTTTGAGAACTTGGCTATCTCGTCCTTTCTCAATGAAAATTTTGTCTCGATCAAAGTGGATCGGGAGCAACGGCCTGATCTCGACCATATCTACATGCAGACGGTCCAGATGCTGACCGGTTCAGGCGGTTGGCCGATGAGTGTCTTCCTAACATCGGATATGAAACCATTTTACGGTGGCACGTATTGGCCTCCCGAGCATCGTTGGGGGCGTCCTGGATTTTTGGATGTATTGAAAGCTATCGATGACGCTTGGAAAAACAAACGGGACAGCTTGCTCGATCAAAGCGATGAAATCACTCGACACCTGCGAATGCCCAGCCAATCCAAATCGCAAAACATGGCCTTAGACGAATCTTTGCTTTGGGCGGCAGAGGAATGGCTAACAAAAAATTTTGACGAACGTTGGGGCGGTTTCGGTGGGGCCCCCAAATTTCCTCATGCCATGGATATTCGCCTGCTGATCCAACTGCAGTCGCGACGACCAACTGAGCGGCGGCTTCACATCATTACCAAAACGCTCGATTGTATGTCAGATGGCGGTATCTATGATCACCTGGGGGGCGGGTTCGCAAGGTATAGTGTCGATGAAAAGTGGCTGGTCCCTCATTTTGAAAAGATGCTATATGACAATTCGCTTTTGGCAAGCGCCTACGTCGATGGCTATCTGCTGACCGGTAATCCTCGCTATCGAGACGTGGTTTGCGAAACGCTCGACTACGTTTTGGAGGACTTGACGGACGAACAAGGTGGCTTCTACTGCACGCGCGACGCTGACAGCCAAGGGGAGGAAGGGAAGTTCTACGTTTGGTCCCGCGAAGAGATCCTCGATGTCCTCGGCATGGAGCGCGGGGATCTATTCTGCGAGGCGTACGGAGTCACCTTCGGCGGCAACTTCGAAGGGATGAACATCCTCCATCATCCAGAACCACTTACCTCCATTGCGCATCGACTTGGGGTGTCGTTCACGACGATTGTACAAGAGTTAAGACTGGATAGAGCCAAGCTCCTTAAAATTCGTGACGAGCGAATTTGGCCCAGCCTTGACGACAAAGTCTTGTGCTCATGGAACGCCTTGATGATCACCGCTATGGCGAGGGCAGGTGTCGTCTTCTCCATGCCTAAGTATCTTGAAGCGGCCGAAGCGGCTTTGAACTTCATCCAGCGTTCCATGACAAAAGAGGATGGTCGATTGTTTCACGCTTGGCGCAAGGGAACCACCGAGATCGACGCGTTCCTTGAGGATTACAGTTATCTTGCGGATGCTTTGGTCACTCTTTTTGAATGCACGGGTAAAGCAACTTACATCGATCAAGCGTGTTCGCTCGTTTCGACAATAGACACCTATTTCCATGACGAGCAGGGTGGGTTTTTCTTCACGGCCTCGGATTCGGAGGAATTGGTCACACGTTACAAAGATCAACACGACGGGAGTGTACCGAGCGGCAACGCGATGGCCGCAACTGCCCTAATAAAATTGGCGAATCTCACAAATGAACCTCGCATGTTTCAATTGGCTGAAGAAACACTCCAACAAGCCCTACCCTTGATGCATCAATCCCCTGGCTCGGTGGGCCAAATGCTCATCGCCCTGGATTACTTCATCGGTCCAAGTACGGAACTCGTATATGTGGCTCGCACTCCGGAGGCACAACTGCGAGCACGCGCTCATGCGTTTGCTATGTCCAGACCGCGAACACTGGTAGTGCTCTCGCATGAACAATCGGAACATGGCAATACACTCTTCGGTACCAAACTATCCGGCATGGTCGAGGGTAGGAAGATTGCCAACGATGCCACTTTGGTTATGTATCAATGCAGCCATGGAATTTGTCAGGCGCCAGAGATCATAAAATAAAAATTACTAGCGGAACACTTCGTTGGGGTCAGGTTTTGTGGAATTCTTGATTTTGTTCTAATTCATTGTGATTTCCTTGTGATTCCAAGTCAACATCATGGGTGCGACTCGCATTGGCTTTGCGATCGTTGGATCTTCGTCACCTTCCAGCGGCTCACTCCCAGTTGCTTGACAATTCGTCGCTCCGATCCACCAAGATTGCTTCGATGGATGACTTCATTGCGAAGCTCTTCCTCACTAAAGGATCGGTCACTCATGGCAATTGCAACTCCTTGATGAAGTCGTCGTT
>JAYVPJ010000209.1:0-99068 GCA_043757445.1 Pirellula sp. | reverse complement strand
GATGAGCGGCTACCGCTGCGCAAAAACCGAAGTCGAAATCGACAAACGAAGTCAAATGCTGCTATTCTTGTACTCGGCCCAGCTTAAGATCGAAGCCCAGAATTGGTTTTGGTAGACCAGTTATAAGAAGTGATCATTCCCGCATTTTTCGGCGAGTTCGAGCAAAAAACCTCAAAAACTCGATTGTTTCTTCATGATGTTGCGATGATTCAGCAGAGTGCGGATCGACACGTTATGGCTGGACGTTTAGTCAAAGACACGATTCTTGAACTTGAAAAACTATATGATGCAAAATCCAAAACGCTCAAGAACTCTGCTGAAAGCTTGAGGTCTTCGCCAACTTCGTTTTTCGCTTTGGTTGTGGAGACTCATCGCCTGATATTCGTTCCCGAGCACCGCGGTTCGCCAACGCTCAAAGCCTTTGAATCGGTTATGCGACGGTTCTTGTTAGAAGCGTTTATCGCGCACTACGGGAAAGTACCTGACAAAAAGCTTAGTGCTGAGGGACCATCTAAACAAACGCCATCCCCGGAACTCGAGATTGTCCCGATGATGTCAACCGGTTCTTTGGTCGCGTTTCTGGACAGGTTCGAGTTGATTCAAAACCTGACTATACGCGTCGCGGAAGTTAACAATGAATTTGACAACTCGGAGTTGATCAAAGACCTACGCGAATCACACCGCAGAATGCAGTCGAAGCAGACTGAGCTTAAGTACAAGAATACGAGCGACGGCCTCGTACGAGACGAAGTAAGTGCGGAATTGGAGGCAGTCGGAAAAGGTACTGGCCATGTTAACGTAATTGGCCGTGACTCAAGCGGTCGAAGGATCGAAGGTAATAATGATCATTTCGGAGTCAAATCCGAAGTTGACGAAATCCCGGACGAGATTATTTCTGCGACCGACGTTGTCATGCGCGAATTTGACAATCTAATTCAAACTGGCGCAATTGATCGCGGTCATTCAACTGCCAAAAACAGAGCCAAAGTCAAGATTGCATTCGAGTCAATGGAGTAGCAACATGCAACTAGATCATAACGACGACGATATTGCGGAGCTCATGAAGGATCGATCACTTTCACGCATATGGTGGGAGCTAAACTGCACCGGTCGAAAAGGCGTGAAAGAATCAAGATTACTCAAGATTTTCGTAGTAGTAATTTCGGTAGCGAACTTCGTATTTCTTTTGTTCGCAGATCCAGACTCGTTGCCAAGTCAGATATATCAGCGAACAGGGATTTAGACTCACATCTGGAACGCTAAGTTTCTTGCTTGCAGGATTTGTCTTTTTGCTAAATTCCTCGAATGCTGATTTGCTCTTAACGATGTTTAGACGCAAGCACCAGGATTCGCAGCTAGACTACTTGCGATACAACACCTTCACGTTATTTGCAGAATACGTATTTGCAACCTTTGTTTTTGCGATAGTTGTTGTTTTCGGACAAACGGGTGGATTGTTCTCTGTTTTGCGAAACAGCCTTCCAGTGTTCATTGGTGATTTTGGCTCAAAAGCATGGTTTTTCATTGTTTCAATGCTCTTCTTTCTTATTGTCGTTAGGCTGAAGTCATTCATCACAAACGTATATCATTTCGCCGTAACGGGACTGGTATTGAAGTTTGCAAAGTTGGAACGAGAACCAGATTCTACAGAGACCGAGCGGTGCGATCCGCCGGATGCTCTCTGTTCGGTTGAAAATCATTAGGCTGCGTTGGCATATAGAATTTCGACGGGCGAATTTGATAATAGTTTTCGATGGAATGTTGCGTCCCACGTCCGGCTTAACAAGATCGACCGCAACGTCATCGGCGTCGATCATAAGTCGGGCTAAACCGGACGCTAGCGCGCCCGCGGCTGATTAGCCGAAGGGCGCTAGCCCACGGTTTTCGGCCCATGTTATGATCGACGCCGAAGACTGAGCCTGTTGGTCCTTCACGCACAGACCAACATACGCCAAAAGCAAATGACGATATGTTTTTTGTGAGTCATCGGCCCTGGCGTCGACGATCGATGCAAATGTACTGCCATTAAGAATTGGGACTGACGATTGCGCTTCGAATGCAACTCCTAATTTGAGGCACGGTCCAAGAATCTAAATGGCGAAACATGGCTCAACCCGCCAAAAATGCAGTTGGAACATTTGATTGCAATTTGAAACACACCAAGCTATGATGCGCCGGGACCCGTGGATTTTTCGCGCCCACTTCTCCGCCCAGAGCAAAGTATTCCACATGGTCAAAGTACAGAGTCGTCTTACTATCCGGTCTCGGATCACATGCCCTCACTGTTGGAATGAGTTCGCGCCTGAGGATTCGTTGTGGCTCGCTGAACATCCGGACCTGATCGGGGACACACGGCTTGGGCCAGATCATGCGATCCGCTTTCTCCCGTCGCGTTTTACCGCTGATGGCGATGCAATCGATCCAGAGGGCCAGCGAACAACTCGACTCGCTTGTCCAGGTTGTCATCTAGAAGTTGCTCGACCTTTGTATCAAATTGCGCCGGTCTTCTATTCGATTCTTGGTGCACCAGCCAGTGGCAAGAGCTATTTTCTTGCTTCCATGACCTGGCGCTTGCGTCAAATCCTTCCAACGGATTTCAAAATTGCGATGACCGACACAGATCCGGTTGCAAACGCGAGACTGCACGAATACGAGGAGCAACAGTTTCTAAACCCCAATCCAGATTCGTTGGTCGCAATTGAAAAGACGCAAGTACAAGGCGATCTTTACGATTCGGTTAATATGGGCACCCACACCGTTCAGTACCCTCGGCCGTTTCTTTTTAATCTCCAACCGATGGCGCAACATCCCAACCATTCTCGCAGCAACGAGATATCTCGGGTCATGTGCATGTACGACAATGCTGGCGAGAGTTTCTTGCCAGGACAGGACACCGCGTCGAGTCCAGTTACACGACACTTGGCATTGTCTCGATGTCTTTTTTTCTTGTTCGATCCGACGCAGGATGCACGCTTCCGACGTGCCTGTGAGGGCAAGTCGTTGGATCCGCAGATGAATTCACGTACCGAACGATTGTCACGTGAGAACAGCGTTCGACAGGACACCATTCTCCTAGAGGCAATTCAACGGGTACGGCGGCATGCGGGCCTTCGCGAAGATCAACTCCATCAACGACCAATGATCATCGTCGTAACAAAGTGGGATAGTTGGCGTTCGCTCTTGCCCGACATCTCGAATGAAGCGCCGTTTGTTTCAGTCCCAAATTTGCCGATCAAGGTACTCGATGGTCAGCGAATCGAAAGTGTTTCGAATCAAGTCGGCGAGATGTTACGCAAATACACGCCGGAAATAGTCGCGGCAGCCGAGGGATTCGCGAGTCATGTCAGTTTCTTGCCGGTAAGTGCGACCGGTCACTCACCCGAGGTTGACCCGGTTACGGGCTCGTTCGGCATACGACCTCGCGACTTGAATCCCTATTGGGTAGAAGTTCCAATGCTCTATGCACTGAGTCGGTGGGGTTCGGGGCTAATAGGCATGACTGAAACCACGACCAAGAAATCGAGTGCAAGATGAAGGTTGCAATCATTCATCGGGTATCAAAGACTCAGTGGCATAGGCTTCCAGCCTGTGGCTTTAAATTCACACTCTGGAAGCCCTCTCTATCGGCGCTATTGATTTGGGTACTCTCCGCCTTCGTATTTTTTTTCACGCAGTCATCGACTATCGCTCAAGACACAAAGAACGGGCTAGCGCGTCCCGAATGGCAGTCGCGCGCCGATCTCGAATTTCGTGTCGCATGTCAAACTTCGCTACAAAAGCTATGCCTTGAGTTAGTCGAGACGCACTCAAAGGACCCATCCGATCCAGAGAATGCGAAGCTGCTCGCAATTGCAAAGGAATTGCTTGAGACGACGGATGGCAAACTACCACCCACGTTACCTGAGCACCCGGCCAGTGCAGAGTATGTCAAGTCTCGGAAAGCAGCCGTCAGCGAGTGGAGTAAAGCCTACAAAGCCAAAGACCGCAAGTTGCCCGCTAACGCGATAGAAAGCGAGAGGAGTTTTCAAGAGTCGCATCGCGACAAAACCGAACCAGCAGCAAACTCGAGAATTGACGATTCAGAAAGCGCCAGGGCTAGTAGCCCATTGACGCCGCCCGCTGCGGAATCAAAGGACATTCGAACCGGCGGGAACGAAGCAAAAAGCGCTGAAAAAAAACTCGAAGAGCTCACCTTCAGCAGCCTCGTGAGCTTGATCAAGAAGGTGGATCAATATCGATCCACCAAGCCAGCGGGGGATACGACTCTGGAACGAGAGCAATCGAAACGCATTGCAAAGGAATTGATAACAAAGTATGTCGACAATCAACCCGACTATTACTTTACGTTCCCGATCAAGGATGTTTCCGGCGATAGCAAAACCCTCAGGTTCGACGTTGATGAACCACTAGAATTCAAACAGCTTCGGAAGAAGCTGAACTCAGATTTGCAGTTAACTCACCAAACTTCGTCAGTAAACGTGAATAGCATCGAGATCTTAAAGTTGAGTTCGTCCATCAAACCTGGGGATTTCTTGCGAGTGCGATTCAAAGTCCAGTTCGGAGGTTTCGGCAGATTTCGAAACGCGAGCAACATTATGTTCGATGTCAAGCATTCGGCTGTCGTTGGTGATCCATCATTGGGTGACGGCAATTCGCTGTTCTCCGAGAAATCAATTATTGACATTCAGTTAGTCAAGAAGTCAGCAATGTCGGAGCGTTCACAATGACGATCGAACTGCTTTACACCTCTGCAGCGCAAGGACTCAAACAGGGTAGTCGCGGCTTCTGCACGGTGGTAAGTACCGTCGGATTGCCTATCAACTTGGCACAGCGTCTCGAAGCGCTTAGTGGCTATCGTCATCTCTATCAGCCTAGCGATCCGCGAGCAGACGACAATCCTGTCTGTCACTCGCATATCCGACTTGCTGTGGGTGGAAAAACGTTATCGATCTTGTCAAGGGTCGGTGCGTACGGAGTGGACTACAGTCAACGGACCAACAAGATCGCACATCACGTTGTGTTTGACGGCTCAGTTCCAGCGTGTGGACCAGCGTCGGTTCTTCTGCAACCGGGGATCATGCGAACTAGTTGGGATGGCGAGTGCAAGACATATCCATCTGGTCCAGTAGTCCCTCCGATGTCGCTGCAACCTGCTCCATGCGTTGATTGGAATAGAATAACCGGCGATGCCGGTTGGGCGGGTGTCGTAGCCAACGCTTGGATGCAACCAACAGGTAAACCGGTTTGGATTGTATTCTCCGAGTCGCAATCGGATTTTCTGCTAGGGCTCATGCAAGAAGCCATCGCAATACTCCCCGAGTCGCGACGCTGGCAAGCAACGTTTAGTACGTACTGCACCAACCTCCCCCCCGACGTCGAGTGCCGTGTCCGATGTGTCATCGCCGGTAGTGACGAAGCACGCATGTCGATCGCAAGAGGAACGGTTCTTGACTTAACGATGCCGCTGGGACTGGCATCAAACGACAGTGCAGCGAGTGCTGCAAGAAATGGAAACACGATTGGCGTCGGAAAAGTGCCGCTTTCTGCTCCTGAAAATTCGCATGAATTGGAAGGGGTCGACGACGAAATTACAGTCCCTTTTCCCGACGACGTTTCAGAGGAAAGAAACTATCAACTTCAAAACGAAACACCTGATAGATCTCCAATGCCAATCTCAATGCACAAACGCGGTGTATCGACAAAACGCCGGATGTGGAACAGCAAAAATGGAGCTTCAGAATTACAAAGCGACCGCACAAAACTGTGGAAATTGTTATCGATTGCAGCGGGCTTATTGCTAGTTGTTTCCGCGGCTAGTATTGGGATTTTTTTCTTAGCAACAACGAAGAGTCCGATTACTTCACTTGTTAAGGAGGTAACAAAACCCCATCTTGAATTAGCAACAAAAACCGGAGCTGACCCGCAACTAAACTTAGGAGCGACAACTGATGATAAGAAGACAAAATTCGAATCCTCTACAGTTGTAGAAATTCCAGCAGCGATCCGAATTGTCGAGCTGCTGTTAAATGAGATTGACGAAAATGAGCCTGTCAAAGAGGAGATATTAGTAGCGAGATTTAAAGTCACAAATGCAACTGTTTCTGAGGTTTCGCTTACAAATGGTTCACAATACTTCGCACTTCGTGGCGATAAAGTCTACCTAAAATCAAGAAACGAGCCCTTCAATTACGAGGAGAATTCAACGTTAGATTGCAAACTTACTTTAAAGAACGGGAATATTGAAGAGCTATCAGTGCGAGTCCGCAACCGTAATGATCCGAATCTTTTGCTCTCTATCGTTGACATGAATCGCAAGCCGGTCTCGACGAACGTTTTCGCGGGTGAAACGCTCCGAGCGGAAGTACAACCAGACAGCAAAGACGAGGACGAGCTCCCATCATTCAATCGTTTCTTCTCTTGGAGGGGTCGGGAAGGAAATGGCAGATGGGAGGAATTTGAACAAAAACAAGAGATAGTGATCGATTCAAGATATTCCGAGGTCAAGTGCGAATTGACGTACGAAACAACCGCCCCGAACTCGAAAACAACTGTCACCACCGCTTACTCAATTCTGATACAACCACTTGGAATTGCTTCTTTGGATTTTATCTCCATTTTCTCCGCGACGGATCCAGAAATAAAAATTGATATTGCTTTTCCAAGTCTCCCAGCTTTACAACGCAATGAAGAACACCGTTGTGTCTGGGGGAAACATAAAGAAATACTCGAAGGAAAAAGCTTAAAACTTACTATCACACCAAAGGAGTGGCTACAAGAAAAGTCGAATCTTTTTAGGCCGGTTTCAGATGTTTCAGAGAGCAGAAGAAAGGAATGGCAGAAACGGGCATACGAAAACTCAAAAACAGTTCGTGAAAACATGATAAACTTAAAGTCTTCAGTTTCCAATTTGAACTCGCAGGTAAAACACTCTAGTACCCAATACTCCAAGGTGGCCGTTGCATTCAAGCAATTCGTAAATAAATTGAATGCTGCACCAGATGAAGATTTTTTTCAATCAATTGAACGCGCTGCTGATTGGGTGGAGAGATCTGTAACCTTGAAAAACTTGGTAATTGAGATAGCGAAGGATAGGAGCGAGCTCGAAAAAGCAATCGAAAAACATGCTGCGGGTTTTGAGATCGAAGTAGAGGCATTGCGAATAAAAATTGTCGAGAGAGTTAAATTGAAGAGCGAAGAATTAAAACACTTGGTGTCGCAATTTAAGATTGCATTTCGTGCAACGACACCTTTGCCCCAGGATTCGGAAAACGAAATTGCTGCATTTGCAGAGTACTGGGATTGGAGACCAAAAGCTAACGATACTCAGGTGCCCCCACCTAAACCCAATCAGACTCCATTTAATAATCTTTCTTCGTCAATTCGAGACCTTCGAGAGACCATGAATTCCTGCCTGGAGTTTGAAACCGTTTTGGTAAGCAAGGAAAAAATTTCTATTTGGGCAAATGTTCCGAGTCCGAAGAGTGGTAACTTGGAGCCAAAATTGTCCGAAGATGGAAAAAAATATGACGATCCGTTTCGCGTCCGAACTCGCATAATATTCAAGAACTACGAACCGAAGAAATCCGACTAAAAGGTGGGCTCTTTGCAGGGTGGCATCGGAGAACGCACTATTGAAAAAAGAAAAAAGCCGCTATGACAATTACCGATCAAATTCGTAAGCAACTCGAGCAGCCAGATGGACTGACAGTTGAAGCATTGGAGCCACTTGCAATCGCGTTTGGAATAGAGGCAGCCCAAGTAAATGCTCGACTAGCTGAGTGCACGCAACTGCTTCGCAAGGGGCTGCGGAGCGAGGCCCTTCAACGCGCGTTTATGAAACCTAATTTGCTCGATTGGTCTGCAAGTCTCGATTTTTCCGAATTCGAGGATTGGATTTCTATCCTGCAATTCTATGGCATTACCGTTCCTACACTTTTGAACCGCGATGCTGCTCAGGAATTGCAAGAAGCAATCGTTGACGAACAACCCTTGGGGGAACTCTTGCGCCAACACCGCCGATTGGCGATCGCCAAAGCACCGTTGGCGTGGCGACTCAAGGTCTTGCGTCGCTTGGTCGAAGTAGACTCAGCCAATATCGTGTGGCGCGAGGATCAAGAGCAATGGGAGACAATCCGTCTCAAACAAATCCCAAAAGAACTTAAAGAAGCTGTTGATTCCAAGTCTCTCGTCGAGGTTCAACGCATCGGCACGGAATTGAACGAATCCAAATGGATGGTCGCCCCACCTCAGCAGCTATGCAAACAAGCGTCCAAAGCTGCAAGCACTTTTCTATATGCAGAACAGTCGCTCCAGTTGCAGTCGATCGCCGACCAACTCCATGCTGCCTATACCGAGGGAAATGAATCGGTGGCATCGGTTCAGTTCTGTGCTTGGAATAAAATCGTGAAAGGCATGCAGAGTCCTCCTCCCGATGCGTTGGTTCAGTCCGTCGAGCCTGCCATCGAATGGCTCAGCGGATGCGAAGAGGAACGAGCGAGAATCGCTAGCCACGAAAAAGCCACTGCCAATCTCGAAGCGATCCTGCAACGCAAGTCGACATTGGCCGAAATCCACCGCGCACATTATGAGGTCTCGTCACTCCAATTGGGGATCGATCCAATCCTGGAACAGAGATTTCAATCTCGCGTCAACGAGCTACAGCAGGCGAGCAAACGGCAATTGCAATTGCGCATAGCGGCGATTGCAGTCAGCGCGATCACTGTCATCATTTCGCTCGGACTGTGGCAATGGAATCGTACCTATCGAAGCGCCGTGAACGATTCTTCGGCCCGACTAACGGAACTGATCGATGCGGATAAATTGGATGAAGCGGACTCGATCGCCAAAAAGCTAACACTTCAAGCTCCACAAGTCGCGAATGCACCGGAAATTGTTGCCATACTCGGCAAACTAAAGTTCATGCAACAGACCGAAGCGAGCCGAGCCGAACGCGCTGCAACTGCAATCGCGGCCGCACAAAGCGACGATCCAGCCAAGATTGATTTGGCGAATTTGCTTAGCGCGGAAAAACAAGCGAAGACACCGGAGGAGAAGTCACAAATCCAGAAGGTTCGTCGTGCTTATGATCGTCATGAACAAGAAATCGTGACCAACCAATTCGAGATTGTACGCGAGCGGGTGAAGAAGATCGAAGAGCGGTTGGCAGAAATTCAGCAGATGCACATTGCGGATGCGTCTGAATCCGAAGTGCAAAACCTAATGATTGATTTGAATAAACTGACTGCAGAGTTTCCTCGGGGTGCAGATCGTGCAACGAAGATCTTGGAGGTCGCTTCTGAGCGAATCGCAAGTCAGCGAAATTCGATTCGCAAGCAGCGTAGCGACATGCAAATCCGACAGCAAGGTGCAAAAGGAATTCGTGAAGCGAAGTCAGTCGAGCAGTACCAAAGTGAAATGAAGCGATTTGCGGAGAAACTTCCTGGTGATTTGGTTGCGACCGAATACGCCGAAGCCCTCCAAGAAGCTGATCTTTGGAAGCGTGCGGAGGAGTGGAATGCCTGGTGCAAAAAGCTAGGAGAGTCGCTCGTGGGAGGGTTGTCACTGTCCGAGCTAAGAGCCCTTACTTTGGCTAAAACAGCAATCGCAAATGCACTTCTAGACGTTCCAAATACATCCGACGTCGGTAAAGTACTCGACGATCACTTTGAAATGGCGGAGAAAAGAGCAGATGGACTCACGTCGTTGCAAGAGGACTTAAGCAACGCGGTCATCGCAGATCTCATCACAATTTCTGAAACGACTAGTGCGGAGTCTCGTGCTAGTACACGTCGATTCATGACGTGGGACGCTCGAGCGGAAAACGATGCAGCCATCAAGAAACTAGGGAGTAAACCCAAGATCGTTTTACCGGTCGTTAGTGACGGATTGGGAGCAAGCACGAATGTTACCTTCACCGGCAAGTTTGTTATTCTCGATGAGCCGCGTGCAATCATTCGCAAGTTGACACGTCAAATGGAAACCAATAGGGAGAGTGTGCTAGATGACTGGGAAAACGGAATGACTATGGCGATACAAGACGTCATTCGAGGAAAGGATGTCGATTCGCAGATCAAGGAAATACTAATTTCGAGATTCGTCAAAGCCGCTCGTCAGGGAAGCGTCGCCATGAAGGTTGCATTTTTGGATCTAGACGAAAAACTCCGCGACCGTGCTGACAAGCGTGCATTTTGGTTCAATAGCGCAGAGATGAATGAAAGAATCGATGAGGCGGTGCTTGTCAGTATTAAGCAATGCATGAAGGAACTGGAAAATCAAAAGGCCACGACAAACGAGGCGTTAAAACGACTTTCTACTAATAAACTGGTTTGGGTTGGTGCAATGCTCAGAGACTCGGCTGGAAATCTTGATACATGGCTTAATCGCGACGATGTACCAGACGGAGAGCTCGTTACCATTATGCCAACCATTCAATCTGCAAACGTTGCGCGAGTCGTGCAGGTCGGACGTGTCACGGGCAAAAAGCCAACCTTCAGCGGCTCATCCGAAAGCGCGCTTGCGGGTCGTCCACTCTTCTGGATGCGCCCCTTCAAAACGAACAGCAACTGATCCTAGAAAGAATTCTCAATGTCCGTTCAAAGCGAGCGATTTTACGTCCGATTCAAGGGACGTGTGCTGGGTCCGCTAACACGCGAAAAAACATTAGACCTCGCAAAACGAGGACAAATTACCAAACAGCACGAGCTCTCTCCCGATGGCGTTTCCTGGAAACAGGCCCAGGAGTTTCCGGAACTGTTCGTTACAGAACGGTCGGTTGCAACGCAAACCGCTGCAAAAGAAAAACAAAAGGAAACGTCTGTTCCTGACGCTGGTGCAGAGGAATGGTACGCACATTTCGATAACAGCAATCAAGGTCCGGTCGACCTCACCGGAATGAAAAACTGGATCGTACTGGGGGTAGTGAACAAAGAAACAATGATTTGGCGACCGGGTATGGCTGAATGGCAGTCTGCCGAACTGATTCGCCCAGAGTGGTTTGGCTCGTCGAACTCCGCCAGATCCTCTTCGCAGCAAACGCAAACTCAGACAGATAGTTCGACCGCGGGCTCTGTTTCAAACGAAGATCTGACGGTCGCAATGTTGAACATGCGAGCGTCCGTTTTGTTTCTGGCAATCACTGGCGTCGTCATCGGCACGGCATGGGTGATTTTCAGCATAGCCAGCTTCTTTTTGGTGGCTACGCGAGATGGAAGTGGCCCCATGAAGGTGATGGCGGTCATTCTTTCCATCGTTCATGTCGCAACCGCAATTTGTTGGTTCACAGGAAGCATTTTTTTGCTTCAATTCGGAAATAAGCTATCAGTGCTGGCGTACCGGTCGGAAACGTATGATATCCAAAGAGCGTTACTGACCTTAGTTCGCTTTTGGAAGTTTACCGCAATCGTCGCTCTCGTTTGGATCATTATCGTATCTATTTTGAGCTCCATCATTTATCTGCTGGGACTAAGTATTCCAATCTAGGTTTTTTGCAAAAAACGCATGAACGAAATCGAAACGAAAAAAGTTCCACTCTGCTATTACGCGATGGATATTGAGAATCGAGTGGGAGTCTCCTCCAGCACAGGCACTTCTTGCAACACATGGTTGTCAGGGCTCATCGCACTCGTCTTGACAGTGGCGCTCTATGGGTTTGTGTCGATTCTGCCTGCGAACTTTTTTTCAATGATGCTGTTGGATCGAGGTCCTACACAGCACGCGGCCATTTTTTTCGGTTTTTGGTGTACTGTGATTTTGGTTGTGAAGAGTAGCAAGTTGCGATTGCAACGCCGCGCACTTGGCTATTCTGCGATTCCCTCCGATCACCAATTTGTCTTGAGCTCCCAGACGGCCGACCAAGTCGTAAAGCAGATCTATGCGAATGCGGAGGATCCCGAACGATTCCTCGTTTATAGCCGCATCTTAACGGCGATTTCCAACCTCAAGAATTTGGGTCGCGTATCCGATGTGGACGAGATCCTTAGGTCCGTTGGTGAACGGGACGAGTCCGCTCACGAAACTTCCTTTGGGCTGATTAACGGATTTCTTTGGGCGATTCCCGTTTTGGGATTCATCGGTACAGTTCTTGGGCTTTCAGTCTCCATCTCCAGTTTCAGTAGCCTGCTCGATTCACAAAGCGACATCAGCGGCATTGTCGGTTCGCTAAAGGAGGTAACCTCGGGTCTCAGCACTGCTTTTGAGACGACGCTATTGGCATTGGTAATCGCATTGGTGTTGCAACTTTGGATGACCGCGCAGAAGATTGCCGAGGAACGTTTTCTCGACGATTGCAATGACTACTGCATGAAGCAGATCGTCAGCAGGATCAAAATCCTACCGTACGAACAATCGCGAGAGGTGTGACATGGGACGCCGGCCCAATGGTCCTGCCGTTTCCTTTTTCGCTTTTCAGGACATCATTACGTCAGTCGTTGGAATCTTCGTTCTCATTACGATCATCATGATGATCGAGTTGGTCTCAAAAAAGGTCGAGGGCCAATCAAGCGGAAAGCGAGTTGCCGATTCCTTGCGCGCCTCCATAAGGTCACTAGAAAGTGATCTAGTGGAAATGCGAGAGCGTTCCGATGAGCTTGCTGAACGCAGCAAAAAAGTTGCTGGGGTGCAGCGATTCAATGTAAAAGAAATACGATCCGACATCGCGAAAAGAATTCGACAAATCGAGGATCAGACAAAACGATCCGATGCTGTCAGCCAGCAGATTCGCAGGGTTGTGCTGTCAACGGAAGGCGAACTAAATCAATTGAATCAACGGGCCGTCGCGAGCGACTCCAAGCGAGACGAACTCAGGAAACTGCTCGATAAACTTCAATTCCTGGACACAAAACTTGGTAATCTCACAACCGATGAACCGCTGGTGTTTCGCAATGCTGATCTAGCAGGACGATCACTTGTTATTGCAGACATTCAAGAGAAACAGTTTTCCGTTTTGGAACTTGCTCGCGATTCGCGGCGTATCTATTCAGGGAACGACCGATTGGCCAAATTCGGCGATTGGCTGAAAAAACAGGATATTGACAAGCTTCACATTCTGTTGCTTGTGCGTCCGGGTGCCGCAAATAGTTTTAATGCCCTCCAACCGAAGCTCGAAGCCGTGGGTGCAAGCTTCGGTTTCGACGTAGTCGCAGCCAAGCGTTCTATCAAACTCCGTAGCGAGGTCGGTAACTAGATCATGGGCCGACGAAGAACCGCAATTCCGTCGTCTAGCCTGGATCTCTTTCTGGACACAATCTGCAATGCGTTTGGTGGAATCATGTTCCTGTCTATTTTGATATCGGTCTTATTGCAATTTCGTGGAGGGGAATCTTCGGTTAACGAGGAGCAGCCAACCGTTTCCGAGGCGGAAGCATCGAAAATTGAGAGTCGTCTTGAAGAGCTACAAAGTGAACATCTGGCGCTCGCTGCAACCATAGCTGCTCTCGAAAAATCGTTGGTCGGGGAGGATCAAGCGGAAATCCTCGAACTGCAGGCACAATTAGCACAAGTTTCGAAACGACGAGATCAAACTACAAAACGGCAAATCGAACTGAGTCAGCACATGAGCGAAACGGAAACTCAGGTTCGCAAGTTGCAAAAGGAATTGAACGAACTCGATCAAAAACTGGTTGAGTCGAGAGCCTCGCTAGCAGAGAAAACCAGAGCTGTTGACGACGCACTGGATTCCCGCGAACAAAAGACCGAGCTACCTAAAGTACGCACGACTTCGAAAGGAAACCTATTATTTCTCATGAGGTATGGCAAACTGTATTTGGTGTCCAGCCCCAGCGGCAGCGGTTTCCATAGCGCACATGTCAGTGAAAGTAGCCTTCTTGGTGTAACACGAATCAAACCTCGGCCGAACAGCGGATGGGACATGTCCAGTTCACTTGACGTCGCCGAATTTGAACGGCAGGTCTCTTCGAATTCATCTAGTAGTACTTTCCTTTCATGTGCGGTCTGGCCCGATTCGTATGAGCAATTTAGTTCTGTCAAACAGGCATTGCTGCGACTTGGATATGACTATCAATTGATTCCGATAGATAATGTTGACGATTTGTCTATTGGAAAGGGAGGAGACGGTAAGGTTCAATGATGAGCAAACCGCCCCCGATACCGCCACCTCCGATTAAGCTGCATGAGAATCAGTCGAACGAAGTCAATCAAACTCGTTGGATGATCGCGTTGGCGATTTTGATGGGCGCTCTTTTGGCAGTCATCATCATAGCGTCGCTTCCAATTCAATCAAATATCGGCGAAGAGCAAAGTCGCACCGAGACCGGAGTATCTGAAAATGTGGCGGCTAGCATGGGGGCAGGCAGCGATTCCGCCGAAGCCATCGAACCGGTATTCGGCAATGACAGTCAGACAAAAGAGGGAGCTAACGCCGTAGATGCTGACGTCGAATCAGATCTTACTAAGAACGAAGCTAACACGGCAGAGTCTAGCGATTCAGAAAGTACGGACGAAATCGAGAAAAACCAAGAAGTGCAATTGTTGATGGTTGAGAAAAAACCAGCCGTCGGCAAATCGAGTCGAACTGACGCGAGTAGCAAAAGCCTCGACGGTGTGGGCGGAGTAAATCCGTTTATTGGCTCAGGCATGCCTGCAAAGTCAACGGTCTTTGTAATCGACGTAAGCGGAAGCATGCAAACACAGGATAGGCTTCCTCGGGTCATTGCCACCCTAAAGAGAGCGCTGGACCTTTTGAAACCCAACCAGAAATTCCAAGTAGTCCTATTCGATAACGGTTTTCATTTGCATCCGGTTGAAAGAGGCCTAATATCCGCAAACGAAAGAAACAAAAAAACGATTTGTGATTGGCTTGATCATGGCATAAATGGCAGTGGCACAAATCCGATCCCAGCAATGTTGTTTGCAGTTCAGCAAGGGCCGGAGCGAATTGTATTGCTATCCGACGGCGAGTTTGATCCGTCTTCCGAAATCGTAATTACGCGCGCGAATAGATCAAATCCGCAGCCTGCGATCATTGATTGCGTAGGATTGATGGAAGAAGTCGAAACACTCAAATCGATAGCCCAATCGAACAAAGGAATATACTACCAGGCTTACTAACGCAGAAGAATAGGATCGCTTATTGCTAAGCGTTCACGACATCCAGCGTCGAACTTGCGTAGTGGCCCGTGGGCCGCGTTGAGAGTGTATAGCGTCAGTTAGAATTCCGCAGTTTTTGGCCTGGCATTGACTCTTTGAAATCGCTACAACCGAGCGATTGTGGTTGCCTCATTAGGATGTTACCCAATCGCGGAGTTTCGCCATGGAAATGCAAGCACAACTTTAGTTGTTTTGGCTCAAAATAGTTCAAGTGTTCCTTGTCGAATCCAAGGTGGCTTGATACCCATGGAGAATTCATTGCTCGCGAGAGTATTGGCCTTATTCAGCAATTCTGTTGCCAAATCCTTTTGGCCGAGAGCATTTTGAGTCATTGCTGTAAAATAGCCAATGTATGCATTGGCTTGTTGTTCGTCGCTCCATCAGAGGCCACTAATAGATACTTAAGTGCTTGCTCGGGTTTGCCTGGTTCATTCATTGTATCGGGAAATATGGCAGGCAAGTTTCACTGTACAAAGTGGAGGAGCAGTACCACTTGGGGCGGAGCGATCTCGGTTGCTAACCCACGATTTTCGACTGGATACTGGCGCTGCAACCAATCCAGCGATCGGAAATTCCTCCGCAACGCTTTCTTTCACTACGCCGCTGGTAAATGGCCCCGGCGCAGATCTGGTGTTTTTCGAGTTGGCAGGGGGAGTGGGCGATCCGTTTCGATTGCTGATTAACTCGGTTTCCAAAACGGTAATCGGTGCGGACTATGGCCCGGAACTTACCAATGTTGGTATCAACAGTTACTTTCGAACTGCTGGGGCACCGTCGACGCTGAGTGAGATGGAAAATGATGCCGTCTCTCCTCGTAACCCTACATCTTCAGGGATCAGGGGCGTGGCCATCGATCTTAGTGACTTTGGCATCGCTCCGTTTGCGAGCATCAGCATCGTTCAGCCACGGTGGACTAATCACAACCCGACGCGTAAGCGAGGGACCGGCACAAAATCCCTCGCTCACGCGTCGGGTTAGGAAATGCAATCTGCCAATCGGATTTGAATCCAACCACGTCCTCGAAAAAATTCTTTTTCAGGCTGATCACGTTTCATGATCAAAGTCGCATGTAATGGTAGAGACGCGTCCTGTCTCTAAATCAGTTTTGAAACCACTCTTAATACACGGGAAAAGAACGAGGGGAACATGAGCAAATTGCAATTCCTAAAACGATGTCTTAGTCAAACTCGAACGACCTTTTTGTCAAGCGTGGCACTCTCGCTGTTCCTGCTTCTCGCAGTTACCGAAAGTTCGGTGCAGGCGCAGAGTCCTCCGGTTCGCTACCGTCTCACCTGGCTCAACAACGTTATCTGGAACCTCAATTCGGGAGTATTTGTAAATGATATGAACGACGCAGGCTTTGTCGTTGGTTCCGCGAAGGATGCGACCTTAGCCAATAGTCGCGCATTTGTATTCTCCAATGGCTTCCTGATCAATCTCAACACGCCCAACGTTCAATGGACCGACCAGGGAGCCACCGTGAATGGTTGGACTGCGATCACTGCAAATGGAATCAACAACATGGGCAGATCGTCGGAACCGCGAAAAACAGCGCTGGCAATTCCCGCGCATTTGTGGCATTTGATGCGTTAGGAACGGCCCCTCAATTCATGCTGCTCCCAAATGTCGCGGGAGCAAGTGGAACCGAAGGAAGAAGGATCAACGATAGCGGGGTCGTCATTGGCTATGCTTCCTCCGGATGGGTCGCGTATAAGCCTTCGAACAATGGTTATGCAGCAGCCGTTCCCTTGGGATTTACGGGAGACTCAGTCAGAGGAGATATCAATAATTCGGGAGTGATCGTGAACGCGGCGGGGTACGTCATGTCTCCCAACCCTGACTTCACTTACACAACGGGCGCATTTCAGCTAATTGCAAATCGGCAATTCTTTAGGATCAACGAAATGGGCACGATGAGCGGACTCCGAAAATCAAGCAAAGCTTTCCCCCCGTACGTTGGTCCCATTCTTCGCAGCTACTCTGGAGTTGAAATCGTACTCGCCACGTCGAATGGTTATGACTACGATTTCGCTTCTGGACTTAACGACTCCAACGATGTTGTATTCTGCAAATCCAATCGTGGATTTCTCGCGCATTCTGATTATGGCACTTATGCCCTGGATCAACTTGTGATAAGTCCAAGTGCAGACTGGAGCAACGGTACGCATATACCGTGGGGTCACAACAATCGGCTATTCAATGGTTTCGGACAAATCATCGGTAGAGTCGAGGTACCTGCGACGACGCCGAGAGGTCAAGCAAGGTACGTATCCTATGTCTTGACACCTGAATGAGTGAAACACCTAATCCGGCAATCGCAGTTCCAAACACGTACTTGTCGTTAGCAAGTCATTGTCTTTAGCGCCTCAGTTCAAAGTCACTCTCGGCAAGAGTGACCTACGGTAGGTCGCACCTGCCGGGTGCGACTAGTGGAATTGAAACGAATTCACCCCAACGACTTCGTTGCCGCGTCGATGCCATTTTCATTGGGCGAAAGGTTTGCGGGGAACAGGCAACCGCGGAACGCTACTTTGTTTACCCCCGAGCCGTAGGCGACGGCCGTACTTCGACCCAATCAAGTATTGTCGAGCTAGCGAGGTACAGCCGTCGCCTGCAGCTCAGGGTTAAACGGGGTTAAACGATAGGGGTGGAGCGTTTTGTAAAAACAAAATTTCAGGGACGCAATACTTTGCATGCTGCCTGATGCTCGAGCATGGTCGCTACGAGTGACGTCCAGCCGGTCTGGTGGTTGGCACCCAACCCTCGGCCGGTGTCGGCGTGAAAGTACTCGTGAAACAACATCAAGTCTTTCCAATGCGGATCCTTGACATATTTCTCATCGGTTCCATGACAAGGCCTTGCCCCCTGTTCGTCCCGTTTGAAGAGCAGGATCAATCGACGCTCAATTTCATCAGCGACCTGCTTTAAATTCATCAAAACGCCGGAACCTTTTGGACATTCGACTTGAAATGTCTCGCCATAAAATTCGTGATACTGGCGCAGGGACTCCACGATCAGGTAATTGAGTGGAAACCACACCGGGCCGCGCCAGTTGCTGTTGCCGCCAAACATGCCAGTGTTGCTTTCGCCAGGTACATAGCCGACCGACTCCTTGCCACCCGCGTGCTCGAAGACAAATGGCTTATCAGCATGTATGGCTGACATCGAACGGATGCCGAACGGAGAGAGAAACTCCTTTTCGTCCAACATATAATCCAAAAGTTTGCGGAATCGCTCAGTGGAAGGAATGGCCAACAGACGCATTTCGGTAGTCGAACCAGCCGGACAGAACTTCTCCATGTAAGCCATATGCTTCGCCATATGCGGCCTATTCTTCAGGAACCAATTCATGCGGCGTTGAAAGCTTGGTAGTCGCAGCAGAGTCGATTCAAGAATCAAGACGTTGGTGCAAAGTGGAATGAGGCCCACGAGTGAGCGAACACGCATGGCTGTGCTTTTGCCGTCCCGAAGAAGGTGGTCGTAATAAAATCCATCTTCCTCTTCCCAAAGTCCGGTGCCGTGCAAGGAATTCATGGCCTCAGCGATCGCGACGTAATGCTCGAAGAATTTACTCGCCATATCCGAGTACGCTTGGTTCTCCTCCGCTAATTCCAAAGCCATCTGCAACATGTTCCCGCAAAAGAATGCCATCCAAGCCGTCGCGTCGGCTTGATCCAGCGTTCCACCACCAGGTAACGGCTTACTTCGATCAAACACACCGATGTTGTCTAGCCCAAGGAAGCCACCACTAAAAACGTGTTGCCCCTGCGCGTCTTTTCGATTGACCCACCAAGTGAAATTAAGTAGCAATTTTTGGAAGGTTCTCGCCAAAAATTCTTTGTCACCGCTCAGTTTGTAAACGTGCCAACAGGCCCATGCATGAACCGGCGGATTGACATCATTGAGAGCCCATTCGTAAGCAGGGATTTGACCGTTCGGATGCATGTACCATTCTCTTAGGAATAGTATCAACTGGTTTTTGGCAAATTCGATATCGACCCGTGCCATTGGAATCATGTGAAAGGCGACGTCCCATGCGGCATACCACGGATACTCCCATTTGTCCGGCATGGAAATAACATCTCGATTAAAGAGATGTTTCCAGTCGCTATTACGCCCCATGTCGCGTCCTGGCGGTGGCGGTGGACTGTTAGGGTCACCGTGGATCCATGAATCCACTACGTAATAATAGAATTGCTTGGTCCACAACAAGCCCGCATAGGCTTGTCGTGAAATGGCCCTTTCCTCGCTGCTTAGCTGAGTTGGAATGCACTCTGCGTAAAACTCATCTGATTCATATTGCCTTTGTTTTACAATCGATTGAAAGTCATCGCCGAATCGTCTGTCACCGAAAATGGGATTCATGATCGGCTGAGATTTCACTTGTTCGGCGGTGTCCTCAGCCATCATGGCTTCAAGCGAAATTCCCGATATCCGACAACGAATAACGATCGGTTCCTCTGGCTTGACGATCGCAATATAATGGGCGGCACACTTTGTTCCAAACGTCCTCGTATCGACCCCATTGGCTTCGCCATCCACCACGCAAGCATGAAACGCATCCTTGAAAAAGGTTCCGGAGGTTGGAATGCCTGGATGGCGATTCGGGTTGCTTTCGTTTTCGGTGAACAGCCAGATTGGCTTCTCACCCTTTGGACCTAAGTCCACTCGAAACTCGAAATGCCCTAGGGATTCGTGGTCGCAAAGCACAACTCCGGTTGGCTCATTGGGTGACTTGTGCAGTCGCATTCGAGGTTTGCTTGTACAGCCATCATGTTCACAGCCCCAAATCCAAGAGTTGTGGAACCACAGCTGCGGCAGTACATGCAAGACAGCGGGCGCAGGCCCCCGATTGTAGACTGTCAATTGAATTAGGATGTCATCAGCCTCCGCTTTGGCGTACTCGATCTGGCAATCAAAGTAGGCATCGTTTTCGAAGACTCCGGTGTCGAGCAACTCGTATTCGTTCTCGGTTCGCGAACGACGGCGATTGAGATCGGTCAAGCTTTCATATGGAAAGCGAGCTTGTGGATACTTGTATAGCCCCTTCATGTACGAGTGCGTCGGGGTTGAGTCTTGGTAGTAATAACACTCTTTGACATCTTCGCCGTGATTGCCTTCGGGACCGGACAAGCCGAAAAGACGCTCTTTAAGAATTGGGTCTCGATTGTTCCAAAACGCAAACGAAAAGCAAAGGCGGCCTTGCCGATCACAAATTCCAAGCAAGCCGTCTTCACCCCACCTATAAGTGCGCGAACGCGCATGATCGTGCGGAAGAAAGAACCAGGCCTCTTGGTTTTGCGAATAGTCCTCGCGGACCGTTCCCCACTGCCGTTCCGATAGGTAACCTCCCCATCTTTGCCAATTCGCATGACGAAGCTTGGATTCGGCCAACCGTCGATGTTCTGCCGTCTGCCTCAGCTTTTCCGAAGTTGGAAAGCACATCGACGCAGAGGGTTTTTCACGATTCGACATGGCACAGACGATAAAAGACGATGGGAATGGATGAATGAGATGCTTTGCTGGCTTGAGCTTATCGTTTTTACTCCATTTTGTCTTTAGGCGAGCTGCAGACTGGGATATACCAGGGGACCAGGTAGCACGCTCAGAGGCTGTGATTTTATGTGGGCGAGTCGCTCCGCGACTCGCCCTAACGGATGAAATGGAAGGCGAATGCCGACCTTTAATAGGCCAAAACAAGGTTGGTGGGGGACAGGCCGGACAAGCCCCCGACCAACCTGAAAGGCGAGATCGACCAACCTGAAAGGCCAGATCGCAGAACGGAACAAAACTCGCATCAACGCACTTTTCGTAAACTGCTATTTGTCGTACAGCCCAGGCCTAGCCGGCCTAGCCAGGGCTAATGTATCAAAACTCAGCCCGCACTATTTAGGAAGCGTTAACTAGTCATTCGTCGGTTCTCGAAACTCTTTTTCCGTGTACGATAATGCCAACAAACTTGCTCTCCGCCCCACGGTTTTTTGACCTTTTTTATGGCACATTCCAATCATACCTTTATTAATCGCGAGCTTAGTTGGCTCGAGTTCAATCAACGTGTCCTTGATCAAGCCCTTTATACGAAGGTGCCGGTGCTCGAACGACTTAAGTTCTTGGCCATCACGGCCAGCAATATGGATGAATTCTTCATGGTCCGGGTGGGCGGGTTGCAACTTCAACAGGCTCGAGGGATTGAGACTCCCGACCCAAGTGGCAAGACCGTTACCGAGCAACTCGAACAAATATATGAACGGGTCAACGCCATCATTCGCGATCAATACAAGTGCTTTCTCACAGCGGTTGAGCCTACTCTGACTGTCGAAGGGCTGGAACGAATCTCTGCTCGCAATGCCTCGGCCCGACATCGCGAAGCGCTCACACGTTTTTTTCACGAAGAGATTTATCCGGTTATCTCGCCGATGGACATCGACCCCGAAAGTCCGTTCCCGATTTTGGCGAATCTTGGATTGCACCTGTGTGTTCGGATGGCAAGCGGGGATTCCGAGAAACCGCATCGATTTGCCTTTATACCGTTGGGCAAAGTCCTTTCTCGATTTATCACTCTACCGAGCGAACGCGGATACAACTACGCATTGCTTGAGGACGTCACGTCAGAATTGGTTGATCAGTACTATCCGGGAAAGCGAATCGACGAATGTGTGGCATTTCGCGTTACTCGAAACGCAGACGTATCGGTCCGCGAGGATAGTGCTGCAGATCTGATGCTGGGCATGCAGGAGGTACTGCATTCGCGTCGTTCCGCAGGCTTTGTTCGACTCGAAATTGCGGATTCGGTATCGGAACCTACGCTCGTGTTCCTGCAAGACAAACTCGGCCTCAATCCATGCGACGTCTTTAAGTTTCCAGGCCCGTTGGATCTATCAGGAATGATGTACCTCACCGATATGGAGGGGTTCCCGGCTCTAAAAGATACTCCGTGGATCCCGCAGCGCTCACCCGTGATCGATCCGACTCAGAGCATGTTCAAAGCAATCGGCGAACGAGACCTGCTCCTCTGCCATCCCTACGAGAGCTTTGAGCCAGTCGTGCGTTTCCTCGAGGAAGCGGCCGACGATCCAGATGTATTGGCCATCAAACAAGTGTTGTATCGAACTAGCCGCAAGAGCCCAATAGTCGCTTCCTTAAAGAAGGCCGCCGAGCGAGGGAAATACGTTACCGCCATTGTCGAGTTGAAAGCTAGGTTTGATGAGGCTCGCAATATCGAATGGGCTCGCGAGTTGGAACGTTCCGGCGTCCAAGTAATCTATGGCGTACGGGGGCTCAAGACACACGCAAAAATCTGCGTCGTCGTTCGCCGCGAACCCGCCGGCATCATTCGCTATGTCCACTTTGGAACAGGCAACTACAACGAATCCACCGCTCGTATGTATAGCGACATAAGTTACATGACTTGCAATGAGTCGCTCGGGCGAGATGCCAGCGCATTTATCAACGCGATCACCGGATACAGCCAGCCGCAGCCCTATGACAAACTGGACTCTGCGCCATTGGGACTACGCAAGAAGATCCTGGCTCTCATCCAGGCTGAGACCACTAACAAACGCAACGGACAAAAAGCCTACATCGCAGGCAAAATGAACTCGCTTGTTGATCCGGATGTCATCAATGCCTTGTACGAAGCCAGCCAAGCGGGCGTAATCATTCGCCTCAATATTCGAGGTGTATGTTGCCTACGTCCTGGCGTGCCTGGCTTGAGCGAGAACATCTCCGTGATCAGCATCGTGGATCGGTTTTTGGAGCATGCTCGCGTCATGTATTTCTACCACGGTGGGGACGATGCTGTTTTCATCAGCAGCGCGGATTGGATGCCCCGCTCCTTCGATCGACGCGTTGAGTTGCTAATTCCAATCGAGGATACAGGTTCCCGTCGTCGATTGATGGAAATTCTCGATACCTATTTCCGAGACAATCAGAATGCATGGCGGCTCGGAAGCGACGGTCGTTACACCCGAATTCATCCTGAACAAAATCAAGCCAAATTTCGAGCTCAGCGGTACTTGTTTGAATCCGCAGTAACCGCGATCAAGAAAGCCGAGCAAGCGGCACGTACGACCTTTGAGCCTCACAAGGCTGCGGCAACTCGCGAAACCTAGCAGGCGACTACCGTCGCTTTCAAGATCGAACCCGTGTGGACGTCGTCTGCCTCAATCTCACCGATTGGACTCTCCGATCCAAGTCTGCGAAGAAATCATCTACGCGTTCGACTCTACTGTCCTTCTTTTCCTCGTCTTTGCTGATGTCGAGTACCTTGGGCGCATTCAAGTTAGTAGTTGTCCCACTTGTTGCGTCTGCAAGGCAACGAAGCAATAGGCTATTGCCATCGACGATGCTATCGAGATCCAACAATTTCGTCGCTTGAATCGACTTCTGAGGCGAAGACGGTATCATTGACGCCGGATCGAATGACTGAACGGGAGGTGCCCCAAACGCGCCTCGAGGCAGAGCGGCACCGGAGCCAGCTGCGGGAATCGTGATGTTCCTCAAGGCCAAACCACCGACAATCCCCTGACGAATTGCAATGAAGTCGCTGTTTAATATCAAGCCGTTCTTGTCCACGTCGCGAATACTGGTCACCGAACCAGGTGACCCAACGCCACCGACAGGCAAGCCCGCGGTCAAGTCAGCATTCTGAACAAAGAAGCTTCCGCCAAGCAACACACCATTGATCTCTCCTTGCAAATGACCAAGGTAAAATTCTTGCACGGTTGTGATGCCGATCGCTGCATTTGCTAAGACCCGCACCTCCAACCAACGATTCTGAATCACGTTGTCATCCCATTCGAAACGAACGCGCGCAGGGGTCGTCGCGGTTGCAGCGGTGACAACGATTGCCGTCGGAGCTGGGGCGGCTGCCCAACTGTTCGGTGGATTAACCGCTTCATCAAACGCGCCTTGAGGACTCATTCTAAATCCAAAGTCAGCAACCGTCATGCTCGTGGCTGTCAGTCCAACCACATCGGTCACCAAACCATTGATCCCTCGAATGTAGTTACTAACGTTTTCAAAGCTCAGGGTCTGCGCTGAAGCGCCGGCTTTGGCGACGCGTTTCGAAGGATCAAAACCTCCGTCTATGTTGGTGCCGCCCGATGTGTAAGAAGAGCCTTTGTAGTAAGCGGTATTACTCACCGTTGGTCCACGTCCCGGAGAGCCGACGTCCGCAACACTGTACGTCGCACCCGCAGGATTAGTCGGATTGACTGCGTTGTTCGTGCCCACGACCGAACTCTTCCATTTGGTGCCATCATCGTTGTTGTCAAAAACTCGCGACAGATAGATGCTTGGACCGTTTGCGGCGGCTGGCCAAATCGTTCCATCGTCGTCATAGTTGACTTGGTCGAACGAAACTTTTCCAGCATCCTTAAACGCGATGTTCTCATTGATTGAACCCGCAACGGCCGACGGTGAATTGTCTAGATCACCCCAAAATACACCAACAACAACGGCGTCACTGGGTACGTTCCATTCGGTACGGAATGTCGTTTCAGAAATCGAACCAAAGAAACTGTTGTAAACGACCGCAAACTTACCGGGATCCAACAGAGTTCCAGCAGGGATGGCTCCCCAGTTGGTTGTGTCCTCATCATCGAACGACCAGCCACTCAAATCCAACGTGATCGATCCACGATTGTAGAGTTCGATCCATTCCGTTTTGCCCTCTATTCCGGCCGGATTATACATGATCTCCGTAATCGCGACGTTTCCGATTTCGTTGTCTGCAATAGGAACAATTCCACTGCCGTTCACGAAGCCATTTGAGGTTGCCGTGATGGTTGCATTCTTGAGTCCATCTGCGTAAGGATCGTCGACAGCGGTAACTGCAAATATGATCGATGCTTGACCGGCTGGGATCGTTACTGTGGCCGGCACAGTCGCCAACGTAATATCGCTGCTAGTCAGGTTTACAATCACATTGCCGGTCGTTCCCAAATTGCGAGAAACAGTAACTGTGGAAATGCCCCCTTTTTCAGAGATGGGCGTCGCCGGCACCGTCAAGCTCAGGGTAAGTGCTTCCGCCGTCGTGAAATTCCAAGTCGTTGCATCCGTTTTGGCTATCCCAACGTAGGTAAGCCCCGTCGTATTTCCAGTTACCTTGATGTTGTCAATTGCCCACCATCCATCATTAGTGCCCGTCAAACCGTATCGGAACTTCATGCTTCCGGTCGAAGAAGGAGCCGGATTCGGGACTGTTACAACCTTGTGTTCATTGATATTTGCAGCCGTCGCAGCGCTACCAGTATTGTTGAAGTCATAGGTAAACAAATTGCTCCAGTTCGTTCCGCCGTCGTAACTAACGGAGAGCGCACCAACCTGATTGTTGGCAGCCACGCTTCCTTCGGGTCGGAAGCTAGAATCGAATTCCAACACAACGGTATTGGCGATTACATTTGCCAGGCTGATTGGACTGGTGGTAAACAGACTGTTGAAGTTGTTATTCAGTTGTGGTAAGTCATCCCATTCTTGCGTGTCGCCAACAGCAAATGTTCCTTGTCCTTTGGTGAAGTTAGAACGGGCTTGGCCCCCCTCGGTTTGCCAAAAACTTTTGTCTGCGAACGTCCAACCACTCCACTCAGGAACTCCTCCAGGCGGCATCTGAGATCTGTCGACTACGTAACCGGCAGGTGGCGTCGAGACGAAATCTCTTCCGTTGGCAGTAAGCCCAACTGTCTCGGTAACAGCCGGCCCTAGCGTCATTAGTTCGAAGTCCTGACTAAGTAATGTCGAACCAACCCTAACGAAGGATGTATTGTTAAGAATTGCTCCGTCGTCAAACGCTATAAAATAATTGGTCAATCCGGCAAGATCTGCCGTTGGATTGATGGTTACAACAGCCCCGGAAATCGAAACGGCATTCGATTGGATGTCGATGTCTTGAGCGGACTTGCCGTCTGATGCTCGAACGACATGAACAAATCCATTCCCTTTTTTGACCGCCTGGTTGAAGGTGACAACTAGGTTGGCGGCGACGGGAACAGCCGTCGCATTGTCGGACGGGCTTAACGTCGTGAGCGTGGGCGGAGTAGGAGCATCATTGTCCGTGATGAAGACGGTCTCTTGAAGCGCGAACAAACCCCCGTAGTTTGGGTCGGTCGAGACAATTACATGCGAAATGTAGGTCTTGTGGGGACCTTCAACGATGGTGTCATCGACGGCAGTAACCGAAACACTTTGCGGTATGTTCCAATTTGCGGCGGTAAAGGTAATTGAGCTGGCACCACCAATAGTTGCAACCGCGTTCACTTGATGTTGATTGTTTTCAAAATCGATGGTGACCGGTTGCGTTGGCGGATAAGTAAGCACCAGTTGGTACGTGTCCCCCGCTCCACCCTCGACAACATCAGTAGATCCGTTGCTTGGAAGAATCATCATGCCAGGAGAGTCATTGTCGATAATGTTGACGATAACCCTAGGCATACCGACGTTTTGGTATCGTGGGTCGGTGCTCGTACTAGTATGCTTGACGAAACTCCGATGCAGTGTCTGCTCAACGTCTCCATCGTCGACAGCAGTGACTTTCACCGTTTGTGGAACGTTCCAGTTCGACGGTGTGAAGTCGAGAAAGGCGTTGGCCGGATTCAGATTGCTAACAGCTGTTACTTGACCTAAACCTGGAACGAGACTAACGCGGACATTGGCGGTCGGCGCCAGGCTAAGCGCAATCGTGTAAGTGTCGTTCGCACCCCCTTCGGCAACCGTAGTAAGTCCTCCACTTTCTGACACGATTGCTCCAGCTCCATTGGGATCGACTACAGAGACAATATCAGGATTAAGATCGAAGTGGATGTTCCCTCTACCGGTTGCATTCCAATTTCGGAAATCGAGCTGTGTCTGCATGATATAGCCGGAGCCGAGATCGGGTTGGCCAAAAAGTTTAGCAAAAATCGGTTCGAGCCAACCGCTCATGTTGTTGTCAAAACCCAATACCGCATCAATCCCAGGAGTGATGTCAAAAACCAACCACTGCAAATCGGTCAAAACCAAGTCGGTACCCTGACTTGTCGGCAAGTGAAGCTGGTCGATTAGGAAGACCGGAACGGTCACCAATCCTCCAATCCCAGCGATTGTTTCGTTGCGAGCGTAACTTGCGTCTCTGCTGTCCAACACCCCGTCCTGATTGGAATCCAATCCGAGTTCTTTAGCCATCGCGGTTGAGAGAATGCTCACTTGAGCGCCGGTGTCAAACAAAAAATTGCCCGTCGCAACAGTACTGTCCTGTTTGAGTTGTCCCGTCAAAAAAGGCAGGTTTGCCCACGCTGGTGGGCTTCCCGAAATGACACTGCCTTCCGGTGAGAACGAAACGCGGTTGTCCACAGGAATGGAATATCGCGGCTGACTGGTTGTCGGCAAAGTAGCCGAAAAATCCACATGTATTGTAAAATCTGTCAGTTGCGAAGTGAAGTCCAACGTTGTGACCTTGTTCGTCATGGCAGGCATCCCAACGATTCCATAGGGACCAAAGTCGCTCAAATCTCGAGTGGCATCCGAAATAATGCGGGCATTGGGCAATGTGTTTCGTACGCCCGACTCCCCCGCATAATCAAATTGGTATGGAACCGAGATGTCGTACAAACTCGATCCACCAACACCCAGTTCCTCAAATCGCCCGTCTGTTTTATATAAAGGCATGTCATCGACAACCGACTTAAAAGCAAGAATCGTGTTCGCACCCGTATCCAACAAGAAGGTGTCAAGAGAGTTGGTATTCGGTCCGACAATTACGTCGTTCTCCTTAATGAGCTGCACCGTTATCACCGGCTGCTGTATTGCTATATTGTCAGAGGGACCAAGATCGATATACGGCCTTCCGTTGATCGAGTCGGCGGAAAGCAGATAACGTAACTCCAGAATCTCGAAAGTGCCCAGCAGCCGCGAACGAAGACTGCGTACTGCCTTTTGGTTTTCCAGTGATTTACGACGACGACTCGATTTCAGTTTCATAGAGCTAACCTAGTATAGGTTCACTGACTTGGAATGTTCCAATCGGAGCATACCCGAACTCCGACAATTGATCAACTATTTGGGCTAATATCACGCTCTATCGGTCACAATCCGTTGTAAAACGGCATCCCTCTTGGGCCGATCCTCAGCTCGTCCTAGTTCGCGTCGGTTTACCTTATTTAGCGCATACCAACTCCAGTTTGATTGAAATTCTTTTTCTAATAGGATTATCTTGCTTGGATCTAGCGTTATGCATCCGCCGCTACCCAATTCTCCTTCGGTTTCCATGCCGCATTGAAAAAATTCAATCGAAACATGCGATCTGGGGTCATGAAGACGGCCAATCCTTCGTAATAGTCATGCTCCCTCCCTGCCGTTCCGCCATCCAGCCGTTGCTGCCATCAAGGGCGAGGGTGTAAGTTACCAAGCCCAGCAGCAGATTTTGGAATTAGGCCGTTTAACCCCGTTTAAACGGGGTTAAACGCAGGCGACGGCCGTACATTCGCTCCCCACAATCCTTTTAGCATAGCGCACTTGTGTAGAATAAATTGTGAGTTTGGAGACACAATGAAACGTTGCATTATTAAAAAAGGGCGTCATTGATTGATTGATTTATTCGCTACGCTGGCCGATCTCATTCGGATCAATAGCATCAATGCATTCTATGATGGCGAGCCCGGCGAAGCAGTGATCGCCCGTTATGTGGAACGCTTCTTCCAGGAACGTGGGATCGAAACATGGCGTCAACATGTCCTTGACGCTAATGACACAACCGAAGCGAGATCCAACGTCATCGCCCGCATCCCAGGCCGCAATTCAAGTCGGCGTATCGTCCTCGAAGCCCACATGGACACAGTCTCCATTCAAGGCATGTCGATTCCGCCATTCCTTCCCAATGTCTCGGATGGACGGATGTTCGGTAGAGGGGCCTGCGATACCAAAGCCGGATTGGCCGCAATGATGCACGTGTTAGCCAATCTGAAGCGACGGCCCATTCAACCTCCGTGCGATGTGATCTTGGCTGCCGTCGTAGACGAAGAGTATTCGTTTCGGGGTGTCATCAAGCTTTGCGAGGAACTAAAAGCCGATGCGGCGATCGTTGCGGAACCGACAGATCTCCGTCTAGCGATCGCTAGCAAGGGAGTTCTGCGATGGCGTATCTTAACCACCGGCAAAGCGGCCCACAGTTCCAAAGCTCATTTAGGAACCAACGCCATTTACCATATGGCCCGGGTCGTGCTTGCCATCGAACGCGACCACGCTGCGCTTGCTCGATTTCCACATCCGTTGCTTGGGCCGGCCAGCTGCAACGTTGGAAAGATCGCAGGGGGAGTTCAAGTGAACTTTGTTCCAGATGGATGCGTGATCGAGATCGATCGCCGACTGCTGCCTAGCGAAACCGTTCCGAGCGTTTGGCAACACTATCAACAGTTGCTCGACGAAATGAAAGCTCAAGTCCCCGAGTTGGAAGTGACGATGGAGGCACCCATGTTGATCGACGACGCTTGGATGGTCGATCCGTCGAGTGCGATTGTCGTTGTTGCCCGAACCATATTGCAAGACTTAGGGTGGAACGACGAACCCATTGGTGTTCCATTTGGAAGTGACGCGAGTAAATTAGGCAGGTCCGGAGTGCCAACGATTATTTTCGGACCAGGGAGTATTGATCAAGCCCACGCGGCAGTCGAGTATATTGAGCTGAATCAAGTCGTGCAGGCTTTCGAGTTTTATCGGGACTGCGCGTTAGCCTTCGATGGCGCAATCGTTTAATCCCGTTTAACCCGGTTTAACCCCGAGCCGTAGGCGACGGCTTGGAATCGCCAACAACCGTCGCCTACGGCTCGGGGTTAAACGAAGTTAATACTATCCGAGAGAGGAATATTGAGATGATTTCAAGACGTGAGTTTATGCAAACAAGTGCCGCGAGTGGTCTCGCATTGGGCTCACTGCAGGCAGCAACAACGTTCAACGGGGCTCAGAACGAGGCAAACTGGATAGATGCACACGTGCATGTATGGACGCCCGATACGAATAGGTATCCCTTGGCCGAGTCCTTCAAAATATCCGATATGGCTCCGGCGAGCTTTACGCCAGTGGAGTTGTTCTCGCAATGCAAACCGCAAGGTGTCGCCAAGGTGGTTCTTATTCAGATGAGCTTTTATCGTTTTGATAACCAGTACATGCTTGATTGCATGAAAGAGCACCCAGGGGTTTTTGCAGGAGTAGGCATCCTTGACGAAAGCAAATCCGACGTCGTTGGCGAGATGAAGTCGATGGAAGGAAAAGGGGTACGAGGCTTTCGACTCTACGCCGACAAGCAGAAGGCCAGCGCATGGAAAGATTCGACAGGCATGAAACAAAGGTGGAGTTATGCGGCTGACTCTGGCCAAAGCCTTTGCTTGCTGGCCAATCCAGATGCATTACCTTTAGTTCATGCCATGTGCGAGCGATATCCAAAAACTCGCGTCGTCATCGACCATTTCGCTAGAGTCGGCCTGTCCGGAACGATCGATCCGAACGATTTGAACAACCTCTGCCAATTGTCGACATTCGAAAATGTCTTCGTTAAGACCAGTGCGTTTTATGCTTTAGGCAAGAAGAAAGCACCCTATACCGATCTCGGTCCGATGATCCAACGTTTGCTCCGTGAATTTGGGGCAAACCGTTTGATGTGGGCTTCGGATTGTCCATTTCAGGTTGTCGGGGGCCACAACTATGCCGATTCTATTGGCCTCATTCGAGATCGACTCGACTTCTTATCGAAGGAAGACAAGCAGTGGTTGCTGCACGGCACCGCGGAAAAGGTCTTTTTTTAATGCAGCGTGTACCGACGCCAGCAGCGTCGGTCACGTGGTGGTCGCCACGTTGTGGACGCTGCTAGCGTCCAAGCTGCTTCCACAAGCTAACAGCCAAAAGCACGACAGCTCCAGTAGCTACTCCGATGAGAGTTTGCGAAATCATCACCGTGACCGTTTCGAGCAACCAGCCGATCATCGGTGCCTGCGCCGACCATTGCGAAACATACTCCATGCCGTGATGCAAAAAATCGAGCTTGTGCGATAGAATCCCACCTCCCACCAAAAACATCGCCACGGTTCCGGCCACCGAAAGAAACGTCATCAAGTAAGGTGCAGCCGACAAAATGAAATTACCTATTCTTTGCGAAGTTTTGTTAGGCCGTTTTTTCAAGTACATGCCCAAGTCATCTAACTTCACGATGACAGCAACCAATCCATAGACTCCGATCGTCATCAGGATTCCAACGCCAACCAGCACCGCAAGTCGCGTGGAAAAGGGCGATTTTTCTACGATATCCAATGCGATAACGATGATCTCGGCGGACAAAATGAAGTCAGTTCTAACCGCGCCATTAATCTTCACTTGTTCGGCGGCTGCAACATCGATTTCCTCCGTGGAAAGGACTTCGAGGTGCTGTGCATGGTGCGCTTCGTCTTCGAGTTTCGAATGCAAAAACTTATGCGCAATCTTTTCGCAACCTTCAAAACACAAAAAAGAACCGCCAGCGATCATGAGTGGTGTGATGGCCCAGGGTGCGGCCCAGCTAAAGGCGAGTGCTCCGGGGACCAGGATGGCTTTGTTCTTCAACGACCCTTTGGCAACGGCCCAAACGATTGGCAGTTCGCGATTCGGTTCCACTCCGGAGACTTGGTGGGCGTTGAGGGCCAGGTCGTCACCCAAAACCCCAGCCGTCTTCTCAACGGAGACTTTAGTAAGTGTGGCAACGTCGTCCAGAATAGAGGCAATGTCATCCAGTAGTAACAGTAGACCTGTTGCCATTCATCAACCTTTGCTTTCAAACCCGAATCGCCCAATCTCACTATTTTAACCCGGATTATTCACAGGATCATTACTGATCAGCCATACTCACTTTGAGCCGCAACGCGCTAGCGTGCGGGCCGGAAGTCAAGTAATCACCTGCAAATCCGGACCTTATGCTAGCGCATTGAGGCTCAAAATCTTCAAAGTGAGTGCCATTGGGCCCTAGCCGACGGTTGTGGTTGAAATCACAACAGTGGGCTAGCGACCTCCGGCGTGTGAGTAATCCGGGTTAATGCGTTGCTCGAGCCGAGAGTGTAACCTTTCTATGGATGCCTTGAAACTGCTCTAGTCTTGGAACGGTAGAAAATGATAGATCGATGCTTCGCCCGGCAGGAGGCCACAACCAAACAACCGCAATCAGGGATGTCGTTCATGAAGTTCCAATTCGAATTTCCAAGTGCTTTTCTGTTTTTTCAGCGTTGTATCGCGGCTGCAATTGGGTTGGTACTGGTTGGCCAGGTTTCCAGTCCCTTGCGCGCGGAAAACAAACTTGAGCTAAAACCTGAGCATGGCCCCTGGTTGGTTTTTGTGATGTCGTTTGACGGCCAAGATGCAAAAAGCAATGCGGAGCAGATGGCGAGCGAGCTTAGACGAGACTTCAAACTCCAAGCCTACTACGTACCTAAGAAGCTTGACTACACCCAGCCAGTCGTTGGCGCTGGGATCGACGAAAAAGGCAATACGCGAAGAATGAAGCTTTGGGGCAAAAAAGTAATCGACGGTTATGCTGTACTTGTTGGCGATTTCGACTCGATCGATAGTCCTGCGATGACAGATGCTTTGATTACCGTAAAGAAACACCTCAAAAAGAAATACGAGAGTCCAGACAAGAAAGAGCCCGTCGCTTTTACAACTCGCAATCCCCTGTTGCCTGACGATTACTATAAAACGCCGGAGATTGACCGATTTGTCAAGAAGCTCAACGAGGAAAAGTCGCATGCGGAGTTCAATCTAATGGAGTGCCGCGGTAAGTTCACGGTTCGAGTAGCCGTTTTCACTGGCGATGATAGAGCGGTCGGTGGCTGGGGAGGTTCCAGCAGCCAAGACAAAAACGAGGATCAAAAAGTTTCGCAACTTGAGGTTGCCGCGGAGCGAGCAGCTTTGACCGCAAAGGCGCTGCGACGTGCCGGCTACGATGCTTACCAATTCCACGACCGCACTCAAAGTATTGTGACGGTCGGGAGTTTTAACGAACTTGGTAAGAATGACCAACGCAACCAGTTTTCATATGATCAAGGAATCAAAGACATCGTGGATCGATTTGGTGGTACCTCTCAAAAAACACGCTCAAACTATGGTGTCACGCAAACACCTCGCTTGCTTTTCGACTTGGTGAATCAAAAACAAATCCCAGAACTAAACGAGGGTACCGAGAAATCAAAGCTCAAGTGGTTTTCAAAGTACTCCGTTGCATTTGACTTGAAACCGACGCCGATGGCCGTTCCCAAGCCAGCTTCGTCAAGCATCTATAGCGGTTCCTTGCTCGGAAAAGATCGTCGCTAAAGAACGTACGCGTCGGATAGGACGCTAACTGCGATAGGACGCTAGCAGCGTCCACCACGTGGCTGACGCTGCTAGCGTCAGTCTGATTTCAATCGAAAGGAGCAATACCGACATCGTTGGACTCGACGTCGCCACCATCGTCCTTAAGATCTCTTCCCACTGAATAAATAAGCCAGCCCGACGCTTCGACACTGTGGAGTGAGCTTCCGATCGCCACAATGGTCAAGAAGCTCCGCAATGGCTGCGCTGTCACCCTGTGCTAGTCGACTCGCCAAGAGACTCATTCACGCTCGAGGGACAGCCGGATTTACGTGAAGGCATTTACTTGTCCGATTCAAAGCCGGAGGTTCTTGTCCAGCGTCGGAGCAAGGTCGCACTCAACAGATTGATACCGGCGAATAGCATGATTCCCAAACAGGTGCAAGCCATTAGCGCCGCGATGAGTTCCGCCGTTTTGAGATTCGCTTGACGCGAAGTCATGATCGTTCCAAGCCCATCGTATTCGCCACTGTTGCCAACAAAAAACTCAGCCACAATAGCGCCGATCACCGCTAACCCAGAGCTAATCCGTAGTCCGAGCACCAACTGTGGGATGGCTGCCGGTATGCGTAACTTGGTCAGCATCTGCCAACGCGTGGCCGACTGCATACGAAAAAGCTCCCGAAGGTTTTCGTTGATTGATAGCAGGCCGCTAGTCACGTTGGCTATCACCGGGAAAATGCTGATGATTGTGGCCACCAGCACGATGGTTCGGAAATTGTTTCCCGACCATATGATCAACAATGGGGCTATGGCGACTATAGGTACCGTTTGCAAAAAAATTACGTAAGGATACAACGCGACTCGCAGTAGCGAAGACTGGCTAAACAATACTGCAATGAAGCTGCCGAACACGGCGCTGCACAACAAGCCTGCGGCCGCTGCTTGAAGCGTAACCCAACTCGCTTTGAGAAGCACGCTGCGTTCATGCCACAGCGCATTCATGACTGCGACCGGACTAGGCAAAATGATGTTCGGAACGCGAAGCCAAATAACAACGAGATGCCAAATGGTCGCGACAACTGCTAAGACGAGAAAGGGTGCAAGGAACGTCAACAGCTTGCTCATCGACGCGTTCATGAATGGCCTCTCGAAAGCGATGCAGCAACCTTGCCATAGTAGGCTGCAAACTCGGCGGTACTCCTCAGATTTGCTTGTCGTGGAAATGCGAACGGCATGTCCATGCGTTCTGCGATTCGCCCTTGGCTCATGATCGCAACGGCATCGCTCAAATAAATTGCTTCCGAAATATTATGCGTTACGAAGAGCATCGTGCACCGCTGCTCCGCAGCGATGGCGAGCAGCAGGTCATTGAGCTTGGATCGCAACAGGTCGTCCAAAGCGGCAAACGGTTCGTCGAGCAAAAGGATGGTCGGTCGTGTCGACATAGCTCGCGCGATCGAAGCTCGCATTTTCATTCCACCGGAAAGCTGCGACGGGTACTTTCTCCAATCCGCTTTCTGAAAGCCTACCAATCCGAGCAGGTGTTCCACAAAGTCCTGTGTCTCTTGTTTTCGTTGAAGACCCCTGAGCTGAGAAGGTAGCATCACGTTCTGCCAAACAGTACGCCATGGCAACAGGGCGGGCTCTTGAAAAACGAAAGACAACTTCTCTCGCGATGAACGTGGCATGGTTTGCGAGACCTGTTCACCATCCACGAAAACTTCGCCCGCGTCCGCTTCAATTAGGCCAGCTATGATCCGCAGAAGAGTGCTCTTGCCGCATCCACTTGGACCAACCAGCGAGACAATTTGGCCCGATGCAACCTCTAAACACAAATCGTAGAGGACGATTTGATTGGCCGCTCGCGTCCTGAAAGAAAGCCGAAGACCCTCGCAAAAAATAATGGATTTTTTTGATTGGGCTGCGGGCTCGTTCGCGACGACAAGCGGTGGCACCATTAGTTCGACTTTCCAGGTTTTGCAGTATCCAATTTAGGGAACTCATTCGCCACCAAAGTGTCGATCTTCGACGCGAGAATAAAGTCGTTTTCACTGAGGCCGTCGATCGCATGCGTGGAAACCGCGATTTCCAAATTGCGATAACCTGTCAAATGAAGATCGGGGTGATGAGCTTCGGCTTCGGCAAGGTCGGCAATCTTGTTAACGCAAGCGACCGCTTTCACAAAATTTTTGAAAACAAGCTTGCGGTGGATCCATTTCCCGTCGACGCTTAGCTGCCAGTTGGGAAGCAAACGTACCTGATTTTGGGAGTGCTCAAGCGTGCAGGCTTCAACACCACCCTCACAGGGAACGCATTTTTTCGAAATCAATTCTCCTGGCGGTACAATTTGCATGGTTGGTTCGCTTGTTCTGTGTTGTAAAATGATTTGTGAGCCAGTTCAAGTATCAGGCGTGGTGATTTTCAATCCGCCAATTGATTTAGAAACCCAACCCCTAATCCGCATCGGTGTAATGCTTAGTCGCCAATCCGCCATCAGTCTGAATGATTTTACCTCGAGATCAACTTATTCGAGGTCGGCATTTGGCTCGATTCTCATCATTTTGATTCATTCTCTCTTGTGGTCAACCATGCAGCCAGCGATTGCCATCGATTGGGCCGCCAGGGACAAAGAGTTTTTCGAAAAGATTCAGCCGATTTTGAAATCCACCTGCTTGGAGTGCCATTCGGGAGCAGAAGCGGAGGCAGGGCTCGCATTGAGCAATTTCAAATCCTCCAAGTCGATTCTTAAGGAACGCCAAACGTGGGACAAGGTAATTCAGCGACTTGAAATAGAGGACATGCCGCCCAAAGATTCCGCTCCGCTTGCGAAAGCGGACCGAAAAAAGCTGGTTGATTGGCTTAAATCAGCTATCAACGATATCGATTGCGGGCGTACTCCGAACCCGGGAAGCGTAACGTTGCGTCGACTGAATCGAGCCGAGTATCGCAACACCCTTCGCGATTTGCTTGGCATTGACTATCCACCTGCAGCCGGATTTCCGGGTGACGATGTTGGATATGGTTTTGACAACATTGGGGACGTCCTCACCTTGCCCCCCTTGTTGATGGAAAAGTACATTACCGCGGCCGAAGAGATTAGCCAAAAAGCGATCCTTGCTCCTGAGCCTGGGAGGGCGTTTGAATCGATCCGCAAACCAAGCGAGTTGTCCGCCGGTTCTGCTGGCAAATCGTACGGCAGTACTTTTTCGTTTTACTCCAATGGCAAAATCACGATCGACGAGCAAATTCCATTCAAAGGAGACTACTTTTTGGAAATGGGTCTGACCGGTACTCCAGCGGCCGGCGAGTATCCACGGATGAACATTTTGGTTGACGGGAAAAAGGTGGACGCGATCACCGTGCAAACCGAGAACTCAGAAATCCCGAAGAGCTTTGTGGTACCTCTTAAAATCACAAGGGCCGGCAAAAGATCAATTGCGATCGAGTTCACCAATGATAAAACAGTCGAGGCCAAGAAGGGCAAGCCCGCTGAAGACCGCAACATAACCATCCACGACCTTAAGATCATAGGCCGAGAAGCAGCCGCTCCCATCCCTGAATCCCAATTGCCAACAAGCCATCGCACTATCGTAAAAACGCGGCCCGGTACTGGCGTGTCGGTTGAACAAGCGGCAAGTGAGGTTCTCAGGCCACTTGCAAGCAAGGCTTTTCGTAGGCGAGCGACCGATCAAGAAGTGAAGCGTCTTTCGGAATTGGTCAACAAGGTCGTCGAATCGGGTGAATCGTACGAAGCAGGCTTACAAATTGGCTTACAGGCCATTTTGGTTTCACCGAGCTTCCTTTTCAAAGTCGAAGAGCCGGCCGATCTGGTTGCTGGCCAATTTCCCTTGCTGACCGAATTCGAACTTGCGACGAGGCTCAGCTATTTTCTTTGGAGTTCGATGCCAGATCAAGAACTGCTGGTTCTCGCAACGAAGAAGCAATTGGGAGATCCCACGATATTGAAACAGCAAATTGAAAGGATGATAAAGAACAAGCGATCAAGTGCATTCGTTGAGAACTTTGCGGGGCAATGGTTGACTTTGCGAAAACTCGATCAGTTTGTTCCGAATGCAAACCTGTTTCCACAATGGCAAGCTGAGATCCCGGCATTGGCCCGCCGAGAAACCGTCCTATTCTTCGAGCACATCATGCGTGAGGACAAGAGTATCATGCGACTTCTAGATGCTGACTATTCCTTTATGAACAACCAACTGGCCAAGTTCTACAGCATACCCGGTGTTGAGGGGGATGAGTTTCGAATGGTTTCGACGAAAGGGCACAAGCGATTAGGCTTGTTGACTCATGCGTCCATTCTAGCCGTGACAAGCAATCCGACTCGAACCAGTCCCGTCAAACGAGGAAAGTGGGTTCTTGAGAATTTCCTAGGTACTCCACCTCCTCCGGCACCGCCTGGCGTTCCTGAGTTGGACAAGGCGGAACTGACAGGTACGTTGCGTCAAAGAATGGAGCAACATCGGGCGGACCCTGCCTGTGCTTCTTGTCATAAGTTGATGGACCCGATTGGATTGGCCTTGGAAAATTATGACGCAATTGGGCGTTGGCGCACCATCGACTATGGTCAGCCTATCGAACCATCGGGTGAGCTGCCAGGCGGCGAGAAGATCAAAGGTCCAGCCGACTTAATTCGTAACATCGGCGGCAAGAACGCAGATAAATTTGTGCGTTGCTTGGCTGAAAAGATGTTGGTCTACGGCTTAGGGCGTGGACTTGAATACTATGATCGATGCGCCATCGATAAAATCCAAGCCAAGCTCCTACAAGACGACTACAAATTCTCGACACTTATCTATGAGATCGTGACCAGCGATCCGTTTCAACGCAAAGGAGTTCGTGACGAACTATGAGCCATCAACCACTATCTCGCAGAACCGTACTACGTGGCTTAGGCACAGCCATGAGTTTGCCACTCCTAGATGCGATGCTGCCCGTCGGTCGTTTGGCTGCAGCCGCGGCGGCTGAGGCGCCCTTGCGAACGATGTTCTTTATGGTTCCTAATGGGGCGCATATGCCAGCCTGGACTCCAGCGACGGAAGGGGCGGGATATGTATTGTCCCAAACAATGGAACCCCTGGCGAAGCACCGAGAAAACATTTCGGTTTTTAGCGGATTGACTCTGGACGGAGCCCGCGCTCACGAAGATGGAGCCGGCGATCATGCTCGCTCGGGTGCCTCGTTCTTAACAGGAGCACACCCAAAGAAGACGAATGGTGCGGATATCAAGAACAGCGTTTCTGTGGATCAAGTTGCGGCGCAGGTCATTGGTTCCAGGTCGCGATTCGCGTCTTTAGAAATGGGGCTTGAGGGCTCGGCTCAAGCGGGCAATTGCGATAGAGGTTACTCCTGCGCCTATTCTAGCAACCTGGCTTGGCGTAACGAAACCAGTCCGTTGGCGAAAGAGAATGACCCATCTGCAATCTTTGATCGATTGTTTGGTAGTGGAGACAACGTCAGTCAAGGTAAAAATCGCGCCGCACGTATTGAACGACGAAAGAGCGTTTTGGATTTCGTCCAAGAGGATGCAACTGGACTTCAAAAAAAACTTGGCACGGCAGACAAAAGAAAACTGGATGAGTATTTGTATGCAGTCCGTGAAGTTGAAAAACGGCTTGTGAGCTCCGACAAATTGCGGGTTGGTGAGGACGGTATTCCGAACTTCCCAAGACCAGCCGGCGTTCCTCGCGATTGGAGCGAACATTGCAAGTTGATGATGGATATGGCCGCGATTGCCATTCGCACTGATTCAACGCGAGTCTTAACATTCATGATGGCAAACGAAGGCAACAATCGGGGATATCCCGAAATCGGCGCACCAGAGGGCCATCACGATTTATCTCACCACGGCAAGAGCGAAGAGAAACAAGCCAAAGTACAAAAGATCAATTTGTTTCACATGCAGCACTTCGCTTATTTTCTTGATCACTTTGCCAGCGTCGAAGAAGGGGGCGGTAAATTGCTCGACAATTGCTTGATCATCTACGGCAGTGGCATTTCGGACGGCGACCGACACAACCACGACGATTTACCAATCATCATGGCTGGCAAAGCAGGCGGTAAAATCAAGAAGGCTTCCCATTGGCGATTTCCAAAAGACACCCCCTTGTGCAACTTGTATCTGTGGATGCTAAACCAAGTAGGCGTCAAAGCCGATAGCTTCGGCGACAGCAAAGGCATGCTTAAATTGTCGTAGACAAGAAACAAAGGCAAGAAACAAAGGTGTCAGGAGTCATTGTTGTGCGATAGGGGCTGTGATAGGATGCTTGGATGCCAAGGAAGAACAAGGACAAGGAAGAACAAGAAGGAAGAACAAGGACAGGCACTTCATTTTGGTTTTGCGATTGCTGGCTTTGTTCCGATAGAACGGAATATCCGATCGGTTGTACGTGTTGGTTCGGAACAGGTTTGTCGGGGAAGGGTTGACGACTTTACGTCTTTCGAGAATTCGGGCCGCTATGCCCCGCTGTCAGTGCGGACCTTCATGCAGTTCGTACTCTTCTCCACTCCTCCGAATCCTTGTAACGTGCGCTCGGCTACCTCAGCCGACGTTCACCAGCCACTTGCGATGCACAACTTTGGCCACTTCTCGCAATCGTTCTACCGTCGAGGCTAAGAGGGAACTGATGAAGCCTCGTTCCTTGAGCTTCTGGATTCTGGCCGTCCACCGATCGAAACTGCTGCCCAGTCTCTCAAAGATCAATTCCATTTCTGCTGACACCGGTTGCTTATCGTCTCGGGCTACACGTCTGGTGCAATCGACGAGAAGCAAGTACTGACTGAACGCTAGCGATATCGGGATCGACACACAGCAGGAGGTGAAGAACGATTTTCGGACGCAACGACTAAGATAGTGATACCAGCGAGTGGACTGGAGATCAACAAGCCATCGCAAGAAACTCCTTGAATGACTGATCTGGTGAGTAGACCGACTCCGAAATTAAAACCAGTCGGCACACCCAAATCAACTATCGACCCGTTAAAATGGTGTGTCCCCGTTGTTCTCTACTTGAGCGGTTATTGGCATGCGTTTTTATTTCTTAAGCGTATTCGGTTTTGCATTTTTGTTTTTTCAGAGCGTCAATCTCTGGGGGCAAAGCAGCATGACTAGAACATGAAGCGTTTGAATTTGCAATTCAGTAATGGGTTCTCCATCGCTCGTGAATTGTTCCAGTCGTTCAAGTGCGGCATAGTATCCCAGCACTTCCTTTTCATCACGTTCACGACCAGGAATGTGCAATTTTTCTTCAATCACTTTCGAAACCTGATCTTGGGTTAGGCGATTGCCCTCAATCATCGTTGAATAGTGAGTGGAAAAAAGTCGTGCGGTTTCACGCAACGTGGCAAGAACGGAAGGCGTGATGGGTAAGTCTTGAACAGATTGCTTTGCCGCCTCAATTCGCATTAGGCAATTGGCAATCTTGGAGGAGATTTTAAATTTTGGCGAAAACGGCATTCGATGCACCACCCTTGTGAGGATTGTGACTTCCGTTAATATGCCATTAAACTGCCGTTAAAGCAAGGACGAAATTTCGTCGCCCTTGATCTTAGTTCGTTGATTAGGTCCATTGGTACACTAGAGTACAATCACCCGAGGCGTATCCTCGTGGTTCCCTATTCAAGAGAAACGCAAAGCAAATTCACGATGAACGATCAATGCAGGTTCTGTTGGATCAATTGGTGGGTTGCGCATTGGACCCTCCTGCAAGTTCTTCTCATGATCATTCTGGCAGCATGCACAAACCAGGATCTAGGGGCCGCTGATCCCATTCCAGAAAAACTAGTCGTGCTGACCTTTGACGACTCGGTCAAATCGCACTTCACCGTAGTCCGACCGTTGCTTTTGAACTATGGTTTCTCCGCAACCTTTTTTATTACCGAAGGTTTCGATTTCAAAGACAACAAACGCGACTACATGACCTGGGCGGAGATCGCTCAGTTGCACCTAGATGGATTCGAAATCGGCAATCATACCCGCGACCATTTGGGCATCAATGACAAGAATCTTGGCAAGTTGACCGAACAGCTTGAGGGTATCAATCAACGATGTGCCGAATACAAAATTCCTAAACCGGTAAGTTTTGCTTGGCCGGGTAATGCTCTAGCACCAGCTGGACTGGAAGCCTTGGGGGCAGCCAACATCCGATTCGCGAGGCGCGGTGGTGCACCAGAATACGAATATGAAAAGGGACGCGGGTTTGCATACGAGCCGATGTTGGATCATCCTTTGCTCATTCCCTCGGCTGGCGATGCGAGACCGGACTGGGGTCTCGATGATTTTAAGCGAGCCGTCGAGCAGGCAAGGTATGGACGGATCGCAGTTTTGCAATTTCACGGAGTCCCCGATTTGGCGCACAGTTGGGTGAATACGCCCAAAGCCAATTTCGAGCAGTACATGCGATACTTGGCCATCGAGGGTTACAAGGTGATTGCACTTCGCGATCTAGACAAGTATGTCGACACTACAGTCAAACCTCAAGATCCCTGGGGGGCAATCGAGGACCGCAAGACCATGCTGGCGAATCAAGGGGACTATCAAAACTTTCGAAAACCCAAAAGCGATGATGAGTTGGAGTTCTGGCTGCGCAACATGTTGGTCGACCACCACTACACTGCAACAGAAGCCTCAGCAGCCACGGGATTAACCACTCAGCAAATCAAGTTTGCCTCGGAGCGACTGAAGATCGATAGCCCTACCAAGCTTCCCAAAAATCGGCTACGAGTCCTGCCGTATCCTGGAGGGCGACATCCTCGTACCGGTTTTCGGGACGGCGCGATTCGGCCGCAAAGAGAAACCAAGCTGAGTGTTTTTCTACCGTGGGATTCGCAATCGTATGTTGTTGCCGATGTCCCGGAAGCGATTTGGTGGATGCAACAAGATCGTCGCGAACTGATGTATCTCGCTCATACTCACGTCAAGACAACATGGGATCGAAAAGGGCAAACCTTGGAGCCCGTCGAATGGCAGCAGACCGATTCCGGTTGGAGGGGCGCGAGGCAATTGCCCAATGGAGTTGAATTTGGTTGTATCGCCGAGCCGCAGGAACGCGATCTACTGTTTACCCTGTGGATTAAGAATGGCTCCGCTGAGCCGCTTTATGGAATGATCGTACAAAACTGCATGATGTTAGCTCAAGCCGCAGGATTTGATCAACTGACCAACGACAACAAGCGGATCGAAAAGCCCTTTGTGGCCTGCCATGATGGAACTAAGTCGCGTTGGATTATTACTGGCTGGCAGAACTGCGTTCGTCCATGGGCGAATCAACCTTGCCCATGCATGCACTCCGACCCACAATTTCTCGATTGCCCGCCAGGAGAGTCTCAGCAACTAAAAGGCGTTCTTTCTTTCTTTGTGGGCACGGACATTCAAACCGAGTTCAATCGTCTAGAACCACTGATCGCCCAGTAAAAAGTGCAATTCAAGTGATTTCCGGAGCTGCCAAAAAAACCACCGACGACACTAAGTTATGTGCCTACCGCTAAGCACTACGGCAGATGTTCTTTGATTCGATCGTTGTGGCAGTGTCGCTCCGCGACACTGAATTGCCGGCTCGCGGAGCGACGTCGGCTACATGTTATGCCAAAATACTTTTTCACGCGTGCTTAGCGATGGCCAAATGGCCAATGAATAATCCACACTAGCGATTCCTCGGAAAGCAGTTATGCTAATGCCATATGAATTCAGAACCAATTGTTCAACAAGTTTTAAAACTTGTATACGCGGTAGATTATAAGCCGTGCAAGCCTCGCGTTATCCACAAGAATCTAAGGCTCTCTGACGAGGACTATCGACCACTTCGACGGGCGATCAAGCAACTGATCCGAGATGGTCAAGTTTCATTTGGGCCCAATCATTTAGTGCTCCGAGCCAATTCGTCGAGCGACGGCAAATCTGTTAAAGAAAAGCCTAGCGTTCACCTTGAATCGCTTGATGGAGACCAAGATGGAAATATTGATACGAGTAGGTCCATTGCCAATCCCATCAAAACGAAACGGGAGCGTAATGAGGTTACCGGCATCTTTCGAACGGCCCCTTCTCGCGACTTCGGATTCGTAAGGCTTCCGCCGGTGGTTGGAGAATCGAAAACCGACGACGTGTTTATTCCTCCGCCCGCGACTCGCGGGGCGATGGACGGTGACACGGTGCGTATTCGAATCGTCCGATCCGGTAAGGACGGAAAGATCGAGGGTGCCGTCGAAGAAATTGTGGCACGCGCACGTCGCGAGTTCTCAGGAACGTATCAACTCGTGGACGGCCGGTCGCTTGTATGGCTCGATGGTGCCAACCTCGAATATCCGATCGAGGTTGGTGATATACGCGGCTTGCCACTCAACGATCAAGACAAGGTCATCGTAGAACTGGTCCGATTCCCTGACACATTCCATGCTGGTCAAGGGGTCATTCTCAAGGTGTTGGGCAGTAGCAAGAACCCTGCCGTCGATACCATGGCGGTCATGCACCAGTTTGGATTACCCGAAACATATCCAGAAGCCGCACTCGAGGTGGCACGGCATCAAGCGGATCTATTTGACGAAGAAATCATTCCCGCAGGACGAACTGATTTGCGGCTCGTGCCAACACTGACCATCGACCCCATCGACGCCCGCGATTTCGACGATGCTATCTCCTTGAGCAAAAACGAAAAGGGGAATTGGGAACTTCAAGTTCACATTGCAGACGTTTCGCACTTCGTCCCAGTGGGATCCGCGCTCGACGAGGAAGCTAGGAAGCGTGGCACGAGTGTTTACTTGCCCGACCGCGTCATACCGATGATCCCAGAAACGATCAGCAACCATCTCGCGTCTTTGCAGCCGGATCGCAATCGATTGGCGAAAACCGTTTTCATGGAGTATACACCTGACGGAACTCTTATTCATACGCGTACGTTTAACAGCGTGATCCGCAATCAACACCGGTTCAACTACGAACAGATCGACAACTTTCTAGAGGATCGCGAAGCTTGGCGAACCAAACTCAAGCCTGAAATATTTCAAGTTGTGTGCGACATGTACGAACTGGCGATGCTGTTGAGGCAGATTCGCAATACGAAGGGGGCGTTGGAGTTGACGTTGCCGGAAGTCAAAATCGATTTGGACAAAACTGGCAAGGTCCGTGGTGCACACCTGGTTCTGCACACCGAGAGCCATCAGATGATCGAAGAGTTCATGTTGGCAGCCAATCAAGCGGTTGCATCGTGGCTTGATTCGTTGGAGCTTCCATTTTTGCGTCGGGCCCACGCGCCGCCGAACCGCTTGAAGATGCGTCGCCTCAATGAATTTGTGCGAGCGCTCGGCATCCAAGCAGAGAACATGGAGGATCGCTTTGAGATCCAGCGAGTCGTCAATGCAGTTCGGGGCAAGTCGACTGAATACGCAGTGAACTACGCGATTCTAAAGAGTATGTCCAAAGCCGTGTACCAGGCAGAATTCGAACGCCATTACGCGCTCGATATGACCCATTACTGTCACTTCACTAGCCCCATTCGGAGATACCCAGACTTGGTTGTTCACCGAATCGTTCAGAAGCTGATCGAGGGCAAGCCGGCCCGCGAAAACGAACAAGTTCTTGAGCACTTGGGGCAGCAATGCAGTGATGCCGAACAAAACGCCGAATTGGCTGAGCGAGAATTGATTCGAGTGAAGCTCTTGCACTTCATGGCAAAGAAGCAAGGTGAGGTACTGCATGGCGTTGTGTCCGGCGTTCGTCCGACGGGGATTACCGTCCGAGCCATCGAAATTCCGGTCGATGGTTTGATTCCCGTGAAGTCGTTGCCAAACGATCGCTATCGATTCGATCGCGACACGCACACGTTGGAGGGCTTCAAGTCCGGTAACCGTTTCCGGCTGGGCGACGAGTTGATTGTCCGAGTCGAACGGATCGACACCGCCAAGCGACATCTGGTCTTTGGATTCGAAAAGCTTAGCCGTCATGCGGCGCCCATCGCCTTAGGTCCAAAAAGCGATAAAGGCTGTAGAGAAAACAACAAACCCGCAAAAGGCCGAAAGGGCTCCAAATCTGTTTCGAAAAACGATGCGTTATCCAGTCGATTGAAAAATCGAAACGGCAAGAAGAAACCTCGCAAGTAACCCATTGTAGAACAGCCGTCCCAATTGTTTTCACGCTGCCCGTGCAGTTGGAACGCCTCGATTGCGAAATTCGCACCTATTCAAACTTGTCAGGATCGTCGACCATTTTTTCCATTTTGTGAACCATGTCTACCGCATCTAGCAATGAGTTCATCATTCTCTTGAGAACGGGTTCAATATCGCAGAGGCTTTGTGATTGAAAGGTCTTAGCGGTATTGTCGTTCCAGCTTTCTTCGACGGTTGCGGTTACTTCGCCCCATTTGCTCAGCGTGCTCTGTAGTCGGCTGCGGCAGCCTACCAAATCATTGCGACATCGGGTATTCATGGGCTGCCATTTCGATCTTTGAAGTTCAATTGCGGATCAAAGCTACTCGAGTCCGATACTTGCGAGAAACAATTTTAGAGCCTGTTTGTTGGCTGCAACGTCGTGAACTCGCAAGATCTGAATACGCTGCAAGGCCAGCGCCAGCGACACGCCTATCGTTCCGAAACACCGATCGATGTCTTTGCTTCCAAGCGTCTTTGCGATGAAGCCTTTCCGAGAATGTCCGATGAGTATCGGACGGCCGGTTGCATGAAATTCGCTCGCTCGTTGCAACAATACGAAGTTGTGGGCATGAGTCTTTCCGAACCCGATTCCAGGGTCGAGGCAAATCCTCTCAGGTGCAATTCCTTGTTCAACAAGCCAACAATCGCGTCTTTGTAGGTATTCGAGAATGTCAAGGACGACGTCCGTGTAGACAGGCTTGTCCTGCATGGTTTGCGGTGTGCCCTGCATATGCATTGCGCAGACACCGACTTCCCTCGACCTGGCGACTTCAACCATGGCTGGATCTGCTTCGAGGCCAGACACATCGTTGATGATCTCCGCTCCGAGATCGATGGCAGCTTCGGCCATCGCAGCTTTGGTTGTGTCTATGGAGATCGGTATTCCGATGGTGCCTTGCAGCTTTTCCAGTACCGGAACCACGCGTCGGATCTCTTCGTCTTGCGAAACAACTTGACTATAGGGTCGAGTGCTCTCACCACCGATGTCGAGTATGTCGGCTCCCTCGTCTTCAAGTCGTCTGGCTTGATCGACTGCTGACTGAACGCTAAAGAAGTTTCCTCCATCGGAAAAACTATCGGGAGTCAGATTCAAAATCCCCATGATCAATGGCGTTCTTCCGAAGATCAATTCTCGAGTCCGCAAGGCCCAGCGATTGGAGGCAGGCTGAACTATTCTCAGCTCGATGGAGTTTGAAGTATGCAAGTCACGAAACGTAGTTAGGGGTCGGTGGCCGATAGTGGTCCATGTTGATGGTGCGGAACCAATCGATGGTCTTTTTCAAACCCTCGCGAAGAGGAACTTGTGGCTCCCAGTTTAAATGTTTTTTCGCAAGTGTGATATCGGGGCGCCGACGAGACGGATCGTCTGGCGGGAGTGGACGCTCTTCCAAAGGAACTTTGCAGCCCGAAATCTCCATAACGAGCTCGGCCAATTCGCGAATCGTAAACTCGCTCGGATTTCCAATATTAACAGGACCAATGAAGTTGTCTTGGTTGTTCATCAACCGAAAAATCCCCTCCACCAAGTCATTGCGATAACAGAAAGAACGCGTTTGTTCTCCCTCGCCAAAAATGGTGATCGGTTGCCCCTGAATAGCTTGCCGAATGAAATTAGAAACGACTCGTCCATCGTACGGGTGCATTCGAGGACCATAGGTATTGAAAATGCGGACAATGCGGATATCCACCTTATTCGAACGGTGATAATCCATGAACAGTGTCTCAGCTACTCGCTTTCCCTCATCGTAACAGGACCGAATTCCAATGGTATTCACATTTCCCCAGTACGATTCCGGTTGTGGGTGAATGAGTGGATCTCCGTAAATTTCGCTAGTACTAGCCAGTAGGACTCGCGCGCCACAGCGTTTGGCAATTCCAAGCATGTTGATGGAACCCAGCACCGACGTTTTGATCGTCTTGATCGGATTGAATTGGTAATGCCCAGGCGCGGCCGGACAAGCCATGTGATAAATTTGATCCACCTCGAGAAAAATGGGCAATGTTACATCGTGTCGGATCAATTCGAAGTTCGCCCTCGCAAGCAAATGAGCAACGTTGCTCTTTTGCGCAGTAAAAAAATTGTCGAGGCAAATTACGTCATGACCTTCGTCAACCAGTCGCTCGCACATGTGTGAGCCTAAGAAACCCGCGCCACCGGTTACAAGAATTCGATATAGTTTCGTCACTATTCATCACCAATTAAGGGGCTAAGGTAGCGGCCGCATGGCCCACTGGACCGTGCCAAACTCGGGCAAAGGACCCAAGAAAGGGTAACAGAACTGCGGCTTCTCGCTGTAGAAACTTAAATCTTGCTTATCGATTGACCGACTGCTACAATTCGAGAGAAAATTGTGTGAATGACGCAATTCGAACCAGCCCGGTTACGGTTGCGTATGTCGTGAGAGTTGTTCGGATTCAACGAAATCTGCCACTTTGGGGCAGGCTGAGTCCGGTTCCAATCCGTTTCGAAGAGGAGATCGTTCAAGTATGAAATCTTTTAAGTTAGGTCTTATGGCATTGGCTTTGGTTTCGGCTAACGCAACCTTGCGAGCTGATGATGCGAAAGCCAAGTGCGATGCAGCTTGTGCTGCCGATGCCGGGACTTGTCCTGTTACCGCTGGAATGGCAAAGCTTCCAAAGCTATCGTACATGGTCGGCACGAAGTCACTATGCTGCGAAGAATCCGCAAAAGCTGTAGCGACTGAGACAGCCGCTAAAGTGGATTACGTAGTTGGCACAGAAAAGTTTGACTGTCCAGACAAAGCATTTGCTAGCCTTGTCACTCAAACAGAAAAGTTTGTTTCGGCTTTTGCTACTCCAAGCACCTGCAGTGTTTCGGGCAAGACATCCATTGCCGGCGAATCATTGACTTGCTCGGTCGCAGCCGGCGAAGTTGCAACCAAGGTTAGGAAAGCCATGGATACGGTAGCTATTTCCTATAAAGTGGGCGACAAGACCTGCAGCTGCCCAGTTGAAGCCAAAAGCTTAGCAGCATCGAAGAAAGCACCGACCCTTTTCGTCGTCGGTACCGAAGAAACGGAATGCGAGCAAACGGCCCGTTTGAACTTGGCAAGGGCCAAGTACAAGGCTGCACTCATGGCCATGGCGCCAGTAAAGCCAGAAACCAAAGCAGTCGTTCAGTAGGCATCGTTTCAATGCAAACATCAATAGAAAAGGCCTAGGGAAACCAAGGCCTTTTTTTGTTAAGCACGCTTGAAGAAGTATTTTGGCATGACATGTAGCCGACGTCGCTTCGCGACTCGGCAATTCAGTGTCGCAGAGCGACACTGCCACAGCGATCGAACCAGGATTCGATTTGTCAGAAAGATGTTGGGTAAAAAATAAACACCAGCGCCTTGTTGGAATCAAAGCAACCAATTTTTAGGCCCTATTTTTTACCTGCCATTTTTTACCTGCCATTTTTCTGCCTGCAGGATGTGCTACGAGCAGTTCGGCCGATCAACATCATTAGGCAGATACACGTTTCGTCGAAAGAGACGTAACGTCTTCAGTCCAGGTGTCTGACTGGCGAGTTCAGAACGGCTCTGTGGTATGGCGGATTTAAGCGATGCACCCAGTGCCCGGAAATGTTTCAATAGTCGAGTGTCCCCTTACAATATCTTTCACGTCGGCATGTTTCTTGGCTAAACTATTCATTCGAATGGCCGGCACCCTAGTTGGCTAGCCGACGCTCGAAGGAATCCCTCAATTGAAACGCTACTTGTATGCAGGACGAATCACTGGGCTCAATCTCCATTTTCTTCCAACTGTTGCAGCAGCAGGGCGATTCTCAATCGGCCAAGGAAATTTGGACTAGGTTTTTTCCCAGGCTTCTTGGTTTGTCCAATCGCATTTTGTCCTCTCGGAATTTTCCTCTCGGTGCCGAAGATGCAGTTCAGGATGCGTTTTTTCATTTCTTCCGCAGCGTGCAGACCGGCAAGTACGATCACGCGATGAACCGCGAAGATCTGTGGCGCGTTCTATGCATGATGACGGTTCAAAAGTCCCGTAAACAACTTGATCGAGAATGGACCGCAAAACGAGGTAAGGGTCTTGTCAAGCTAGAGTCCCAACTGCAGCTCAACTCCGATGCAAATTTTCGACTCGATGAAGCCATTGCAACATTGCCCACGGCCGAGTGGGATTTGAGATTTTCAGAAATGCTTGAAGAGCTGAATGACGAACTCCGCGAGGTGGCCATCATGCGTTTGGCGGGCTATACAAATTCACAAATCAAAGAATCCTTAGTATGCTCGCTCCGATCCGTCGAGCGCCGTTTGCAAATCATTCGTACCATTTGGCATCAACATCAGATCGATCCGAGTTAGCACTTTACTAATGTTTCAATGAAAGATTGCGAGCAGAAAGGCCTTGTTCTAGCTTGCGCGTTGTCGCTTACGAAGTTGGTACAGCACACTTAACCTCTAGGGGGAAGGAAGATAAGAAAATGGATCAACAAACCAAACCAAACAAAGATTCTGAGCGTGGAGTCGATCCAACGAGTACCGGAAGATCAACGGGTGCTAACGGATTGTCGACAAATACTCCATCTAGCCAAACACCTTCGCGCGATGACTTATTCGCAATTCATGCCGTCTGCACTCAGTTCGAATCGGTTTGGCATACTAGCACGCGATGCACTATTGAAGAAATCGCAGCAACGAGTTCGATTGAAAACCGTCCGGCCTTGCTTGAGTCGCTCATTCGCTCGGAGCTTGAAATGCGCGAGCTCGAGCCCAATCCGCAATTACTCGAAGAGTTCCATCATAGGTTTCCCAACGACTCCGAATCCATTCGACTCGCTTTTCTATCCAGCGAAGACCGTGGAGCATTGGAAGCCAGCGAGCTTGAAATGCTTCCTGTTTCGGCTACTTCGAGCAATCAGTCGACACTGCAATCAAGTGTCCATTCGTTCAAAGCATTGCCCTCAAAACTTGGGCCGTACCAAATTCTCGGCGAATTTGCTCGCGGAGGCATGGGCATTATTTATAAAGCTAGACACGCTGATCTCGATCGAATCGTTGCACTCAAAGTCATCAAATCCGGGCAGCTTGCGAGTCAAAGCGAGCTGAGTCGCTTTCACAACGAAGCCAAGGCTATTGCTTCCCTCGACCATCCAAACATCGTTCCGGTTTTCGAGGTTGGCGAGCACTCTGGATTTCATTATCTTGCAATGCCATTTATTGACGGCGAGAATCTGGCCGACCGAATCCGCGAACATCCGCTCAAACCTCGTGCCGCCGCCGAAATCGCTTACCAGATTGCCGTTGCTGTTGCTTACGCACATGAACGTGGGATCATTCACCGAGATCTAAAGCCGCGAAACATTCTGGTCGAAGACTCTGGGGTCGTTCGCGTTACCGATTTTGGATTAGCGAAAAGCATCCATCTCGATCCCAACGAGGAAGCTAACCAAAATTTAACCATAACCGGACAAGTGGTTGGTACGCCGGCATACATGTCGCCCGAACAAGCTTTAGGTAGCACATCGACTCAATCGGATATCTACGCGATTGGGTCCATATTGTACGCTTTAACAACAGGTCGCCCTCCTTTTCAATCTGCATCGCTGCTGGAAACTCTGAGGCAACTGCAAGACACTGAGCCCGTAGAACCACGACGGCTAAATGTGCAAATCCCGCGTGATTTGGAAACAATCACGCTAAAGTGCCTCAGAAAGGGTCCTGAGTCTCGTTACGAAACGGCAACTGACTTGGCATGCGATCTTCGGTTGTTCTTGGATGAAAAGCCAATTAAAGCTCGGCCCGTCTCTCCGCTCGAACGGCTCTTTCGATGGGGCAAGAGACAGCCTGTCATTGCGGGCTTAATCCTGACTACTTTCCTTTCGCTAATTGCGGGACTTGCCTTTTCCATAATCTACTACTCGCTTGCACGCAGCAATGAGAAATTGGCATCCGCCAATCTTGACATTGCGTCAGCGACCGTAAAAAAGTATCTGACCGAGGTCGCTTCTAGCCCCGAGCTGAAGGAACAAGGACTCGAAACGCTCCGCACAAGTTTGCTCAGTACCGCTCGAGCATTCTACGAACAGTTGGAGTTGCAGCCTGGCCAAGACGAGAAGCTGCAAAGCAAATTGTCAGAAACTCGATTCAATCTCGCGCTGATTCGTTTTGAGTTGGGGGATCTGGGGGAGTCTCGCGCTCTCTTTGACCTAGCCTTGGAATCCTACAGGTCGCTTGCAAAACGATTTAGAAACAACCATGAATACAATCGAAACATTGCGACGGTTCTTCAAGAAAGAGCGAAAATAAAAGGACTGAATTTCGTCGACGATTTAAAGGAGGCGACCTCGGTTTTTCGAAAAGTCTACAGCGCAACCCAACTTCGCGAAGACCTAATTCGGATGACTGCGTCAGTTGCCGCGCTCGGAATTTACTACACGAACGTCGCCGCTGCCAAGGACGAGGAGTCCACGTTTGCCGAAGTCGAAAAGCGTAGTGAAGAATTGCTACCAATGGCTGGAAATCTAGACAAGAAGGAGGACTTGCTGGTCCTTTTTCAAGTCTTTGATCAACTTGCCCTGTATCTTCAACTTCATGGCGAATTTCAACGTGCTGAGAAGTGGCTCATGGCTATCGTCGATTTAGGTGAAAGAATTGTTTCCCAAAATCCTAACGATCCTGTGTTGCTCCGTAGTCTGGCACGAGCTAACAAGACACTAGTCCAAGTCTTTGCGAAGACGATGAAATTGGATGATGCCAAGCTTCGATTTGAAAAGGCGGATTCTTTGTATCAACGGCTAACCGAGGAGCACCCATTGGTGCTGGAGTACCTCGACGGGCAAGCCAACAACTTATTGAACGGAGGATCCTTGCAATATAAACGCAGGGATTTGTCCAGCGCAATGGAATTACTTCAACGCGCAGTGGCGGCTCAAAATCGACTCATCGAGAAACGCCCAGACTTTTCCGAGTATCGGGTAGGACTACCTGCCTGCTATTCGTCTCTCGGAATGGTATCCAACGAACAAGGAAAAATAGATGAAGCATTTGCGTTCCTTCGAAAAGGGATCGAAGCCCAGGATGTGGTTGCGTCTCTGCGTCCTGACGATCAAGGTATCGCCTTTTTCGGTGCATCGCTGACAGGCAACCTAGCAAATGCGTATCAGACCCAGCGTCGTCACGAGGAAGCAGCGCCCGTCTACATTGCAGCGATCGAAAAAACGCGCCGACTGGTCGACCAAAATCCATCTGCGGAAGACTTCACCAGGGCGCTTGCGATCATGACTTTAAATCAAGCAGCCAATGCGCGAAAGCTCGGTCAAACGACACAAGCAACTGAATCCTACATGAATAGCAGATTGCTTTTTGAAAAGCTTCTTTCGCGTTTGCCCGATTCACTCGAATACCAAAAGCTCTTGTTGCATATTCAATCAGGTCTTGGTCAATTGTATGTTGAGCAATACGCTTTCGAGGATGCGCTGCAGGAGCTCAGCGCTGCAAACGAGAGGCTTTTAAAACTGATTGAACTTGCGAAAGACGCGGGTCCCTATCAAAACAATATCGGCATCATCAGTCTTGGTTTAGCCGAAGTTGCCTCCCAGCAAGATAGACTCGTCGAGTCCCTCAATTTGACAGATAAGGCCATCTCCGCATTTACGAACAATCTAGCCGTTTTGGGGAACGCTAAAGCGACAGTCACGTTGCCGGTTCGAGAATCACTGTGCACTTCCCACCGCTTGAAAGCACTCGTGCTCCTCAAAATGCAGAAATTTGAAGAGGCAACCGAGGAATGCAATAAAGCAATTGGATTTGATACCGGCAATCAGAGTTTTAGTGCCATTTCAATGCTGGCCCGCGTTCGTGCTGCCGCAGGTGATTCGTCCAATGCGGAGGTTGCCTTGCAACGCATTGACCCCGCTGTAGACCTAAGTTTCGATACGCTTATCGATATGGCGACCACTCAAATGATTCTCACTAAATCCAACTCGCAAGCTGTTGAGCCAAAGCTCTTGGATCAAGTTCGCGAACTGTTAAGCCGTGCTTCGAAACGTGATGCAAAACGATTCTCATTTGCAATAAAGAGTCCTGAGTTTTCCGAAATTGGTAATTTGAACGAATGACATCTACCTTCGAGTTCGACCAATCATCGATAACTCACGAATTCCCTGTCATGTGATTTCTCGCAAAAAATCACGGGAATAAGTGGCGGTCTCAGTACGCCCCCGGGCTTCATAACTAATAGACAAGAGCCAATGCCTTGCCAATCCCGGAATTGGGTAATGGCAGCTCTATGGTGTCCTGTTAGTTTCGAACCCAATTCACCACTGAACCTTCACGTCCGAAATGGTTATGTCGCTTCGAAATATCCGCGCGTTGATGGGTTTTCTCACGCAATCGGAGACGATCGCAATGGCGATCGCGGACCGTCGAAAGCAGTTAGTCGCGCAACTGGCAGGCTGGGTCGGGGGCAGTTCGGGGTATTGGAGTTGGGTACGAGGAATTCCTCTTGAAAGCACCGTTACTCCCGTTGCAACGATTGCTACCGGGTTTTCAAAGGAACAATGGTCGCGATTCGGGAACATTTCAATGATAAAACGCCAGCGAAGACGAGCCTGTAGGGGTGCACCATGACAATGAGACAACGCAAGCAGCGGTTCCGTTGGATTAAAAAACGACTGTTGGCTCGAATTGGCCGACGAATGGTAATAGAGCAGTTGGAGGAGCGCCAATTGCTTGCGCTAAGTCCGGTATCTATAAACACCGGGGACGTTGCCCCAATAACATTGCGGCAGGCGACCGATTCCGCCCAGGCGGAATATCGTATCACCCATGTTTCGACCTTGGATGCAGCCAATTTTAAAACAGAACTTGAACGATCTCCCTTCGGCAATGATGGATCGTTGCAACTGAAGGTTGGTTCAGTCGCTGCGGGTTATCTATTTGCTTCGACGGGTCTGGATGAAAGCAATAGTCTGCTTGCCAAAGGGCAGTTTTTGCTGTTGCCTGGTATCCTGCCCGGAATTCCAAATGACCTTGGAAGTGCACTTGGATTTCAGGGCAAGTACGAAATAGAATTTTCGGTAACGACAGGCGCGACCACTTCGACTGGCTCGGTGGTGATCAACGTGGGAGCGGGATTTTCCATCACGGGTGATCTCAAGATAGAGAATGCTTCAGCCAGATTGGACATCGCCCGCATCCAGCAACGATTGAACTTCCTTGGATTTACTGGCCCGAATCTCCAGCCGTTGCCGGTCGATGGAATTGCTGGTTCTGAAACCATCGGAGCAGCGAAGCTTTTCAAGGCTGCTGTACATGCAACGGGCGAAGTGGACATCACCGAAGTGCCCTCGGAAAAACTATTCGACGAGAGAATGATACGTTGGCTCAATTCAACCAGCGCGCCGAGTTGGGTCAAATTGGACCGTCTGGACAACATCAACGTCAACAAGTATTCCACAGACTGGACAGTCAATACGCTGACAGCTGCAGATGTTTCCATCAATGGTAAAAGTGTATTGGCTCGCACCACTGTGCTCAGCGCCAAGTCAGGCACGACAACTCCACTTGAAAACGTCGCATGGGGTTCACACTTGTCTGGCATGGATGCGGACCTCGATATCGTGGACTTGTCTGCGGCTAGTCAAGTTTTATCGGTAATCAATTCTATCATCACTCAGTCCTCCGGTGAACTTCGCGCCCAAGCCAAGACGTTTCGGATTCGCAATAATACGCTAGGAAATGCGGTCGTAACTGCTTTTACGAACTCGCCGCTCAGCGCACGCGCGTCGGTCGTCGCAACAGGTGAATTGGGAACTGGTGTTCTGCACATCGATTTCGTTCCGCCACCACTCAATAGCTTGGATTCCGGCGAGTCACTTTTGCTGATCAATGGGCTGAGGCAGTTGGCCGACAACTTCAAGCCTCAGCAAAAGCTTGACCTGCTTGGAAAACCACTCCCAATTGTTGGTTGGACGCAAAAATTACCTGATGCGATCGCTGCGAATGCGCAATTGGCTGGGAACGCAAGACTTTCACTCGGGCAAGCTACCGAGACCGACGTTCGATTGGGCCAGATCTTTACTTCGATCGCAGCATTCCTGGAGAATCATCCCGACACAACGCTGCTCGCATTGAAAACGTATGTCGAGCAAATGGACGATATGGAATTCGTCTCGATCGAAGAGAATGAAGATGATGTGCTCTTGCGAATTGAATACCGGCCAACGTTGAACGCCATCTCACGATCTTTGGAATTGGGTTCGAACGCGAACAATCGAGGAGTCAAATTGGACTTGGCTGCCGGACAAACGATCAACGTACCGTTTCAGCCCAGCTTCAACTTCAAGACGACCATCGGTTTGGCTCGTAAAGACAAAGAAGTCTTTCTGCAAAAATCGCAATTGAACGCATCTGGAAATATCCATCTAGCAGGACCTGCGGGCAACTTGGATTTCTCGCTGAAGAATGGCATTCTTCAATTGCCCATCAATGATGCATCGCTGGACATGAATGCCCAGGTTTCAATGACACGCAATGATCGCATGACGATCGGACAATTGCAAAATGCGCCGCTAGGGCAATTGTTTACTACATCTCATATGGGCGGAGTAGATTTCGACATTCCAAGTCAGAGCACATTCCTCGGATTGCCCGCAGGCGACATTTCTCTTGCGTTGCAGGATGTCTTTGCAGGCGACCCGACAATCGTATTCGGCCAGAACAATGCGTGTATCGAAAGCTGGACGAATTACACGGCCAACGATCTCAACGCAATGATCCAAAGCGTCAGCGACGCGCTAACCGGATTGGAGCAAAGGATCGCGCCGATCTCAAACATCCCCTATGTCGGACCGGCGACCGCGAATGTACTGCAATTCAAAGCAGCGTGGCAAACCGTGATCAATGGATTGCAAGGCCAAGCGGGCCAAGCAGCCTTCAGCACCATTCAAGATTTTATTACCAAAGTGAATGCCAACCTGCCCAATGCAGGTTTTCGGATGGACGTCGCCAATTGCTCGTTGATGTTCGATGTCGGGATCACCAAAGGTTGGACGCCCGTTCAAGTGCCGGGAACCTTGGGCGCGGACATGGGATTCATCAATCAATTGCAGGGCAAAAGCGAGCTTTCGGTACAAACCGATGTCGGCATGTCCTTTACGATAGGCTTGGACCTGAGACCGCCTGGGTACAACGTCACCATCAATGAGTCGACCTTATTGCAATCGATCAATGGCGGAATCGATCCACTTCAACACAACATACCCGCGTTGGACGATATCCAAATCACACTTGGTGATCGCGTTACCTCATGGCCGGTCAATTTTGACAGCTTGGATGCAAAAACGGCTACCGTTGGCAATGTATTGGCCCTCCTAACAGCGGGACACACAGGCCAAATCTCTGCGAGCGTTGTGGACGGTCGTATTGTTTTGAAAGATTTGACCGGTAGCAAGGACGGGCCGTTCACCGTGGCCCCTCTCAACAACAGTCTCATCGGGAATTCTCAAATCGGATTGGGAATTCTGGGAACAGTCAACGACTTTGGGCCAGATGGATTTCGCACACTTCGCGGTTTCGGCATCCATGGAGACCGCATCGAACGTCATGTTTTCATTCCAACGACAGGTCCCATGACGCCACACATCACGGCCAATCTGGACATCGATGGAAAGGAGTTAAATGCATTAGCGAATTTTGGATTCGCCCAAGTCGGCATCAATCACGGGACGATCGATGCGAATACCAAGATCGATTTTCGGCTGAAGGATCCCGGCAAAGGATTGAACGCGGACGGTCGCATTACGATGGACGAACTTCTCTCCGGCGCAAGCTTAAAGCCTGGCCTCGCGGACTCGATCTACACATCGATCGATATCTCCGGTGCAGCCAAAGTTCGTATGCCTCTGGAAGCCATGTTCAATGGCCAATCGTTGGTCGCATTTGACGGCACAACACCGCCTGCCTATCGCGTTGAAATCGATGACATCACGAAGCCACTGGAGGTGAAGCACGGCTTCGAAGGGGACTTAACAGGGCTGTCGAAATTTGCGATCTTCAAAGCAACACAAGTTCTCAATCTATTGGACGAGTTGGTTAAGACCGCAAAGGGCGTTCAAAACGATCTCGACAAGATCGTGCTTTTCGATAACGCCAACGCGGACGATCTAACACTTGGGGGCTTGATCCCAATTTACACCCCGGTAAATGATATCGTGACGCAAGTCAAGAAAGAGGGAAATCTTTACCTTCAGAATATCGGCGCTACGCTGAATGACATCGCGAGAAAAGTCTTCTCGGGATACAAATTCCCAAGCGACGGCGAAGGAGAAGGGCAGGACTACTTTAGCTTTACCTTGCAAGGGGATGTTCTCAAGCTGCATACCCATCTGCCGATCCTCTTCTCGAAAACGTTTCCGCTGAACCTGGATATTTCCAAAGCAGGTATACCGGGCTTGGAGAAGTTGATACCCGGCAAGGGTTCTTCGCTTGTTTCCATTGGGGGAGGTTTCGCACTGGATGTGGATTTGGGATTTGATTTCGCCAATCCTAGCAACCCCAAGCCCTTTTTGTTTGATACCACCAAAGCCGAAGTCAGCCTAATGGCGGCAGCGGAGGCAATCAACTTTTCGGTCGGACTGGGCGGTATTGGCGCTTTCGTTCACGATGGCTATGTCCGACTCGATGCAGATGGTGCTGGCCCATCGACCGCGCCTGCAACTGTGACACTCCGGTTGGCAGACAACAACAACGACGGTCGGCACTACTTCGATGAGAATTACTTGAGCGATCTCGGGCTGGTGTTCAACGGCAAGCTGGCCATTAATCTGCCATTGGATTTTCCAACGCGCGGAACGCCTCTGGATCCTGCAGTACCGGCCATCATTTTTACTGTGAATGATCTTGCCGAACCGGTGAACTCCTCGAATCTCGTTCTGCCCGATATCTGGACCGCGATCCAGTCCATTGATATCGGCAACGATTTGTCTGGAATGGTGAGTAGTATCGAGGGGTTCTTCACACTGCTGGATACCGCCGTCGATGCCGTGGCCTTTGCGACTAGCTTGCCATTGGTTGGCAATGACTTAAAAAATGCATCTCGATTCATTGCAGACGTTCGTGACAAAGTTAAAGACAACTTCAATCAGGCCGGCAAGAAAACGATTGGGTTCGTGCAACAAAAACTTTTTGAAGCACTAGGGCCCGATGGATTGAAGATGCTCGGCTCGAACGCAACGATTGGGTCGATCCACGTCATGCTAGATGGCGTTGTTTTTGACCCTCAAACACAGATTTTGACTCGCATACCGAACGAAATACTGTTTGACTTTGATTTGATAGCTGATTTGGTGGACACGACGATTCCCGTCGGTTTCGATATCGGTTTACCGGGACTTGGCTTGGAGCTGGATGGTGGCATCCGACTTCAGATTGGCGGTTCCTTTCACGTTGGTCTCGGTTTGAGTCGCACCCAAGGGCTATTCCTGGAAACCAGCAAAACCAACGAATTGATGTTCGAGGTCTTAGCAACATTACCCAATTTTTCAGCCAAGGGGCATCTCGGATTCCTGGAGGTGGAGGCCAAGGACCACGATTCCAATGACCCGTCTAAGCGCAGTCAATTGAGAGGTTCTTTTGCCGTCGATATCAAGGGTGGCAGCGACAACCGATTGACGGTAGCTGAAATTGGTTCCGCGAACCTGAGCAACGTCCTTGCAGCCAGTTTCGATGGCAATGCCCGCGTGAATCTTGATTTACGCACGTCCATAGAGGGGAGCAAGGTAATGCCCAATATCACCGCCTCGCTCTTCATCAATTGGGATTTTGTGCATGCATCGACTGCCAATGGTGGAGCTGCCTTTGGAGAGTCACCAACGATCGAGTTGAGAAATATCAGCCTCGATCTAGGCGAAGCGGTCAATAGCATCATCAAGCCGATCCTGAGTGAGTTCGATTCGGTAATCGATCCTCTCAACACAATACTCGACATCCTTGCAGAGCCGATCCCCGTACTGTCAGAATTTTTGGGCGACAACTTCAATTTGCTGCGTGTCATTCGGCTAGTTGCAGAGGTCTTTGTTGGACCGGAAACGTTGAAGTCAGCAGAAGGTGTCGTGTTAGCCGTCCATAAGATAATCGATGTGCTCGAGTTCTTGAAGAAGGGTTCGGTCCCGCTTCCAGTCGAAGACATCGTGATAGGAGATATTCGCAATTTAAAAAGTGGGGAATTGAAAAATGTCACGCCGATGGGACGGACCGGCCCACTGAGCGATGTATTCGCAAACAGCCAAGTCAAAGAAGCGCTCGACAAGGTCAAGCAAGCCTTTTCGTTGATCGGGGGCGTTGCCTTCCCGCTGCCAGAGTTTCCCATTGTTGATAAGCCTATCACGGCCATCAATTTACTCTTCGGCAAAGACGTTCCGTTGGTAACTTGGGATCTCAATATCGCGGGTAAGCCTGCGTTGGACATCGATGCACCTATCTACATGCCTTCTGGTCTCTTTGCTTTGAAAGGGAACGTCAAGGCAACATTGCGATTGGGATTGGGATTCGATACACGCGGCTTCCGTCAATTCCTCAAGTCGGGCGATGCCGGGGATCTCTTCAATGGATTCTATCTGAATGACAACATCGTCGATGGCAAGGACTTGCCCGAAGGATTCCTGGATCTCGATCTCGTTGGAGCGGTTGGAATTCTATCGCCGCCCCCGGGAGCTGGCGCTAAATTGCTCGGAGCAGACTTCACGTTTGACGTGGGGATTGGCGGCGGTATCAAAGCTCACGGCGTTTTTGAACTCAAAGATAAAGACAACGACGGCAAGGTCCACTTGGACGAACTTGCATCGAACCTCAAAGCAGGAGCAGGCTGCGCTTTCGATATCCAAGGGGGATTCGAAGCGAGTCTCAAGTCGTTTGCCAAAATTAAGGCGTCCTTTGGTCCGATTTCCGTTAAGGTCCTTGACGAAGAGGTCGTCTACGCAAACGTTTCGAAGTCGTTCGAGACGGTTTGCCGCTCCGAAGTTCCCAATGTGGATGGTACGAAGCCCGCATCGCTGGTTGACGGAAAGTTAGTTTTGTCGACAACGGAGCAAGCAGACCGCTTTGTCGTTGAACCGGTCGGAAACAGGATTCGCGTTACGCGAACCATTGGCACGCAAACCATTTCATTCGATTACGAGAACGTCGCATCTATTCTAGGGGATGGCAAGGGAGGAGATGATGACATCCGAATCGCTGCTACTATTTTGGTCCCGGTCGAATTGCATGGTGGAACCGGAGATGACTATCTGCAAGGAGGTGGAGCAGAAAACAAACTGTATGGCGATCTAGGGAAAGATGAACTAAGGGGTCGCGAGGGGAATGATTACTTGAGCGGTGGACTCGACGACGACAAACTCTGGGGATTCGGCGGCGCCGATACCATTGAGGGGGACGATGGTGCCGACGAAATCCATGGCGGTTCGGGTGATGACACGTTGCGTGGTGCTCTCGGAAACGACATGATTTGGGGCGATGCGGGCAATGACAACATTGATGGTGGAGCAAGCAACGATGATGCCTGGGGGGGAGACGACAACGACACGATTCGAGGTGGCCTAGGCTCCGACAATCTTTATGGTGAAGACGGCAATGATATCCTCTATGCTGCCGACAATGAACAAGGCTCGACAACAGGAACCTTCCACTTACTGGTCGGCGGGCGCGGTGACGATCACATCTACGGCGATTTTGGCGATGACAAGATATTTGGCGATCGCGAACAAGGGGACGGAGATGGCGCCGATACGATTCAAGCTTTGGATGGCAACAACGAAGTTTATGCGGGAGCAGGGCTTGATCGCGTCACAACAGGCAAGGGTATTGATAAGGTTTGGGGCGGATCCGGCGACGACGTCATCGACACTGGCGATGGAGCCGATACGGTCTATGGTGAATTAGGTAATGACACGATTCGACTTGGAGCTGGTCCCGACAAAGCTTATGCCGGTGATGGAAATGACTTTGTCTATGCTGGTTTGGGGAGCGATGAAATCTACGGTGGAGACGGCGATGATGTGATACAAGCTGGCGAAATCGAATCGCCTGACGCGACCGCTGGTGAAAACAATGCGAGCAACATCATCGATGCGGGCTCAGGAAGCAACTTGGTATATGGGGACTTTGGCATCGACATCGTCACCAGTGGCAGCGGTAACGACACCATTTACACGTTTGGCGGTAACGATGTCATTCGGTCTGGAGCAGGCGATGACACTATTGTTGCAGGTGCCGGTTCGGACTTGATAGTCGCTGGGTTGGGCCGCGACAAAGTATGGGGCGGGATCAACAATCTTGGAGGTGGTGCGGTCGGTGATCGCAACACGATCTATGGCGACGACGAAGTCGATGATTCGACATTGGCGGGCTCAGCCTCAGGACCAACGAACGCAGATGAAATTTATGGGGACGTCGGGGATGATGTCATCTGGAGCAATACGGGTGATGACACGATCTACGGTCTTGGCGGAAGCAACCGGATCTATGCGGGTTGGGGTGCCGATACGATCTACACGGGCGCGAACTCGAGCGGTTCAGGTACGCCGAACGATACCAATTTAATCTACTCCGACCCTGACGGGATAGACAACGCTCCCAATGGTTCTAGCGAAAATCTGCACGGCGATCGCATTTATGCAAGCAATGGCAGGGATACGATTTGGACCGGGCCTGGTGCCGACTACGTAATCAGCTACGCAGGAAATGATTCGATCATTACGGGACAAGGCAATGATTTCGTCGATGCAGGGGAAGGCGACAACACAGTCTACACAGGATCAGGTAACGACGTCATCATTTCAGGAATGGGCAAAGACTACGTCGATGCCGGCGACGGAGATGATCAAATCACAACGGGTGGAGGCATGGATCAAGTCTATGCTGGCGATGGTGACGACAAAGTCCAACTCGGAGATGGGGATGATTTTGTTGAAGGTGGACTCGGAAACGATATCGTTTTTGGTGGAAGCGGACGGGACATCATCTGGGGTGGCAAAGCCGAAATCACCAACGGATTGTTTCAACGCGATGAAACGAGTTTCTTTGGACTACCAACCAATTTCCCAGGCGCGCTTTGGACGGCGGCAGATGATCCCAACTTTACCAATGGAATGCTACCGATCGTCCCCGTTCTACTCGTCGGCCGCTCTGTCGATGGGTTAGAAACAGATGGAGAAGACAAACTCTACGGCGAGGACGATAATGATTGGATTTGGGGTGGTGGTCAAGCGGATACGATTGAGGGGGGAGCCGGGAACGACTATCTGGACGGAGGTGATGGCCAAGATCGCATGATGGGCGGATCCGGGCGCGATGTGGTCCGCGGGGGCAATAACAACGACACGCTCGAGGGTGGCGATGGTATCGACCAACTCTTTGGTGATCGAGGCAACGACAATTTGTTTGGAGATGCAGGCGAGGCCAACATACTCGCTGGACAAAGACTCTTCGGCGGCGATGGCATCGATTACCTATACGCGTTTTCCTATTCTTCGCTGGACGCCGACGTTGCGATGGAACGAGCCTTGCAAGGGGACGAACTGCATGGCGGAACCGGCGGCGATTGGTTGTACGGCAGCATTCGTGGTGAATCCATCTATGGAGATGATGGCAACGAAACGATCTATGGAGATGCGTTGGCCGGGCCGTACTATGCGCCTTGGTACAACCAAATGCTGGTCGGTGGTGATGACAAGATCGTAGGCGGCGGCGGTTCTGATTTCCTCTACGGCGGTGGCGGAAATGATACACTTTGGGGTGGCTATGATTCCGACTACCTCGAGGGACAGAACGGACTCGACACGTTATACGGTGGGCCTGGTATCGACAAGCTCGTATTGGACGTAAAACCAACTTATGATCCGATTCCAGCTAACCAATTCGAGTCCTTCGATGGACATGGTCCTTACGCGCCCGGGCGGTCCGTGGACGACGAAAATGCGACCGACATTCTGATTATCGACGGGACCGATTTGGCCGATACGATTTTGCTCGGGCAGCAGAAAGTTACGGTTAATCAAAAGACCGAAACGAGACTTGTCGTTTCTTACGGCAATGCAACAGCACAGCGTGTTTACACGGCCAATTGGCGACGTTTTGATGACCCGCAAGATGCGAATGGCGTGCCGCTCATTGAGCAGTTTCAAGTTTCCGGACTGGGCGGAATCGATTCAATCAGGTTTATCGATAGCAATGCGACATTCACTGGAACCAACCCCAACATTACCCTTGTCAACATCCAGCCTCTGGACGTTTCAGATCTGATTGGCCGCAGCGATGATTGGGTAACCGTCATCGATGGCGGCGACGGAAATGATACGTTACAAGGGACCGCGGCTCGCGATCGTATCGATGGAGGACGCGGTAACGACACACTCTATGGATATGCTGGAGATGATCAGCTTTGGGGTGACGGCGGACAAGGTCAGGGCCTGACTGGAGACCACGATATTCTGTACGGCGGGCAAGGAAACGACGATCTCATCGGCGGACAAGGAACAAATGATCTTTTCGCTTGGACGCGGAATCCAGACGTCGGTCGCAACTTCCGAAATGCCCCTCCGGATACCCCAACCTCTCAGTTTGGGATCTTCGTCGGTTCAAACGGTCTCCTTCTCGACAACAATGGTGACCTTAATGGCAACAATCAACTAGATGAAGATGAGACGAAAACTGGTCCAAAACGATTGCCATACTTGCCAGAAGATACTGGACTCAATCGGGTCCTTGGCGGAACGCTTGCCGACAACCTTTTCGGCGGAACAGGACTCGATTTCCTCTACGGCAATGGGGCCACGGTTGGAGAAGATTTCATTTTTGATCGCAGAGGGTTCCTATTTGAATCGCGTGATGGCGGGTTAGCTGGAGATGAATGGAAAGCCTATGCCAAGGCGACCGACAAAGTCTGGTACTACGGCGGAACCAACAAGAATGACATTATCACTGTCGACTATGTCACCGAACCAGGGCTGCTTCAACAGCGGCACTTGATTACACGGCTGACCAACAACGATGGGAACTTCACGTTCGATGCTAGGATCCATTTGGATTTCGAAGCTCGCGATTCCTCCGGAAACCTGGTTTGGGATCCCAACGATAGCTTCTATGGTTCTGCCATCATTGGAAATCGGGCTCTGGAAAAGGAAATCGTTCTAAACGAGGCTGCTGAGTTTGAATTGAGTCTCGATGGGGGAATTGCAAAAACAGTTCGAATACCTGCTCAAACCTATCATTCTACCAAAGAGTTGACTGCTGCCATCAACACAAGTATCAACTCAGTCGGCCTGGGTAGTCAATTGTCTGCGCGATTGAGCGAGGGGCGGCTGGCGTTGGTTCGGCTAGACCGACCAGCCGGTTCGAATCCCGCTACGCTTATCGTCTCGACCAACTTGCTGGTTCGAACTAAACTCGGACTGTTCGATGGCCAATTGTCAACCGTCGGCTTTGTGGGCTCACAGGGACTTGCGGGGCTTCTGCCACCAGAAGGTGATTTCCAAGCGATCTTGGTGGACGCGTTGGATGGCGACGACATCATCAACGTCGGGCCTACGGTCCAGAAATCGGTATGGACCGATGCGGGTCGTGGCAACGACCGAGTAGTCTATGCGTCTGGCAATTCCATTCTGATCGACTACGTCGACGATTCGCATAGAAACGACACGCTTAGCAATGCATACGACTTGGATGGACGGACTCCGTCCAACGAAAAGGGTATCGATCATAAATGGCGAACGCCGCGAACTATTCTTGGTTTGACCTTAGACTCGCCAACAGATGTCGATTGGTTCAAACTGTCCTTCAAAGATCTCTCTCAAATTCCGCAACCGGGAGATTCGCTACGCATTAGCAGTCTGTTTGAAACGGATGGCATAAAACTGAAACTAGTTCGAATCGACGCCAACAATCCTGACCCCGTAACAACAGCAACGTCCGATGTGTTCGGACGCATAGATTGGGGCAATTTAAATTTAGGATTGCAAGTCAATCAAAACTACTATCTAGAAGTCCGTTCCAACGCGATTCCAACGATCTATCAAATCGACATTCTAGCTCGCGATTGGGCAGAGCCCAACGGCTCGCGAGATACCGCTTACGACTTCTCGTCCGATGCAGGTGGCATTCAGCGCTATCGAGATGTCTCGGGACTCTCGTTGCATTCTGCCGACGATAGCGACTGGTTCAGGTTCAAGTTGGACATTGCGCCGGTCGGCGACGCGATCACCTTAGTTCAGCGATCTGGCAACCCGATCAAGCTCGCGATATTCAAGCCAGGAAATAGCATTGCCGAACGAACCGTCGTCACGACGGAACTAGCAAGCACTGTCGAATTGTCGTTGTCGGGGCTTGGGCTATTGCCCGGTGAATACGAATTGCAAATTTCGTTTGCAAATGCGACGACCAGCTCGTTTGCAGAATATTCTTTGCGACCGCTTGTCGGTGCGCTCCCAGGTGCGTTGACGTTGAATGCGCCCAGTACCACTTCGGGTGAGTTCCTGCCGAACAACGTTGAAGAGCCACTGAATCTTGCTAGTGCTTTCAAGGCTCTTCGGCGAGATGTTCTTCTCGGCAACGAGGGAGACGACGTGCTGATCGGTGGCTCGTACGAAGATTGGATTCTGGGTGGTGATGGCAATGACGTATTGTCGGGGGGCGCCGATCGTCAGGCCCAGGATCTATTATGGGGCGGAAATGGGGACGATATTTTCCAACTCATTCCGGATAAGTTGCCTTTGCTCAAATCAAGTCTTCGATTCATTAATCCTGCCGACCAATCAACTCTTGTCCCAACACAAAGCGATCGATTCGATGGTGGTGATGGCAACGATCAAGTGATGTACTTGGGTGGTGACCTAGACAATCGTGGTCGGCCTATCCCGGACAACATCGCGCTGAACTATGACGTTGTACTTCATCGGAACGCGCTCACTGCCCGGGTTTGGGACACTGCCAATCAAGAATGGATGGTCGATGCGAAAACAGGAACGTTTCGTCAAGACTATGCGTACTTCATCGGTCAATCGCTGGAGCAATGGGTCGTGGACACGCGAGCCGGCAATGACGAAGTGCACGCGGAACCCGAATATAAAATTCCAGGTACATCGCCGAGCGGATCGCTCGAGTGGGGTATCAGACCCGATGCCCTACCTCAAGGCGCAATAGGTAAACTCATTTTGCGTGGAGGCAGTGGGGCCGATCGACTCTTTGGTGGGGCTGGTGACGACGAGATCGATGGCGGATTGGGAAGCGACGTGATTGTTGGCAGTGGCGGCAACGATAAGATCAGCGGTGATTCGGGAGACGACTGGTTGGCCGGAGGTAGTCCGCTTTTGCTACCTGACCGATATGAGTTTCAGTCGGGGCAAAGCAACGACACGTCGGCTGGGGCGAGCGAATTAACGGAAGAGCTACGCAAGCTTCGTTCTGGCTTGACCGAAGATTTGATCGTGCCCAATTTGAACTTGCACCAAGGGGATACGAGCGATTGGTACGTACTGCGGTCTCCGCTCGCGACCAGCAACTTCGGCGGCGCACAAATTGCCAGTGTTCTGCGAAGCATGATTCGTGTGGTTTCCACCGAAACAACCAATCCAACGAGAACGTATTCGTTCAAGCTTTATCCCGCGCAGCGAGACACATCCACTGGACGCATGGTCCCGATTGAGCAGTTTGCAGGGATCCCCGAGTTCTATCTCATAGAAGTCACAGGAACCGAAGGCGAATACAATCTCCAATTCGAAAGTGACCTGTGGGCAAAAACGACCGCGATATCGGCGTCGTCCGGAGTAACTCAAGGGGGACCAATAGTTCAGTTTGGTTCGAAAGACTCATCCGATTCACCTGTGATAATTCCACTAGGTGATTTGAACAAAGATGGCTTCATCGACTACATCGCCGCCACGCAAAATACAGCTAACGGAAGCTTAGCGCGAGTCTTCTTTGGCTCGACCATAGATACCCTGGCGACAAAGGAGCCTGAGTTTACTTTAAGTTTACCAGCCAGTAGTACCATTCAGTACTTAGTTGGTGATTACAACGGTGACAAGCGAAGTGACATCGCTGTCTTTTTGGGAGATAGCATTCGCATCTTGATCGCGCGTGACTTACCAAGCCAATGGCCGGACACAATATCGATAATGGATAGCGCGGACGTAGTCATTCAAGGTAGTGACATCACATACCCGATGAGCGGTGCCGCCGCCGCGGGCGATGTCAACGGTGACGGCAAGGACGACATACTCGTCGGCTATTCAACGCTGAGTAAAGCAGGCATTTTCTATGGAGATGCTGCCTGGGGTATTCGCAATAACACTCCGGTCGCAAGTTATCGGTTCGATAGTTCACTGGATGGCTTTCTGGCGGTGAACGGAAACCCAGTCGATCCAGCCGTTAAAGTAAACTGGCATCAATCGGAACTGGAACCCAATGGCAGCATCCTTGCACTTGCCAACCATTCTCCTGGCGGTGTTGCGGCCTTTCACAAGAACATCCCATCAGAAGTTCAGTCGTTTGTGGCCGGCAGTGAGATCGTCAAAGGAACTTTGACTTCGCCGGCGATCGATCTGACAGGTCTTGCTTCGCGGCCAGTCGAATTGTCTTTCTCGTCCTTGCTTCAAACAGAAAACGCTTTTTTTAGCGGTAACATCATCTATGACAAGGCGATAGTGCGCATCGCCAAAGCCCAAAACGGTAATGCGAATGTTCCAGACTTCAGCAGTACGAACTTTAGTCAAAACGCGATCATTGCTGCCAATGGCGATAACTTGCTACGTGCCGATGCGAACGACCCGACCGCCACTTACCAATTTATCGGAGGGCCCAAGAAGCTCAACGATGGAGCGATCGGGTCTTTTGAAAAGATCCGGATTGCTCTCAACAACGAAGGAGCCGACTGGCTCAATGGGTATAGCGGCAAGGTCTGGATCCGATTTGAATTCGATTCGATCGATGGCGAGGTCAACGACTATTTAGGTTGGTACGTCGACGATGTACAAGTTCAAACTCAAGAGATTCGACGCTCAACACCGAACGTGACTTTGACTGCCGGTGCCACGGACAGCGAGTTTAGTACAAGTCTCGGATCCGTTGGCGACCGCAACGGCGATGGAAAGAGTGAGTATGCGATTGCCTCCCGTAGTAATCTGTATGTCTTCAACGGTAGTAGCACGATTGCCAGCGGAGACATCAACGGAAAATATACTGCCAAACTAACCGACGCAGCGAGCTCAAGTGGCTATGCTTTTAATCGCAAAGTCATCCTTCCTGTTGGAAATGTTAATGGGGCCGGCCCCACCGATTTCGTTCTCACAAGCAACAACTTTGCCTATTCCAATCCATCGTATGTGATCGCAAGTGATTGGTCAGCAGCTACTCCGAGCAATCCGTTTGTAGCTGGATTCCAATCGGTCGCGGTGCTAATTCAAGCGGGATCGCTTCAACCGGCAGGGGACGTCGATGGCGATGGCTATGACGACATAGTAGGCACGGGACGCGCGAGCAACAACAGCTTTCAAAGTTACTGGGCAGGGAATATCATCGACCATGCTATTGGACAGGTTTATTTCGGTGGAACGAGCTTTTCCTCCGTACCGGGCTTAACCATCGAACCTCGCAATCCGTCGTTTGCTCGATGGTACGGTCTCACACTACCAAGCAACTTCATTGCCTCGTTGGGTGACCTAGACTCCCCTCGCGATGGCCGCAGTGAACTGGTACTTGCTGACAATCCCGCTGGATCGCGACTCAGCATTTTCCAGGGGGTCACAAGAAAACCAACAACGATAACCACCGAGCTCCTGCCACCCCAGTCCTCGGTCTATTCCTATGCGACACCGTTGCTACCCCCAACATCGAGCGAGCTTACAGGTATCGACTTGGTCAACGATCCTGGCTCACAACATTCCTTGAGGGATGTTTCCGCAATCGAGGGAAATCAGCCCTCGAGTCCAATTGAAAACATCTACTCCATCGGGGACTTCAATGGCGACGGATACGACGATTTCCTCGTTTCCACGACCGAAAAAGCCTACCTGTTTTTGGGACCGTATGAAAACAAAACCAATTCGGTGGTGACCGACGGAGCCGATATTACGATCGATCTAAAGGGGGGTAGTGCCGATTCCCGTCTTTGGTACCGGGTCACGACAAATGCTGGGGATTTGAATGGCGATCACTTGAACGATATTGCCTTGGTGCGACACGCTTCTCTTGGCGGACCGATCGACGTACGTGTGATTCGTGGTTCGAGGACACCTAGTCCTACCTACGATTTGAACTCACTTGCCGATTCATTGAGCGTAGTAGCAGATCAACTGCAATTGCAATCGGGGTCGCTCGTCCCATCGTGGGTCGATCAGGCTGGCGATGGGCGCTACAAGATCATGATTTCAGGACGTGATTTAACAACGCAGTTTCCACGCGTACTAACCATCGGTGGAACACCCTTAGCAATCGCAAGAGATGCGGTGTATGAAGCGCCCAATTTGATTGTCAACGGAGGTGCCGAGAGCGGAGTGCTTTCACCTTGGATCGGAAATTTCAATATTACGGCAACCGAGCCTCAATCTGGCGCGTATGCTTTTTCATTCAGAGGCATTCTCTCTTCATCGAGACAACTTAGTATTAATCAAAATGTTTCACTTACCAATTTTGCGAGGACAATCGATTCAGGGAATCAAAAATTTCTTTTCTCCGGGTATTTAAAGACAAACGGCAGCTCCGGAACAGTCCGATTAAAGTATTTGAATAGCGATGGTCAATCGATCGGTTCATATGTGAGCAACCCTTTGGTCTCGCAGAACAACTTGAACTGGACGCAGATCAATACTGAGGTAACAGTCCCGTCGTTGACTCGGTCGGTGTTAGTTCAACTTGAAGGCCGGCGATCTTCACCCAATAGTCCATTTACAGACGTCGCTTATGATTCAATTTCGTTTAGACCAGTCAATACGGTTGTCTATTCGCAAGGCTACCCTCAGTCAACAATCCAAGATGCTGAGGGAGATCGATTGAGTGTCACGACCGTTGGTGATTTGGACGGAGATGGACGCCAAGACCTACTCGTGTCCGATCCGTTCGATGTTGCTCAACCGAGTGTCTATTGGCTGCGAGGCGGAGAGAATTCAAATCTGGGCGCAAGCACACGATTGCTTTCGGGACCTGCGTTCACCGATGCGAATCATATTCTGGGAACTCGCGTCGTTGGGTTAGGAGACTTGAACCAGGATGGCTACGACGATTTTGCGACCGTCAACGCGCGACGCGATTCGTTGAATAGACAGGGCGACTACGCAGTCGAAGATGAAGTGATGATATTCACTGGATCTTCGTCGCCATTGACCAACATGCTTGGGCCGGTGAAAACGATTCGCGGAACGGGGGCACTGGGTCAAGCGGCACTGGGTCAAGCGATTTCTCTCAAGCCTTCTGTAGGTGACTTTGATGGCGACGGTACCAGCGATCTTGCAATTCTTGAAGTGGTTCAAAACCAGTCCGGCGGTCCAGTTCAATCGGGCACGACCTACCTGTTCTGGAACATTGTATCGTTAGACTGGGCTTCCAACCTTACTTTGGCTAACGCAAGCGAAGTGATTCGGTCCGACACCAATCGCGGCATGGTGAACAGCATCTCGACCACGCCAAACCTGGACCTCAATCGCGATGGAGTCAGCGATTTGGTGCTGACGTCGACGGTTGCCAATGCGACCCAATCGGTTCTAGGTAGTGTCGGTCGAACGTTTACTGTCTACGGCGAGCGCAAGCGGTTCACGATTCCTAGTTCTGGAGTGAGGCAACTTGCCAATACTCCGTATCCCGGCCATGGGCAGTTTCTTTCCAGCAAGGGACCGGGGATGACCGAGGTGTTCCCTGCTTCGGTGACCAAAGAGTCTTGGTTTGAATTCAGTACGCTTGGGGACGGGTTACCAGGTAACTCACTCGTGGTCGGTCCTCAACCGATGGGCCCGTTTGTGATCGAATCGCGGAACAGCGGTAGACAAAACAACGCGAACATCTTCGAACTGTCGTTGTCGTCATTGCTGCCGATCATCGCGAGTCCGCGGACTGCGGTTACAGGAGGGAATTTTGATCTTTCCTATTCGAGTACCGTTACTGACCCGCTCCAAAGTGTCGACCTCAGCCAACGCGCAGTGGTGACGGCTGGTGGCAAGGAGGTCATGTACCTGGTATCGCAAGAGCAGCTCAAGTACACCGATGGTACATTGGGAAATGTGGCAAACGCAACTAAAAATGGTAGCCATATCTTTTTCCCTAAAAGCTTCGCATCTGACGGTACACGACTGGTGTATTCGACTGCGGGTTCTGGTGACTACAACATAAACTTTCCCAACGCGCAGGATTGGATTTGGTTACTGGACAGCCCAACAGGTACTCCCCGGAATCTGATGACTCTTAACTACAATGCCAATGGAGACCAGGGCGAGCAAGTTGTCTCCCAGAAGATTGTCGGCAACGATTTGATGGTCCAAACCACCCTCGGCCGTTTGTTGCGAATCGATTTGGTTACCGGCAACTACACGGACGTTTTCTCAAACTGGTGGGCAGACGGATTGAACCCGTTTTTGTCGAACTTGTCGAGCTTCGAGACAGCCGGAAACCAGGTTTTCTTTCGGGTAAACACCGTAAACAATACTAGTCAACCAAGCCTTTGGAAGCTGGACCTTTCAAGTCCAATTGCATCGCCTGCAATAAGCCTTATCAAGAACGGATCTGTTGACAATCTTGGGGCTAGCCCTTGGCTCAGCGGTGGGCTGGTGTTTACTTTAAACAACCAGCTTTGGCGCTCGGAAGGCACGGCAGCCACGACGACGATGATCAAAGACCTAGCTCGAAATGTTCATGAATTGACCACGGTTGGGAATAAGCTCTTTTTCAATACAAATCAAAATGGCCAGACGCAATTCGAGGGGAGCTTGTGGATCAGCGATGGCACGACTGCGGGAACGTTGCCGGTGTTGCTCGATACAAATGGGGTAACGATTAACGCACCAAAAAATCTCGCTGCAATTGGAAATGCACTGTACTTCGGTGCCGACTCAGGAGATGGCGTTAGCCGTCCGTACATTGCAACAATCGCTGCTGGGAATGTCACGGCAAGGCGACTATCGAGTTCGATCGAAGCCGTTTCCGATTTCACGATGGCTGGAAACGCAGTCTTCTTTGCGGGCTACAGTACCTTGGTTGGGCGTGAGTTATATAAGACCAATGGCACGGCGGATGGAACTGTCTTAGTGAAGGACGTTACCCCTGGGCTGCAGTCCAATCTTGCCAATTTTTCAGCTCTTAACGGGAAGCTGGTATACGCAATAGGAGCTAGCCTCGAACAGTTCAATGTCTCTGACGGAACGGTTGTTGGTACGGGGCCAATTCAACGCGCCCAATTCATTCTGAGTTGGCTCGCAGGCGAAGGGGATGATGTCATCAATGCGGAGGATGCAGTTCGCAGCACACTTGTTCAACAGGTCGTGACTATCCCCGTGGAAAATTATGTGATGTCTCATTTTTCCGATGCAACAGTGACCAGCCAATTTCTCGAAGCACTACGGCAATCGCTCGAGCATGGATGGAATCGTTCGACCGTGCGCTTGATACCAGATAGTTCGGCGGTGTTTCCAGTATCCAACGTCGAAATCTCTTCAAACAGTTCCATTAAATTGGAAGTATCTCGAAATGGTGGGGTGACGGTCGACCTATACGACGAACAAGGCCATGGACTTGCTATGAACAAGTCTGTTTTGGATTTGAGACACCTCGATGCAGGTCGCTATTTCTTGAAAGCCAGTAGTATTGGCGGGGCTATGCAAAATGCGACTTTTACATTCCTCGCCCCAGCAGAAGGACAAACGCGCGCAGTATTTAAAGAGAATGACCGAGACTTCATCTCAGGTGGGGATGGCAATGACACCTTAATTGGCAACCGAGACTTGGACCGTCTATATGGCAACGCTGGCAAGGATCTGTTTGTCGCCAACGTCATCGAGGTCAAGGATTTTGCGTCCGACAGCCCCGTGGTGCCACCGCCGGGTGATGAATCGCTTGCAACTCCAAGCACCAAGGAATTGGATCCTGAGGTACTAATCGCAGATCGTGTGCTCCGCAAAGCTGTGGCCAAGTCGCTGGGCATTGCTTCGACAACTTCGTACCAAGGAGACGTTCTATTGGCCAAGCCGATTCACGCGAGTGATATGGCAACACTACTTGAGTTGAATATCAACGATGTCAATCTGACTACCTTGGATGGACTTGAGTACGCAACCAGTCTACGGCACTTGAATGTTGGGTACACGTCTATCTCAAGTTTAGAAAAGATTAGGCCCACGAGGGACCAAGTTACAGGAGTTTTGCGTGGCCTCTCCCAACTCGAAACTTTATCTATCACTCGAACCAATGTTGTTGATTTGGATCCGATCAAGACATTGAGATCGCTTCGGGCCTTAGAGCTTGACGACGATTTACTAAACTCTACAAGCCTAGAACCACTTGTTGATCTAACTCATCTGGTTTATTTGAGCGCCGACAATTCAAACGTACAGTCCATTGCGAAGCTGACTCGATTGAAGGAGCTTGAGATTTTGAGCTTGAACCACAATGCCATTTCCGAGCTAGGTCCGTTGGCGGGTCTGTCTTCGCTCCGAAAAATATACTTGGCAGGCAATCAAATTGAGTCTGTTCAGCCATTGACGAACACTCGCCTATCGGACGATGGAGACAAGGGATTTGCGGTTTATGGTCCTCATTGGATTTTCGGCGCCAATTCTGCAGCATTTGCGGGTGATTTTGATCTATTGCAACCGGGTAATACCAATAGCAAGGCAGAATGGATATTTGCTAATGTCACTCCGGGCATCTACGACGTCCAGGTTACGTGGCCCGAACATGAAACGCGGTCGCACCAAGCGGTATACACCACGCAACAACTTACTCCTTCCATCACGGGCGATGGAGACACATTCTTCAATCCAACACCTACATTGACTGCGCCGACCTTCGGCAGTTCTCGAAACGTATTGATCAACACCGATTCGGTTCCCTCAGGCATGATCACGGGCGACGACGCGGATCCAAATACGTTCTTTGGCACTCCATTCAGCATCGTCTTTGAAGACGTCTACGATTCACAAAACCCAGCCGTTTTGATTGGGCAAGTCGCGCGCATGACGGTCCACGGTGATTTAGTCATCGGTCACGACTTGATACGCGTTACCGGAAATCGACCTTTGTCGTTGGTGGTAGAGAATGATTTCTACATGGCGAACAACGCGAGTTTCGATGTGTCTGCGGTAGGAGTTGTTCCAGGTCCCGGAGGAGGAACACCTAGTTCAACCGTGGGGACAGCCAATGTCGGCGCAGCAGGAGGATCTGGCGGCGCACCAGGTGGGCTAGGCGGCACGCCAGTGAATCCATACGGGCACTTTGGAACGTATGGATCGATAGGCTCCGTTGCTGAGACAGGAGACACGTTGATTCACCTTTCTACGCCTGGCTTCAACACAAGTACTAACAGTATGACTTCGAATACGTATCCTGTTCCAAGTGGCGCGCCCGGAACTGCGGGCTATCCGGGATTTGCAGGAGGCCAGGCGGGCAATTCGAATCAGCCAGGTCAGGTAGGAGGTATCGGCGGAAACGGTAACGATGGAGGACTCGGCAGCAATGGACATCCGGGAATAACGACCTATCCGACCTATCCGTTGCCAATTGATTGGACATTGTTTTCCGGCGGTAGTGCAGGCGGACCTGGTGGCGCAGGCGCAAGCGGCGGCGGAGGCGGCGGCGGAGGTAGTGGACAAGGAGGCGGCCTGGGAGGGCTGAGCCCAAGTGAAATGCTTGGAGGTAATGGAGGGCAGGGAGGAAACGGGGGTAACGGCGGAATCGGAGGCAACGGAGGTAACGGAGGGCGTGGCGGAGCTGGTGGCGGAGCGCTGCAGATCCTAGCGCGTGGAAAAGTGTACTTGGGTGATGGAGCGAAATTGCAAGCCCGCGGCGGCGATGGCCTGCCAGGACAATTAGGTCAGTCAGGCGTGCAAGGCCAATCTGGTCTTCTGGGAGGCAATCCAAGCGTACCCACCGGTGCTGGTCGTCCAGGTGGCGCCGGCGGAGCAGGAGGCATCGGCGGGAAAGGGGGCAATGGCGGCAATGGAGGTTATGGTGCAGGCGGGACAGGTGGAACCATTCGAATCGTAGGCTCGATTGTAGATGCATCGTCGCAATCGGTATTGGATGCGGCTGGCGGACTCAGCGGACCATCAAGTGGAGCTAGCGATTATCGGCCTTTTGGAGGCCGCATCGAGATTGGAAGCAATACATCGACGCCCTTTGAAGGAACAGTATCACCCTATTTACAAAGCTACTTGACGGGACAGCGTTCGGACAATCCTTATGTTGCCAATAACACGCAAACCCCGATCATACCTGGGCTCGATGGTGGGGCCGCAGCCTATGGATTGGCGACCTTTCACGCCGTCGATGCGTTAAGTAATAGCTTGATTCAAAAGGCTCGCATTGAAGGCGCATTGCTCGCTGTGTTCCGCATCCCTCATGGATTTTACGATTTGAAATACGACTTTACCGAAAACGATATCATCGCGGTAGTCAACGTATCCGATCAAACGATTCTCAATCCGAAATTGCGTTTGATTGGCGACAGTCTTCCGCTAAACCAAGGCTTAGTACCGTTGCGGATTGCAGGATACTCGCGCAATGACATTCCGCAAGTTCTAAGCCAGCTTGGTTCTGGTCAAGTCTGGGTAACGACGGTACCTCGAGAAACGAATGAAGGTCTTCGCTTCTCGATTGAGGGCTCTATTGGAACGGCGACTCCGTTCCGTGCAGACAACGTTGGTCTGACAAATACAACGAGCGGGTCAACAGTCAATGTCGCCAATATCGGACGATTTGTTCTCGACAATTCGTTGGGTGCCATGGACCAATCGTTACCCCCCGCTGGAACATCCTTCGTTGGCTCGAACTGGCAAACGCTTAGCAGGCGATTGAATCTAGCTGACGGCGGCGATCTGCATGTGTTCTTGGCGCAGAGTGCCGACGGCAACGTCGTCGCGGATGCGTTGCGATTGGTGCGAGTGGACGAGTTGGGGAATCCAGTAAGTGTGCTTCCCAATCTAGAAACGTTGGCACTCGATGCCAATCCACTTAGCAATACCGATCAGGATTTCTTTTTGGGGACAAGCTTCGACCGTCCGCTAAACAAGCGGGAGATTCCAGAGCTTACTTACACGGTAAACGTTGCGACCCCAGTGATTCAACCTGTTCGCCCATTGTCGTTGTCGCTGGACATACCTCAGTACGTGCAATTGTTTGGCGAGGATCCGGATTCGCCTAGTCCGATTACGTTGAGCAGCGGCAACGGGGGCTATATCCAGAGCTATAATTCCGCGAATGGTTCTACGATTGAAGGGCAAAATATTTTCTCGACCGGGGGTATTGTCTATCTGCCAAACGGGAATTTCCTCAGCTCCCGTTACACAGTGATTGATCAATACAAAGCGAAAACGGCCGAGTATCTTGGGCAATTTGCCGATCTAGGTGTTTCTGCAAGTGAAATGAAATTGGGGCCAGACGGTTATCTTTACATTGCAACTATCGACAATCGAATATTGCGGATCGATGCAACTACAGGAGCGAATGCACCTAGCCCAGGTAATGCGGGTGCACTTTTCGCAAATGTATTGGGGCCAAAGTACATCGCGTTCTCACCCGATGGACGACTGCTCGTGTCGACTGCTTCCACGGGAGTTCAAACCTACAAGCTCCCAACAGGCGAATACCTAGGACGATTGACCACGTCTCCTGAAATCACAGGTGACATTGACTTCGGTCCTGACGGAAAACTAGTTGGAATCAGTCAGTCCAATCCGTCAGGCCCTGCGGTAGTCAAATACGATGAGGCAGCGACCGTATCCAACGTGCTAAGTGGCGCGGTTAGTTTTTGGCGAGGCAACGGGAATGCGAATGATTCCATAGGTTCCAACAATGGCGTAATGTTTAATGGAGCCACGGCAAGCGCGGTTGGGCGATTCTCACAGGCATTTGAGTTCGATGGTTCACGTAATGCTACTACGGACTATATAAACCTCGGAAGCGCATCTTCATTGAATATTCCTGGAAGTGTGACATGGTCGGCATGGGTGAACACCGACCGCTTAGACAGCCAGTACATCCTCGCTGACTTCGATGAGTCTGGCAATATAACTCAAGGGTCTTTGGCGATCTATCAAGGGACTTTCTATTGGCAGCAAACGACAAATCGGTTTGACCCGTATGGTCCTGGCAATGGCAGAATCATCAATACATTGACGCCCCTTGTTACTGGACAGTGGTATCACGTAGCCGTCGTGCGAAATGATGCTCTAAAGAGAGTCGACTTATACGTCAACGGAAAACTGGATGGATCAGCAACTTATACGGGCGAAGTGGTTGCATTGCAGGGCGCAAAAAAATTCGGCTTGGCGGCCAACTACTACCCAACAGCTTTCGACGGGAGACTCGATGAGGTCGCCTTGTTCAATCGAGCACTGTCATTGAACGAAATTCAGGCCTTGGCCAATGCCATAAGTTATTCATCTGGAGTTAATTCGGTCACCGCAACTCGTTTGGAAGCACAAGGCAGTCCAGTTGCAGTTTACGACAACAATACGGCTCCGGTCTCGCTCGGCTATGCACCTAATGGGCGCCTTTACGTTCAACTAGATGATTTGACGGGCAACTCCAACAACCGAATTCTCGCTTATCCATCCGGTGGTGGCTCTGTCGTACAGACTATCTTCTTGCGAGGCTCAGTAGTACCGACCATCTCCTTGCGGAATGGAACAGGTGGAAATTCATTTATGACCTTTGGCTCCTCCGTGAGCTATTCGGTCACAACCGATAGTCCCACGATGGCCGCTAGCATTCAAGGCGACTGGTTGAACTTGAGCAAGTCGGTCGGTAGCGAGCTCCAACATCAAATCACCATTACGGCTAGAGACAACGTCCAAGGCCAGCCTACGCCGAAACGAACTCCGCTTACGTTTAGGTTAAACGTCGATGCTTCCACCGTTACTGGAAGATCCTTTCTCGATGTCAATCAGAACGGACTTCAAGACGTTAGTGAAGCTGGCATCGAAGGAATGATTATCTACGTCGACAATGATGGAAATTCACAACGTGGACCAGACGAGCCCTATACAATCACAGATGCGCAGGGCAATTATCAGTTTGTAGGCCTTCCCCGACAGACCGATGCACGAACTGTTCGACAAACGCTTGCGGTCAACGGATGCTGGAAGGCTATTGCGATTCCAACGTCGATTTCAGGCAATCAGTCGATCATTGCGGGTGTCGATTTTGGTACCGCCCGCATAGTCAATATTGGACCGGAGCGCCGTGGCAACGAAGGGGCCACTATCGCGTTCTCTGGCCAAATTGCGGATCCAAACGGTCCAACGGGTAGTACATCGCTGACTTACCAGTGGCGAGTGCGACAAAATGGAACTGTCATCCAAAGCAGCCCTTCCATCATTGCAATTGGAACTACCAGTACGAACTTTAACTTCGTACCTCCGGACAATGGAATCTATGTTGTTTCCCTCGAGGTGCATCAAACCAGCGACCCAACGATCGCCTTTTCCGATTCGGCGCAAGTAACCGTGGCCAATGTTGCGCCGCAAGCGTTAGCAATTGTGGGCGCACCCGCGGCACCATTAGAGGGTCAATCCATTCAGCTTTCGGCAAGTTTCGTAGAGCCAGGATCGGCCGATACGTTGACGTATGTTTGGCGAGTCACTCGCAATGGACAAGTCTATCCTGCCGGAACCCTCAACCAACCAACCATGGCGTTCATTCCTAACGACCAAGGTACCTACGTAGTGCAGTTGACTGTAACCGATGACGATGGCGGAATGGCAGTGGCTAGCCCATTGTCAATCGTGGTTGGGAACGCTCGTCCGGTTGTTTCCATCACCGGCGCGCCCTCGAACCCTGTGGAAGGGACCGCTATCCAACTGCAAGGTGTCGTCAGTGATCCGGACTTTAGCGACCCAGTCCGACGTGCTCAATTTACCTACTTGTGGTCGGTGACTCGCAATGGACTTGCTTATCCGATCAGCACGTCAAACGCATTGGCATTAACTTTTGTACCTGTCGATGATGGGCAATATGTTGTAACGTTTTCGGCCAAGGACAACAGTCAGGCAGAGAGCTTGCCACCAGCCACTGTCACGCTGCAAGTTGCAAATGCCAAGCCGGTGGCTAGCATCCTGGGTAGCCTTCCCACGCTCGCTGAGGGCAGCACTTTAGCCTTGCTCAGTTCGACAACCGATGCCGGCTTGCTGGATACTGTCGCTAGTTATGCTTGGACGGTGACCAAGAATGGCGCACCCTATGCAACTGGCCAGAGCGCTAGTTTCGATTTTCTGCCAATTGACAACGGATCGTATGTCATTGGCTTGCAGGTGACCGACAACGGTGGCACCGTTAGCGACTTGGTCCAAAAGTCCATCGTGGTCACCAATGTTATACCTAGCCAAGTCGCCATGGACGGTCTGCCAGTGGAGTCCGACGAAGGTATCGGGGTTCCACTGCACGTTTCGTTGGTCGACCCTGGGACCGCCGATAGCTTCACCTATATTTGGACAGTGACTCGCAACGGACTAGCGTATGGAAGTGTATTGCAATCCTCCGCAGACTTCTTGTTCATGCCCAACGACGACGGATTGTATCAACTGACTTTGGCGGTTCGCGATGACGATATGGCTCCGGGGACGGAAGTCGTTGTTTCCAAACAACTGACCGTAAAGAATGTTGCCCCCAAGGCTAGCTTGTCGATCCCTCCATCCGTTTTCGAAGGGGACACGGTTTCATTTGGTTTGGTATCGCCAAGTGATTCTAGCGGGGACCAGGCCGCAGGCTTTACGTATTCTTTCGACTTGAATGGCGATGGCTCATTTGAAATCCAAAATGTGACCGCAAACGCCCAACCTGTTTCTTTTGCGAGAAGTGGATTGCATGTTCTTCGGGCTCGCATTCACGATAAGGATGGAGCCGCAAGAACCTATGAGCAACAAGTTCAAGTTCAGAACATTGCGCCGGTGGTCACTAGTTTTAATGCACCTCTCAATGTCAATCAAGGAGATTCGGTTGTGATGACTGGGGCCTTTGTGGATCCGGGCATCGAGACTTGGGTCGCGAATGCCACTATTCAGCGACAAGGGGACGCTGAATCGATCTCGCTGCCTGTATCGCTGCTGCCTGACAAGACGTTTAAGTTTGCACATGTCTTCGGAAAGGTTGGTAGGTACGATGTCACTCTCACCGTAAACGATCTGGAAAGTGGTCTGCCCGTGAGTCGCACTGCGACCGTTCAGGTTGCCAACGTGGCGGCTTCCTTGGACCTCGGTGCAAATGGCGGTGCGAATGGCACAGTCAAATTAGGTCAGCACTTCAAGAGAAGCATTGGCGTGATCGATCCCGGTACCGATCCATGGGTAGTGACCGTTGACTATGATACGTCCGATGGCCAACCTGGAATGCCGATTGCGATCGATCCTGTTTCCAAGACGGCCATGTTGGATCATGTCTACATGGTTACAGGCAACTATGAAGTCCGCGTAACGGTCAACGACGGCAACGCTTTGTCGCAGGGGACATTCAATGTTGCGGTAATGCCAAACGCAATCCCAACTGTCTCCAATAGCATTTCAAACTTGACAGTTCGCCAGGGTTTTGCATTGACATCGGGTTACGCGGATCTGGCTGACTATTTTTCCGACTCGGATGGACCTCGCTCGGAATTGACGTTTACGATTGCGGCCAATTCGAACGCGGCATTGGTAATGCCAACGATACGGGGAGCCATCCTCGGCTTCCAATTCGACGTTGCGGTAAGCGGGGTTTCGAATGTGACAGTCCGAGCCACCGATATTGCAGGTGGCTTTGCTGAACAATCGATGATAGTCAAGGTTTTGGCCAAAGATGTGACTGCACCGAGCAGTGTGGTCCTCGCGCTTCCGACCTCCACGCGATCCCTTCACATTCCGATCACGGCGGCAGGTATCGACCCAGCCGGTCCCGTCAATAGTCAGGTTTCAGGCATACGCGAATTCGATCTTTACGTGGCAATCGACGCAGGAGCCTTTACCAAGTTTGCGACCGTGCCATGGAACTCCCCTACTTCCGTATTTGACGCTACAAGCAACCATGTTTACTTCTTCCGAAGTGTCGCTCGCGATAACGCGGGAAATGAAGAGATCGATACGCCAATTGTCGCTGACGCACAAATTACCGTTGGTGATTTATCTCCACCAACCACTCAAGTCGTCAGTGCAATCGACAATCCGATTGGACTGTTTCGCGTCACGATGCAGGGAACCGAGATTGGGGGAGGTCAAATGCGATTCTTCGATCTCTATGTTTCGGTGGATGGGGGCACCGCCGATTTCGTAAGCTCGACGCCAGCGGGTGCTCCCAATGGAGCGGGGCTGTACAGCGGAGTTGCGACCTATCAAGCCAAGACCGATGGACTTTCGCACAGCTATCGCTTTTTCAGCGTTGGGAGGGATTCCTTTGGAAACATCGAATCCTCGCCGGCTGCCGACGCTGACGTGATGGTGACGCGAACGTTTGGCGATCCAGGACTCCTTGCAACCGGCATCGATGTACAGTTGAGCGCTCAGCAGCGTTCGTACATTCGTTATTTGGACATCTTGTTCAACAAAGAGGACGATTTGGCGGAACTGCTGGTATCCGGACGAGTCAAATTAGAAAAATTTGCCCTAGACGCGACCAACGTAACACCTGAGACGGGCTCCGCCGTCAGTGGATTCTCGATCGATCGATTAGGAAGTCGATTGCGATTGGATTTTGGCGCCGACGGGATTACCGATGTAGCCAACAGCAATAGTGGCGACGGATTCTATCGAGTCCTCACCGACACCAATCGCGACGGTGACTTCACGGATGCCGTTGATGGCATGTTCGAGTTCTACCGAATCTTGGGTGATGCCAACGGGGACGCGAAAGTAGACGTAGCCGATCGAGCCATAGTCGTCAGTCAGTTTGGTCGATCAGGTCAGAATCTGGCAGGGGACATGGACGGAAATGGCTTGGTCAATATCTTTGATCGAAATATGGTCAATGGACAGATTGCTGTCGACCCTCGATTATCGGAAGCATTGAAAGCTCTATTGGATGACTAGTTTGATAATCAATACTCTCACGGGACAAGACAAAAGGTGATTTATGCGTACAGGACTTTGCTTCGGATGGTTACTCTCTGTGCTCTTGGTTGCACATCCAGTCAATGGGGACATCGTAGTGGACGTGTTGGATTCGACGATCACGGCAAACGGGAAGGGATTCGTGGATGTGCTGATCCGAAGCACTAGCTCGGACCTCATCAGTGTCGTTGGTTACGAATTTTCAATCACTGGCTTTAATGCAAGTGGCACGTTACGGTTTAGTCCGTCCGAACAGCAGCAGAACGCGCAATCCTTGACAGCCAGTACTGCGCCAGCAAACTACATCTTTCTAAACTCTACAGATACTAACAACTACGGAAATATTCGACAGGATCCGAACCTGACGACAATCGTCGGCGGAGATCTCAAAACAGGGGCCGGGAACATTGCGCTCACGAGCGATCGACTATTGACGCGATTGTATCTTGAGCATCTGACGCCAACTCCCGAATCAGCTAAAGGAACATATCAGATCACTTTGGTGCAGGGCCCCAATACTGTGTTTGCATCTACGACTAGCACTCGACCGATCGATGCAAGTTCCTTTTCCACGCTTGGATCCGGTGCGGTAACCATTATCGCGGTCCCTGAGCCCAACACATTACTATTGTTTGCAGCGGCATTGGTAGCAGCGGCATTCCTTCAGCGTGGCAGGTTGACACGAACTCGATTGAACGTGCTACAGGTCTCGGAGGAACGCGCTAGTGCCAAAACCCGGAAGTTCCTTCCGGGTTTGCCAGTTAGTGGTATTCGAATCCCACAAAATCCTCATCAGATCTTGGATGGGTATTGTTTGCACTAAAGAATGGGCGAAATAAATTGTTTAGGGACCGGAAGAAACTTCCGGGTTCTAGTGCTAACGTGCGGGCCAGAAGTCAAGTAATTGTGGCAGTGTCGCTCCGCGACACTGAATTGCCGAGTCGCGGAGCGACGTCGGCTACATGTTATGCCAAAATACTTCTTCACGCGTGCTTAAGTTTCCGAGCCTTACTCATCGGAGGCAACTTTATCCTTAATGCTCGACACGATTGGAGAAATGAACATGGATAGACAGGATTTACAGGATTTACAGGATGATCGTCGATCCGACTTACAGTTTGGAAAAATCACCGAGAAGATCATCGGTTGTGCGTTCGCTCAGGTGCACCAGGCCCAGTTTATTAACTATCTGAAGGCAACTGGAATCGAGGTCGGTCTACTGATCCATTTTGGCAATCCGAAACTCGAATACAAACGATTCACACGACACAAGTGAATCGATCAGCGACTTGACATCATCCTGCACATCCTGTCTATCAATGTTCATTTTTTTGTTCGAAAACTAATGCGTACCTGCTTACCTGCCATTTTTCTGCCTGCAGGATGTGCTACGAGCAGTTCGAACGATCAACATCATTAGGCAGATACTCGTTTCGCCGAAAGTGACGTAGCGTCTTCGGTCCTTGTGTCTGACCGGCAATTTCAGAACGGCACAGTGGTATGGCGGATTCAAGCGATGACTTAGGTGCAACTAATTGATATTGCAAACAATGAGACCTGCCACCTTTCATGCTACGCGGCTATCTCCCTGCTGCCGGAAGCAAGTTCACGATCATTGACAACGATGGCACGGATCCGGTGATCGGGACGTTTGCCGGTCTACCGGAGGGGGCTACGTTCACGGTTTCTCTCGATCACCCCTTCCACAACACGGTGACCGTCGATTGGCGAAGCGTTGCGGGAGGCACGGCTGCAATCTCGGACTTTGGCCTCGCCAACGGCACGCTTACGTTTCTACCTGGGCAGACTGTCAAGACCATTCTGGTTGACATCTACGGCGACGCTCTGATAGAACGCAACGAGACGTTTGTAGTAAACCTGAGCAATCCCAACAATGCAATTATTACGGACAATTTCGGCCTGGGTACGATCATTGATAGCGACACGCAAGCCATCTACGCACCCTCAAACCAAGCACCAAGTCCGCTAGACTCGACCTGGGACGGAGATGGCATTAAGACGCTCACTTATGGTTCTGGATATCGTCCGTATCAACCGTCAACGATCACAGACGCGGATGGGCGTATCGTGCAGATCGCTTGCATACGGTTCTGGTGATATTCCAATCGCGCGGTACAATCCGAATGGCTCGCCGGATGTTCCGACCGGCTGGGAGAAATCGACCCCGGACGTGAATGGCGTGGGAACCGTGGTCGCTGCGGCTCGCGGCTTGACCGCAAGCGACGGCAGTCGCACCATGACACTCGTCGTACGGCTTGACGGTACGCAAACCGCGAACCAAGTCATCACGGGGACGGTCAACGTCGGTTCGGCGGTAGCAGATGTGAACATGGTTAATAACGCGGCAACGGTCCGTAACACGATCTCGTCTGATCACGCGGTTTGCGCCGGCGTATCGAACCTCGGTCAAGTAATGACTGGCGAGCTGGCGACCTTTTCGGTATGCGTCAAGAACAACAATCCGATGGCCGCACAGCACACGGTCGTTGCGACGCTGCTTGTCAACGCCTCGTTTGAATCGGCCACGGGTGTCTACACCTATTCGGTCATCAACAGAACCGTGACCTGGCATGAAGTCAATCTTGGCGTGGGCTTAGCTGAATCATACAAAATCGTGGTACGGGCGACGCCTTCGGACCTACCGCTGCACGTATCGGCGAGTGTCGTCGGGCTCGTTCCTGACTCCACTCCTGCGGACAATACAGCGTCAACCACTTCGTTTGGCTACCCAGCTGGGCTTGTCAGCAATTGGAAAGCAGAGGGCACTGCCGTCGATGCGTTGGGGAATAACAACGGAAATTTAGTGAAGGGCCCGAGCAGTCCGAGCAGCATATCCTACGCGGCTGGATACAACGTCGGTAGCGCATTCAATTTGGATGGAGATGACTATGTATCCATCAGTGACTCTCCCACGTTGCAAACGTCAAGCATGACAGCGGGTGCCCGATTTTACACATCTAGTTTCTCTAGCGTGAGTTTCATTCTCGACAAAGTTTATGGAGCTAGTCTCAACTCCTACGTGATGTGGTTTGACAGCGGGAGCCTACGCGCCGGCATTACATCCGCAGAAGGAAATTTTCACTGGATACAGTTTAGCTTCACGCCATTAGCCGACACGTGGTATTCGTCGGCGATGAGTTACGACGCCGATAGCGGGACGTTGAATAGTATCCCGACGATTACCCACGTCGCTTCATCCGTCACTGTCAACGAAAGTCAAATTGCGAATCGGACTGGAACGGTCAATGATATGGATGGCCTATCCACCTGCCTGATTGTTACCTCGAATATCGGGCAAGTGCAACTTGTCGGAGGTAACATCGGTTCGGCCATTCCTGGACAGTCGCGTGCGTGGACGTGGACATACAACACGAACGACGGTCCGATCGAGTCTCAGAATGTGACGATTTCCGTCAACGACGGCCGCGGCGGAATTAGCACCACAACATTTCCGCTGGTGGTGAACAACGTAGCTCCGACAGCCACGATCAGCAACAACGGGCCCGTCAATGAAGGCAGCCCTGTGACCGTGACGCTCAGCGGCGGGACGGATGTTTCGAGTGCGGACAGGACGGCAGGACTCAAGTATTTTTTCTCGACTGCTCAATCAGATCGTGATTTAGACACTTATGCAAGTGCCGGTTCGACCAACAGCCAGAACTTCACCTTCAACGACAATGGTACTTACACGGTCTATGCGAGAATCCTCGACAAGGACGGCGGGTTCACCGACTACTCAACAGTCGTGACCGTCAACAATGTGAACCCAGTGGCAACGATCAATGGCGCACCGGCCACGAGCCCAGAAGGTACTGCGATCAACCTGACCAGTACCGTTACCGATGCAGGCACGGCCGATACGTTCACCTACGCATGGAGGGTGACGAAGAACGGCGTTGCCTATGGCACTCCAGGTACAGCAGCGTCCTATTCGTACACACCGAATGACAACGGCACCTACACGGTGACACTCACCGTGACCGATGACGACACGGGTAGCGTAACGACGACAGCCTTGACAACGGTAACCAATGTCGCCCCGACATTGGTGATCAGCGGAGCAACGAATACCAACGAAGGCTCAAGCTATAGTCTGACGCTGGGTTCAGTGACCGATCCAGGCACCGACACAGTGTCCAGTTACATCGTTAACTGGGGAGATGGCTTGAGTAACACCTACACCACCAACGGGGCTAAGAACCACATCTACGCCGATGGCTCGAATACCCGCGCGATCACGGTCAATCTAATCGATGAGGATGGCACGTTCCTCAATCGCGCCAACGCATTCAACGTCTTAGTTGACAACGTCGCGCCAATGCTTGCGATCAGTGGCCCGAGTGTTGTCAATCAGGGCACGCCCTATGTTTTAGGTCTGGCTTCGAGCGATCCAGGATTGGACACAATTCAGAGTTGGATTATCAACTGGGGCGATGGAACCACGCAAACCGTTTCTGGAAATCCATCGTCAGTTCAACACACTTATGCGGTCGGAGTCGTTACCTATTCCATTTCGGCAACTGCCACGGATGAAGATGGAACTTTTCAGGCCAACTCACTCGCAGTTACGGTGAACGGTATCAATGCGCTGCCCGCAGTGATCGGCGCAGGTTGTCACGGTCCGGCGTTGATTATCAACGGTTCAGATGCAGCCGACATAATTCGCGTCGTGCCGCAAGGTCAGTCCGCGGTCAAGGTGCTCATCAACGGCACGGACCGTGGTACCTTTGCGTTGTCGAGTTTCCAGGAGGTCGTGATTTACGGAAAAGTCCACGACGATGGCGTTGAGGATATTCTGACCGGATCGTCCGGGAGAGATTGGTTTTTTGCGAACCTCGACTCGGGCGTATTGGATCGAATCACAGACCTCAAGGGCGACGAACGCACGAATGAAATCGATTAACTTGCCAAGCTATTCGGAACCAAGACCTGGGTGATCGACGCGAACAAGAACGTCTATGTCTACGATGGGGCGGGCCCTACTAGCCTTGGTTCTTGGACCGCGAGTCCATGCGTTCCATCCACGTTCAAAAATCCAATCAAATCACAGGGCAAAACCCCTTACACGAAACAAGCGTGCAATTGCACCCGCAGCTAGCGCTGTCGGCTATCGAGCTTTTCGCGAATTGCAATGGTCGCTTCCCGAATCAACATTTGCAGCTCCATCACGCGTTTTGTGTCTTTATCCTTCGGGCGTTCCCACCGACTTAGCGTATCCAAACTTGATTGGGCTTCTGCCAATTCTCCTAAATTAGCTCGGCATAATGATTCGCACGCTAATCCAAAGCCATAGCTTAGTAGGCTTGGATTGGTAAGTATTTCTTGACAGTATTCCAACGCCTCGGTGTATTGACCATTTCGGATGAAAGTGATCGCGATCGTCTCCTGGACCTCTGGCAGAAATCGCGAGTGCTCCTGCAGTAACTTGTCCATGTAGAGTTTCGCCAAGATCGGATGTCGAAGTGACAAATCAGGCCCAGTCCAAAAGCGTGCATTCAACTCCAACGTATTTATGTCTCCCGGTGCCAGCAATAGGAACTGCTTCGTATCCGCCATAGCTTCATCGACCTGACCTAGTTTTTCATGGCACATACTTCGCAGAGCGAAAGCATTGCAGGCAGTCGGTTTCTCGCAATTCACTAGACTCTCGCATTCATCGCTGGCCCTCGTAAACTGCCCCGCTTGATAGAGCCACTCAGCTCGCATCAGACGAAAATCGACGTCTTCGATTCGATTCAGCACTCCATCAGCAACCTGAACTGCTTCGTCAAATCTTGTCATTGCCGCCAACACGTAGGCTCGCCACTGATGGGCCGTAACGGAATTTGGCATAAGGTGACATACTTGCGCAAGGTGTTCCGACGCCGACTCCAATTGGCGACGGTTGAGCAACACCATTCCACTTGCAAACAGGTCGTGCGGATTGTTCGGATTCCGATTTGCACTCTCGATGGCACGCTCATCTATCAAATTCATGAATTGCTGCGCATCGGAGACTTTTGCCATCCAATCAGGTATTTCGATTCTCGAGATCGGAAGAATTTTTGCCGTGGCTTGGTACTCAGGACCATCCCATGGGATTCCGAGTTCCGTCAAGCGTTGACGAATCAGCGGCAAACGCGCAATGTTCAAGTCCTTACCACTGACGAAAAGAAAAGAATCCGCATCATTCGAAAACCGAATAGGCGAACCTAGCCACGTCGATGATGACGAAGCCGTTTAGCCCAGGAATGATGACAAAACTCCCGGTTGGGTCCATGCGGGAATAAGAATGAGCATATTCGTCTTGGTCATCGCAAAACAGACTGGGAAATTCGTCGCATGGCGCAACCTTCATTGTTCCAACTTGGGTTGGATGGTCTAACGATGGAGCAAAGCCAATCAATTGGCCGAGGGGGTCGATCTTCGGAGCCAATCTGTCGAAGAATGTGCGGCCTCCTCCGGAAGCAATTTTTCGTTTCCGAAACGAGTCTAATAGCATCACATCGATGCCCCAATCGTAGCCGACTAAATATCCCCCAGAATGATCAAACCGAATGCGAGTGGCGCCGCCCACGGTATTGTGGAAGTAATCCTGATCTGATTCGAGCGAGAGAGTTTGTGTTGCGACTTCGAATTGAAACCAATAAACGTCCACCGAATCGGCGGCGGCACCGAGAGATGATCGCGCCAAACGAAATCGAATGGAGCGTCGAATGAAAGGTTCATACTTGGCGACAAACGATTCGATCGCGAATTCGTCGCGGTTTCGTAATCGGTTTAAGTCAATTGAAAACTGACCTGTTAGAAACGTCATCGACTCGTCACGATTTCTGAACGGAAACGTTCAACAGAAATGGGGCCAAACAGGGAACGACCATCATGCCACAGGTGGGGCGAAAATTGCAAGTTAGTTTTCAACCAAAAACTACTGCCTCGCTAAGGTTTTCTAAAAAAGTACTTCGCAAAAATTTTCTGTAATTTCATGTCACAAACCAAAGGCAATTGCTCAATCTCTAGCCATGGGTAGCGAGCCAAATGCAGTGTGGCACGCCCAGAGCGAAAGCGATGGGCGTGTGAATTGTGGCAAAGATTTCTAGCGACTTATGCGCTCTTCGTTGCTCAGAGAGGCTGGGCTGTTTTTCATCAGTTAGCGCGAGTCGCGGAGCGACTCGCCCACATAAAATCACAGTCTAGCATTTTGGGCTTCTTTGATTGCCCTGCGAGGTAGAGTACGCTAGAGTCCGAACCCTTTTTCAATACTGTTTTGGAGAACCTCCTGATGTTAGTTTGTCGCACAATGTTGTGTTTACTGGTACTATCCGCTTCGGCGACTCTTGTTTTGGCAGAGGACAAGAAACTTGCAGTCGATCCGTCGGGAACCTGGCGTTGGGACTATGATGCCAATGGGGAAGTCATTAAAAACGTGTTGAAACTGGAGGCTTCGGCCGACGGAAAAGTATCCGGCAGTTTGTCGGCACGCGACATGAAAATGGAGGTGATAGACGGACTAATCAAAGATGGGAAGCTCTCGTTCCAAGTCAAGATGGAAACCCCACGCAGTTTCAAGATACTCTTTGACGGGAGGGTCGATGGCGACAAAGTCGAAGGCAAAGCTGATGCGTCGTCGGAGCAACGCGCAATTGAATTACCCTGGGCAGCGAAACGAAGTGTGGAACAAACCGATGTGGCTGGTGCATGGAAACTAAAGATCACACTCCCTAACGACCAATTGTTACAACCGATCGTGACTATTGCGATCAAAGAGGGCAAGCTGGGCGGTACCTACCTTGCCGAAGACGGTAAATCCATCGAACTCAAGAAGCTAGAAGTCAAAGACAATCAACTGCAATTTGAGCTCGATACGATCTATGAAGGTGCTGATTTGCATGTTGCCTACAAAGGACGCCCCTACGGTTCCAAGTTAAAGGGGATGCTCAAATACACCGTCAATGGTGACTCTGGTGAGTTGGATTACACCGGGGTAATGCAGTCGGACAAAAAGTAGCACCCCGCAGCTAGACTTGACCATGTACGATTGCTTGATGCGACTGTGGTTTGATTTCGGTACACGAAACGGGCGTGCAATTGCACCCGCATCTAGCGCTTACTTCGATTTTGTTGGTAGTGGATCTTGTTAAAGATCCTTGCGGCATAGGATCTTTAACAAGATCCACTACCAACTGCTGACAAAATCAATGTGGTTATGGCGCTAGCCGCTGGTACCACTGGGTTGAGAACAAGATCGGGCAGGCTACTTTCGAACCAGCCCTACCCTCAAATCGCAGACGTTGGTGCCTGTTGGGCCAGTCTGCAATAGTCCAGAAGTCGATTTGAAAAAGTGATATGCATCGCATCGCATCAAATAGTCCTCGGGATTCAATTGCAGCAAGTTCATCTGCGAGAATACATGTTGATCGACATAGGCGCCGGCTGCATCCGTTGGCCCGTCTTCACCGTCAGTGCCCCCAGAAACAAATGCCATTTCTGAGTTCTTAGGCCAACCTTCGTTTTGGTCGTACCAGTTCAGAAACGACAGCGCCAATTGTTGATTGCGACCACCAAGCCCGCGCGTTGCTGAAGGTGGCAAGACGACCGTTGGCTCCCCTCCCGAAATCACGCAGTCGATTTGCGATTGGTCAAGCGTTGATTGTAGCTGCATTGCGAATTGTTGGCCGAGATGGTTGACGTCCCCTTCGCTCTTTCTCTCAGATTTCATCCAATAGCGATATCCAAGTTTGACGGCCTTTTGACCGGCGGCATCTACCGCCGTTGCGTTATTGGCCAATACAATGGGTTCAAGTGCAATGGTCGGGTTTTGCAACTCCGAAGTTTTTCCCAGACTCGGGCGCATCTGTTTGTTTAATGTATTTGCAATGGATGCGAATTGATTCGGAAGGAGTTGCTCCATTATTTCCATGGCTTGCGAAGGGTTCGGCGCGGGAGTAAGGATCGTTGGGCCTGAAGCGATTAAGTCCAACGGATCACCCAGCACATCGGAAAGGATGCAAGTGATCAGATTGCGAGCATTGCATGCGCGTGCCATTCCTCCACCCTTGACGTTGCTCAAGCAACGGCGGACGGAATTCAGTTGCTCGATATTGGCCCCCGCTGCCGAAAGAGCCCGAGTAAGCTCGACCTTTTCTCCGAGCGATACACCTTCGATAGGTGAGCAGAGCAAAGCTGACCCTCCGCCGCTAATAAGGGCCAAAACACAATCATCGCGGCCAGCACGCTGCAAGTAGTCAAGGATTCTTCGAGTGCCCTCGACGGCTTTCGCAGTTGGTTCGTTGCAACTAAGCGGGCGTGCATGGCAGACGGTAACCGATTCGACAATGTCCCCCTGTGGGGCTCGAGCACCCTCCGGAACATTGATCCAACCGACTAGCTTGGGATGTGTTTTCCCTGACCGCTCAAGTGCGTTGTAAAGACCTTTAAGCATTCCGGCAGTGGCTTTGCCCGCACCGACAACGATTAAGTGTTCGGCGTTCTTGAGATCAAAAACCTGGTCAGCAATCGTTAGCCATCGCCCGTCCCAATTCGTCTGCTTGTTAACAACAAGATCAGCTTGTACGGCTTCAACGCCAGCCATCCAAATAGCGATTGCATCGCGTGTGATGGAATGCTTTGGCGGATTCGTTGTTTGGACGTGAGCCATGGGATTGAGCAATGGGATTGAGCAATGGTAATTTTGGAGAGGGACAAACGAACAGCCTATGCGTAGGCCAGATCTTAGCGTAAAGGAATAATCACCGAAACGAGGAATAGCTAAGCCAAGTCGACGCCCCAAACCAAATCAAAACGCAATGCGGAAATTGAGGTACAATTTGGGAGTGGGCAAGCAACCAATTGCCACTCCTTGCTCGCGGGCTATTCCTTAAGTCATTTTAACCTATCAAGGTGAGACAAAAGCGAAACACAGGATACTATGCACTACGGCAGAAGTTCTTTGATTCGATCGTTGTGGCAGTGTCGCTCTGCGACACTGAATTGCCGAGTCGCGGAGCGACGTCGGCTACATGTTATGCAAAAATGCTTCTTCACGCGTGCATATTTACACAGTCATCAATCATTACCTACCCTCACCTACCGTCTCCTACCCTTACCGTCGCCTTCGGCTCGGGGTTAAACGGGGTTAAACGAAGGATCCTTGCCATGCGATTTACTATCTGTTTCACGATCTACTTGATTGCCTCTTGGCTCTTTTTTGTAGTCACATTGGCGCGCGGTGACGATCAGGATGTGAGGAAATGGTTACCGTCGTCAACGGTGATTTATCTAGAGGGCAAGTCGCTGGAATCTGTTTTAGAACATCCGTTCACAAAAACAATTCAATCTACGGGTGCGTTTAAGAAAATCATGCGATCGCCAGACGTATTGAAATTACGCGGAGGCTTAGCGCTTTTTGAGTTTGCGGTTGGCGACAAAGTGGATTCGTTGGCAAAGAAATTGACAACTCATGGATTTCATTTGGCTGTCGATAAAAAAACGGAAGGGGTCGTACTGCTTGCTCGTACGGAGAGTCAGGAGTGGGTCGAGGAATACTTGCAAACGCTGGTGAAGCTTGCTCGAGCCGATGCCGTGTCCAAAAACCAACCCGATCCGATCCGCGAGGCGGAATATCGGGGAATTCGCGGCTACGAATTCCAAAAAACAATTTTCGGAACTATCGGCTCGATCGCATTGGTCACGAACAAACCGGAGCTTGGCAAGAGCATTATCGATCGTCAGCTCGATTCGACAAACGATCATCTACTTAACCATCCTCTTTTTGAGAAGGCAGGGTTTTCGCATGGTCAACCCGAGCATGATGCGGTGGAGAATCGTTTTGCAAGGGTATTCGTTGACTTAGACACGCTTCGGCAAACGGGCATGGCCAAGGAAGTACTTAGGGAAAAGGCCAAGGACTTCGCGGCCGAACTCATTTTGGGAGGTGTATTGGCTTCGTTACAAAAAACAAGTTTCGCGATAGGTAAGCTATCACTCGGAGAGAATAAACTTTCCCTTCAATTCCAAGTCCCGTACCAGATCGAGTGGACTGAAGACTCACGAGAGTTCTTTGTAGGGCCACACGGTCACGGCTATGCGACAACATTAGCCGGCGGTACTGGGTTGTTAGCCAGCCTAAGTACATACAGGAATCTATCTCAGTTGTGGCTTCGAGCTGGGGATTTATTCGACGAAAAGGTTAACGATCAGTTATCGCAAGCAGAAAACACCCTCACTACGTTGTTTTCGGGCAAGGATTTTGGGGCCGATATCCTTGGCGCAATCGAACCACAAATTCAGTTGATCTCAGCCGAACAATCGTTTGAATCTGGCAATGCGCCCGCCATCCAACTACCCAGCTTTGGTTTGGTCGCAAAACTCAAAAACCCATCGTTCAGAAAAGACCTCAAACGCATATTTCAAAGTTTTATCGGCTTCCTCAACGTTACTAGTGCAATGGGAGGCAACCCACAATTGAATTTGGAGTCGGAGTCCGTAGAGCAAAGGCAGATCTACTCGGCTACCTTTGTAAAAGAAAGCGACAAAAAGTACGAGAACGGACTTCCGATTCAATTTAATTTCAGTCCAACCCTGGCCTTTGATGGCGATTTGATTTTTGTCGCGAGCACGATCGCTCTCGCAAAACAACTGACACCACAAGTATCTCAGCGGATTGAAGACGAATCTTTGGCCAAGAATAACACTATCGTCAATATCAATTTTGAAACATTGAAGAATATTCTGGAATTGAATCGCATGCAGTTGATCGCTCAAAACATGCTCGAAAAAGGGCACAGCAAATTAGAAGCTGAAAAAGAAATCGATACACTGGTCAATCTAATATCATTGTTAAGATCGGGTACCGCAAGACTTCGGTTCAATGACCACGTTCAACTGCAACTGGATCTTGAATTCGATACAGATCAATAAGCCCCATGCAAGACCGATATCGTCGCCAAAAAGCATTTGTTGAGGTAGGTGAAAGGGGGCAGGAACTGCTTTCGAACGCACGGATTGCAATCTGCGGGATGGGGGCGCTGGGCGCGATGGTGGCCGAGCGACTTTGCCGGTCTGGCGTCGGATTCATGAGATTGATTGATCGAGACTGGGTAGAGCTGGACAACCTTCCCAGGCAAGCACTTTACACCACCCGCGATGCGCTGGAAGTTCGACCCAAATCCATCGCCGCTCAAGAGCACCTACTGGCCATCGATCCGAATATCCAATTGCAGCCGATCGTTGCGGATTTGACATACACGAATATCGAACAATGGATGTCGGACGTCGACTGTATCATCGATGGTACCGACAACTTCGAGACTCGCTTTTTGATCAATGATCTTTCTATCCGTCATAGTATCCCTTGGGTGCATGCCGGAATCGTGGGCGCTTCTGGACAGACGATGGCTTTCGTGCCTGGCAAGACTGCCTGCTTTCAGTGTCTGTTGCCGGAACCGCCACCCATTGAACAAATGCAAACATGCGATTCGGCAGGTGTTTTAGGGGCAGCGGTCGGCATCATCGCCTCTTGGCAAGCCATGGAGGCATTAAAAATCCTGCTAAAAAAAGAAGTCGCAGGCGACGGTTTCCTAAGGGTATTTGATCTTTGGGCTGGGGACATTCGGAAAATTCGAGTGCCACGCAACTCGCCCAGCGAATCTTCCAAGCAATTCGGCTGTCGAGCATGCGTTCATCATCAGCTGGATTTCCTAGATGGAAAGCTGGGGACTCAGGCACGGGTCCTATGTGGGCGAGGCGCTGTTCAAATCCAATCTTCCGGCCGTGATCCTATTGACCTTGCAGTACTATCCACGAGGTTGAGGTCGAATGGGCAAGTCATAGAAACCCCTTTCTTGGTGAGATTTACCCACCCACCGTACGTATTAAGTGTCTTTCCCGATGGTAGAGCCGTTATCCAAGGAACGGAAAACCCGGAGGAAGCCAGAAAAATTTACGCAAGATGGATCGGTGGCTAGGGTTTTTTGGTATTTTAAAGGCCCTTGAAGGGTAGAATTTCTCTTAGGCGGTTACGAAACTGCTTAACTCAGGGGCTCCGCTCGTTACTATTATCGCGGCGAATACTGAAAACAAGTACTGCGTCGCTAGGAAGTCAAAGAATAAAATGCGTTATGCGTTTCGACTTGCAGAATTGCTTGGGCACACACCGGACCGACGAAAACGTCCAGGTACGATCAAAGCCATTGTCGAGTACACAGGTTTAGATCGTCACCAGGTTGCGGCCCTGCTAAAAAACGAAGCCAAATACATTCCGATCGAGGCGCTATCACGATTGTGTGATTACTTAATCGAGCACGGATACGCCAGAGCTGAAGAGCTGCCTGGTGCTCTATTTGCAATTACTCCAGAGAATTTCTGGGAAATGCTTGCTCGCAGATCTCGTTTGGAGATTTGTGTAGGTGTTCGACGTCCGTCTGACAACGAATCCGCAGACACTGCGTGGATTGTTGCTTCGGATAGCGTGCTTGCTGGAGAAGTTCTCAACGGTGTATCGACGTTAGGGGGAACGGCCAAAGCTATTTCGGCTAAAAAGGGAGGTGGCAAGGAGATGCCTCACATTGAGCACCTGCGTCAAACTCTGGTTTGGAGCCCAGGCACGATGAGCGTTGAGCAAGTGCACTCGCGAGCTCAAAGCGTTTACGATGACTTTTCAGAGATGGGTGGGGACAAAGCTATGGTCTGCCTTGGATCTGTTAAGAGCAACCCGACCGTTGAACTAGTGCTCGCAAATGCGTTTGGCTGCGATGCCTTTGTCACTCAAGACAACGTATCGAAGGCCTCTGAACGAGCCTGTCCATTCTTTTTGCGATACAGAGATCACGATCCACATCCACCGGCATGCTCTGCAGGTATGCAGCTTAGCAAGAGCGAAAAAGCTGCCGAAGCAGGGCTATACTATGAAACCGCCGACGGAAGCTGGGCCTTTGCTGGTGGTGCGACTCCGGGCAAGGACGCCGCTCTCGTGTTCTATATTTTCCGAGAATCTTTAGGTCGCCTCGAAATGGTGCTCAGTGGATTCTCTGGACGTGCCACGCGTTTATTGGCAAGGACACTGGCACACCGAGCAGAGGATTTCTGGCCACCCATTTTTCATGAAAATTATCTTCAAGTCGGGGCATACCTGGTCCAGTACGAAGCTGCCGAAGGCGGTGATGATTCGTTGGACATTCTTTCCACGGATACCATGGCCAATGCCACTGTAATCGCGTTGCCCACCGAGGCGATCGTTAAGCGACTTGGCAAGGGCTCTCATCCTGGATGATCGAAGCATCGCATTCGAATAAGTCAACCACACCCGATCTGGACCTGCGAGTTCAGCTTGGTCGACTCGCCCTAAAAAATCCGGTCCTCGTCGCCTCCGGAACATTTGGCTATGCGAAAGAAATGTCAGGTGTTGTACCTCTGGCTGAACTGGGAGGGATCCTTCCAAAAACCATCACTCAAAGTCCACGAGCGGGCAATGCTCCCTGGCGGACCGTGGAGACGAGCTCTGGACTTCTCAATGCAATCGGCTTAGACAACGATGGAATCGAATATTTCCTAGCGAATCACTGGCCTTATCTCAAGTCCACGGGCGCAACGACCATCGTAAGCATTGCGGGTAAGTCCCTGGCTGATTTTGTGCTTCTTGCCGAGCGATTGAGAGGAGCCGAGGGGCTTGAAGCCGTGGAACTAAATGTTTCCTGCCCCAACGTTTCCGGCGGTGTTGATTTCGGGACCGATGCCAAACTATGCTTCGAGGTGGTCAGCAACGTGCGGAAGGTCCTCGACTGTGCGATCATTACCAAACTTACACCGAACGTGACTCACATCGTTGATATCGCAAGGGCAGCCAAAGATGCGGGTACAGACGCCGTGACCTGCATCAACACCGTGCTCGGAATGGCAGTCGATTGGCGTAAACGAAAACCTTTACTGGCTAACGTGGTCGGCGGACTGAGCGGACCTGCCATCAAGCCGATTGCCCTGAGATGCGTTTATCAAGTTGCCAGCCAGGTTGGAGTTCCCGTGATCGGTGTCGGCGGTATCGCGAACCTCGATGACATGATGGAGTTCTTGATTGCTGGCGCTTCGGCTGTCCAGATTGGAACGGCAAACTATTACGATCCCTTGGTCAGTCTCAAACTTATTCGCGGATTACCCGGCGCGCTGAACTCCATCGGTGCGAAGTCGGTGTGCGAGATCGTTGGAACATTGAAATCGTAACATCGCAGGATGTTGCAAACACTTACTTGATTGATTTGAAAAATGCGAGTTTTGAGTGGTATCCAGCCAACCGGGCGTTTCCATTGGGGCAATTATTTTGGTGCGATCAAACAGTACATTCATTTTCAAGAAGCGCATGATGGCTATTACTTCATCGCCGACCTACACGCATTGACTACCGTTCGCGAGCCCGAAGTCTTGCGAGGCTATGTTAAGGATGCTGCGTTGGACTTGTTGGCCCTCGGCTTGGATCCGGAACGAGCGACCTTGTTTGTGCAATCCGATGTTCCCGAAGTGTCGCAGTTGTGTTGGCTGTTGATGACCGGCGCACCTCTTGGTCTATTGGAACGTTGCCATGCTTATAAAGACAAGACGGCCAAAGGGCTTCGGGCGGATGTCGGCCTATTCACTTATCCGGTTCTCATGTCTGCTGACATATTGGCTTACGACTCGAATTGGGTTCCGGTCGGCGAGGACCAAGTTCAGCACATCGAGGTTTGTCGCGATCTTGCTCGTAGTTTCAATGCGCACTTCGGCGAAGTCTTTACTATGCCTGAAGCCAAGATTGTTCCGGGCGCCGCCAAGGTGCCCGGAACCGACGGCGAGAAAATGAGTAAGAGCTATAACAACACTCTCGGTCTGTTCGACGATCCAAAGGAACTTCGCAAAAAGATCATGCGGATCAGTACCGACTCACGTCCGATGGAAGACGCCAAGGATCCTGAGACCGATCATCTGTTTCAACTATATCGATTGTTCGCCTCCCAGGAACAGATAGAAGAACTAAGAGCGATCTATTTGCGAGGAGGCTTCGGTTATGGCGACGTAAAGAAGCGTTTGGCCGATGTCTCGGACGCTTATTTGCAACCCGCTCGCAAACGACGCTCAGAATTGGAAGGCAACTCAATCTTGGTAAAGGAAATTCTTTGCAAAGGTGCAACCAAAGCCCGCGAGCGAGCAAGCAGTGTACTATTGCGTGCCGAGCGAGCCTGCGGACTTAAGCACGCGTGAAGAAGTATTTTGGCATAACATGTAGCCGACGTCGCTCCGCGACTCGGCAATTCAGTGTCGCGGAGCGACACTGCCACAACGATCG
>JAYVPJ010000208.1:0-42084 GCA_043757445.1 Pirellula sp. | reverse complement strand
GACGATTGGTACTTGCTCGAAGCCATCTTGCTTGCGCCGATTCTCAACATCACTGGCCAAGGTTTTGTGCCTGGCTGGCGAGTCATTGGGCAACGCTTCGGTACTTGGTTTGGCTTTAGAAAGAAAGATGGCGTGGGAGCAGCTGTCCTACCGGAGATTCTGAACCTTGTACTGCGGGCGGAACTGCGCTTAGATGATGTGCGATGGGTATCGCTTCGCGAACCCGCACATCATCACGCTACGCCGCCGCCTTGCAACAGGGCGGGCCCATCCCGCTCGGGCCTTGAGGGGCCCGAGCTACTACACTCTTTAATCGGAATTCGACTTCCTGTCTCATCGGACTTGCACGGGCTTCCTGCCCTGGCTACGGCTGCGCACGGTCTTCCGGCATCCATGCCTACAGACACGCGGGGATGAATCGCCGCTGCGAAGATGGCTGAACTGGAACCGTTGCGAGCATGCGGTGGTTTCGAACTTCGTTCCTTCACCCTTCGCACTTCAGCGCAGCGACTCATCATCGCCGTTCGTGCTTCGCCTTCGCGGGCTGGGACTCGCTAATCGCTCGGTCTGATCACCCTCGGCTTCGCTAGAGCCTTGAGCTAGATGCATTGATTGCGATTCGCTGAAAACTGAAAACTGAATACTGAAAACTTGTTCCCGCTCTCCTGCCGATGGCGACCAGACTGGCATCCATGCCATCCCAGCCGTACAAACGGCGGCATCCATGACCGCCGTTTTGCACTTCTTTCGTTGTACGCAGACCAGCGGCCAAGAATGCGTCTTGCAACGGGCAACGCTTCGAACATGCATTGGTTGGACACTTGGTTAGACAATCCGTGCGGGCAATTTCTGCAATGGAGCGAGACATGCGGCGGCGATGGTGTATGTCCTTGAGTTGGAAGCCAAACTATCGCCGCCTGTTCATCGCGAAAGCACGCTCACGGTTCCAGCATCACCCGAGCGTATTACACGGTCCGAGCCGGGCGCTTCGAACACGCATGGGTTGGACACTTGGTTAGACGATTCCGAGCGGGCAAACTCGATCCGGTGTATGCGTCGGCGCGGCGGCGACCCTCGTGTTCTATTCGTTAGATGCCGTTGTGTCGCCGCCTGTTCATCCCGGTACAACATACCAGCATACAACCCGAAAACCGAAAACAGGGTTTGACCCCAACGTAGTCCCCAACGTAGTTACCCCAACAACGAGTTACCCCAGAGAATGGTGGTTAAATTGAGTTGTATTGCATAAAGTTGTACGCCATCATTGCAACAAAAGACATTAGACAAAAAACGCACCATACTGAACCAGCGAATGATCGCCATCGCGCGAAGTACATCAGGAAAACAACCGCAATAGCACATGGCGTCATCACGATCACAACCTTCTCTTCCCAAATTCTACTAATACCAAAATACTCATGGGAAGTTACTAACCACGCGAACGACAATGTCGCAACTAGGACAAGAGAATCGATGACCGAGTACCAAAAGGGGACAGCTAATTGACTTGGCCTTGCCGCCCTAGTCTGAATATCGATTTCCTTATTCGTACTAACTTTATCTGGACGAATTGAGTCATGCGCATAGGGATTATCGTTGCCACGGTCCTTTAACACAAGGTTTTCCTCCGTTTATCGGCCTCACAGCGTCATGCATAGCAATCAGTCCTATTGTTCCTGTCTGATCAAGACTCTTTGCGCAGCTGTATGGATAGTAGTCACCCTGGGCATGGTTGCTACTCCAGAGAACACCGCATCCACCCGAATACCGATCTGCTGTACCCGCAGCAGGTGCCGTGGTCGCAAGATTTCCGTCAGACTTATAAATACACTGATTCCCAGGTTGACAATCATCGGGGCAATTATTCTCACGAAGTTCTAGATCCCTACCGGGATGCTGGCCACCGTCAAAACCGACATATGCGAATCCAGGAGGAGGCGTTGGACAAGGATGATGGGTTCCTCCACCGTTGATGTATACTCCGCAGAAGTAGAATGGAGGGTCTTTGCAACTGAGGTTGCATGGACAGGGCTTTACCTTCGGCAACCACGTATTCAGCTCTGCGGTTTCAGTCGCGATCCATGCACGGAAATTGGCAAGTGTACATGGTCCAGTCCAATTAGGCGTGCAGGACGCAAACCCTGCGGGGTCTATCTTAGAAAGACCTCGATTCTGTACGTAGCCATAAACACTCGAACCATCGACAAATCCCATCGGGTCTCTGGTGAGGAACCCGATCGTTGTTGTCGTAGATGCTTGCCTGACGCGGAATTCTGCAAAAACCGGCGATACGTTGGGCATATCGGCGATTGGACACGAAATCGCAGATGCTTCGTACATGTAGAAGTTTTCATTCGTTGTTGTGGTTGCATGTTATACTGGCATGATCACCAATCGTATTGGCCCTGGTTACACGGTCAAGCGACTTACTTGGATGACAAATCAAGTAATTCCACTTTCCGAAACTCGACTGGATGGCTCTCTGACTGGAGAGAGATGGAACCGGTGTACAGCATCTTGTCTCCCAACTTTTGAATCAGTTCTTTAGCGTGTGCGTCCCGATCGTCAAGCTGCGGCTTGTTGTACTCTAGTACTAATTCTCCGTTCACCAAATGACGAATGAGTTCGTTCCCCTTCACTTCCACTTCTACCGTTACCCAATCTTCCCCGTGGAAAGTGTTCGACTTGGAATTGGTGCAATGGGCCAAGATCAATTTGTCGTTCATGACTACGTTCGTACCGGGCGTACAAAGATTAGCCGTGGGACGAGATGTTTTGCCGTCCCCGCCAAGCAACTGCACCTCAATCGAGGCCGGGAAGTCCTGATCTCTTGCCATCGTTTCTGGCCGTTCACCGTGGATCATGATGCCGCTGTTGCGAACCGCCCAGCCAGGTCCACCCTTTGCCTGTTCGCCGACGAATCGGTACTCAACACGAATGCGGTAATGCGAATACGAATTCTTGTAAAACAAATGACCGAAGGTTTCTTTGAATTCGGAATAACCGTCGTAGCCAACTTTGAGAATTCCATTCTCAACACGAAAAGTATTCGCAAAATTATCCCCAAGATCGTGGTAGCGAATTTTAGGTATCCAACCGTCAAGGTCCTTGCCATTGAACAGCTGGACCCACTTTTCTTCACCAGTTTGCAGTGCTTCTTGTGAGACGGAATGACTCATAGCACCGAGTGCCACCCACGAAAAAGCCAGAAAGCCTGCCAATGGAAAAAGGATTTTGGACGTCCGCATCGTGGTTTGCCTTGTGAGGATGAGAGGGAGACTTGTGAGGATGAGAAGGAGGGTCGTACCCCCAATGATTTGATTGACGCCAAGCTGTATCCATAAACCAGCCGATTTACAATCAATGGAAGTGTTCCCAATCGTTGGGATTTTGCAATCTGTAGCGGGAGCATTTTATGATAGCGTGTTTCCGTCGAGTTTTCTTTGTCGCTATCTTATTTCAATCTTTTTCCGAGACTTCTCGCTAATTGCCACCTCGGGGGAGCAGTGCAACCCTCCCGTAACGTAGTTTTGGGCGGGTTGGCGGGCGCTAGCCTCACCGGGGAGGGAAGGCTGACGCGATCCGAAGAACTTTTTACATAGCCGAATCTTGCCCTCCCCGAAAAACTCGCTTACGGCTCGTTTTTCGACCCTCCCAACTTCGTTGAGCGGGTAACAGTGTTGGCGATCAGCGAGAAGTGTCAAAAAAATGATAGAAAATCTTGTTGGGGAAGTTGGGCTAGGGACAGCCGAAGCTACATGAATGCAAACGAAAAAGGGGCACCCGATTTGATCCGAGTGCCCCTTTGCTTTTGAATACTTCGTTGCTCTACAGACTATAAAGAGTCTGAGCACCTAGTCGATATTGGAGGATTAGTATCGATCGCGTCGGCCACCGCCGCCACCACCGCCACCACCGCCGCCACCGCCGTAACCGCCGCCGCCGCCACGACTGCCGCCGCCGCCGCCACCACCGCCGTAACCACCACCACCGCCGCCACGACTTCCGCCACCGCCACCACCGCCGCCGCCTTCGCGAGGACGAGCTTCGTTGACGACAATCTGACGACCATCGAGTTCAGCGCCGTTCAATGCTCGAATTGCTTCATCAGCACCCGATTCCATTTCGACGAACGCAAAACCCTTGGAACGACCCGTTTCACGGTCGTTAACGACCTTGGCGGATGTTACCACCCCGTACTGAGCAAATGCTCGTTCGAGACTCTCGGACGTAGTGGCCCACGCAAGGCTACCCACAAAAATGTTCTTACCCATCAAATAACCCTTGAACTTAACCTGTTTCCAAATCACCGATCGCTACCACAACGGCAGCATTTTAAACAAATCGCGACTAGGTCTATCCGCGGAAACCACTCGGACAGACCGTCCGATGCATGCGGCAGAACAACTCAATGGCGGACGAGACTGAAAAGTACGCGGCTGTCTTCGAGATACCTGTTGCTTACATCTTGTTGGAGTTGGAGGGATCTTTTCAGCTCCCTAAACCTCGCCCAACGCAACAAACTTTAACCGCCGGACGCAAGAATAGCAACGTGAGTTCCAAGATCAAAAACCAGTAATCGGATGCAATTTAAAAGAATCTTGAAATTCCTTTGCCTTTTCCTAAAACGCCACGTTGAGGCGAGGGGCAGCTTGGAATCTATCAGTAAACTGGGTGAGGTTACTTTGAGCTCAACACTAGGTCCTTGATGTACACGATTCCCTTGGAATTTCCAAGAACAAAACTAATTCGGTTCTTCTTAGCGACCGTATCATTGGCGGTAAATTCAAAGCTAAAGTCCTTGAATTCTTTTCGCAGCTTGACTTCTTCGTTCAAACCAATCTGGTGCCAGTCCTCTTGATCGATCATTGCATTCACCGTTATGCCTATTTCTTCGGGCGATTTCGCCTTGAATTTGATCGTGTATACCTTTCCATCCTTCAAATCCAGATTCGTCTGCACGGCCTGAACATGCCAATCCGTGGAATCGATTGCCGTTGTTCGGAACACGACCGCGTCGTCCTCGATCTTCATTTCTGCTTTGGCATCGCCCGCTTTCTCCAATCGCCAACTATCTTCTTTATTCGTTGGCTTGAGTAAATTGACTGGATCGGCAATGAGAATTGTCGTTGCCATAAGTGTTGTAACAATGAAAAGCGTTTTCATAAAAAATCTCCAACAAAACCAGGAAAGGAATAGCCTCAGTTCAATCTGAGAAGTCAGGTCGCGGTAATTCCCAAATCCATCGATCATCGCAAAAGGAAATAAAATACGCAAGTCTCTTTACCACTATCGAGGTTTCGAGACCGCTTGAAGTAGAACCAATTCCGAACGCATAATGGAGGTCCGTCATGCAAACTCCACGTGCAAATTACATTCCCCTGTTTTCTGACCCAATCGCTGCAAATGGCAACCGCCCCACTCATTCCATCCAATTGGTCCTCGTTTCCAGATGAATTTCGCATGCGACTAGGCACCAATGTAGGTCGCCAGCGGGTGATGAAAGCCAACAACGATCTGCTAGTCATCGCGCACGTAGTGCCAGAACACGATGAAGCCGGTCGGCGCGGAGTTCTGTTTTGGAGGGACAGTCAGGGCGAATGGCGGTGCAGCAATGAAGACCCCGGGAAAATGTCATTAGCTATGCATTTGGATCGGTATGCTAAACGGATCGACCAGTACGAACACCAAGAAACCACCGCCGTTCGAGCCGATGACTACCTGCCGTTGTTGGAAGGACTTGCTCCCCTCGTTCGCTCCAGTCGCAATCTTCTCGATGCATTGGAAGAGGCTAGAAAAGCCCTGCCGGAGGATCGGCAATTGATCGATCATCGGGACCGCGCCTATGACCTGTCGCGTCAAGCAGAGTTGCTCTACGAGGACGCCAAAAACTCTATGGATGTCGCCGTGATTCGTCGAGCCGACGAACAGGCCAATGCCACGCATCAGATGACGGTAGCAGCGCATCGACTCAACATGTTAGCAGCCGTGTTCTTTCCTTTTGCAACACTGGGTGCCATTTTCGGAACAACACTAACGGACAACTGGAGCTGGTCTCAGTCCCCACTTCCGTTCATTCTGTTTCTTATCATCGGACTATTGGTCGGCTTTGCATTGTCCCTGTTCATAGTTCGACCGGTGGCCCGGCCCTAGCTCGCGTTTTGCGGCGGATAGGATGTGATTTTATAGTAGCAGGCACATTCCATGTGCCGTCCGCAATGCAAAAACCTTCGGTTTTTGAGGCTACGGCACACGGAGTGTGCCTGCTACTTTCCCAGCGATTCAATAAATTCACAGCCTAGGAGAGAGAAGCTGACTTGGCTATCGAGGATTCGTAACGAGACGTGGCCTGCCTTGTAGCGACTGCTTCGCATTGGCCACCACGGGTTTTGCTACCGTCGTTCTTGCCTTGGGAGCTACGCCACTTCCAACCACGAATCGTTCGGAAGGTTCGCTTTGCCACTGCATCGCGTTGGTATCAGGAACGGGTGTCGGAGCGGGACTAGGTGCGCGTTGAGACCTTGGTTTCGACGCCGGGGTCGGAGTTCTGGAGCTCATGGACTCTTCCATCGGTTGATGCGTCATCCTTACGGGCGTTGTATATTGCAATTCCGATGCATGATCCGTATGTGTGTTGCCGGCACACGTTGCGCACGAACTTCCGCCTTGCATCCCAGTATTGCAAGTGGAGCATTCCTCGCAATTGGCTGGTACATAACGATACCCCCAAAGATTTCTCAACCGCCCCAATGCCGTAGGGCAACTTCCGCCGCCACCGCATTCGAATTCACCATTGCATCCACAGGGGTCGCACACCGGCGGCTCGTTGATATGCTCATCCCAATAGATTTCACCGCAACCCGAACCGCAGTTGGTACTGCGAATGCGATCCGCAATTCGAGAACGAAGTGTGCCACAAGTACCGTTTCTGTGGCATCCAAGGGCACTACCGCATTCGCCAGAGTCGCATCCATCGCCCACCATGCGGATGGAACAGCAACCCACATGGTTCGCCAAAAGTCCTAGTCCAAGCAACCAACCAATTAAGACAGATTTCATTTCTATGCGCCCCTGAAGATTTGCTCGTCTGCAAGACAAATGGATAAACGCTCCGACTGAGAGCGACCGTACTTATGCTGCTTTCTATCGGCCTGTACAATCGCTACAATCAGCAAATCTTGACAAGTTTGTACGCCGCAGATACCCTCAAATACCAATAATGGATAAAGTACGAAACACAATCCTTCGTGAACGCATGGTTGCGATTGTAAGGCTGGACGATTTGTCGACTGCACTCCCGATTGCAGAAGCACTTTTCAATGCAGGCATTCATGCTCTCGAGTTTACGCTGACCAATTCGGCGACTCCCGCAGTCGTACGGAATTTGCGGCAGCAGTGCCAATCGATTGCGTCAGGAGATTCCGTCATCGGAATAGGTTCTGTTCGATCACTGGATGAGGCAAAACTCGCGATCGACTCCGGCGCTCAATTCGTGGTCTCGCCGATCACCTTCCTGCCAATTATTGATTTCTGCAAACAGAACAAGATCGTGGTATGCCCTGGCGCTTTCACTCCGACAGAGATCGCAACGAGTTGGGATGCCGGAGCCGATCTTGTCAAAGTATTCCCAGCCAGGAACTTGGGAGCTAACTACATTCGAGACGTGCTAGCACCGATGCCGTACCTAAAGCTCATGCCAACGGGCGGAGTCGACTTGAAGAATATTACAACTTACTTCGCCTCTGGCGCTGCGGCTGTTGGAATAGGCAGTCAATTGCTTGATCCGGTTGCAATACGCGATCATGCTTGGGACAAGATCTCGGAAACCGCGTCCCGCTATGTTCAGGCCTGCAAAAGGGGTTCAAGCCTGCAAATGGGATTGTGAAGTATGACCAAACCATCTGCGAACGAGCTTTGCCTCGGGACTACATATGATGTCGTGACTATTGGAGAAACCATGTTACGACTTACCCCCGACCATTATTTGCGTTTAGAACAAACCGAGAGCTTGCAGGTACATGTTGGAGGTAGCGAATCGAATACAGCCGTTGGTCTAGCGAGACTTGGCAAGCAGGTTGCTTGGATTTCTCGGTTAACGGACAACCACTTAGGCAGGAAGATCGATAGAGCAATTGCGGCTCATGGTGTGGATACCAAAAATGTAGTCTGGACCAGCGAAGATCGGGTTGGGCTCTATTTTTTGGAAAACGGCACTCCTCCTCGAAATAGCCAAGTTATCTACGATCGTTCGAATTCTGCTTTTTCAAGGTTTGAACCTACGGACTTACCGACTGATTTTTTTGTACCGGGTAAGTCCAGGTGGTTGCATATTACTGGCATTTCGTTGTGGCTTGGTGACGCAATCCGTGCGACGATCGCCGAAGCGGTGAGGCGGGCAAGATCGGCTGGTTGGCTGATCAGTTTCGATGTCAACCATCGGACGCTACTGTGCAGTGCCACACAGGCACTTTCGTGGTGTAGTTCCCTTTTCGAAACCGCGGACCTCGTGTTCCTGCCACGTCGCGATGCGATCAGTCTTTGGCAAATGAAGCCGGACGAATCCGATGAAACGGTGATGGCCAAGTTGATTGCGTTGAGGGCAGGAAAAACCACGGTCATGACCTTGGGGACACTGGGAGCCATGGCGAGCGACGCCACGAATTGCGTTTTGCAGAGAATCGATCCAGTGGAGCCGATTGGTAGACTTGGTGGTGGTGACGCTTTTTCAGCGGGCTTCCTGTGCGCCTGGATAGAGCAGCAAGATTTAGCGCGGTCATTGAAATGGGCGACAGCTACGGCCCGACTCAAATACAGCATTTTGGGCGACTTACCACTTATTTTAAGAACGGAAGTCGAAATGCTAGTCGACGGCACATCGCGGGATTCTCTAATACGTTAGCGATAGAAAATTTTGGCACATGCGTCGGGTCACGAATTATCCGCACGAGCTACATTGACACGCATACCGAAAACGCACCAACATCCTCTTGCCGCCTACCGTTTTAATCTTGTGCGATGCCGATGGAAATCCGCTTCCAACGATCATCCCTCTGGCTCTATCTCCGAAATCGATTGCCTCCTTTTTGAGAAGCGATCGAATATAGGTCTCGACCTCAGTCACAGTGCTGGAGGGATCGGGTAGGCCGTCAAGGATTGCTGCACGACCACCGGATTCGCCAACTAGTACCGATTCTTGTGCCATCGCAAAGACCCCCTTCAATCGCTTATCGAAGTCATCGCACGAAATATGGCGAGCATGAATTAATTGTGCGACTTCCTGGCCACCGAGCCGTAGCACATTCAAGGCCAATCTCCCAACGCCGCCAATGCGTCCAAGAATGTCTTTTCTGACCGCCGCAGAAAGGCTTGCGACATCCGCATCGAATCTGGGTGCTGCCCCACGCAAGGCTGCGACAGGGGCAAACATAGCGCCTGTTCCAAGTGGAATATTGTGCCCCTCGAATGCAGCTTTGATTTCATCGCGATTGGCAGCTGCATTATCATTCTCATCGACTTTAATCATGGCCCGACCGACCTCACGAAAGAATCGAGCCTGAATTGGAGCAGCCGCAACGGCTTTGGATAGAATGCGGGCTGCGGTCTGTGCGGCGGTCAAGAGTTGAGACTCCGTTTTGCCCCCGAGCCGATCAAAGATATTGATGATGGAATCGTAGAAACATCCGCTGAATACCTGTCCAAAACAGTGAGCCTCATTGATCAACTTGCCAGGGCCATCTCCCGCGCTGCCAATATCCGGTAGTGAACTCGGCAGTTGCCACTTGTGCGAGTTCCGTGCCCGACGTGGGGCGGAAGCGTTAACGGCCTTCTTGGATATGTCTCCGTTTTCGATCGCCAGCTTGATACAAGCGGATAGGTTCTCGGCAGTACCCTCCACAAAATTCTTGATTCGAATGTCTTCGAGGACGACTGCACGCGTCGTATCATCGTGAAGCGAAGTCAAGATGGCAATGCAATCTCCGAATGCTTCGTGAAATGCGTTGACTTCGAGTACCGATGAATCGATTAGTTCGGGGCGAATGGAATCTAAGATTCCATGCCCAGTCTCATGCGAAACAACGTCCGTGCTAGCGCCGGAATAAAACGTTTTGCCGCCGGTATTGAAGTGAAAGAAGCTCAAGCTCTTTCTGTCGTAGTACGCGTTGGCGTCATCACTCACGTCTTGAAGCAGGTCAATCTTGTTACCTGATTGCCATGAGCTGAAAGCAGTGCCGGTTATTTTTTCCCAAGTTTCGATTGCCGCCAATGCACTCTCACGGCACTGCCAAAAGAGAAATTCAGTTGGATGCGACTCCGGGTCATATGCTTTCTCAGCAACCCGCCCTGCGAAATGAAAACCAGCAAGGTTCGCCGGCCTATTCGCCCTCGGTTTTATTACCCTTATGGGAACATCATTCGAATCAGGGTCGTTTGGAATAAAGTTAATGGTCACCCTAGTAATATCCCTTCTTCCTATATTGATTGACTTCCGAGCGCAATCGAAATGCATCCCTTTTTCAGGTGTCGATCACAACATGGGCCGCAAACCGTGGGCTAAGGACGCTAACGCCCTTCGGCTAATCAGTCGCAACGCGCTCGTGCGGATTAATGAGTGCATACTAAAGAGGCCCCGGTTGCGAATCAGCTATTAGTTTACAACAAGTTTCGCACACGCACGGAGACCACACCAAATTATACAGTCTGCTAGCCCGGATTATTCACAAGATCATTACTGATCAAGTATAGGGCACTCACTTTGAGCCGTAACGCGCTAGCGTGCGGGCCGGAAGTCAAGTAGACGCCTGTAAATCCGGCCCTCAGGCTAGCGCATTGAGGCTCAAAAATTTAACGTGAGTGCCCCTAGACTAGCTTGTCTTATTCTCCACGAATGGCGAAAATTGCATGTAGTTGAGGTGCCGATAGATTTCGCTTTTTTCTAGCAATTGAATATGAGTACCGATGCCGGCCACCTTGTGATCATGAATGACAATAATCTGATCGGCGGCTCTCAATGTTGACAGCCTTTGCGGCAACACAACGAGCATCGTACTATCGGACTTAAGCTGAAGTATCGCGTCGAGAGTTTCCGATTCGGTGGTCGATTTGACTCGAACGCTCGGCTCTTGCACCACGATCAAGCTTTGTTTTTTGACTAGCCCCCGCGCTAGTCCGATTCGAAAGAGTGAGTCTGGCAGCAATCGATCCTCATTTGGTGTCACCAGGGTAGATAACCCGTCTGGCAAATTTAGGATAGCATCTGCAACATGCATTCGCTTTGCTACCTTCATCAAATCCACGGTTGCATCGGGTGAACCAATTGACCACAAGTTTTCTTCGACCGTTCCGTGCACGATAGGGCCGCGGGCTGCAACCCAAAGCGAAAACTTTCGGATTGCCGACTGCTCAAGATCGGTTGAGTCTACTCCATCGAGTAAGATTCGACCGCTTGAAGGCCGTCCAAAACCGAAGATAAGCTCTGCAAATGCGCTCGCCTGAACGCTCTGGCTTGAAACAACCGCCGTCAATTCGCCCAGGCTTATCGTTGTAGAAATATCCTCAAGCAGTTTTTGCCCCGAACTGTTTTTGATAGTTACATGGTCCAAAACAATGCTCTTTGAAATTTTGACCGGCACAATCCGGTCAAAGTGATTGTGGTGTAAAGTCGGTTGTTCCAAATAGGTAGCCAATCGATCTGCTGGCGACTCCGCCATCTTATATCGACGATAGGCTCTCTGGAATCGATGCAGGCTACTAACAGACAGGCCAATACATGAGCACATAACGAAAAGCTCTCCGACGTGAAGTCCGGATGAGTCATCCAAAAAGCGAATCGCAACGACAACCATCAGGAATGCGGCTAGCACCGTACACGCGAGCAGCATGGTCGGAGATTTCCAAGTGCCGCCGTCTGCCAATTGGAGTTGTGATTGACGATATGAATTCAACTGACCTTGGTAACTCAACTTTGTGTCTTCTTGATCGTGAACAAACGCTAACAAGGGTGCCGTATTGCAAAGGTAGGAAAGCTGCTCACTAGCTGCTCGCGCTCGTTCCAGTAGAACTGGTCTCTTTTTCCGTCGCGTTGACTCCAAATTGGAATACAGGACCCATACCAAGACCGTACAGACAAGTGCCAGAACCGTAATCCATAAATGTATGGAGGCCGAAAGGAGTAGCAATAGAATCGACTGGATGACATGCCGTGGAAAGACAAGAAACCATTGACCGATCGCCTCTCGAACCGATGGGACTTGGACATAAAGCATTTCTTGCATTGCATCTTGCTGCCCAGAGAGACCTTGCTCCATTGCCAATGCCCCAGACTTCCCAAAAAGCTTCTGTTGTAGCTCGACGGCGATCTCCAGCGATGTATGCAGCGCAGCTCGATAGCACGTGAGCAATGCAATGCATTCCAATGCGATCATGATGACGATTAGCGCAACGATGCCTAATACGCCGCGAAGGATACTTCCACCTGCGTTAAGCCAAGCAGTACTAAGCTCAAAATACCGTCCAACTGTCAAATGATCGGGCATGGCAGTCGATTTCCCATCCATTAAACCGTGCTGACCAGCTACCAATAGTTGAATGAGCCAACCGCTTAATACCAATAGGATCGGAACCAATACACCTGCGGTGGTTCCAAAAACCCATACTGCCCAGTGGTGTTCGGACATCTTTGTTTGTCGCATCAACCGCTGCCAAACTCGTGAATGCAAAATGAACTCTCTCCAAAAGCGACCGGCGACCTGAAAACTACCTGCTAGGTGACGACGGTCAAACAACCGTAGTTACGCTCGCCAGAGCGTGGGAGGTATCTTTCAGATTGCTGTTCGCCTAAACGGGGCAAACAGGACCTCTCTAGGATATTCCAATGGGGTCCAAACGTCTTGATGCGAAGTGCCGATTTTATCGATTTTGATGGCGAATCGAACGGCTTTTCAAAAAGAAATCCTGCTGGATTAAGGAAACCGTCTGTTTGCCCAGCATGTTGCGAAAAGTCAACCTATGTTTCCAAGTCGTGTCAATGTACGGACCAACTCCCATACTTTCATCCAGTTTTATTCGATCCATCCGATGTCAAACAACAGCACAAAAAACGAATCCAAAACGCGCCTCCTGATTGCGGACGACGATCAATGGCTTCTGGAGTCGATGGCGGAATGGCTAGTCAGCGAAGGCTACTTGGTTCAAACCGCACTAAGCATCGAGCAGACGATGAAGTTGTTGACGAAGGAACCCTTCGATCTGCTATTGTGCGACGTACGGTTCGATGATGGCGACGGGATCGCAATGTTAAAAAAGGTCCGAAAACGATTTCCCCAATTACCCGTCCTGATGATGACAGGATACGCTGGCCCAGATGCCGCGCGCGAATCGGTTGCGGCTGGTGCCTTCGAACTCTTGACCAAGCCCATCATCGATGATGAACTCCACACCGCCATCACAAGAGCACTGCAACAAAAAAACATCACCGACGAAAACGAACGCCTAAAAATAGCACTCGATCGCCGTTTTGGTTTGGAAAGCATTGTCAGCCATGATTTGCGCATGTTGAAGATCTTTGAAATGATCGACAACGTCGCTGATTCGCGAGCGTCCATTCTCATCACTGGAGAGAACGGTACAGGGAAAAGCATGATCGCTCGAGCCATCCACAAAAAGTCCTCGCGACGCAAGGCCCCTTTTGTCGAAGTAGCGTGTGGTGCATTGCCTGATACCCTGCTGGAAAGCGAACTGTTTGGTCATATGGCTGGCTCCTTTACCGGCGCTACCCACAATAAAATCGGAAAGTTCCAACTTTCGGATAAGGGCACAATCTTTTTGGACGAAATCGGAACGGCAAGCCACGCGCTGCAAGTCAAGTTGTTGCGTGTGCTCCAGGAATTGCAATTCGAACCGCTCGGAGGGACCGAAACCATTTCGGTCGACACGCGAACCATTTTAGCCACGAACGAAAATCTTGACTCGGCGGTGGCTGAGGGACGTTTTCGGCAAGACTTGTTTTACCGGGTCAATGTCATTCATATTGAACTCCCTTCCCTACGCGAGCGGCCTGACGATATCCCGTTGCTTGCCGAACATTTTTTGCTCAACGCTTCGAAGGAATTCGCAAGGGATGTTGCGGGCTTTACCACCAACGCCATGAATAGGATGTTGGCCCACGCTTGGCCAGGCAATATTCGAGAACTTGAAAACGTCATCCAGCGAGCTGTCCTGCTAACGAAGTCTCGCAGCATTGACTGCGATGCACTTCCTCGATCGCTTCAGAGTGCAACCAGCATCAACGGACAATCCAATACAGGTTTGTCAGAATTGCCGAAACTTTTACAATCTTCGCTTAGCCCCATTTCAGATGCTTCAGCCGATGGTTCCTCACCGATAACTCGGACTCTTAGCGAAGCACTTGAGGGCCCCGAACGAAGCATCATATTGGAGGTCCTCAAAGCCAACGATTGGAATCGAAACGTCACCGCCGACCAGTTGGGTATCAACCGAACGACGCTTTACAAAAAGATGAAAAAGCTGGGCATTGAATCAATAGCTCAATAGCTCAAGAGATTGGATGGTGGTTGCTGGCTCTGATGGCCACTAGCCCATTCGTTCGGGGCTTGTTTAACCCGCGGGTTAAACATGTCGCAAATGGTCGTTTTAGCGGTGCCTATTCGAATTCAATGTTCCCACACATTTGGAGATCGAGCTGCCTAAAATGACAACGAAACAAAAGATCAAAAAGATGATCGCAAAACAACATAGCCCGCCCTGCAAGCCTTGTTGCAAATTTCCGTCTTTCCATGCTTGCGTAAAATTTGGCCAAAACCTTCCGGAGACCATTTGAGATGCTGCCGTAAAGGTCGTTGAGACGATAAATACAAGTGGAATGGCTGTCACAAATACGTAACGGCCTCGTCCGCAATCGAAAAGCCATGTCGAAACGACACACAATGCGATGCCAGCCAAAAGTTGATTGGCAATCCCAAACATGGGCCAAATCGTATCGATCGAACTGCTCCAAATGAGCGATCCCCAAGCTAGTGTGACCAATCCAGTACTAATGATTACGCCCGGCCACCAATCCATCTTGGCGAACTTAGGAAAGATACTTCCAAGAACTTCTTGCAACAGGAACCTGGCAATGCGAGTCCCCGTGTCGATAGTGGTCAGAATGAACAATGCCTCAAACATAATCGCAAAGTGAAACCAGTACTTGATAACGCTATCGATGTCGATGGTGTTCGAAATCTTCCGCATGGCTTCGGTCATGATCGTAGCCATGCCAACTGCCAGGGTGACGGCTCCACCAGTTCGTCCACGCAAAGTTTCACCGCCAACTTGCCGCTCGAGATCCTGCAAGTGATCCACGTCCGCATGCATTTTGGCCAGCGTCTCCGCATGCAGATGAATCTTGCTCAAGTCGATGTTGATCGCCCAGTAGTCACCGGCTGGCATAGCTGCCGCTACAAACAATGCACAGACTGCAACGAGACCTTCCATTAACATTGCCCCGTATCCAATCATGCGCAAATCGCCCTCGGACTGTATCATTTTAGGGGTGGTGCCGGATGAGACCAAAGAGTGGAACCCAGATATTGCACCGCACATGATGCAGATGAATACGAATGGAAAAATTGCGCCGCTGAAGTATGGGCCACCACCATTTGCGTAAAACTCATTCACCGCTGGAGCTTGCATCACAGGATTGGCAATAATCAGTCCTAGCAGCAAAACCAAAATCGTTCCGATCTTCAAGATGCTGGACAAATAGTCTCGCGGACACAACAAGAGCCAGACGGGCAAAACAGATGCGATAAATCCGTATCCGCAAATTGCCAGAATGATGCCCTGTCTCGACAAAGAAAAATAGGGCTCCAAAATCGAGCCCGGTATCCAGTTGCCTGCTACGGTCGCGCCCAGCACGCCGACTGCACCAATCAAGGATGCTTCACCGATTCTTCCCTTTCGAAACCGATACATGTACAGACCAACAAACAAAGCGATGGGAATCGTACAAAAAATGGTAAACGTTCCCCATGAACTACCCCGAATCAACTCGAACGATTTGGCTGGGACAATAAATGATCCCTCTGCGTTTTTCAAATCCGCATCCGCAGGCACTTGTATGGTAAAGGTCTCGCTGCGCTTAAAAACGCCTCGGGCATATTCGATGGTGGACCCAGGTGGCACCTGGAGCCGTGTGCCGTTCAAGGTGGATTTCTGTTCGAGCGAACCGTCATAACGAATGCGAGCCCCAGGTATCATGGCGATCGTCTCGCCACCGAGTGCCTTGACAACCACGATGCCAAGTCCAGACAACGCGATGATCACGATGAATAAGATTGCGGCCGAAGCCAGTAAACCAACGCGAACCCCCAAAAGTTGTTTCGCCATTTGAGCTAGCGATTTGCCCTCGAATCGAACGCTCGCACTCAAAACCAGGAAATCCTGGACGGCGCCGGCCAGGCAAACTCCGATGACCAACCAGATCAATCCCGGCATGTATCCGAACTGTATGGCAAGCACTGGTCCGATCAGCGGTCCAGCGCCAGAGATCGCAGCAAAGTGATGGCCGAATAAAACCCATCGATTCGTGGGATGGTAATTCTGCCCATCATTGAGCCGCACAGCAGGGGTTGGCCTCGTCGAGTCATTGCATGCAACTTTCGTTGCCAAGAACACGCTGTAGAATCGATATGCAATTGCCATCACGGCTAAGACGCACAAAAGAAGGGGGGCTGCATGCATGATAAGCCAAAGTAATCAGAGGAAGGTTGGATTAAAGAAACTTTGCGGGTCGCTTGCTGAGCTTGAAATAGGCGGTTAATGTATGTCTCGGTTAAGCAATACCAGCTTAACATCAGTCACCCTGCAAAGTGTATATGCAATTGGTATTCTTGGTCGGACTCGGCAAACCGGGACCGGCAAAAATCGAATCCGTTGTAAAGACTATTTGGGCTGGAGACGTTTAGGCAGAATGAATGGGTAGTCAGAGTGCTTGAGCATTGACTGGTGCGGGCTGGACGGCGGACGTGCAGGCGTGAATGCATGTGTTGTTTCCCGAATAGGAATGTAGGGAATGCGAACCGAGACAGTTTCATAAGTACCTCAATTTGCGAGAGATGTAGCTGAATGTCTAAGGACAAAAAATTTAAGCTCGAGTACGTTTGGTTGGACGGCTATTTGCCAGAACCGAATCTACGCAGCAAGACCAAGATCGTGGACACTGCACCGACAAGCGTTGCAGATTTGGCATTGTGGGGCTTTGACGGTAGTTCTACCCAACAGGCCGAAGGCAAGAGTTCTGATTGTATTCTCAAGCCTGTAGCTCTCTATCCAGACAGCACACGGATCAATGGCTTCTTGGTAATGTGTGAAGTCATGTTGCCAAACGGCGAGCCGCACCCATCCAATTTCCGTCAAACCGTCGAAGATGTAGCAGATCTTTGGATCGGTTTCGAACAAGAGTACTTCTTTTTTGAAAACGGTCGCCCTCTAGGGTTCCCAGAGGACGGCTTCCCGGCGCCTCAGGGTCCGTATTATACCGGCGTTGGCTACAAAAACGTTGGCGATATCGCTCGTCAAGTCGTCGAGGAACACATCGATATTTGTCTCGACGCTGGTATTAACCTCGAGGGTATCAATGCCGAAGTTGCGAAGGGACAGTGGGAGTATCAGATTTTCGCAAAGGGATCCAAGAAGGTTTGCGACGACATGTGGATCTCGCGTTACTTGTTGTTCCGACATGCTGAAAAGTACGGACTGGATATTGAGTTGTACTGCAAGCCAATTAAAGGGGACTGGAACGGTTCCGGAATGCACACCAATTTTTCGACAACCATTCTTCGAGAACAAGGTGGCAAAGATTATTTTGATAAGCTCATGATTGCATTCAATAAGTATCGCGACGAACATATCGCCGCTTACGGCCCAGACAACCATTTGCGACTGACAGGACTGCATGAAACGCAATCCATTGACAAGTTTAGCTTCGGCGTTGCCGACCGTGGTGCGTCGATCCGTATTCCTCACAGCTTCATTAATGCCGGCTACAAAGGATATATGGAAGATCGCAGACCCAACTCGCAAGCAGATCCATACAAGATCATTTCGAGATTGCTCAAGACGATCAAGTCGGTAGTTTAGTTCTGATTGCGATGTTTATTTGCAAGAAATTCAAATCAAAAGGCACGCAAAACCATGCGTGCCTTTTTTTGGCGACCAAAGCATCCGACGGCACTCATTTTGCGGACTTTGATGCTCAGAGCACTGGTGCGTTCTCAGGGCTATCAAGTGGGGTAAGCGTCCAGCTTGCCGCCAGTGATTCATCGCAAGCTGGAAGCTTACGCCACTTTTACAACCCAAAAAACAGGGTTTGACAACGCACTTCACCCACCGCCAAAAGCGGCCGTCTCACTTTCGGTGGTCTTCGCATCTTGGCTTTCTCAAATATCGATGCGGCCGTAGCTTTCGCATTTCCTCAGCGATTGACTCAAGATCTCGCTGTAGTCGTAGTGCTCGACATCCTCGCCCAGAAGCTCTACTTCGTAATAGCCATCAAATCCATAGTGTTCGATCGTTTGAACAAGCGCGGCCAATGGAACGTTACCATCCCCAAGCAAACAACGGTTTTGTTCTCCCATGGGTGTCCGCTTTGAATCACCTAATTGGACCAATCTAATAAATGGAACAATCGACGCAAGCCAGTCCATTGCATTTTCATCTTGCGCCATGTGATAACAATCAAACACGATTCCACAATTGCTATTTCCGATCCCTGAGATAACGTCCAGCGTGTCTGGAATGCTGGTCAAGAAAGTAAATTCATGAGCACAACCGACATGCATTGGTTCGACGGCAAGTTGCATTCCGACTGCCAAAGCTGCCTCGGTTAAGATCTTCAATGCCTGAGATAGCAATCGCTTGGCATGATTGCGAGTATGCCCGGAACGGCTACCAGCCAAAATGACTAGGCAATCTGCTTCCAGTTGTGCTGCCACATCGATTGCATCGAGTGCATCATGGAGGGACTCGCGAAAAGTTCTTCCGTCGCTACCGGTAAAGCCACCGGCCCAACTAAGAGAAGACACTTTTAGCTTTTGATCAGCAAGCAATTCCCTGCCCTTGGCCTCGCCACAATCGGACAACTTCGGCCTCCAAACTCCAATCGCTTGATACCCGTGTTCCTTGTAACGAAAGACATCTTCTTCAAAGCTCCATCGATAGGTGGAAAGCTCTGAGACAGCCATTCGCGACATCCATGAAGTTGGCATCAATTCTCCTGCGAGTGTGGGTTGCAGAACCTGTTTTCAATCGATCCCATTTTTCAAAATCGATTAGTCGGCAAGTATCTACGTCCAGAACAGGATGTAAAGAAGGCAAAGGGTGAATCCGGTAAAATCCGCTCCAGTAAAGCCATGCGCAATTTGCCAGTCTAAAAAAACCTGACCATTTTCTTCGATGCTACAAGGGCATTGAGTGCATGCGTATCGCGCAACCAAATCGCCTAGTTTCAGTGCATAAAAGCCCGTCGGCTGCTCGCCCTCGGCCATTTCACGCTTTTTCGAAAAGCAATTCAAAAAAAACAAAGGAAATCTAGACGCCATTCCAACCGCAAACAGGTCGAATAAGTTCCTTTTCTAATTTTCCAATAGAATACGAATCTCGAAGATGGGACGTCGAGTTGCGAATTGGTACGGTAGCTGCTTCCTTTGATAAGTATCGGGAGACTGATGTTGGGCGTGTGTGTGTGTGTGTGATCAAAAGTTCAATAAAATTCAACCGATACAATGGCATCGCGATGCGTTCGAGGCTGGCTGGAGGAGGGAGAGGACCTTCAGTTGATCTTGTGCTTGTCGCGGTGCCTTTTTTTTTCCAGAATAGAACTAACTGTTTTGTTATGGCAGTTGTAATAAAGACTTGGCTTCAGAAAGTCCGGCAGCCGGGAAGCCGAATTCGCTGGCAGAAACCCTTGCTAAAGCCACCACGTGGCGCCATCGAATAGCAGGTCGTGTTGTTTCGAATTCTTCCATGACCGTGCGATAAAACTTCTCAGCATGGAGTGCACCCTCTTCACTGACGGCAAATTGCAACAGCGTCTGGAAGATACGTGTTGGGGCTTGATTCGATTTTAGATAGCGATAAGCTAACGCACTCGCAGCCAACTGATCTTGACCGCGAATGGCCTCGTTGAGCTTCGGCAGCAAGTTTTCATCGGACGTGTTTAATGCATCGGCGGCAACGGCGTAGGGCAACTCCTTGGAGTCCAATGGCCCACACTGTCCTGCCGTGTGGTAAGCTCCAACAATGAGCGAGGCGAATTGGTTGCGTGCGTCGCTGACCCGCACAATATTCCGCCATGCATTGGCAGAATCGCAAGCATGAACACCTACCGAAGCGCCATGAACGCTACCTTTGGGTTTTTCGATGCTTGACTGCTGCTCGTTTCGGCCTGGATCAAATAACAGCAAATGATTGGCTGCCAATGAGAGCGCTTCGCCAACTGATTCAACATTCATGCCTCCTGCCAAGGCTGAGCCAACTGCCCTAGACGCCTGTTCGCGAGATCCCGTGAACACAACGTGGCTAAGTTCCTGTAACTCTGAATCCGATGCGATTCGGTTGCCAGGCTTTCGATAAAGCAATCCTAGGTCGTCCAGCAAGGCCGGCAACAATTCTCGAATGCCGGACGGGCTTCGGCCATGAGATAGCATCGATTTTTCCGAATCGACACAGTAACGAACGGATTGACGCAGTAGGGTATGCGCGTATTTTTCTCCAGCGATTCCGGTCATTGTCCAGGAACGCCAAGCCAATACAGTACGGTGAACGTCGACCTCATCTTGAATTGCGAACTGAAGATGATTGAATGCTTCGTTTGCTGGACCACGGGCAATGTCAGCAAAGACAGCTTCGGCCGCATCGAAGTCCGCTCGCCTCGTAGCCGCTTGCAGGGCATGGCCGTCAGGCCGCGAATCAGATAACTCGTCCGCATGCAACTCGTGAAGCACTTCCGATTTGCGACCGCCGCACTCTTGAATACGATTTGTGTTTCGATAAAGAACTTTCAAGACAGGCAGCGGGCTTTCAGCCGCCGGGAGCTGCTTCGACATTTCCAGGGCTGGGGCCAAAGCCATGAAAGTGTGATAACCATTGTAATCTTGTCCGCCAAATGATCTCGCATTGGCCAGCGCTCCCGCTATGACCAGATCCTGCAACTTCATTCCCTGTCGAATTCGATCGACTAGCACGCGTTGAATCGATGCGAGTGGGGTCTCCTGCATCAAGCAGACTAGCGGCTCAAATTCACCGAACTCCAATGGAGCTTCTGCTTCGCAGGCCTGCGCGGTCGTTAATCCTAACTCGATTGCCAGAGTCGAACCTATACTTGCGACAAACATGCCACTTCCAATATCGGCCAAGAATTCACGTCGACGGCGTTTCATAATTTTCTCCAGATTGAAAGAGATGATCACTTCGTAACCGAATGCGAATTAGCAACGTATCGCCTTCTATCATGGCGGCTGCATGAACTAATTGTCCATAGTACCCACCCAAAAGAGATGCATCCTCGCAAACATTTAGATGCAACTATAGGCTCTTGGGCGAGAGGCAGTTGAAATCCTACCTTGGCCCTCTCGTAGCACGGGCGTCTCGCCTGTCAAAACATGGGCGGGACGCCCATGACACTTGGTATGTTTGTATCTGCCCCTGGCCTTAAGGCTTTGCAGGTGTCAGATGAGATTGCTCCAGCCAAACGTCATCCACCCCTTGGTTTTGATTTGCAGCCATTTGTTCGATGTTTTCTCGCTGATGCAAAATGAGCTCCGTCGCGAGACGATGGCGAAGCTTGCGATGGGCTAGTTCACTGTAGCCTAGTGCTTTGGTCCACTTGAAGATGGAGTTGGTCTTCGTAGAGGTGGACGACGTTCACGACGCCTTCCCTTGATCAACCGCGATATCAATTGTGTTTCATAACCGGAGATCTCCTTCATCGCATTCAGAATGCGTATCCGTCGATTCTCGCCATCATCCGCAATCGTGGAAATCGCCGCGACGTATTCGACGGCAGCTGCCGCCCCCGCAATGCACGCATGATTTTGTGTACCGGTCATCCACTTTCCAGGTAAGCTATCCGGTGCAGGTCGTAGCTTGTAGGCCGCGATCTCAAGCATGCGATTCCGTCGCCCATACAAGACTCCAACGTGTGGGCCAAAGAACTTGTAGGCCGAACAGACGAGGAAGTCACAATCCAGATCGACCACATCGATCGCGCGGTGGGGTGCAAGGTCAACTGCGTCAACGTAAAGCTCCGCTCCGACCGCATGAACCCGTCTTGCAATTTCTTTTAGCGGCGTTAGCGAACCGACTGCGTTGGAGGCTCCTGTGACGGCAACCAATCGAGTTCGATCATTCAAGAGCTCGTTCAGCGAATCCATATCGAGTGTTGCGTCGGATGGACGGATACCGATAGATTTCAACTCCACCCCCGCATCTTTCGCGGCCAATACCCACGGAGTATAATTAGCATCGTGGTCTAAGCTTGAAACTAGTATTCGGTCACCCGGCTTCCATTCCTTGGAAAGGGCTCGAGAGAACTGGAACGTCAATGACGTCATATTGGGACCGAACGCGATCGAATCAGAAAAGGTCGCACCGAGAAAGTCTGCAAAGATGCGATGGCACTGGTCCATAATCGAATCGACCTCGCGACTCGTCGCAAAACTCCCTGAGCGATTTGCATTGTGGTTCAACATGCATTCGGAAACGCGATCGACCACCGATTGAGGGACTTGCGTTCCCGCCGGTCCGTTAACGAGGCGGCGCTTCGGCTTGGGGGGAAATGGCAATTGGTATAAAGGCTAACGTGGCTTACACCCTTTGTCTAATCCGCGTACGCCGTTCCTTGGCAGCATTGCGGGCTGTTATGCGGTGTCGGTAACATGTATGATGATTGGCTTCGGATCGCAACTGCTGATCGCAACTCTTTCCTCACTTGATTTCCACGGAGCCTTTTAAGTATGACTCGATCAACTCGTTTTCTAGTGTCTCTCTGTCTTGGAGCTTGCTTATGGATTGTCCCGAACGCACTCCTAGCCCAGGATGCAAAGTGGGTTTCATTGTTCGATGGCAAGACCATGGAGGGATGGGAAAAAGTCGGTAAAGACGACAGCAAATGGGAGGTTTCCGATGGTGCTCTGGCCGGTTCTGGTAGTGGCTCGATGCTGGTCTGTACGAAAGCCCCTTACAAGAACTTTAAGTACCGTGCTGAAGTTAAGATCAACGACAAAGGAAATTCAGGTCTCTATTTTCGTTGCACGCGAAAGCCGAGCTTCTCGGACGGCTATGAAGCTCAAATCGACAGCACCCATTCGGATCCGATTCGAACGGGCTCGCTATACGGCATGTGCCACGTCTACAAACGGCTTGTCGAGCCAGATAACTGGTTCACTTACGAACTGGAGGTGCGCGACGACGTTTGGCGAGGAAAGGAAATGACTCGAATCAAAATAACGATAAATGGTGACGAGCTATACGAGTACCTCGATTTCGCATTGACCTTCAAGGAAGGCTACTTCGCTTTCCAGCAGCACGATCCAGGCAGCAAAGTGCTCATCCGAAAAGTTGAAGTAATGGAATTGCCGCTGGCTGCAAAAAAACCGTAAGCGATCGGTTGCAACCGAATCTATAGAATAGTCAGTCGGCTCCACTCACAATCTCCCACTTGGCATGCTACACGATATCTCAAGTCTCTCGCGATGCAAAAGGCTCTATCTCGGAACGAACAATCGCAAGAAAATTATCGAATTGGTAAACTTGTTGGAGCCGCGAGGCTTCGAGCTCAAAGTGCCGGCTGATTTTTCTGACATCTATGATGTTGACGAGACGGGGACTACGTTTTTAGAAAATGCTCGAATCAAAGCTAATTCACAAGCTAGGCATCGAGGACTTTGGGCAGTAGGCGAGGACAGTGGACTCTGTGTACCTGCGCTCGGTGGTCGTCCCGGTATTTATTCCGCTCGATTTTCAGGCCCGGCAGCCAACGATGAAACCAACAATGCGTTGCTCTTGAAAGAAATGCAATCGCTTTCCAAAGACCAGCGTCGAGCGTACTACATCTCGACGATCGTGTTGTCTGACCCGGACGGTCATGTACACATCGAAACGCAAGGGGAGTGCTGGGGGAGAGTTTTGCGGGAGCCACGAGGCCAAGGCGGTTTTGGATATGACCCATTGTTTGAAATCGAGGAGTACCATCAGACCTTTGCGGAAATGGGATTGGGTGTCAAACGCGCGATCAGTCATCGTGCGCGTGCTCTAAGAGCTTTTTTGAATCGTCTTGATGCGATGATCGTTTAGTTATGGCGCCCAACAGTTACTTGGATTGGGTGTTGCTGGCAATTGCCGCGTTCGGTATCGGGATTACCAAGAGTGGTTTTTCCGGCGTGAGCATGGTTCACGTCTATCTATTCGCTTCGGTCTTTGGCGCCAAAGATTCTACAGGAATAGTCCTGCCAATGCTCATTGCTGGAGACATCTTTGCCATGTCGATCTACGGTAAACGTGCCAATTGGCGCTATGTTCGTCGCATGATGCCGCCCGCGTTGATTGGGGTTGTCATGGGGTGGCTACTGATGTTCCGGCTTCCGGAAACGTACTATCGACCCTTGATTGGCGTGATTATCTTGGTCTTGACCGTGATGCAGATTATTCGGCTGTGGAAAGAAGAGTGGCTCGCGGACGTACCTCACGCGGCATGGTTCGCTTGGAGCATGGGAATTCTTGTCGGTCTAACCACCATGCTGGCCAATGCAGCTGGCCCGGTGTTTGGTTTGTATTTATTGGCGATTGGATTGCCAAAGATGGAATTCGTTGGGACCGCCTCTTGGTTCTTCTTGATCCTGAATATCGTAAAAATCCCGTTCAGTTGGAGCCTTGGACTCATCCGAATGGACACGCTTGCGCTCAATGTGATGTTGATCCCATTCATCGGCATAGGGCTCTGGGTCGGTACCTTGGTCATACGCAAGATACCTCAGCGGCTTTTCGATAGCCTCATTTTGATTTTGACTGGCATCGCGTCTATCAGGATGCTGTTCTGGTGAACTCTATCGAGCAAGGACCAACTGCAGAACACCGGCTAGGCCGAAAAGTGAAAGGCCCGCAAAAGCGATTGCTAGCCAAGACAGAAATCGTCCTGGGTACAAGATGCCTGACTCATCCGCCAGCTGCAGAACGATTTCCTCGGCTTGAGGGAGGGACAACCCTAATTCATCTCGGTACAGGCATACTGCCTCGGCCCAATGGCCTTGTTGGATCAAGTGTGTTGCGAGCGAATCTATGTTGGACATGATTTGTATCTACCTCATCGCACAGTTAGTTTGAGGTGTTTGAGAGGACTAGGGCCTCTGGCGATGATGGGGGGATTGCGAAACAGAAAGCAGAATTTTTTACTGGCTTCTAGACTTCGGCACAGGTGTTTTGCTGACTTTAGTTAAACCTTAGTATTGAGCCAGTATTTTTAGACTCCTATACTCCGCCCCTAGCCACGGGCTACCGCCTGACGCATGAGCCTGTTGCAAAGCACCAATTCCAAATTTGTGATCGATTGCGTTCACCCGTTTGAACTGAGTGCTACCCCCATTGTCATTTAACCCATGGAGAGCGATTCGGTAGTGGAACGGACTCCCCTGACCGATTCAAACCATACTGCTCGGAAACTGCCTTTTCGGCAGCAGTTGGATGGTTTAGAAAAGCGAATAGCTGCTCACTCAATCGTGCGCCGTTTGGGTATTGCGCGCTGCCTAGTTCTACTCAGCCTCGTTTTACTCATGGGTTTATGGCTCACGGTTATCTCCAATCGATCTTGCAACGCTGGCGAAATTGGAGTTCCACTCTCGGATCCTAAGTTTGGAATAACGGTTTGCGCACACCATGCGACGAAACAGCAACAGGGCGTGTTCGATGTCTACACGCTGGCTGGTGGCTGTCGCATTTATCAAGGAGCGTTCTTTGCAACATGCGACCAAGCACACATTTGGGTCGACCGCTCACTGCCGGATTCGCAAAACGAGGGACAACCTAAAAAGGTAATCGTCCAAACATTGGGCGCTTGCGAAGTCCGATGGTCGGACGAGCAACGCATCCAAGATGATCAGTGGATGGGAAGATTGTTCAGCAATTTCGATATCAAATTCCTGGTCGAAGTTTGGGACCAACCGCATGGTCAAGCGCCGGATCTCGATTGGTCCACTCGCCATTCTGTGACCAATGGATCTGTGACTAACGGAGTTGCATGGACTGCTGCCGACGAGGCGATGCAAACGCGGTTGGCCTCAGGTGAGAACTCGCCTGGCCTGAGCATTCTGTCAATGCCCCGAGGTGGAATCGAAATACCAATCAATGCGGTTGGGCAAAGCATGCAAATAGGCAACTTGCAGTTGGGTAGGACAGATCTGGATGCGGGTTCCAAGCAAGTATCGAACTCGGTTCAGCAGCCGTTACCGCCATCGGTGTTGGCTGAGCAAGTCCAAGCATTTCAACAGCCGAGTAATTTTCAACAGCCGAGTAATATGGAATTCGGTCCAACTCCAGTTTTGGGGCCGGTCGCACTTTCTTCGTCACCCCCACCCGTCTTCAATTCTCGTATTGGGGCAAAAACATTTAGGGTCACTAGTCGAGGCGGTGTTGAACCTGAGGTCGAAATTAAAAATCGGCCGGATCGTGGTGAATCGGACGTCACCATTTCACGTGGCTTCAGGCTGATGTTTGGCGGCGCGACCATGCTAACCAGTTCGGGGCAAATGGATCTGGGGACGGTTCTCATCGAAGCGGATCGCGCTGTGATTTGGACAGCCGACTCAACTCGTCTCATGTCGGGAAAAGTAGACGACCTACCGGTCGAAGTCTATATCGAAGGAAATGTGGTTTTTCAACAGGGCCAACGCAAGATATATGCCGAGCGAATGTATTACAACGTTCAAGCGGAGTACGGCATGATTCTGGGGGCCGAAGTGCTGACTCCAGTTCCAAAATACGAAGGTATCGTGCGTCTCAAAGCCGATGTCATCCAACAACGGTCTCGGGAAAACTTATTGGCTTACTCTGCAGCCATGACTAGTAGCCGACTGGGTGTTCCACGGTACTGGCTGCAATCCGACCGAATTGAATTAAGCGATCGTCGCAATGAGACCAACAGCACTCTCTTTGGCTTGCCATTTGTAGGTAGGACCAGTGAACAAACGGGCATGAATGCAAAAGCGAGGAACAACTTTGTCTACCTGGAGGGTTTGCCAGTACTTTATTGGCCGATTCTAAACACCAACGTCGATACCTCAAGTTTCTACGTGAACGGTTTCAAGTTCAAGAACGATACTATCTTTGGCAATCAAGTCATGGTTGACTTCAATGCGTACCAGTTGCTCGGCTTACAAGGTCTCGACGGTACACGCTGGAATTTTTCGACCGACTATTTGGCCAAACGCGGTTTCGCCCTCGGAACTGATTTTAATTACAACGTGCCCAACCTAGCTTTTGGGCCGGCTAGAGGTTTCTTCGACGCGTGGGGCATTCAAGACAAAGGTCTAGACTTCTTAGGAGGCGACCGATTCAATTTGACGCCGGAAGAAACTACCCGCGGTCGACTGTTATTCAAGCACAAGCAATACCTTTCCCCAGATACAGAGTTATGGGCGGAAGCTGGTTTGGTCAGCGACAGGAATTTCCTGGAGCAATACTTTGAGCAAGAGTGGGACACTCAGAAGGACTATTCGACAGCCCTTCGATTACGGCAGTTTTATGATCAGCAGATGATCGACATATGGGGGCAGACTCGACTCAACAAGTTTTTTACCGAAACGGAATGGCTTCCTCGGCTAGACCATTATTGGCTTGGCCAGTCCATTGGCGACGTCTTTACCTACTACTCTCACTCGGATGTTGGTTACGCTCGCCAGAGGGTAACAAGCACACCAACGACCGCGACCGAGGCAGCGAAATTTCGACTCCAACCTTGGGAGGTTGCGGCTTCGGGATTGCATGCCGTTACGCGGCACGAGCTGAACTTGCCCATCGACACAGGGTACTACAAATTTGTCCCTTTTGTTTCTGGCGAAGCAGGTCAGTGGGGCCAAGATGTGGCCGGAAACGATATCACACGACTGACCGGTCAGGCTGGATGGAAGTCTTCGTTACCAATGTGGCGTTCGTTTCCGGATGTACAGAGCAGTGTGCTGAATCTCAATGGTATGGCGCACAAACTTTCTTTTGAGAGTGAGTTTCTCTATGCGGATACCAATCGCGACCTGAATCAATTCCCACTCTACAACCCAATCGACGATAACTCGCAAGAACACTTTCGGCGCAGGCTCGTTTTCAATACCTTCGGCGGCGTATTGCCAGGCCAGTTTGAATCTACCAATTATGCGGCACGTCAATCGATGCAGCGCTATGTCTCCGCGGGAAGCACTGAGGTGGTAACAAACCAGTTGCAATCGCGGGTTGGTTTGCACCAACGTCTACAAACAAAGCGGGGCGTCGCGGGCCGCGAACGAATCGCCGACGTAATCGAGTTCGATGTCGACGCGATCGTCTTTGGAAAACCCGATAGAGACAATTTTGGCCAGAGCGTTGGCGGGATCAATTATGATTTTCGATACCACATTGGGGACCGAGTTACACTCATCAGTGACGGTTATTACGACCTTTTTAAGAATGGACTCAAGGCGACAACGCTAGGTGCCCTTTTATCTCGACCGGGTCGTGGTGATTTCTACCTGGGAGTTACCAGTCTAGAAGGCCCCATCAGTTCCCTGGTACTGACCACGTCAGTCAATTATCGTTTGAATGAAAAGTGGGCGGCTGTCGGCGGAACCTCGGTGGACCTCGGCAAAACAGGCAATATTGGTCAGTCGCTTGGTCTAACTAGAGTTGGTGAATCTTTCTTGATTCGAGTCGGAGCGACCGTCGATACTGGTCGAAACAACGTTGCACTCAACTTCAATTTGGAACCAAGATTCTTCCAGCGACAAGGACTAGGCGCGATCGCTGGACAATTGATCCCACCCGCTGGGCTATATGGGCTGGAGTAACGATCGCTATGCCGATGGGCCGTTGACGAGCATGCCGGTAACGACAAAGCAAACCATCAAAAGAATCCAAACGATGTCCAAGAAATGCCAATACAGGGTGCAGAATCGCAAACCGAAATGCCTTTCATGGTCGTAACGATCTTGGTTTGCATCGTATGCTGCAATGACTAGACCAGCGAGACCGCCCAGTACGTGGACCGCGTGTATGAATGCGAGCACGAATGTCAGCGCATAAGCACTATTGCGTGAGGATGTGACATTCAATGACGCGTTGACAAGTCGGTACATGCCTTCAGATTGGATTGCGAGAAACAATACGGCCGTAATCAGTGCTACAATAGTCGCGATACGGACGTCGTTCGATCGGTCTCGCCTTGCGGCCCGCAAAGCCCACTCAAGCGATCCAGAAACACCGATTAAGAGCAAGGTCGATGGCAAGAAACTCGTAGGCAAATAAAACGACTGCGGCCGAATGCCGGCTTGAGGAGAGAGCCGAAGCGAGACGTACAACATGTAGAGAAGAATGCTTGAAAGAAAGAACATTCCAAGCGACCCGAGCAATAACCAAACCCCTTGAATTCCCCGGGCATCTTGCGGCAATCTTTGCAATTTGTTGATTTGGTTGTTGCCTAAAACTGTCTCGCTTTTACTTACCACATCTGATTCTCCGTTCACGGTTGAATTGCGCTTTCCCTTGCTAACCACCAGCTCCCCAAAATCTTAACGGCGATCGGACCAAATGCGTGCGTTCCAAGAAGGCTGCGACGTTTCGCCCTACTGGTTTACCATGTCATCCAATTGACGAGCGGTGGTATGAGTTAAGAATCTTTGGGAGATGAAATCACCTAAGTCGTTGAGTTGCGTGGAGAACTCGCGAAGCCGACTCCGTAGAATCGCTCGCTCTTCTTTGCCTGTGTCATCCTTGACGATATCCTCACCCAATGCATCGGCATCGAAAAGACGCAGGTTGCCACGACACTCATTGATTTTTTTGCGGTAGCGGGCAACTTCAGCTTTGTCGGCGGCTGGCAATGCGTCTAGATGCTGCAGAATGTGAACAAACTGGAAAGCCAAACCTCGAGGGTTCGAAGGGTCCACAACCAGCAAGTCAAGAACCGGTCCAATCTCGTAGCTCATCATATAGCGATAACGGTAGGTCATGGAACTATCGCAAATGTCGAGCAACGCTTCGAGCAGTAGCCGCGAGCTTCGCGCGTAGGGGACAAGTAATAACTCGATCAGTCGGAGCAGATTTTGGGCTCGATCAATTCGTCTTCCTAGGTCCAGGAAATGCCAACCGGGGCCGCGCGTCATGCTTTCCGAGGCAAGGCCTGCAAAGGCAGATAAGTGACTAATCATTTGATTGAGTGTCGACAATGCTTCGCCCATGCGCTCGCGTTGACCCGGCCATGGTACGAGCGTAGTAAAGTCAAGGCGACTTAATATTTGCCACGAGTCCAAGCTTAGCCTATCACGAATAGTCTCTGCATTTCGGATAATCCTATTGGCCGCATTGGCTAGTCCGTCAGGTTGCTTTTGTTCGAAGACAAAGTTGAGTACCGTGTGCCTCATTTCATGAAGAGCCAGGGTCTCATCTCGGGTGGGTTCGATCGATAATTTCGAACGATCGCATAGTGCTCGAACGACCTGCCACTGCGACGGCAACGAATCCGACGATACTTCGGAGGTGAGTTGCGAACTACAGTACCTGGCGTGCTTAGCCATGAATTCCATTCGTTCCGCAAAACGTCCTAGCCAAAACATATGTTCGGCCACTCTGCTAGGGAGTTCCATAGCCGTTCGTCGTAACTCAACGCTTTGTTTGTTCGGCGACAAAAGCGACATCGGCTTGACGGGGCCATTATTAAGAACCCAAACATCCTTGCTCATGGAGCCGCAAACCAGGCTTTCGTCCAGTTTTTCGTCGGCATCGGCGACGCGAGCGACTCCACCTGGCATAATCTCAAACCGATTCTTGGTAGCACATCCAAACAATCGAATCACAGATGGCCAAGCGACGACATGATTGTTCACCCAGGTCGGAGTCCGTCCGTACTCCGGAGATGCTGTGGCGACATATCGCCATGGCGACTTGCGAATGTCTGTAGCTATTGCTTCTCGTTGAAAGGAACTCAAATGCGCACCGTTGGTTTGACTGGCCGAATGGCGAAGAAACGAGTCCCTCAAAAAAAGACGATCGATGTTGGCGATCACATATTCCATGGATTCCTGATCACCGCACCACCACATGGGCATGTTTGGCAGCTTCAGATCCTGATTCAGGAGAGCTTTACACAGCCTAGGCAAAATGGCGGTCACCGCGGGGCTTTCTGTCCAGCCGGTTCCAAGCCCATTAGCAAGCAAAACTTTGTTCTCGCGCTCCGCCTGAGCCAATCCCGGAATGCCCTCGCTGGAGGACGGATCAATTTCGAGCGGATCGCACATGCCATCCGGCAGACGACGAAGAATACTATCAATCCGAACCAGTCCTCCTAACGTTTTGAGGTACACCGCGCCGCCGCGAACCGTGAGATCGGTTGTCTGCGTAAGCGTATAGCCAAGATAACGCGCCAGGTAGGCGTCCTCGAAATAAGTTTGGCTTTGCACGCCAGGCGAGAGCAAGGCCGAACGCGCATTCTTCTCTCGAATAGGTGCCGCGTCTTGTAATGATTGCCGAAGCGTTGAAAAGAAGCCAGCCAACCGTTGGACCTGCATCTTTTGGAAGTCCTCAGACAGAATTCTGGACATGGCAATTCTATTTTCAACGGCATGCCCACAACCACTCGGACCCTGCGTTCGATCCGCCATCACTTGCCAAGCGCCGTTGCTGGATCGCGATATCTGTGCCGCATACAAATAGAGTTTCCTAACGTTGATGGCACTGGGTGGTCGCTTGGCGGGCCGCATGTAAGCAGGGCAGCCGTAGATGAGCTCGCTCGGTAGCACGCCATCGGCGACAAGGCGTTGCTCACCGTACACGTCTTGGAGCAGCAGATCGAGAACTTGCATGCGCTGTTGCATACCCGCATAAAGAATGCTCCACTCGGACGCTTCGATAACGAAGGGAATGGGATCTAGATCCCAAGCGTGAACGGAACCGGATTTAGTAAGCTGCCCCGACGAAGCAGGAGGATTGTCTTTAAGCGATTGTTTGGCCAATCTCCACCGCACGTAAACCTCGGGCCCGGTCAGTCGAGGTTCCACGCCGATCAATCGACGGTAGCCATTTCGGACATCACCCTCATTTGTGGTCAACTCATCGAAGGGTCCGTCGAAGCTTCGATAAGCTGACAATAGTTCCGTAATAGCGTCAGCATCCCTGCTATTTGAATTTGGCATCCAAGTTCCAATGGTTCGAGTGGTCTGACCTACTGGTAGACTCAGCCAATTGCCAAATCTACACAACCGCTCCTTTATAAGTCGCAGAACGACGAAACGAAATCAGCTAATGAAACTTGACAATTTCTCCTTCAGTTGGAGAAGTATCTGTTTGATCGCATCTCCGACACCAGGCAATGCCGAGACCTTTTCAATGAGCGGATTTAGTTTTTCCATTTGCGACTTAATAATGCCGCCAATCATTGATTTTTGAGAGTCCGGCAACGCGCTCAGGCTGAGCCCCATTCCATCGACCTTCGAAGCCATGTCTTTGAAAACTGGTAGAGCTGCTTCGGCGCCCGCGGCATCCTTGATCGAATCGAGATTGGTAAAAAGCCCGTCCATCATGCCTGTGAAGCTCGTTTTAACCGCGTCGACTCCTGCTGCTTTTGCCTGCTCCGCAAGTTGAGAAGCACCGTACGTTTCGTTGTTGAAGGACGGAGGGGTTGGATTGTCTGTCTTTTTTGCTGCATCGCCCCCGCGATTGAAAAAGAAAATCCCAGCAGCAATCAAGGCTGCGATGACTGCGCCTGGTACAAGTAGCTTTCCTAACCCGCCACCCGTTTGGGAAGCAGCTTGGTTTACTGTACCAGAAACGTTACTTCCAAGAGACTTAAAACCTGGAACTGCATCAAGTGAAAATCCGGCGGGCATGGCAGCGGCAATACTACTCTTTTGGTCGCTAAACAGCTTTTGTATTCCGGCACCATCTGGCTTAGTTCCCTTGAACGAAGCGCCTACTGAGCCAAGAACCATCGGTGCAAGAAATCCCAAAGCTGACTTTACCATCGTCACATTGATACCAGTAAACTTGGCAATCAAATTCGCAATGCCGTCGACGACCCCTCCGCCCATCAAGCTACCAAGGAGGCCACCTGCAGATCCCATTCCGCTGTTACCAAGCATCTTTCCTAGATCGCCGAATCCGCTTGAGTCCATGCTGCCAATTGTTTTGGCAAGTTTGTCTGCGCCGCTTTTGCTAGAGGCTATCGTTCCAAGCCCAGATAGCAAACTCGGAATTCCCACGCCAAGGATCTTTCCCATATCGGACTCGTTGACGCCAACCATTCCCGAAAGTTTTTTGCCAACTTCACCGGCCAATTGACTTTTCAGCATTTCAATCAAGTTCATGATCGCGTACTCCAAGGGAAAGAAAGGACTTTGATTTGTTTTCTAGCGTCGATCACAACATGGGCCGCAAACCGTGGGCTAGCGCCCTTCGGCTAATCAGCCGCAACGCGCTAGCGTGCGGTTCAGCCCGACTCATGATCGATGCCTGTTTTCTACGCAAAAATATACCAGTGTTTGCAGTTGCAAGTAACTGGGTATTTCCTGATTGTCGGAATTCTAACGGCTCTGCAGCTATTTATAGAGATCCGGAAACAAGCATGCATCTTTAGAGCAATCAAGAAAAAACTTTGCAAATGATTGTGTCCCTTCTTCGCACTATGCTGATAACCGATCTGTGAGATAAGCAACTCGCATTGGGCCGCTCCAAACCCGTTGTGAAGATGTGTCGCCGCCAATCCTCCGCTCCAACGATTTGATTGGCGACTCCAATGACCTATTTTTACAACAGCCCAATTTCCTGCCAATCCAAGTCTAAGCAATCCGTGGAGATTTTCTATGCGCACCCTTGTGGCGACCGCTATTGTCATAGCGGCCTGGACGTCGACCGTGTCGGCTTCCCAATTTTCTAATCTTTTCAAAACGACCAATCACGATTTCGGGACTGTTGCGAGGGCTGCCAAAACCGAATATCGCTTCACTTTCGAAAACCCTTACAACCAAACGATTCAAGTTCGAAGTGTAAGGACTTCGTGTGGATGTACGACACCCATTGTCGAAACGGAAAGCGTCCCTCCCGGCGGACGGGGTAGCATACTAGCGAGGTTCAACACGGGTACCCACACGGGCTCGCGAGCTGCAACACTCACCGTCACGATCGACAAGCCCGCGTTCGGTGAAATTCAGCTGCATGTAAAAGGATATATCCGTTCGGATGTCGTGTTTCAGCCTGGCGAAGCGACCTTCGGAAACATCTTGCAAGGTGCTTCGAAGACAATCGAAATTGGAGTTGATTATGCTGGTAAGCCTGCATGGCAAATCAACCAGGTGACAACAAGTGACGCCTTTGTCTCTGTTGTGCCGACGGAGGTTTCCCGACAGAACGGACGAATTCGATATTCCCTGGCGGTTTCGATTTCTGCTGATGCGCCAGTCGGTCCATTGGAAAGCGAGTTGGTGGTTCACACCAACGATCGCAATTTAACGACCGTACCGCTTCGATTGGTAGCAAACATTGCGCCCGAGATTTCGGTCTCGCCACAAACACTTTCGCTAGGGGAAATTGTCGAGGGAGAGCCAATCAAACAGATGGTTGTTTTGAAGGGTCATCAACCGTTCCTGATTAAATCGGTTGAAAGTCGGGAATTCGAAATTGAGACAAAGTTGAGCGAAGAAAGCAAATCGCTCCACGCATTGCCGATGATCATCAAACCCAAGGCATCCGATTTAGGTAAAGAAATCAAAGGCAAAATCACGTTTTCTACGGACTTGCTGGAAAAGCCCTTGATCGACATCGGGGCCGTTTTCCGTCTGCGGTCGGCAAAGGAAAAATAAATCCACCTAGAAAACGATCGCTGCCACAAATTTTTTGTGGCAGCGAATCAGCTACATAACCTGCGTATTCCCGTAATATCAGGAAAGATTGCCAGCAACTGTTTGACCAATCAAACAGATATGTCTACTCTCATGGCGTTTTCGTACACCTAACCGAAACGCTAGTTCGATGAACTTGTTCTACGATGACCGTGATGACTCTGTCCATCAACAGCGAGGAAGCCGGATTCTCTATTGGTTAGACGACTTGGGGGCGAAGCCTGTCCGTGAATGCGAACCAAATGAGGAAGGTTATCTGTTTTCGATTGCAGGGGCCATTTCCGACTTCGAAGAACTCGTCGCTGATCGTCCTAATCTTAGAGACCGCGCTGACGAACGATTTCCGTTAATGACTCTTGAGTCTGTCCTGGACCATTTGAGTTCTGCATCGATCGATTTGCCGATGTCTCGCACTTGGAGATTGGCATGGAATGAGATCCTGCCAGAGGATTTGACTTATCCGCTCTTCGTACGAGCGTCGGATAGTTCATTGAAACTGGGTGGAAGCGTTTCGCGAGTTCGCAATGCAAACGAATTGATGTTGGAAGCGGCTGAACTACGTCGCTTGTTGGGTTGGAATGCATTGGTGATCGCTCGAGAATGGAAGGAATGCGTTCAGGCTGGGACGAGCACCTACGGAACTCTGCCACAAGAAATCCGCGTTTGGGTAATAGACGGCAAGCCTTTTGCTTGGTCCTTTCAACATCTGAATGCAATCCCATTGCCGAATGGATTCCCCCCCTCAAACAGCGATCTGCTGAACCTTGCAATGCTGGCGGAAGGCGTCTCAACCGCTTTCAAGTCTCGATGCTTGGTTGTGGACTTTGCAAAAGAGGTGCAGCGAGGTTGGACCTTCGTCGATGCGGGACCGGGCAGTTCCGCAAGCACCGATCACGAGGGTGTTTTCAAAGCGGTTGCGTCCAAACTTCAAGGAAAGAAATTTCCGTTTCACGCTAACTCAGTAGGCGGCCTATTTTAACCGCTTAACCGAAGGGGCCTTACTTGGAACGCAACTGCCCTGATCCTGCTTCCTGCAAGAAGCATTGGTAAGTTAAAGCAATGCCTTGTGCAAGTTCAATTTTAGGTGCCCAACCCGTAGCGCGAATCAGGCGGGTATCGGTTAGCTTTCGCGGCGTTCCATCTGGCTTCGATGGATCGGTTCGGATTTCTCCGGTGAATCCAATTGTTTTGGCTACTAAACGAGCAAGTTCCAAAATGCTTACATCGACACTTGTTCCCACGTTGACCCAATCCGGTGGATTCTCTAACTGGCAAAGATGTAGGATGGCGTCAGCCAAATCATCGACGTGCAAGAATTCTCGCAACGGCGTCCCAGTACCCCATATGGTTACCGATGTGTCGCCGCGTACTTTCGCCTCATGGATTCGGCGGATCATGCCGGGCAATACATGGCTGTTATCGGGGTGGTAATTGTCTCCAGGTCCGTACAGGTTAGTGGGCATGGCCGAATGGTAAAGTACTCCGTACTGCTGACGAAAATATTGACAGAGTTTCAAACCAGCAATTTTTGCGAGCGCGTAGGCTTCGTTGGTTTGCTCCAATGGACTAACCAATAATTCATCCTCTTTGATCGGCTGTTTGGCAAGTCGAGGATAAATGCATGTACTCCCCAAAAAGAGAAAACGCCCAACTTGGTTTCGATAGCTAGCGTGTATCGTCGCTAATTCCTGTCGTAAATTGTCAGTTAGGAATTCGACCGGAAACGACTTATTGGCATGAATCCCACCCACTTTTGCAGATGCAAAAATCACCGTCGATGGACGGTATTTTGAGAAAAATTCATTTACCTGCGACTCTTCGCAAAGATCCAACTCGCTGCGTGAACGAGTAATTACCTGGATACCTGGCAAAGTCGCAAGCCGCCGACATACTGCCGATCCGACCATACCGCCATGGCCGGCGACAAACACTGGGGATTCAATCATGGAGAACCGAACTAGGTAATTCGTTTTTTGAAAACATTATTGGACACATTTTCCTGATTCCCGCGATTTTGACTAGTTGCTCCGATCGGATCGGTGCGCGTCATCCTTTCGACCTGTGTTACTTGCAAAGCGGCGGACCGGCAAAAGTCGCACTTCGTTCGAGCCACATTTGAACTCAAACTGCCTCTAATTGGCAGTCATCCAGCGCAACGCTAGCACCGCGGCCCATGTACCGCACCGAGATCAATAGTCTAACCTCGTTTTCGCGGCGAATGATTGTACCCTCGAATCCTTTGAATACGCCCGTTTTGACGCGAACTTTCTGACCAGGTTGGAGCCGAAGCTCCGGAGACAGGGGCGATTCGGTTTGTATGAGCCGTCGAATTTGCCGCAAATCGGTTACGAGTTCGGCTGAATCCGAAACAGGCATCCAGCGGCTAACACTTCCGGTGGATACGGCTTTGTACCTAGCCATCTCGTCTCCCATGATGAAGACATAGTTGGGGAAGAGTGGCTCCACGCTAGTTCTTATCCGCCCCTGTGGGGACCGGTAGCGGCGAGCAATCATTGGGCCATAGAACGGAATCTCTATGTCGATTAATTTGCGCATCAGTTTCTTCTCAAACCTTGCGAGCGTGTACAAAGCCCACCAAGTCTCCGTTTGTGCAAGCATTGGTGTGGCGGACGCAGGTTTTTCAGAACCTCCCGATTCACTTGACTCGACGGGTTCTGTTTCCAGTTCGTCCAGCAAATGGAGAGGCCAAATATCCTGTTCGGGCTTTAACAACGGCATATTTGACTCTGAGGCCTTGGCGTGGTCAAAATGGGAACTCAAATCATGTATTTAATTTTTCGAGCGAACACTTAAAAATCTATCCCTATTCCGGCAGGAATGTCCGCAAAAACCACGAAAAATAAAAACAGTCCGGCCTGCCCATGTATCGCAAAGCGTTGCGGTACGTACCTTTGCATGAATTCGATTGACTCGATCGAGTGGAATAGTTACCCTCCCCGGCGACCAATTTTGGAAAATGCGTAGAATGCATTGCTTGTATAGCACAATCCAGCCCCCTCCGCTTGGGGATTTACTGTTTATTATCCAATCCAAAGTCGGGGGATTGGAGTTGATCTTAAGATTCCACTTTCGGACGAATTTTAATAATGGATCTGCTCGAGAAAATTTGGGAGGGTACCACCAATACAATCAATGGAGTGTTGGGAGGGATCGATCGTGGACTGACCACCTTTTTCGGGTCCGCCAACTCCCGACAAATCAAACGCTACACTCAATACGCACAGCAAGTCGGGTTACTGGAACCTCGTATGATCGCTATGAGCGACGGTGAGCTTCGCGCACAAACCGACAAATTCAAACTGCGTTTGAACGAGGGCGAGACCATCGAAGATGTTTTGGTCGAATCCTTTGCAACCTGCCGCGAAGCCGGACGTCGCTTCATGAAAATGCGACACTACGATGTTCAGCTTATTGGTGGAATGGTACTCAATGGCGGCAATATTGCTGAAATGATAACTGGCGAGGGCAAAACACTTGTTGCCACGTTGTCAGCCTATTTGAACGCGCTCGAAGGCCGCGGTGTACACGTTGTGACCGTAAATGATTACCTCGCTCGTCGAGATATGGAGTGGATGGCTCCTTTGTACATGGGCTTGGGCTTGACGGTCGGCAACATCCAAAGCGGTATGGACAACGACGAGCGTCAGAAATCGTATGCTTGCGATATCACCTACGCCACCAACAACGAACTCGGCTTCGATTACCTCCGCGATAACATGAGAATGGCCAGCCGAGGCGACAACCGTTTTCCTGCGCATATGCAACAAGTGCAGGGCCCTTTGCACTATGCCGTTATCGACGAAGTCGACAACATCCTGATAGACGAAGCCCGCACGCCATTGATCATCTCTGGCTCCGCTGCCCGAGACTTAGGAAAGTACACGGAAGCAGATCGCGTGGCTCGCGCATTGAAAAAAGAAGAACACTTCGTCGTGAATGAAAAAGACCATACCGTCAATCTGACGGATGCCGGCATTCGCGATGCAGAAAAACTAGCTGGCGTAGAGAGTTTCTACACCGTTGGCAACATGGAATGGCCTCACCTATTAGACAATGCGCTCAAGGCGCATCATCTCTACAAACGCGATGTCAATTATGTTGTGAAAGAGGGAGCCATCATCATCGTCGATGAATTCACTGGCCGACTGATGGATGGTAGACAGTGGAGCGATGGCCTGCATCAATCTGTCGAGGCCAAAGAAGGAGTCCGCATCAAAGAAGAGACGCAAACGCTTGCAACCATTACCCTCCAAAACTTCTTCAAACTGTACAAAAAGATTTCGGGAATGACGGGCACTGCCATGACCGAGGCCACCGAATTTAGCAAAATTTACAATTTGGGAGTTACGGCAATCCCCTCAAACCGTAGCCTTCAACGCCTTGAGTTTCCGGACTCCATCTATTTGACGGAAAAAGAAAAGTACTCCGCGGTCGCCGATGAAATCGAACGCGTTCACAAATACGATTCCCTCTATTTCAAAGATCATAAGCGGGGCGTCTTGATCGGATCGATCCAGTCCGAAGATGAAACAACGATCAAGATCAAAAAATCCGACTCGAAAGAATTGGAACAAATTGATGTTGCAGCCATCGAAAGAATCGAGCGAGCAAGTCGGCCAATGTTGGTAGGAACGGTTTCCATCGAAAAAAGCGAACGGCTCTCCAAACTGCTAGACCAACGGGGCGTTTCGCACGAAGTACTCAATGCCAAGCAACACAAGCGTGAGGCTGAAATCATCGCCCAAGCGGGCCGCACAAAGGCCGTGACCATTGCCACCAACATGGCCGGTAGAGGAACGGACATTATCCTCGGTGGAAATCCCGAGACGATGGCTTGGGCTCAATTGCAAGACAAGTATCCAACACGTCTCGAAGTCCCTAAGGAAGTATGGGACTCGCTCGTTCTCGAAATAGACCAACGCGAGAAGATGAAAGAAGAAGGCGAGCGAGTTCGCGAACTTGGTGGACTATATGTTATTGCAACCGAAAGACACGAGTCACGCCGTATCGATTTGCAGTTACGTGGCCGTTGCGGACGACAAGGCGATCCGGGATCGAGTCGTTTTTACCTGTCCTTAGAAGACGACTTGATGCGCATCTTTGCAGGTGAGTGGGTTCGCGAATGGATGAAGAGAATGGGAATGGGGGAGGGTGACGCAATCGAAAGCCCCTACGTCTCCAAGCGAATTTCGGGAGCTCAGAAAAAAGTGGAGGAACGAAACTTCGAAGCCCGCAAAAGCTTGCTCGAATATGACGAGGTCATGGACTACCAACGCAAAAAAGTTTATGGCTATCGACAACAAATTCTCGACGGAACCAGCTGCCGCGATCTGGTTATGTTTCAACTGCGTCAGCAAATCGAAAACAATGTCAAGCAGTTTTGCGACCCATTGTATGGCCCGGAATCCTACGCAAAATGGGCAGGCGCGAGACTTGGAGTTCAGCTCGAACCAAAGGACTTCCGCGGGGTCGAACCAGCCACTGCCGTCGCTTATGCAAAAGACAAAGCGGAGCGAACCGCTGAAACTCAGATCTTAGACGCAATCGATGAGAATCTACCCTCGGAGGAGGAACAATCCGAATGGAACTGGGAAGCGATGGCAAAATGGGTGAACACTCGATTTGCTACCAATTACACGGTCGGAATGCTTAAGAAGATCGATCGCGACCGTATGGACGAGGAGCTGATCGGCCAATCGCGAAAGTACATCGAGCAGATAGATTTATCCGAAGGGGACTCGTTTTTGCGGGAAGAGTTCGGACTCAAGATGCTCGTTGGTTGGATGCGCAACAAATTCGGTATCGAGATCGATGTTGAGGAGGTTCGCAATCCAGAAACGGAACAACTGGCCGAAAAACTATTAGCCAAAGCGGAGTCCAGTTACATCGAACGGGAAAGCCAATTTCCAATCATGGTCGCATTCAATCGCTTCCAAGAACAGACTGGCCCCAAAAGCTTCACCATCGATGGCGCGGCACTTGCTGAATGGGCTGGTACCCGGTTCGAGGATCCGACCGTCATGGAGCAATTGCAAGCGTCCTCAGATAAGTCGGCAGAGACGCTTGTCGCCATAAGCCGAAGATCTGTGGAGAAGGCGATCCAACTAAGAGTAACGGCCGTTGAAAAGGTTGAAAGCATTTTCGGAAAGAGCACGAAGTCGCTCAAAGAAACGGTCGGAAATTCCGCAACTGCAATCGAAGAAATTGCTCAATGGATGCAAAAGACCATAGGCTGGACGGGCGAAGCGCTAGAACTGAAAAACTTAAATAAGGCAGAGCTCACGAACAAGTTCATGCAGTCGATCGACGATCGGTACTTTCCCGAAATCCGACGGATGGAGCGAACCGTATTGTTAACGCAACTGGATTCAGCTTGGAAGGACCATCTGTTGGCCATGGACCACGTGCGGAGCAGCGTGAATTTCCGAAGCATGGGCCAGATGGATCCGAAGGTCGAATACAAACGCGAAGGCATGAAACTGTTCGAGGAAATGTGGTTGTCGATCGGCGAACGCATGACCGACGTGATTTTCCGAATGGAGGCCATCGATAGCGATATCGTGTCTGATTCTTGGGTGGATAAGACAGTCGTGGCACGCCATGACTCGTACGATGTTACCAGTGAACTACTAGCTGAGAAGCAAGCAGACCTAGCTGCTGCCGATTCGGCGGGTAGCGAACCGCCTCGCGTCGAAGCGATACGCAACCGTGGCGAACGCCTCGGCCGAAATGATCCGTGCTCATGCGGTTCCGGAAAAAAGTACAAGAACTGTTGCATGCGAAAACAAGTGTAGAATGGCCCTTCGGACTGTCCGAAGTAGTGTCGTCGGTTTGATAGCCGACAGCGCTAGCCTGGATATTGCATAGGTTTTTTGTTCTACCCCTATAGCGCGAAAGCTTTCGATCTGGTATCCATTGGATTTATGACAAGTCAATGGCGCCA
>JAYVPJ010000207.1:0-12717 GCA_043757445.1 Pirellula sp. | reverse complement strand
ACGTTCCGCGAGAACTCGAAAAAGATAAGCTTGTTCGATAAACTCTTCGCGAGGCAGCATACTTTAGTGAGCTGCGGTTGGAACGACCCACACCTTGAGCTCAGTGGAGATCTCTTGGTGCATTTGAATCTTGACTGTGTACAGCCCCAATTCCTTAAGCACGCCTTCCAACTTGACTTGGTCTGCGGAGATCTGGTAGCCGTTGGCTTTGAGGGCCGCGACGATTTCGGTTGCGCCTACGCTGCCGTAAAGATGGCCTTCGTCATTGGCATTTGCCTCGACATTGATCGATTGTTTGGAAAGTTGGTCTGCGAGTGTGCGGAGCGAGGCCAGGCGTTGCTTTTCGATGTCGAGAAGCTTGACGCGGTGCTTTTCAACCATTCGCTTATGATGATCGGTTGCAACAATTGCCAAGCCTTCGGGGATCAAAAAGTTGTTAGCGTAGCCAGGCCTTACTTCCACAACTTGCCCGGATTTCCCAAGGTACTCGACATTTTGAATCAGCATCAATTGGATGCCGCCATTGGGTCCCTTAGGCAATCGTGGGAAATGCGGGATTCGCTTCTTTTTGGTAGGTGCCATTTTAAAACTTCGATCCGAAAAAAGTCATCGTGTAGATGGTAATAGTTGATTGTTAAAAGGGCATGTCTTCGTTGACGTAGACATCATCCCCAACCTCGGAAACGCGCATCTCGGAATTCCCTCCGGTATGCATGGCTCCAGGTCCGTCATGCGCGGAGTCCACGAAATGTGTAGTCCCTGTATTTGCTGTTTTGGATTGCGGTCGGACCTCGCCGTTTTTACCTTCGCTTCGTCCGCCGAGCAACTGCATTCGGTCGACGATCACGTAGAGCTTGCTTCTCTTTTGGCCGTCTTTTTCCCACGTATCTTGTTTCAGTCGTCCCTCGACGAAAATCGGTGAGCCTTTCCCGAGGTACTCGCTGACAATTTCAGCAGTTCTGCCAAAAAAAGTCACATCGACAAAGGATGTTTCATCAATCCACTCGCCACTTGCGTTCTTGCGTCGATCATTGACGGCGATTGCATTTTGACAAACCGCCATGCGGCTGTTGGTGTATCGCAGTTCAATGTCACGCACTAAGTTGCCAAGCAGAATAACTCGATTGTAACTAGCCATGATGGACCCTCGACCATTTTCTAAACGAAGGAATTAATACGAATGAGTTGCCCTCGAATATCCTATTCGTCGTCAGCCTCAAGATCTTCTTCATCGTCGACACCCACGCCAACGCCTACAGCTTGTTTCTCTAGAACAACATCGATCGGCACGACTACTTTTTCTTGGGCATGCGCGACCAACGCGTCGATGAGTCGCGGATCGATACGAGTGAACATGAATCGAAGCAGGCTTTCCTTCAACTGGCAAGCTCGGTTCAATTCTTTAAGTTTGGAGGTGTCTAGCTTGAAGTAGGCAAGCCAATACGTCCCCTTTTGATGCCCTTTGATTTGGTAGGCAAGTCTTTGCTCAGCCCAAAGTCGGGTGACCAAAATTTCCCCGCCGACGTCGCCGATCATGGACTCCACTGAAGCCGCAACGCCGCTTGCGTCGCGAGCGTAGTGATTGCTGTCGAAAAGGAACAAGCACTCGTAAATTCCGGTAACCAACGTATGAACTCCTGAAAACTGATCCAAATATATACTGGTGAATGAACCTGGGTTGTAATTATTATTTATTTGATTTTGGTGGTAGCAAGTCGCGATTGTAACCGTTCATTGCCACGTCGATACCGTCGCTGAGCCAACACGTGACTGCGTTGACAGCTTTGGAAAGCCCGTCATCGACAATCGCACGTTCGGAGCCAGAAAATTTGCTAAGGACATAATCCGACGTTTCCCATCGCTCAGGTGTAGGATCGATTCCGATCCGCAACCGCGGGACTTCCGGTGTCCCGAGGGATTGAATTATGTCGTTGAGCCCCTTCTGCCCACCACTTGACCCCGACTTGCGAATCCTGAGTTTACCAAGTGGCAAACTCAAGTCATCGCAAATCACTAAAATATTTTGTGTTTCAATTTTATAAAAGCGAGCGAACTGAGCTACGCATCGTCCACTGCAATTCATGAATGTTAGCGGCCAAACCAAGCAGACATCCCGTTGCCCAATTCGACCTTTGGCGAATTGCCCTTCGAACTTTGCCTGCAAGCTGGGCGAACCCATTCTCGCAAGCATTTCATTTAGGCAATCAAATCCCACGTTATGCCGGGTTTTTTCGTATTTTACACCTGGATTCCCGAGCCCGACAACCATCGCCATTCCGGCATCGACGATGGAGCCAACCAGAGGACTAAGACCGCTCATTACGAAGCAGCGTCAGCCGCTTTTTCCTTGCGAATCAGTTCTGGTTCAGCAGTCGTATCTGCTCCATCCGCCGCAGCTTCGCCAGCGACAGTGGCGATCTGGGCTATGACCACACTCCCGGGAGTTACGGCGACGGCGCCTTCAGGCAGTGTCAACTCGCTCACGTGAATCGACTGCCCAACTTTCAACGATCCGATTTCACACACCAAGTACTCGGGGATACTCATGGCGGAACAGCGAACTAGGATTTCGTGAGTAACGAATCGCAACTGGCCACCTGCTGTCGTTTCACCGTGCAGCCGGATCGGAAGGACAACTTCAACTTCTTCTGTCTGGGAAACACGTGCAAAGTCCACATGGATAATGTGGTCGCCCATGTTGCTCCATTGAACGGAACGCAGTAGAGCTGTGTCGGAAACATCGCCGGTCAAGGTAACCAACTTGGTCCCGTGTTTGATCAGACCGTTAACGGTATCCAAAGACACTGTCAGGCATACATTTTCTTGACCATGCCCGTAAAGAATAGCTGGGATAAGCCCTTTTTCGCGAATTTTAATCATGGCTCTAGAGCCGAGTACATCCCGCTTAGCCACTTCAATCGTTTCAATCATTACTGCTGCGTTTCGCTGCTTCAATTAATCGGTTTGTCAACGGGCCGGAATTCCGGACCTCTAAAATCATGGGGAAGCCCAGCAGTATGACGAATTTGCCTCTTGTTGCAAGGGCAAATGTACTTGCCGTTTCGTCGGCGTCGCCTATGCTTTGTCGATGGCAAAAAAATCATCCCAGTTTGACTACATTGAACCCATTGGTGCAAGGATTTTGGTTCTAAAGGACGAACCAAAGCGAGAGACCAAAGGCGGGATTGCATTGCCCGACGCTTCGGAAATCCCAACTATTACGGGTAGAATCGTCACCATCAGCCGCCAAGTCGAGCATGATGAGAATGTGCCATTGCGACAGTACGACAAAATCCTATTCCATCCGAAGAACGCAATCCCGGTGGACTTCGAGCCGGACAATCAGCTGTACGTCGTCCCGGTTGAAGATGTTGTCGCAGTTTTTCGACGCAAAGCACCAGAAAACGGCAAAGACCCTGACTGAGAGACTTCGAAGCGGTATGCAAAGCCAAAAACCCACCCTCGCCGCTTCAGTTACGTTATTCCTAGCCGCTCTGACCGTAGCATGGCCCCCTAGACCGTGTGAATCCCGTACCGGCGACAACCCCACCGTCGAGTCCTCCGAAACGCCCTTACTCGGCTCATTTCTACGCGTCTCGTTTGAGGAGGACAAGCAACTCCGCACGACAACTGGAGAACTGGTTGCGATCGATTCCAAGATGGGGCAATTGATTCTCGACGCCGATGGACAGCTGACGGTGATCGCCCCCCATGATTTAAAACGAGTCGAAGAACTGACCGACAAATTGGTTCCAACGCCAGCCAAAGACCTCGCTTCCAAAGTTCTTAAGATCATGCCGCCGGGCTCGAAATCCCACTTCACTGAGCACTTTGTGGTCTGTTACAACACTTCCGATGTTTACGCTCGTTGGAACGCCGACCTTTACGAAAAACTTTATAAAGGTTTCTATCGATTCTGGAAGGAAAAAGGAGTCGAGCTTACCGCCCCACGCTTTCCACTCGCAGCACTCCTATTCGAGACTCAAGTGGATTACATTCAGTTCGCGGCCAAGGAATTCGCCGGGGCTCAGAATACCATCGGTTATTATCATCAATCGACCAATCGCTTGGCCTCGTACGATCTGACGGGTATCCAAGGCTTGATCCCACCCAAGGCACATGTAATGCGAACGGAGCTCATTAATCAAATCGTCTCGCGACCCGAGGGCGAGCGATTGATTGCCACGATCATTCACGAAGTATGCCATCAGTTGTCGTTCAATAGTGGACTTCAGGTTCGGTTGGGAGACAATCCTCTCTGGCTGAGCGAAGGATTAGCCACTTTCTTTGAGACCCCCGACCTATCGAGCCAAAACGGTTGGGGCGGAATTGGGAAGCTGAACAAACACAACTACGTCAATCTCCTTAACTACTTTCCGTCGCGGACCAACGAATCACTGGAGTTGCTGCTGTTGGATGACAATCGGTTGCGAAATGGAGACACGATGTCTTCCTCGTATGCAGAGGCATGGGGGCTTACCTACTATCTCCTGAAGAGCAAACCAAAACAGTTTGCAAGTTATCTGGAGAGCCTTCGAAAAAAACCTCCAGGTAACCGTTCGAGCCCAAAAGAACGTATCGAGCTCTTTCGCGAGTGCTTTGGCGAGGACCTCAAGAAAATTGACCGAGACTTCATCCGGTTGATACAAAATCAAAACCTCCGATAGCAATCGCTGGTCGGCGGACTTTTAGCGTATTTCGACCATTTCTCAAAAAAAGGAACAGGAAACACGATGAAAAAAATCAATCGACGTACTGTTGTTGTGGGGATAGCAACTAGCGTAGTGCTAATGCAATCACCACTGTCGTTGGGTGTCGAGCCCTACGGCCCAGATGACGCCAAGATAACGATCATCGTTATGGATCCAATGTCCTTGCCTCTCGCCTGTGACTGCGTCCAAGGCTATGCACAACGAAAATACGAACGGCTCGCGGACTACCTCAAAGAATCGCTAGGCGAGAGTGTACGAGTCGTTTGGGGCGAATCGCTAGAAGGAGCCATCAAGGATCAAGCCAAAGGCAGAGTCACTTTAGTCATCGGCAAAGACTCGGTGGTCCGACATGGTGCCGTCAAGTCCAAGTTGGAGTTGAAACCCATTGCTCATTTGACGGACATGACAGGCAGCACTAAGCAACACGGTTTGTTTGTGGTGCGTCAAAACGATAAAGCCGCATCGCTGTTAGATATCGAGGGATACAAGGTGTTTTGGGGACCAGAAGACTGCGACGAAAAAGCCATGGCTCCCAAGTCAAAGTTGAAAGAGCTTGAAATTGCTACGACAGATGGTGGTGCATGCGATTCGTGCTCGGTTGCAGCCAAGCAACTGCTGGAAGAACCAACCGACGCGAAAGCGGTCGCCGTTATCAGCAGTTATGCCGAACCGCTACTTGCGGGCTGTGGAACCATCAAAAAAGGGGATTTGAAGATCGTTGGAAAGAGCGACGAAGTCTTTTTTGTCAGCGCGTTCATTCACGCTGCCGTGCCCGAACCAAAACGCGAAGCCATAACCAACGCTCTGCTTTCGATGAATAAGTCCAAAGACATGCTGACGGCGCTGGAGACCAAGGACGGTTTCGTGAATTACTCGATAGCGTCAGCAAAAGACTGAAAATTGTTGCGTGCAAGCTTTTAGGCGAGAGGCAGTTGAAATCCTACCCTAGCCATCTCGTGGCACGGGCATCTCGCCCGTCAAAACATGGGCGGGACGCCCGGCAGGTGCGACCCAACGTGCGCTTCACGTCACTCCGGCATGCTCAAAGTTGAGCAGCAACCAAACAATTTGCCTTCTGCGGGAGTTTCAAGCAAGTACAATAGAAGAAGTCGTGATCGCTTTGCGACCAGCTAAGTTTGCCCACCCATCTCCCATCCTTAGGCACTCGTTTTGTATTGGCTCGCCGAAATCTGTGTAAAGCGACCGGTATTTGCCCTCATGCTAGTGATGGCGATGGTGGTGGCTGGAGTTGTTGCTTTTCCATCGCTTGGCATCGATCGCTTTCCGAAAACCGACCTCCCAACGGTTTTCATTCGAACCGGCTATCCTGGTGCAGCCTCCCAGGAAGTCGAGTCCGAAATATCGCAAATAATTGAGGACGCGGTTTCCACGGTGGCGGGGATTGAGGAGCTGAGAAGCATTTCCTCAGATGGAAGCTCCGTTGTTCTGATCACTTTTTCGCTGGCACGCGACATTGATGCAGCGGTCCAAGATGTGCGCGATGTGATTTCAGCCGTGACCAATCGACTTCCACGGACCGTCGACCCGCCGATCGTCCAGAAATCGGACATCGACTCCTCGCCGGTCATGTCGATCGCTGTATCGGGAGAGCGAACACCCAGCGAACTGTATTTACTGGCCGATCGATATGTGAAGAGCGTTATCGAATCGAGTCCTGGTGTCGGACAAGTCTCCATCTCTGGTGCCGCTGAACGAGCGATTAAGGTCAACATCGATGCGAAGCGACTGGCGGCCTACCAACTCTCGATTGTTCAAGTGCGAGATGCGCTGATCCGACAAAATGCGGAAGTCCCTGGCGGCCGAGTGGATGAGGGATTGCGAGAAAGAGCTATGCGAACGCTTGGACGCGTGGCGGAATCCAAGGACTTTGATGACTTGGTGATCGACACAGTCGGCGGATCGTCCATCCGGCTCGGCGATCTCGGAACCGTCGTCGACGGAACCAAGGAAGTTCGCACGATGGCTCGGTTAGACGGGAAACCTACCGTCGTCTTGAGCGTCCAAAGGCAGTCTGGGGAGAACACGGTCAACGTGATCGCTGGAATAAAAGAACGGCTTAAACGCAGTGAACAATTGCTTCCCTCCGATATTCGAGTAGCCATCATTCAAGACCAATCACGATACATCCTTTCAGCCTTGCACGAAATTGAGAACCATCTCGTCTCAGGCTCAATACTGGCCTGTTTGACCGTGTTGTTCTTCATGCGTTCATGGCGATCTACCTTAATTGCGTCCGTCGCAATTCCGGCATCCATTATCGCAACCTTCGCATTCATGAAGGCCTTTGGCTTTACCCTAAACAACGTGACGATGTTGGCTCTGGTGCTGATGGTCGGCGTCGTAATCGACGATGCGATCGTGGTATTGGAAAACGTATTTCGCTGCATAGAAGAGCAAGGCATGGATCCGTTTCAGGCTTCCATCGATGGAACCAAAGAAATCGGATTGGCGGTTCTGGCCACAACCGTTTCGCTAGTCATTGTTTTTTTGCCGGTTTCCTTCCTTTCTAGCGTTACCGGCCGCATGCTCTTTGAGTTTGGTGTTACTGCAACGGTGGCGATTTTGGTTTCGATGGTCATTAGCTTTACCTTGACTCCTATGATGTGCAGTCTCTTGCTAAAAAAACCGAAGCCATCGGACGGGTCAAGACATCCTCAAAAGACGACTCGCCAAAAGGGCTTCTACCATTGGATTGAGGTAAGCTACATGGCTTCGCTTCGCGTTGCACTGAAGTACCGATTCTTGACGTTGCTTTTGTGCATCGGAACCATCTTGGCAAATATCCCACTGTATGGATGGGTTCGGCAAGACTACATTCCCACGAACGTGGACGAGTCCGAGTTTGAAGTAAGCGTCAATGCCAAAGAAGGCACCTCCATCCTCGGAATGAATGCCGCCCTGCAAGTCGTCGAGGACAAACTGAAGACGGTCGATGGCGTTGTGTTGACTTTGGCCAGCGTTGGCTCTCGCGGCTTTGGTGGTGTCAACAATGCGAGCGTCTTCGTTCGATTGCAAGATGCGTCGGAACGTACCTTTTCTCTTGAGCGTTTCTTCCTGGCCTTGATTCAGGGCAAACCGCGGCAGGCGATTTCTGGAAACTATAGCCAACAACAAAAGATGGCAGAAATTCGCAAGCTGCTTAAGTCTGTTCCAGACGTTCGGGTGTCGATCCGCAACCTAACATCGCTACGACAAGGCGCAAACGTCGACATCGATTTCTCCATTACCGGTCCGGATGTCAAGAAGCTCTCCGAGTTCAGTGAGCAAATTCGGAAGAAGGCCATTGAGCTACCCGGGATCGTCGATGTCGATACCACATTGCGGTTGGACAAACCGGAGTTGTTGGTTTCGATCGATCGTGAAAGAGCGGCAGCCATGGGCGTTTCGGTCCAAGAGATCGCTGATACCTTAAGGATCTCAGTCGGCGGTGATGAGCGTGTTTCTCGCTACCGCGATGCGACGGTCGATGACGCGTATGATGTGGAGCTACGGTTAGTCGGGTTGGATCGTCGGGACAAAGACGCCATCTCGCAGCTCTATGTTCGAGCCAATCCCGCCGCCGGGAAACTTGTCTCAGCCATCGATACTCAGTCCGCGTCGATGTCCAACTCCTCCAAATTAACGAGGATCGACAACATCGTGCGATTTGATTTCGGAGATGCCCCCGCTCGTATTGATCGGCTAGATCGTCAACGCATGGTTTCTATTCGAGCTAATATCTCCACGGGATATGCGTTAGCGGATCGGGTCAAGGCTCTTCGGGCGTTAGCCGTTGAGATCGGTGTCCCACCGGGATTTGAGACCCGGATTTTGGGTCGTGGCAAAGAGCTAGAAAAGACGCTCAACGAATTCCGTTGGACCTTTTTATTGAGCTTTGTTTTCATGTACCTTGTTCTGGCGGCGCAATTCGAGCACTTGGCCCACCCTTTCACCATTCTCTTTACGCTCCCCTTGTCCGTTCCTTTTGGACTGATCAGTCTGTACTTAGGGAATGAAACTTTGAACGTCTACTCAGCCCTCGGGGTTTTGGTTTTGTTCGGCGTAGTAAAGAAGGCCGCCATCCTACAAGTAGATTGCACGAATGCTCTTCGGCGCAAGGGGATACCTCGCCGAGAAGCGATCTTGCAAGCCAATCGCGATCGCTTGCGGCCGATTCTTATGACGACGATTTCCTTCGTCGCGGGATTGCTACCATTGTTGATTGCAAATGGACCAGGCTCGGAAGAGCGCCGTTCGATAGCAGTGCTTGCATCGGGTGGACAAACTCTTTCTCTATTGCTGACACTGCTAGCCGTGCCCGTAATCTACACCTATCTGGACGATATTGGGAATTGGGTCATGCGGAAACCGCGTGAGCGGTAAGTGTCATAGTACAACAGTTGTCTCAACTGTTCACGCTCTGCGACTGGGCAATATCGCAGCCAACAGCCCACCGACGATGGCTATGCGATTAAGCAAAGATAGTACTAAGGATCGTCCGATCCATTAGAGTCGCCTTTCGCTCTGCGAAAGTTGCGTGGAGATCGCTACTTTTGCGGAGCAAAAGGCGACACTTGGACATTTATTGATCGAACGATCCTAAGCACCTGTACGTAGTTTCCGAGACTTACGCTCGGAAGCAACTTCACCCCAAATGTTCGACACAATTGAAGAAACGAACATGGATAGACAGGATTTACAGGATGATCGTCGATCCGACTTGCAGTTTGGAGAAATCAACGAGAAGATCATCGGTTGTGCGTTCGCTCGGGAGCACCAGGCCCAGATCGGCGAGAAGTGTCGAAATAACCATTTCGCGAAATATTTATTTTTTCAATTGCAATCCGCGGTGCGAGCCCATACATTTTCAGCGTCCGTTTAACGCGAGTGAAAAGCCCCCTTGTAAAAGAGATTCGCGATGGTGGTAACCGATTTTGCAAACCAGCTACCAGCTACCAGCTACCTAGCGGACGAGCTTCTACAGCTAGTTCTTTTGAGCGATCAACGGATGCGACGCTCTCCGCGTTGATTAGCGTGATTGTCCCTTGTTTCAATGAAGCGAGAACGATCGTTCCAATGTTGAGGAGTCTTCGAGCTGCATTGCCACTCGCACAAATCATCGTCGTGGACGATGGATCGACGGATGGCAGTGGGGAACTAATCGAAGGTCTGGTGACCGAATTAGGTTTGCGATACCTGCACCAAGTGGCCAATCAAGGCAAGGGAAGCGCGTTCCGAGTCGGTTTAGGATTCGTGGATCGCGAATACGTCATCATTCAAGATGCAGACTTGGAATACAATCCTGCAGATATTTGCCGGCTCTTGCGACATGCCGTGGAGTATCGACTGGATGCGGTTTATGGTTCGCGTTATCTCGATGGCGGATCAGCCAATCGCGGAGCGTTAGTAAACTACGTCGCCGTCAAGTTGCTGGCGTTCGTCTTGCGAGTCGTGCACGGCCTGAGACTCACCGATCCAGCGACTTGTTACAAGCTTTTCCGTTCTGAGCTCGTTACGTCTTGGCCACTCCGTAGCCAGGGCTTTGAACTGTGCCAAGAATTGAATATACGAATCGCGCGTGGATGTCGATTTGCTGAGTTGCAAATTAGCTATAAGCCTCGCCGCAAGAAGGATGGAAAGAAGATTGTGGCAATGGATTTTTTTCGTGCGATAGCAAGCCTTTGTCGTCGTTGATCGGTACACGACCAACTTCCGACCGACACATTGACGAGCGGCTTAAGTCTTTACCTAGGTTTCCACTTTATTTATTTGGAGAACACCAATGTTATTTCGACTATCTAAACCGCTAATTGATTGTGGCTTGTCCCGGCCGAGCCAAAACGTCTTGATGATTTTCGCTTTTTTTATTCTCGAATTGCTAAGATATTCAACTTGCGGTGCAGGGGGACCAGATCGCTACGTGCCCTTCGATGTTATGACAGGGATCCAGGGGGCAACAGGAGTGTTTGATTCCCCAGCCTTCAAGAGGTTACCGAATGGCGAGCCTGTGGAAATCGAAGTTGCTTGCTGGACAAGACTAAGCGAGACAGTTCCTGTTCGTCAATGTGACGCTGGACACAATGCGACGAAGGGAGGTGTTACCAAAACATATGAACACTTCCATATGGTGGAACGCAACGGTAATCCAGTTAATTTTCCCGTTTGGATTTTTAAAGGCGGAGCATGGGTTGAGTGGACAAAGGCGAAAAGCGAAACAGTCTGGGAAGCCTTTTTTAAACGGAGGTATGGCGTCAATAATGCTTGCATGCAAGGAGAAGCTGACTTATCTCACAATTGTCACTCATTTTCGACAGGTAGAACGGATCATTGGGTAAATAACATTGGACCGATCTTGTCAGTTGAATACAAGTCGCCCGACAATGTGGATCCTTCCCCTCAGACTCACATCGAAACAGACATCTTCGCGCTTGAAGCCATGTCCAATGGAAATTTTGAGCATTCTATTTGCTACGATAGCCACCAGACGTTGCCGAGTGGGAATATTCGACTGAACACAATTGAAAAATTCTGTGAAAGTCAGTTGTGTTATACAGTCTGGTCGATAAATTCACCTTTGAGTCCTCCTGGTCCAGGAGGTAATGATTGGAATCATGGCGTTTTCTGGAAAATGAAGTAGTATGGAAGCGAACTTTAATGACAAGTAAATTTTTTCTGGTGCTCGTAATGTCATTTGCAATCGTCATGGTCACGATTATCTCGTTTGCGTACATGACACCAAGCCCGCCACCACGAATTGAGAATCGAGCCAACCTTCGACCCCACCACTTGAAACGAATAAAACTCCTTGTCGAAAGACTGAAAAAGGAGACGCTTGGAGATTCATTGAAAATTCTCACATTTGATATGGATGCGTTTGGAGATCCCGGTTTCAAAAGAAGCGCTGGGGATAAGCTGGATGTCGTTTTTTTGACCATGCTTAGTAACCGTCGCTCTGTCAAGCTAATGCAGGATCTCCAACTCTTGAAAGAGGAGGATCGAATTAAAATTCTGTCGTCGGCATTCAATCAAATGTTGCGAGATCAAAAAATGGTTGTCTATTCGATGATTGCCCATCCAAACCCAGAGAAAGCGAATGGTCGCTACTATGCAACGAAGTACGGAATTACTTGGGCGTTGTTTGCCTCTGCAGAATTTGCGAACGCTAAGGAGCTTGGCCGGCAGTTAGACGAACTAGAACGTTTACGGCAAGAGATAACGGAAGAGTACGAGAAAAAGGGAGGCAAAGAAAAATATGCTCTCCGTTATTTTGTTACGGATCCGTTTCCAGACGACGTTGCCGTACTCAATGCGATGCTTCATCATATCTTAAAGAAGGGTAACGACGCAAAAGCACTTGCTAGTCTAAATCGCTGTTATTTGCCGCTAATCAAATATGATGCCCCAGCAAACACTTTCGACGTTTACATCTCACCCACGGACGAGCCTCGGTTGCCAAGCTGGTTAGAGAGAAAGGATGTCTGGAGAGGGATAAGTATTTTCAAATGGGAGTACGAGCTTAGTGGACCGGAAAACATCGATGCCATTCGCAATGACAAAGCCAAACCAAGCTACGGTCACCAGAAAAAGCGGTTGGAATACGTTCGATCCTTGCTATCTAACCTTACCCCCTAAAGGGTGCAGTAAAGAAGACATTACAGCGTAGGCGTAAGCTCTTATGAATCATCCAGGGACTTGCTCCAGTTTCAAAAAACCCAAAGATCTGAAAACCGGTTTCACGCTCGTCGAAACAATGGTTGCTATTTCCATCGCTGGAATCCTACTGAGCTTGACGCTACTTGGAATTCAACAAGCGTTGGAAGCGAGTCGTCGCTCGCAGTGTGCAAACCATTTGAGGCAGGTTGCAATTGCTGTAATCAACTTCGAAGCGACTCATCAGCATTTGCCTTCCGGCGGCTGGAGCAAGAACTGGGCTGGTGTTCCCTCACTGGGAGTTGGGCCAGCTCAGCCCGGTGGATGGATCTATCAGTTGTTACCCTATCTGGAT